>DATJSN010000044.1:0-16548 GCA_035504095.1 Phycisphaerae bacterium | reverse complement strand
CTACCCAACGGCGCTGGTCCTGGCGCTAATAATCTTTACCTGGTGTATGAAGACACGGGTCACCCCAATGGCGGCCCGGATATGGAAAAGCTTTATGGCATTAGCGACATTAACACTTTTCCGCTCCCGGCAGTTTTGGATCCCGCGATTATGATCTCCCCGCTGGAATACGGCGGCGGGCCGACCGGAATTGCCCTGGGCTGGCAGAATCCGGAATTTGACGATTCATCCTGGAGTAAAAACGCGCTACCGCAACAAACGCCGGCCAGCGAACCTCCGGCGCTGTTGAGCTGGCATCGCATGGCCTTCTCCCTGCCAGCCACAGATGCCGGCGTCTGGGTTCCCTGGTGTGTTCACCTTGAGGCCTCGGGCAACGGTTTTATTTTTATCAACGGCCAAAACATCGGACGCTATTGGCAGAATGGCGGCCAGAAAGACTTTTTCCTTCCCGATTGCTGGCTCAACACCGGCCCAGATGGCAAAAACGTCATTGCCCTGTGTCTCCGCGGCGTGGATAAACCAGCGGGAGTGTTGTCAGCGTCGATTGTTCCGTATACGGCGTATGCGGAGATTCGGAGTTAAGCGGCACGGTCATTGTCCAATTGTTGCCAAATCCTCATCAGCAACCCTTATGATACTATGGCCACGAAGCTGAACAATAAGCATGCAATCGGGACTATCCAGCGCCGTGCCACACTGTTGTACTGAAGTGAAATACTTCTGCGCCTTTGCATTGTCGCCTTTCGCGACAGCATCGCGGCCGATCTGGTCCACCGCCATGGCCACCTGATTCAGCGATTGAAGCTGGGATATCATCACGTTGAATTTCGCCTGCAAAGCGGCATTTGAAATTCCCGATTCTGCAAGCGCCCTGTATTGGGCTTCAGTAAGACTTAACATCGAGCTGGAAGGGAATAATGGACGAGCACTCCAGCCTGCTTTAAGAAAATCATTTATTGCTGTGGTTTTGTCACCCTGTTGCCAGGCGGTCATGGCTGCCCATGCAACGGGGGTCACTGCGGGAGCGGCGCTCACCGATTCGGTAGCCGATGATCCAGAAGTGCTGGACGAGGCGCTTAGTTGGCCACAGCCCATTAAAAAAAGAGCGGCAGCCAGTACTGCGATAATGATTTGTATTTTCATAGCGTTATGTAAAAAGTAACGCACAAGACAAGATAATTCAAATTGAGCCATTACATACAAATTCCTTTCCCACTCAACTTGACTAACCATCCGCGATACGTATCCTTAATGATCTTTGACATTCGCCGAGAAGGCCCGGGGCATATTGTTTTGCTTCGGGTACGCCGGTTTTGGTCGCCGCGGAGGGCGCCGGGATGCGCCTAAAATAGTCCGCGTGCGGAAACAGGAGTCTCTATGTCCCGTTATATCGGACCCAAGGTCCGTCTCTCCCGCCGTCTGGGCATCGCGATTGTCGATCTGCCCAAACACAACAAAACCGAATTTACCGCGCCGGGAATGCACGGCTTTCGCAGCCGCAGGCTTTCCGAATACGGCATCCGTTTGCGCGAAAAGCAGCGCATGAAGGCCCACTATAACGTGATGGAGAAACAATTCCGCCGCTACATGGCCACCGCCAAGCGGGCCAAGGGCAACACCGCCGTGACGCTGCAGCAATTACTGGAAACCCGTCTGGACAATACGGTAAGGCGCCTCGGCGTGGTGCGATCCATTTGGGCGGCGCGGCAACTCGTGGCGTATGGCCACGTGCGCGTGAACGGCAAAAAAGTCGACATTCCCAGTTATCAGGTTTCCATCGGCGCGGTGATTACCTTCAAGGAAAAAACACACAAGTTGCTAAGGGAAAATATGGAAGGCCTGGCCGGCCACCAGGTTCCAAGCTGGCTGGAATTTAATCCAGCACAGATGGAAGCAACGGTTGTCGCATTGCCGGTGCCGGAGCAGATCCCGTTCCAGATCAATCCGAGTTTGATTATCGAATTTTATCGATGATCGAGCGGCGAAGAGACAAACTTTTAGATTCCGTTTTTCAGTATTCAGACAACAGGGAATTTTGTGATCGGTTGAATGGCCCTGGCCTTTGGTGCCGGGGCCATTTTATTTTCCCCCAAAGCTATATTCCGAGTCGTCGCCTTAAGATTAACAATGTGGGATCGGGCGGCTCCTCTTCTTTTTTGGGTTCAGGCGGCTTTGGTTTAGGGGGTTTTATCCTGCGGACCCTTGGTTTCATTTGCAGCGCCCAGATGCGCAAGAACAGCAGATAAAAAACAATCAGCACGTTTACAATGAAGATCAGTATGTGCCACATGGCGGGATGTTTCTGAATTTCCAGAAATTCCAGAGGGCAAAACAGTGCCACTTCAAAAAGAATCAGCCATTCTGCCCAGATTTTTTGATAATACAATCCGACGCCTTCAATGATAAACAGGCCGGAATAACAAAACACCCCCAGCGCCGCGAGCCTGATCTGCGATGGTTGAATGTGCGCCACATTGCGCAAGACCCACTCCACACCCTGGCTTCGCGGGTCGAGGTGAAATTTATCGATATAGCTTTGCGCCAGTAAAATCAGATCCACATGCACGAACTTTAACAGCGCGATGCCGGTGATGATAAAGGCCGCGGCCTTGAGCAGCCTTTCGGCGGCGATGAGCAGCAAAATACCGTTTCGATGGTGTTTAACCGCCGGCGCCGCTGAAGGGGTTGTTACATTAGTGCTCATACCCCTGAACCTTCCTGCTGGCGCCCGGGCGCGATCGCCGAAGAGAGCATCGAACTGATTAAATCCACACCCGCCGCATTAGGATGTACGCCATCCGCGGCGATCCAGTTCTGCCGTGGCGTCCCCGTTTTTTCCATTTCCACGACGCGCGAGCGCACATCGACAAATTCCAGGCCGTTTCGCGTTGCCCATCCGGCAAAAACGTCCTGATAAACGGTTCTCCAGTGATGGCGATAGGCGAAAATTTCCGGGCCGGCCCGGAAGAACAGACGGTTGGCATTTTCTTCCGGAACGCGCGGTGAAGAGGCAATGCTCAGGTGCGTAATAATCCGCGCTGCCGGGGCATGCGTACGGCAGGCGGTGATGATCTGATCCCAGATGTTGGTGAAATCTTTCAATCCGTCCTCGCGATCCATTCCATTGTTTCCGGCGCACGATTCAAGCACGATTACATCCGGCTGCAGCACGCTTAAGGGCAACATTTTCTGGCGGCCATGCCAATATTCAAAGAGCATCCGATACAATACCAGTTCCGCACGCGTCGCGCCGACGCCATAATTCAATGCTTCAAAGGAACGCCCCGGATCGTGCCGCTGCAGGTGTTCGGTCAGAACACGCGGCGGAGCGTGCAGGTATTCCGTCATTGAATCGCCGTAAAGTACGATGCGCATACACGTTTCGTTCCTCAGTTCCCAGGCGCCTGTGCCCCGCTTTTGAATTGTCAGAGGGACCACACCAGACGAATTATCTTAGCCGCCGGCCGCGGAAGGAACCAGTCCAGGCGGACGAAAAAACAAAAAAACTTTGTTAAATAACGGTTAAAAACCGAACGCCAAATTTTTAATCGGGAGCAGCCGAAAAAACAATAAAAAACCCCTTATTTTTAAGGGTTTTTAGCGATGGCTGCGGGTTGTGGGTATGGCGATTTTCAAGTATAATTTTCTTCTGGAAAATCAAGCGTGAAAAGGCGCTATTCCCGGAGAAAATTTTAGAGGATCTTGAGCAAGGACGCCGCCCGACATATTGCGGGACACAAACCTTACAGGAGTGCTCATGGCTAAGGACCAGCCGACAGCGACAGCAACCGTAACCGCTAAATATGACGAATCCGCGATTCAGGCGCTCAAAGGCCTGGACCCGGTGCGCAAACGCCCGGGCATGTACATCGGCGACACGACCACGCGCGGGCTCCATCATCTCGTTTGGGAAATCGTTAACAACTCCGTCGACGAGGCCATGGCCGGCCACTGCGACAACATCTGGGTGACCATACACGCGGACGGCTCTGTCAGCGTTATCGATGATGGGCGCGGCATTCCCGTGGGCATGCATCCTACGGAAAAAAAATCGACCCTCGAAGTGGTGATGTGCGATTTGCACGCCGGCGGAAAGTTCGGCGGCGGCGGATACAAAGTATCCGGCGGTTTGCACGGCGTGGGCGCCTCGGTCGTCAACGCTCTTTCCGAGTGGATGGACGTGGAAGTGTGCCGCGACGGCAAAGTTTTTACCATGAGCTTTGAACGCGGCAAAAAAACGACGGAACTTAAAACCATCGGCAAACGTCAGAAAACCGGCACCAAGGTTACGTTCCGGCCCGATCCGCAGATTTTTCCCGATGTCACGTTTGATTATGAACGCATCGTGGCGCGCTGCCGCGAGCTGGCGTATCTGAATGAAGGGTTGGCGTTTTATCTGGTCGATGAACGCACCAACAAAAAAGACGAATTCAAATATTCCAAGGGGATCATTCAATTCGTCAAGCAGCTCAACGAAGGCAAGGACGTCGTGCATTCACAAGTGATTTATCTGGAAAAGGAAGAGCCGGGAAAGGAAAATCCGCTCTCCATCCAGGTGGCCATACAGTACAACGACGGCTACGCCGAAAATTTATTCAGCTTCGCCAACAACATCAATACACCCGGCGGAGGCACACATTTATCCGGTTTTAAAACAGGACTGACGCGCACGCTTAATTTTTACGCCAAGAGCAACAATATCGTGAAGGACGAAAAGGAATTGCCCAACGGCGACGATCTGCGCGAAGGGCTTTCCGCGGTTATTTCCGTGAAGGTTCCGAACCCGCAGTTTGAGGGCCAGACCAAGGACAAGCTGGGCAACGGTGAAGTGGACGGCTTTGTTTCCAGCGCCGTGAATGAGGCGCTGGGTAACTGGCTGGAAGAACATCCCGGCGACGCCAAGCGAATCATTCAAAAGGGCATTCTGGCCCGCCAGGCGCGCGAAGCGGCGCGCAAGGCCCGCGAACTGACACGCAAAGGGGCGCTCAACAGCGGCGGCCTGCCGGGAAAACTTTCCGACTGTTCCAGCCGCGACATGGAATCGACGGAGCTTTACATCGTCGAAGGCCAGTCGGCAGGCGGAACGGCCAAGGCGGGCCGCGACCGGGTTTTTCAGGCCATTCTGCCGATTAAGGGAAAAATCCTGAATGTCGAAAAGGCCCGCGTGGATAAAATGCTTGGCCACGAGGAAATCCGCACCATCGTGCAGGCGCTTTCGTGCGGTATCGGCGCCGCCGACCTGGACATGTCCAAACTGCGCTACGGCAAACTGGTCATCATGACTGACGCCGACGTGGACGGTTCGCACATTCGCACGCTTCTATTAACCTTTTTCTTCCGCCAGATGACCCAGTTGATCCGCGACGGGCGCGTCTACATTGCCCAGCCGCCGCTGTATCAGGTGACGCGGAAAAAGCACGTCGAATACGTGCGTAACGAGGCGGCCATGCGTCGAACCCTGCTGGACCTCGGCGTTGACGGCACTAGTCTGGTGATCCGGGATAAAAAGGGAGGCGAAAAGACCCGCTATCGCGGGGCGGATCTGAAAAAAATCATCCAGCTTCTGGAGCAGGTTCAGGACCTCGCCGCCGTGGCCGAGCGGCGCGGCCTGCAATTTTCCAGCCTTCTGGATTTGCGCAGCGAGCATGAGACGCTGCCGCACTATCGCGTGATACTGGATTCCAAAGAGACGTTCTTTTTTGACGCGGAAAGTTACGAAGATTACTGCGAGAAAAACAAGGTCGACGAACTGGAGGCCGCGGCGCGAACGGTCGATCTGGCGGATGCATCAGGCGGCAACGGGCATCCTGACGCCAAAACCCGGGCGGAGGCCGCGGAAGCCGCCGAGGCCCGCAAAAAAGCCCAGAAACGCCTGGAGAAAAATGAAGAGCTGCTGGAAAACCGCGAGCTGGAGAAACTATTTGAAAAACTCAAAGGCTTTGGTCTGCCCATCGAAGATTGGTCCCTCAAAATCGAAGAGCTGGACAGCGGCGAACGCAAACTGACGCGCTATCTGATTGAAAATGGCGAGGATTTTAAACGGGACATCGCGGGACTCAGCGACATTGTTTCGACCATTCATGAAATCGCCAAGCATGGCATCGAAGTCAAACGCTTCAAGGGCCTGGGCGAAATGAATGCCGAAGAACTTTGGGCCACGACGATGGACCCGGCGCGCCGGACGCTTTTGCGGGTCACGCTGGAGGGTGCGAGCAGCGCGGAAGCGATGTTCAGCACGCTCATGGGCGAAGACGTCGAACGCCGGCGAAACTACATCGAGCTTCACGCACTGGATGTGAAGAATCTGGACGTGTGATTCAGCTTTCAGTAACCACGAAAAGCACAAACGGCACAAAAATCCAGCAATCGTCAACAAGAGGTTTTCGTCGTTATAGCTAATTAGAAAAATTGAAATTCAGGAGGGACTGGAGATGAGACCGCACCAGCACAAGAGCAATTATAAATATGATGACCCCAAGTATCATGAGCGCAATTCGAAATGCCACGTAACTGCGAATGACCCCGCCGTACGGATCGCGCTGTTTTAACTCGTCGCCCAGGAGCGCCTGATCCAGGAGTTTGTGTTTGGCCAATTCGAATTCATCGTCGCTTAAGGAGCCCTCGTTGTGGAGTTTGCTTAAGCGTTCCAGTTCACTGGCAAGGTCTGATTCCATTTTTCCTCCGACGGTTGCAGAGGCAGGCAAAAACCAACCCGTATCCCTGAGTTGTTTTGACGATCCATGCTGAAAGTGGTGCAGAGCGGTTATTGTAATTCGAGCCGTTGGAAAAGCAACAAAATGCCTGCCGATCATTCAACAATTGAGGCAGAACGCGACTTGGAGAAAATGCGAAACCACCCAACATTCAGGGCATTTCTAAACGAATTATAAAAGAGAAATCTTTATATCCCGGCCCTAGAATTACCTAAGATGTTTTCAGGAGGTTTTGTCATGAATATGATTCAAGCCTTTTACATCGTATGGGACAACGGGCGCGATGGTTTCTTTTATTCCCCTTACGGCGATATTTTCGGCCTTATCGTCGTGATTCTGTGGATATGGGCCATCATTTCCCTTCTGACCAGCGCGGCTTCGCCGGGCGCTAAAATTCTCTGGTTGATATTGATTCTGCTATTACCCTTTATCGGGTCGATTCTTTACTTTATTGTCGGTCCGAGGCCGGCGCTTCGCCAATAACGCGCGACGGCGTGAAGGCAAAATCTCCCCCGTGACGTTCGCTGCCGGCGCGCCTAAAATGTTCCGGGTCTGGATATATTCCCGGGCGAACCAAAAATGCAACGGTTAAAAGTCGATCACGTAGAACTGCCAACGCCGGCGCTTCCGCCGGCGTTTGACGGATTGAGCATCCTTCATCTTTCCGACCTGCACATCACGCGCTGGACCCACCGGCTGCAGAACTGGCGGCGGCGGCTGGCGGCGCTGGAGCCCGATATGGCGGTCATTACCGGCGACCTGAGCCATCGCGGTTGGCGCTGGAAACAATCGCTGCCGAACGTACTTAAATTGTTGGAAGTGCTGCATCCCCCGCTGGGATGTTTTTTTATCCTGGGCAATCATGACGCGCTGGGTTTGGGGGAGGAACTGCAGAAGGCCGGTCCGGTTTACCTGGTTAATCAGTCGGTGATCCTGGAGCGAGCCGACCGGCGGCTGGCGATCATCGGCCTGGCGCAGCATCGCCGGATCGACACCGACATCCCCGCCGCGATGCAAAAAGTCCGTCCTGCGGATTTTAAGCTCATGCTTTTGCATTATCCCGATCTGATTTACGCCGCCGCCGCGGCAGGCGTGGATGTATGCCTCGCGGGCCATACCCATGGCGGGCAGATTTGCCTGCCGGCGGGCCGGCCGCTGCTCAGGCTGGATTCATTGCCGCCGCACATGTGCACGGGGATTCACCGCATCGGATCGACGTGGCTGGTGATTAACCGGGGCATCGGCAAGGCGGGGTTGCGCCTGCGCATGTTCTGTCCGCCGCACGCGATGATGTTGACGCTGCGGCGCAGTGGCGAGGAAGTTTTCTCCGCAGAACATTCCGCGGCAACGGCGCCGGCGTCCGCTGGGAATTAACCAGAGATTACACTGATTACACAGATAAAAAATATCCGGTGACAGTCCACGGGCTACAAACATAGATTTTTATGGCTGTGTTTGTGGCGCGCTCTGGAGTTGGCTTTTGAGTTCTTTGGCGTTTTGAATCAATTGTTCAGGACTTTGATCGGGCACCGGCGGAACGATAAAAGCCCAGGTTTTATCGTCACGAGCCTGAAACGGCAGGATGTCCACGAAAAAGTCGATGGGAATGAACTGATACCAGGGCGTTTCGGCCACGCGATGGGTGTGCAGGTAATAGTAAGTTGTCTGGGGGTTCTCCGGCGTGCCGGTGTTTTGTTCGCCGCGGATTCTTACGTCGTAATCGCCGTACCATTGGAAGGGAACCGTGCACGGCGTGCGGCCCTGCTCCACGTCGTTGAGGTAGACCACACAGCCCGGTGGCTCGGTCACGAGCGTGATGGTTCGCTCGATGCAGCCGCCGGCGGAAAGAAGCGCGGCGCAAGCCAACAGAGCCATCGTCGTTTTGATTTTACCTCGTATTTGCACGCGTCATTGCCTTTTTCATCATTGACCGAAATTCTAAAATCAGGCGCCGCACAGCCACACTCAAATGTTTACCTGTGCAACGAGTTGTTTGACGTGTTCCACAGACGCATTGAAGAGCTGTTTTTCCTCCATGGTGAGCCTGGCCTCAATAATCTCTTCGACGCCCGCGGCGCCCAGCTTTACCGGCACGCCCACGAAGTATCCGCCGACGCCGTATTCCTTATCGCAATACGCGGCGCAGGGCAAAACGCGTTTTTTATCGCGAATGATGGCCTCGGCCATCTGCACCGCCGCGGCCGAAGGCGCGTAATAGGCCGAACCTTTCTTGAGCAGGTTGACGATTTCTGCGCCGCCGCCGCGCGTGCGTTTGACGATCTCTTCGATTTTTTCCTCCGGCAATAGTTCCGGCAGCGGAATGCCGCCGACACTGGTATAGCGCGGCAGCGGAACCATGTCGTCGCCGTGCCCGCCCAGTAAAAGTGCCTGAACGTCTTCCACGCTTACATCCAGTTCCGCGGCGATAAAGCAACGATAGCGCCCCGTGTCCAGCACGCCCGCCATGCCCACCACGCGTTTATGGGGAAAGCCGCTGACTTTGTGTGCCACATACACCATCGCATCCAATGGATTGGAAACCACAATCAACACCGCGTGCGGCGAAGTTTTTGCAACCTGCATGGTGACGTCTTTGACAATCTGGGTGTTTTTAATCAACAGGTCATCGCGGCTCATGCCTGGCGTGCGTGCCAGCCCGGCGGTGATAATCACCACGTCGCTGTTGGCGGTAGGCGCGTAATCTGTTGTTCCGATGATTCGCGAATCGTAATCTTCGATGGGCGCTGCCTGGGCAAGGTCCAGGGCTTTGCCCTGCGGAAGGCCGTCTACCTGGGGAATGTCCAGAAGAACCACGTCGCCGAGCTCCTTGGCCGCGGCCCAGTGCGCCGCGGTGGCGCCGACATTGCCTGCTCCGATGATGCTGATTTTCGCACGTTTTAGCATTTAGTGCCTTTCAAGTTTGACAACCATGAAAGAGGCAAAATACACGAAAAAAACATTTAAGGAAATGGACTTAAACTTTTGTTCAGGCTTTGGTAGTGGGCTGCTTTGAATCCTATTCAAAAAACGGAACCGCATATCTTATCCAAAGTCGGTTTAAAATTGGACTTCCAACTAGGAACAAAATGAAGCCGTCAAATACACCATACCAATTTAGACCAGACGTGATAACCACAAGCCAATAATCAAAAAACCCATTAAGATTAAGGCCATAGTTTCTGGAGACAAACTGACTGGTTGGATATGTTAGCCAGACAATTGGCGAATTAGGGCTGGGAAAATCCCAAAACACAAGAATTGCCCCATAAGCTGAAAATAAAGCGGTATTGCCATATAAAATCTGATCGCAAACAAAATAACTTCTGATCTACAAAACACCGACAACAACAGCAGCAATTATGGAAATAATGGCTGCGATTTTATTTTTAAACCAAAAATCCCAGACCCTTTTTATTGCGGTTTTCACCGGGGAAAACAATGTGAATTTACGTTTGAACAAAAAATTATAAAATTTGTTCTTTGTTGTCATTGTGTCCGATCTATTTTCAAAAGGACCAGCATCAAAAAGCTAATTATATAAATTATCCAAGTAATCTATGTGATCCGTGGTTAAACATTAAAATTTCTCCACATCCTCAGCGTTAAAAAACGTCGTGCCGTTGTGTCGTTGTGGTGAAAAACCGTGCCGTTTACCGTCCGTAGCGTCTAACGAGGTCCGTCTGCCCCAGAATGTGCCCCTGCATGCTTTGGGTCAGATCGTCCGCGGAGCATCCCGGCTGGAGATTCATCGTAGCGTCCAGGGCATAGATCGTGAAATGGTAATGATGCGCCGGCCCCGGCGGCGGCGACGGGCCCCCATAGCCGATTTGCCCGAAAGAGTTGTTTCCCTGGACCCCGGCGGCGGGTTGATCGGGGTTTTCCTGGTTGGTTATGTTTTCGGGAAGATTTCCCACCGTGGCTGGAATGTTAAAGATGACCCAGTGCGTAAAGGGCTCCGCACCTGGAGCGTCGGGGTCGCTCACGATGATGGCAAAACTCTGTGTTCCCTTCGGCGCGCCGCTCCAGGACAGCGGCGGCGAAAGGTTTTGACCGTCCGCGGTAAATTTTGTGGGAATCCACGCGCCGTTATCGAATGCGGAACTCTGGATCGAAAAATTGTTCGCCCCTGCCGCTCCTGAATCGCCATACACCCGGGTTTGCTGGCAGGCGAGCAGCCCGCCGATCGCCAGAACAGATAAAAGCATTGCGGCCGCTATCGTTGAGAACGTTTTTAACATGGCCGGTCCTCCCGGGATATATGAAAAAACCATCATAACGCGCGATTTGCTGATGCGGCATCTTTGACAAGCATCGTATGTGCCAGGAGTGGAAAATCAATTTGAGACAGGTACCAGCGCCGGCGTTTCGATTTCGGAAGCGATTGGCGTTTGCTGTGGCCGTTGGGTCTGGGGCTGAGATTGGGACATCATGCGCCGCAGGCGCCGCAGAGCCCGTACTTCGAGCTGCCGCACGCGTGCTTTGGTGATGCCCATCTCTTCGGCAATCTGCGAGAGGCTGGCCGGAAACTGGCCGGCTTTAAGGCCATAGTGGGCCGCGACCAGATCGCGTTCGCGCCGCGGCAGGCGAGCCAGCGCGTCCACCAGTCGCCCCTGAAGCAGAAGCATATCGACGGCGTCGGGAACGCTGGGCTGCGACACAGCGCCAATCTGGTCCAGAAGATCATCCTGGGCCAGGACCAGACGTTCGCGGCCAACGCCCGTGGTTTTCCGCCGTCCGAAACGGTGAGCGAAATTCTTCATCAGCACGTAAGTCAGATAGGTGCTGAAGGCGACGTTGCGTGAAAAATCAAAATTATCGACGGCGCGCATCAGCCACAGGTTGCCGTCGGAGATCAATTCGAAGAGATCCTCGCCGGCGCGCAGATGTTTGCGGGCCACATGCACGACAACGCGGAGATGAGACTGAAGAAGTTCATCGCGAATTCTGGACGCCTTGGCCAGCAAATCCTCGATGGTCTGCAGGTCCGGCATGCGGGCCGCGGCGGGATCGAGCCGGGTCTGAAGCCGGGCGGCGCAGGCCTTGAAATAATTCATCCTGCGGAACGCGTCGATGACCAGCGGACGCGGCATGATGGGCTTGTTAAAGGCCTCGGCAAGGTAAATCGGCACATTGTTGGGCACCCGCGTTGATAACGGTTCGGCCGGCTGTTTTTCCAAAATCGTGTCGCGGCGAGCCTTGAGCGGCAAAACCTGCAGAACGATTTGCCCGGCATCGGGATGATCGAAAATTTCGTTAGCGACAAAGTGAACGTCGAGATTTTTGATTCGCCGGGCTTTCTCCCGATTCACGACGCGGTAGATGCTCGAACGCGTACGGCAGTAGCGGCGCGCCAGGCAATCGACGGAAATGCCGCGATCAAAACAATCGACGATGATGCGCCGGTCCTGTTCGGTAAGGACTGACTCGGCGATGGGGAAGATCGCGTCATGCGGGTGCTCAATATCGTAGCGGCGGATGACGTAGCGGATGGTTTCCGGGCTGCGGTCAAGACGCCGGCCAATGCGCCGGGAAATCACTTTCAGGCAGCAATGGCATTGCGCCGCCAGCCGCCGGGCGCGGCGGATGATCTGGTCTTTTTCTTCACTGGACAACTGGCGAAAACGCGCCGATTTGGCGACCTGCTGACTAAAGCGCGTATTAAATGTTTCAAGGTCGCGCTGGCGGAATCCGATACGCCTTACACCGTCCGGATAAACATAGCGCATAGCAACCAGCCCGCGCCTCCGCCAGCGCTGAATTGTTTTACTCGATACGTTGAAGCGCTGTGTAACCTGTTCGAGAGAAAGAACCGTATCACCGGCGTCGTCGGCGCGAATCTCGAGCGTTTCCGAAACGTCTTCGACGAGGCGCGCCAAGTCCGACAAAAGAGCGCGGCCGGTAAATTGATATTGCTCAACTTCGCGCGGCCTGAAACCGGTGATGCGAAAGAGAACAAATTCCCAGGGATATTCTTCGCCGGCGTCGATTTGTGCCAAAAGTTCCACCGCGGCCAGGAGCTGCTCGCGGCGCTTCTGAATAGGCGTGAAGGCCAATTGGCGGGCCAAATCTTGCAACTTGGAATCCGACCAACTCATCGGTGCAGCTCCTCTTGCAACCACTTAGATTGTATCTCGGCTTAAAGCGGTCTGTGAAGGAAAAAAACAAAAAAATTTTCAAATAAGTTTGTTTTTTATTTCACAAACATCCAACATGAATGCCCAAGGCATCACAGTCGCTCAGGAATTTGAACGGGTGGCCAGAAGAAAACCAGTAATTTTTAAAGCAATATGATATACATAGAGAAATAATTTACACAGAGCACATAATTGATCCTAACCACCTGTTTTACAATATGTTAAGAAAAAGTTTTACGCATTTCACAAAAATTAGACCGCATAAATTTTTAAAAATTCTATTGCCATACCTGACCGGGAGTACTATCATGGAGGCCATCATCTGACGCTCGGGAATAGCGGCAGTGTTATGGGGTATGTCCCCTATTAGCTAATGGGGATGTCTACCCCGAGTGCAATGGATTGCAGCGGGATAAAAAATTATGACTGAAGCAACAATCGCCAAGATCGCAAAAACGCATGCGCCTGCGGGAAAAGCGCGCAAACATGTTGATGTTCCAGCGGGTTTATGGCTGGGGTGCCCCGGATGCACCCAGATGATTTACCGCAAGGAAATGGAAGATCGGCTGCATACCTGCCCGCAATGTGATTATCACTTCCGTATGCCCGCGCGAAAGCGGGTGCAAATGCTCGTCGACCAGGAAACGTTTGAAGAGCTGGACGGAAACCTGATATCCATCGACCGGCTCGGCTTTTCCGCCCGAAAGGCCTACAAACAGCAGCTTGCTGAAGCTCAGAAAATCTGCGAGAGCAAAGACGCGATTCTCACGGGCAGTGCTTTTGTAAAAGGCCGGCCGGTGATTCTGGCGGTAATGGATTTTTCTTTTCTGGCCGGCTCGATGGGCGCGGTAGTCGGTGAAAAACTCACGCGCGCGATTGAACGCGCCACCCGGGAGCGCCTGCCGCTGGTCGTGGTTTGCTGCTCGGGCGGCGCGCGAATGCAGGAAAGCGCCATCAGCCTGATGCAAATGGCCAAAACTTCCGCGGCACTGGCCCGCCACCATAACGCCGGCGGGTTGTTCCTGAGCATTCTGACCGATCCGACCACGGGCGGAGTAACCGCGAGTTTTGCCATGCTTGGCGATCTGATTTTCGCCGAACCGCGGGCCATGATCGGCTTCGCCGGTCCGCGCACCATCGCCAACACGATTCGCATGGAGCTGCCGGAAGGATTCCAGACCGCCGAGTTCCTGAAGGAAAAGGGATTTGTCGACCGTATCGTTCCGCGCGACCATATGCGTTCGACAATCGCACGAACGATCGATTTTCTGGCCCGGTGATTTCCCTCTTTAGCTTTATTAAAACCAGCAGCACGTCAAACAGTCATTTTTTTTACCGCGCACCACAAGCCCTTTTGGGATGTGGTAAAAAATCGTCCCCACCGCATACAATGTTCGGCGTAGTCCCCGAGGTAGTAAAAAAAGAACCCCGATGAGCACACGCTTTTATAACACGCTGACCCACCAGATCGAGGATTTTACGCCGTTGCGGCCAGGTCCCGATCCGGCCGATCCTTTGCGCGGCGCCGATGTTTGCATGTACACGTGTGGTCCCACGGTTTACGACTTCGCGCACATCGGAAATTTTCGGGCGTTTCTGTTTGCAGACGTGTTGCGGCGTTATCTGGAATTACGCGGAGCGCGCGTGCGGCACGTGATGAACATGACCGATGTGGGGCACATGACCGACGACCAGATCGCCGACGGCGCCGGACGCGACAAGCTGGAACTGGCCGTGGAAAAAATGAAGGAAAACAAAAAATCGGGCAAGGCCGCCGTGGAAAATCCCAACGATCCATTCCAGGTGGCCGATTTTTTTGTGCGCGCTTTTCTGGATGACGCCCGTCGATTGCGGCTGGAGGTCGTGGCCGACTACGACGCGGCGGATACACCGGAAAAAAAAGAAGCCATTATGCCCCGCCCCACCCGCCATATAGAAAGTTTCATCGAATTGATTCAGGAATTAATTCAGAAGAACCATGCATATGTCGGCGCGGACGGTGTGGTTTACTACGATGTGGGTAGTTTCGGTGAATACGGGCGGTTGTCCGGCAATTCGGTTGATAAACTTTCGCATGGCGCCGGCGGACGCACGAACCTGCAGGCGGCCAAGCGCCATCCCGCGGACTTTTTTCTCTGGAAACCGGACCAGAAGCACCTGATGCGCTGGCCCGCGCCATGGGGCGAGGGCTATCCGGGCTGGCATGTGGAATGCAGCGCGATGGCCATGGGAATACTCGGCGAAACACTGGACATTCACACCGGTGGCGAGGACAACATTTTTCCCCATCATGAGTGCGAAATCGCGCAATCCCAGGGCGCTACGGACAAAATTTTCGTGCGTTACTGGCTGCACGCGCGGCATCTGATGGTCAATGGCGAGAAAATGTCCAAGTCGAAGGGAAATTTTTTCACCATACGCGACCTGGAGGCCCAGGGGTTCGATCCGCTGGTCATTCGCTGGGCGCTGATTAACACGCGCTATCGCGAAACAATGAATTTTACGCACCAAGGCCTTTATGAAGCCGCGGACGCTATCACCAAGCTGCGCGACCTGGCGGAAAAACTTATCACGGCTGTTGGTTCCGTGGATGAAGCGGCGGGCGACGGGGATTTTGCCGGACCCGGTGCTCCTGTGGCAGCACATCAGCCGGCGCTGGAAAAAGCGGACGCGGTGTTTTTGGGAGAATTCCAGCGGGCCATGGACGACGATCTGAACATTGCAGGCGCGATCGGAGCCTTGTTTACCTGGGCCGGTCCGCTGTTTAAGCAGAAAAAATTTTCCTATGCTCAGGCCCGTTCGGCATTATGGTGCCTGAAACGAGTGGATCATGTATTAAGCGTGATTTTTGCGCCGCTGCGGGCGCTGCCGGCGGAAAATAAACAGCGTATAGAAGATCTGATGAAACGGCGCGACGCGGTGCGGCAAAAGAAAGATTACGCAGCCGGCGATGAATTGCGCAAGCAGCTTTTGAAGCTCGGCGCGGAAGTAAAGGATACGCCGAATGGTTCGGCGTGGCGGCCCCTTCTGGCGCCGGTGCAAAGCTAAAGACGCGCGGCAATTTACACTTTTTGATCCAACCATTTTGAAGCTCTAGAATTCACGTTGAACTTTTTTTTGGGGATTTTTATGGATTTGAGAATTAAAGGAAAAAAAGCGCTGGTATCCGGGTCGACGGCGGGAATCGGCTGGGCCATCGCCGATTTACTTGCCGGAGAAGGAGTGCACGTCTGGGTTAACGGCCGAACCCAGGAGCGCGTGGACGCGGCGGTAAAGCAAATCACGCAGCATCGCGTGGGGGCAAAAGTGAAGGGCATTGCCGCCGACCTGGGAACCGCGGCGGGATGCGCCAAGGCGGCCAGTGACGTGCCGGAGGTAGACATTCTGGTAAACAACCTGGGTATTTTTGAGCCAATGGAATTTGAAAAAATCAGCGATGAGAAGTGGCTGAAATTTTTTGAAGTCAATGTGCTCAGCGGGGTTCGCCTGAGCCGGTTTTATTTTCCCAAAATGCTCAAAGCCAACTGGGGGCGGATTGTATTTATTTCCAGCGAGTCGGCGGTGAACATTCCGGCGGAGATGATTCACTATGGGATGACAAAAACAGCGCAGATCGCGGTAGCACGCGGACTGGCGGAATTAAGCGCCGGCACAAACGTGACGGTTAACACCGTTCTGGCGGGACCGACCCGGTCGGAAGG
>DATJSN010000043.1:0-19504 GCA_035504095.1 Phycisphaerae bacterium | reverse complement strand
AAGGTGAGGCGTCTATCCAGGCAAAAACACCGCCGGCGGGGATGGAGCTAATCGATTGGACTGCGGAGCTGAAAGATTTTGCCGACACAGCGGCGCTAATCGCCAATCTGGATTTGGTCATTACCATAGACACCGCCGCAGTGCATCTGGCCGGGGCGCTGGGCAAGCCGGTCTGGACGCTATTGCCCTTTATCCCGGACTGGCGCTGGATGCTGGAGCGCGAGGACAGCCCGTGGTATCCCACGATGCGATTGTTCCGCCAGAGCATCAGAGGGGATTGGGACGGCGTCATCAAACGAGTAGCCGAGGCATTATCCATTTGGACTAAGAGCCTCTAACAAAATAAGACGGTGCCGCGGCGCTGGCCGTTGGAACGCAGGTGTCCCGCCCGCTTTCACCGCATTTGAACGTTGCGGGCGAGACGCCCGCGTTCCATATCTAGCTTATATTGTTAAAGGCTCCAGATGTTGCATGGCCTGTTCCCAGTCGGTCGCGGTGGCTGCCAATAGCAGGCCGACATGGGCATTCCTGTCAAGCTCCGCCTGGGCGCGCCGGCAGGCGTTCATGCAACGATCGACAATTTCCGGTTTTAGCGCCTGTGTACCTGACGGCAGGGACGCCTCAATTTGTGCCCCGAGTGCATAACGCAAACGATCGTCAAACCATTCGGAGATGAATCCGAGCATGACAATGGCGCCATCGCGAACGGCGCGATCTTTGGAGGAGAGGGGATCATGACGCAGAATAATTTTGGCATATTGTTCGGCACAAGACTGGACGATTTGTGCGGCGGTCATGCCGCCTGACCGGCCCAGAAGCAGATTATCCATAGCGCCCGAGAGCCGCTGAATCCATTGAAAAATCGCCGGACCGGAAAATTCTTCCTTTTCGCCGTCGGCCTGGTCTTCATCTTCGTGTTTACCGCCAGGGTCCTGCAGCCAGGCCAGCGCGTGACCCAGACTGCCATCAGTTAGACGGGCCAGCAGGCGCGCGCGGCTTTCATCCACGCCGCGCTGTTTAAGCTGGGCCGCGAGAACCGCGGCCGGCAGAGGCCGGAATTCAACAATTTGTGAGCGGCTGCGAATGGTGCCAAGAAGTTCCCCGGGGCTGCGGGTGATCATGACGATGTAACTATTCAGCGGCGGTTCCTCAAGAGCCTTAAGCAGGGCATTTTGGGCCGGCAGTTCCATCAAATCGGCTTCGTCGATAATAAACCATTTGCCGCGGCCACGTATGGGGCGGTGATAAAGTTTTGGTTCCACGCGATGTTCGGGCGAATCGTCGCCGGTGATTTCGCCACGAATGACGTTGATGCTCAGAGTTGTCCCTTTGGATTTTCCGCCGCGGTCGTGATAGCGAATCAGATTTCTGCTGACGACATGCAAGTCCGGATGAGCGCTGAATTCCACCGCGTTGCACGAGTCGCAATGTCCACAGGCGAGCGTGAGCTGAAAATCGTCCGAAAGACCGGCGAGAGATTTTTTCGTGCCGGCGCCGTTAGCGCGTTGTTGCGGATTTTCGCACAGGCAGGTTTTGGCCAGCGCCAGGGCGGTGGAAAACTTTCCTACACCGGGGGGACCAAAAAATATCCACGTGGAAGCCAGTCGTCCGGAACCAAGCACGCGCTGCAGATGTGCGATGGCACGGGGCTGGCCCTGAATATTGAGCATGGAATTTCCTCAGGCTGTATTTGCCGTCTGGACTTCCACGGCTGGTTCACGGGCCAACTGCCGGAGCACGGCGATTCCCCGACTGATGGTTTCGTCGCTGGCGGCATAACTCAGTCGAAAGTGCGTATCCCGGCTGCTAAAGACGTTGCCGGGAATAATCAGCAAATTATTGTTGATGGCGCGTGCGACAAATTCCGTCGACGTCTGGCCGTTGGGAACTTTGGGAAATACATAAAAAGCTCCCCCTGGGGTATTAATTTCGAAAAGGTCGGAAAGCCCCTGGACCACAACGTCGCGCTTACGCCGGTAAGAATCGATGTGCGCGGTCATATCGACGTGGCCGGCATGAAGTAGTTCGAGAGCGGCATATTGCGCGGAAGAAGGAGCGCAAACAAACGTATACTGCTGAAGCTTGGTCATTTGTTCGATGATGGGGCGCGGTCCCGCGGCGTAACCCAGACGCCATCCGGTCATGGCGTAGGTTTTGGAATAGCCGCGCAACAAAACGCATTGCTCGGGCAACAAAGGGGCGATGCTGTGATGCTGCCCATAGCAGAAAGCGTCGTAAATTTCGTCGCTGAGGACCAGCAGGTTGTGTTTACGCGCCACGGCCGCCGCAGCTTCCAGTTCCGCGGGCGTAAAAGCAATGCCCGTCGGGTTATTGGGCGAACAAAGCACCAGCATTTTGGTGCGGCTGGTAACCGCGGCTTCGATTCGGTCGGCATGAAGACGGAAATCGGGATAACAGTCCACGGCGACCGGCACGGCGCCGATGAGCCGGGGGAGGTGTTTGTACATCACAAAATAGGGGTCCAGAATCAGTACCTCATCGCCGGGATTAAGAACGGCAAACATGGCAAGCATGATGCCGCCGGAAGTTCCGGAAAGAATCAACAGACCCGGATCTTTCCAGCCGGTTTTTTCAATGACGCTTGTACGCAGGGGCTCGAGAAGTTCGGGGATTCCCTGCGTGGGTGTATAGCGGTTTTTGCCGGCGCGAATGGCGGCAATGGCCCGTTCCTTGATCGGTTCAGGCACGTCAAAATCGGGTTGGCCTATGGACAGGTTGATGGGGTCCTTGAGCCTGGCCGCGAGGTCAAAAACCTTGCGGATGCCAGAGGCGTCGATGTCCAGGGCGCGCTGGGAAATCAGACGGGAGGGATCAAATTTTGGTCCCGCGTCGGCCTCCGGTGAAGAAGTTGAGCGTCGTTTAAAGAGCATTTATATGAACCTCCTGCGCCGTTACCGGCAATACACTATGATTATAACGTGGTTTGATTATTTTCACGGGTTTTCGCGCTGATAAACGCGAACGTAGTCTACGACCATTTGTGCGGGAAATACCGTAGTGTTGTTGGGTTTTCCCGGCCAATCACCGCCTACCGCAAGATTGAGAATAATGAAAAATGGATGGTCAAAGGCCCAGATTCCTGAGCGGCTTTCAACATAGGCTCGGGTATAGGTGATGAAGATATTTTGGGGATCATCAATAAAAAAAGAAATTTCCTGAGGCGTCCAGATCATACCGTACGTGTGAAAGCCAAGAATGGTTTGTCCAGACGGAAAATGATAATGCCGGCTGATATTGTAAACGTTACCGCTGTTAACAAAGGGTGCATGAAGCGATGATGCGATTTGAGACGGGCCCAGTTGCGGGACGTTTTCCATAATGTCTATTTCGCCGCATTTGGGCCAGCCGACGGAGGAGATATTTTCCCCCAGCATCCAGAACGCCGGCCAGAGACCGGGACCGGCGGGCAATTTCATTCGCGCTTCGATCATGCCGTATTGAACACTGAAAAGTTTGTGGGTGAGTATTCTTGCGGAAGTATAAGGGAATGCCGCATCCTTATCCCACAGGGCGGAAATAATCAGATGCCCCATGCCGTCCAGACGTGCATTGCGGGTGGTGTAATTTTCAAGTTCGTGGTTGCCCCAGCCGTTGTGGCCGATATTGAAGGTCCATTTTACAGGGTCGGGCGGCCCGGCCGGTCCGTTGAATTCGTCGCTCCAAATCAGTTTCCAGTCGGCATAAGAATCGGGAGAATTCTGTTGGGCCCTCACGCCGGACCTGGGGAAGATACAGATAGCCGCCAGGGTGATCACCAGCAGGGAAAAGTAAGCAAAAAAACGGCGGGAAGGCAAGTTTGTCTCCATGGCTCATATCAATGTATTCAAAAGCCCCGATCAATTAACTCAATTGATTAAATCTCGCACGGTTTGGAGGCTTCTGATAAACTCTGCCCAAATGATACCAGAAGAAGCGAAAACACTTACGTACAAACAAGCGGGAGTGGATATTGATGCCGGAGACCAGATGGTGGAACGCATCAAACATCTGTGTTCGCGGACCTATAGTTCGCGCGTACTTGGCGCCTATGGAGCATTTGCCGGTCTGTTTCGTCTGGATTTCAATGAAAAATTGTTTGCCCGTAATTACCGCGAACCGGTGCTCATCGCCTGCACTGACGGGGTTGGGACGAAAATTAAAGTCGCCGCTCAAATGAAAAAATATGACACCATCGGTATCGATCTGGTGGCGATGAACGTCAATGACCTGATCGTGCAGGGGGGTGAACCATTGATATTTCTGGATTACCTTGCCCTGCATAAACTGGATCCTGATATCACAACTGAAATGATCAAGGGAATTTCCGACGGCTGCCTGGAAGCAGGGGCAGCGCTTTTAGGAGGCGAAACGGCCGAAATGCCCGCGGTTTACGCACCTGGTGAGTTTGACATGGCGGGTTTTGCAGTCGGCATAGTGGAACGAAAAAAAATTCCGGATTCTTCGACCGTGGAAGTGGGAGATTCGGTGATCGGCCTGGCGAGCAGCGGTCTACATTCCAATGGTTACGCTTTGGTGAGACGCATTTGTTTCGATAAGCTGGGGTTGTCCACCGATGCATACATACCGGAACTGCAATGTTCGCTTGGAGAAGAATTGCTTCGGCCCACGCGCATTTATGTAAAGCCTATATTGAAATTGCTGAGCCGATATAAAGTTAAACGCGTGATCAAAGCGATGAGCCATATCACCGGCAGCGGTTTGCCGGGAAACCTGCCAAGGGCGCTTCCGGATGGGCTGGGAGTCAAACTCAAGCGAGACGCCTGGACGGTACCGCCTATATTTCACTTTTTACAGAAGAATGGTCCGGTGGACAGAGATGAGATGTTCAACGTATTTAACATGGGCATCGGTTATGTGGTGATTGTGCGGCCGAATTTTACCCGGGCCATCATGGCGCATCTGAGGACGCTGGGTGAAAAGCCTTATTTTCTAGGCAAGGTGAAAAAGGCCAACGGTTCGGCGCTAGTGGAATGGAGCTAACAGCCCCGCAGTTTCGCCAGAATTCCCGGTTATTGTTCCCACATGTAAAGAAACGTGGGATGCAATAGCGAAGATACATCGAAGTCGGACAGATCGACATTAAAGAGGTTGCTCTGCGACTGAGCCGCGGGCGTTTGATTGTGTGAATATATGGAACTGGCGTTTTGATTATCGCGGGCATAGAGCACGATGTCCGCATTTTGAATATGAGCCATTTTTTTAGCCAGGGCGATTGCATCATCCAAAGTACCAACAGAATTAATCAGGTGATAATCAGCGGCGTCGGCTCCAGTGATCGGCCGTCCGTCAGTAAGCGTTGGCCAATCGGCTGGATTCACATGGGGATGGGACGTTTTAACAATAGCCACAAACTGGGCGTAAAACTGATCCACAAAATGTTGGATGAGCGCCTTGCTGGAATCCGACATCGGTTGAAAGGGTGAACCGGTGTCTTTATTCGGACCGCTGACAAATACCGGTGCATCAATGCCCCAACGGTCGATGAGCCGGTGGACATTAAACAACTGCACAATCACACCGATCGATCCGGTGATGGTGGTAGAATAAGCCATTTGATAGTCTGCCGCGCAAGAGACATAGAAACCTCCACTGGCACAAACATCCATCATCGAAGCAATTACGGGAACGTGCGTTTTATTTTTGAACGCCAGGATGTCGTCGTACATCATCTGGCTGGCGGTTACCGTTCCGCCCGGTGTATCCATGCGGAGGATAACAGCTTTAACGCTGGAATCCTGGGATATGTTGTCGAGCGTATCGCGCAGGTCGTTGACGGGATTATTGCCGGAAGAGAATAGTGAACTTTCATAGCCGTTGGCGATCATGCCGCTGATGCTGACAATGGCAATTTTGTTGGTATTAAACCAAGCGCCGCTGGGCTCAATCAATTGTTGTTTAATTTCGGGATTTGACGGCACAAGATCGATTTGTACCGTTCGATTGCCGCATCCTGAGGCGAACAAGCACAATACAACTGCTGTGATGAAGAATCCGGCGCGATGTAATATATGACTGAGCATCATGCAATCCCTTTCCGTTCAACAATTTGCATCAGATTTCCTTCGCAATCCACGAAAGAGATCACTCTTCCACCTCCAATGGCCTGCACGACCGAGCCGATAAACCCAACGCCTTGCGAAGCGAGGTGGGAATACATTTCATCAAAGTTATTCACCAGCCAGGCGACGTGGCTGATGCCCGCGTCGTGGCTGTCGCGCGGGCGCCGTACGTGTTCATTGCGCGGCATGATTTCCATCATCATGGCGCCATAAACGTCTTTGTTTTTAGGAGGTCCGATAAGATACGTTCGCTGTTTAGAAGGCGACTGAGGCTCGGATTGCGCCAATATCACCAATCCGAGCATACGGTTATACCATTGCGCCATAGCCTGAGTGTCATCAGCGGCGATGGCGACGTGATCAAGTGCTTCAGCGAATTCGACCATGCTCCAAACCTCTCAGCCCGTTTGGTAATAATATTTAATTGATTTCCTTGGCATTAATCCACTTCATCATTTTGCGCAGCTTGCGGCCGATGACTTCGACCGGATGATTTTTATCGGCATTGTAAAGTGCATTGAATTTTGGTTTGCCGGCTCGATGTTCAGCCATCCATTCGCGGGCAAAAGCGCCGGAAGTAATTTCGTCGAGAATCTTCTGCATTTCTTTGCGCGTTTCATCGGTAATGATGCGCGGCCCGCGCGTCAGGTCGCCGTATTCGGCGGTGTTGCTGATGCTGTAACGCATATAATCCAACCCACCCTGATAAATAAGATCCACGATCAATTTCACTTCATGAACACATTCAAAATATGCCATTTCCGGCGGATACCCGTTTTTAACAAGCGTTTCGAAGCCAGCCTTGATCAGCGCTGAAAGCCCTCCGCAGAGCACCACCTGCTCTCCAAATAAATCAGTCTCACATTCGTCTTTAAATGTGGTCTGAATGATGCCGGCCCGCGCGCCGCCAACACCATTGCCCCAGGCCAGTGCGGTCGAGAGCGCCTTGCCTGAAGCATCCTGATGCACGGCGACAAGACATGGAACCCCGCCGCCTTTGACGAATTCGCTTCTGACCAGATGTCCGGGTCCCTTGGGTGCGATCATCACCACGTCAACGTCTTTGGGCGGTACAATCTGTTTAAAATGAATATTGAAACCGTGCGTCGCCCCAAAAGCTTTCCCCGCTTTTAAATGTGGAGCAATATCTTTTTGATAAATATCTGATTGCTGCTCATCCGGGAGGCCGACGATGATCAGATCGGCCGCTTTGACCGCCTCGGGAATGGGCATCGGATCGAAGCCATGTTCGATGGCGAGTTTGCCATTCGCTGAATCACGACGATTGGCCACAATAACTTTAATGCCGCTTTCCCGCAGATTTTGGGCGTGCGCATGGCCCTGGGAACCATAGCCAAGAACCGCAACCGTTTTCCCGGCCAGACCGGAAAGTGGCGCATCCTTTTCATAATAAATTTTGAGCGTTTTCTCACCGCTGGACATAACGTAAATCCTTACATAAACCCATACACCGCCTGAGGCGAAAGGTGCAGAATACAAGACTCTTAAAAATGGGTCAAACCGGTATGGGCCACATGCTACAAAGCTTGCCAATCGTCAAAATAGAGTAATCGGGTTGCAATATACAGTTGGCGTAAACGTCTAAAATAGATAAGTTATTCGAGTTCATCCGTTCGAGCGGATTTTGGTGATTGCTGGAGGAAATATCCGGATGGCTCAAAAATATGGCGCATCAATTTTCAACGGCGTGAATCGCCGGGATTTTCTCACATTGGCCGCTGCAACCGCTATTCTGGCGATGGGCGGCAAACCCACAAGAGCACAAGATGCATCCGGCGCAACAGCAAGCCCTTCCGTCACACCCACGCGCATAGGAAACATTTCACCTGATAATTTCGCCGCGGCGCGTCAACGCGCCATCGAATTGGCGGCAAAGATGCCGTTGGAAGAAAAAGTCGGCCAGCTTGGTATACCGCCTGCGGCGGCGCCAAGCATCGGTCTTGAGGCTTATCCGGCAGATCCGCCGGACGCCCCTGCGTCAGAAAGAAAAAGCCCCATCGATTTTCATGAAGCATTGCATGGTCTGAATCACCCTGGGCCGGCGACATCTTTTCCTGTTCCCATGGCACTGAGCCATGCGTGGGATCCGGACCTAGTGAATCGCGTATATACCGCGATTTCCGATGAGGCATGGGCGGCGCATAAAAAATATAACGGTGTTCTCGTATTTCATTCACCGCCGACATTGAATCTTGGTCAAGAACCGCGCTGGGGCCGAGTGCAAGAGGCGCTGAGCGAAGACCCATTTTTAGCGTCTGTGCTGGGGATGGAAATGATCCGCGGCATGCAGGGAACAGACACCAAATACCTCAAAACGGTTCCGTGTGCGAAACATTTTATCTGTAATAATTCCGAGCATGATCGCTTATATGTGACGGCTAATCCAGATCTGCGCAGTTTTCATGAATATTATCTGCCGCCATTCCATGCGGGTATTGTGCATGCAGGTTGTTTTTCCGTTCTGGCGGCGTACAACGCTTTGTTCGATGTGCCCTGTGCCGCGAGTTCTCTTTTGTTAACGGATATTTTGCGCAACTCCTGGGGATTTCAGGGATTTGTGGTTTCCGATCGCCGTGCTGTCATCGGCATCAAGACGTTCCATCGATATCGAAGTACATTCCCACAGGCGGCGGCAACAGCACTGCAGGCGGGGGTTGATGTGGACGGATGGTATGTTCTGCAAAATTACACGATCCCTGCTTTGGAACAGAATTTGATCACAGAAGAAGATGTCGATCGCGCGCTCGTCAACTATTTAACCGGATTAGTGCTTTTGGGTATTCTCGATGAATCAAACGCTTCACCATACAATTCGATTCCGGTTGAAGCGCTGGATTCTTTGGAGCATCGCTCGCTGGCACTTGAGGCGGCACGGCGTTCCATTGTGCTGCTGAAAAATCAGAATCAATTTTTGCCGTTAGACACAAGCAAAATAAAAACGATCGCGGTTATTGGTCCGACAGCGTCCACCTGTGAAATTGGCGGTTACAGCGGCGTTCCGAAAGTGCAGATTTCGCCTCTGCAAGGCATTTCCGCCGCGTTCGGCATCGACGCAAACGCCGTCAAACCTGCGCAAACTTCCGCGGAACTGACCAACTCGGGAGGTCTCAGAATTATTTATCAACAGGGCTGTACGGTAATGGGATTCGAGAGAGATATGTTTCAGGCAGCGCTGGACGCGGCAGGGGCAGCGGATTTGGTTGTTTTCGTTGCAGGTGCGGATCAGACAGTCGACCATGAAGGACAGGATCGCACGGAGATTTCACTGCCCGGTTTACAGCATGAATTGATTCGCGCAATTTACAACGTTAACCCGCAAACCGTGTTGGTGCTTAATTCCAATGCGCCGGTCGCGGTGAACTGGGAGCAGGACCATTTGCCGGCGATTCTGGCGGCTATCTGCGCCGGGCAGGCTCAGGGAACGGCTATCGCGGACGTTTTGACTGGAAATTATAACCCCAGCGGCAAACTCACCTGTACCTGGTATCGCGGCGCGGATGATCTGCCCGATTATCGTGATTATGATATTAAAAATGGACGCACTTATTTATATTTTCAAAAAGAGCCGCTTTATCCGTTCGGCCATGGTTTGAGTTACACCACATTTGAATATTCAGATTTGAAATTCAGCAGCGATGAATTCGGTCCGGCGAATCCGATCACTGCGAGTCTTACGGTCGCCAACACCGGCGATCTCGACGGAACTGAAATCGTTGAGCTTTTCGTCACTGCTCCGTCCTGGCCGGTGCAACAACCGAAAATGCAACTGGCCGCTTTCCAACATATAGATCTCAAGGCCGGACAAAGTGCTCGGGTGAATTTAACCTTTGACAAGGATGCGCTGGCATTGCGCTATTATGATGAAAAAACGAACACTCAAATACGTGTTCCTGGCATAGTAAAAGTGATGGTGGGCGCTTCAGCGGCTGACATCAGGCTCACGGGCGAAGTGAATTTAAAAAACGCATAGGCTCGGCCAACAAACAGAACCCAAAATGATGGTTATGTGTGATAATCCGCATTAATCGTGATATATTCTCGCGATAAATCGCAGGTATATACCCGACAAATGCCCTTTCCTGAAACTCCCAGATTCACATGGATATGCACCTCATACCCGCGCATCAGCGCCTCGACCTGTGAGAGATCGGTTTGAGTTGGACGGCCATTTTTAAATACCGTAATTTTCCCAACATTGCATGATGCGCGATCGGGATTCATTTTAGCGCCGCTATAGCCTGCGGCGCTGACAAACCGGCCCCAATTTGGATCACCGCCGTGTATGGCAGTTTTAACCAGGGGACTGTTGGCAATGGCCATGGCGGCCCGGTAGGCATCCTTTTGCGTCGCCGCTCCAGTCACATGGACACAAACCAGTTTGGTTGCGCCTTCGCCATCGGCGGCAATCTGCCGGGCCAGGGAATCGCATATTTCATACAGGGCCTGAGTAAATTTTTGCCACGGTTTTGTAGGGGCGGCAATGGGACTATTACCGGCCAGACCATTGGCCAGAACGGCAAAGGTATCGCTGGTGCTGGTGTGCTGATCCACGGTCACACAGTTGAAAGTCTGATCGGTAACCTGTTTGACGGCACGATTTAAGGCTGCTGTGGTAATGGCCGCGTCCGTGGCGACATAAGCCAACATTGTCGCCATATTGGGGGCAATCATGCCTGATCCTTTACAGCAACCAGCAATGGTGATGGTTTTTCCCTGTATTGTAAACTGTGTCGACGCAGTTTTGGGTTTCAAGTCGGTAGTTAAAATGCCATTGGCGAAAGCTACCCCATGTTCAATGGTATTTCCAATTTGTTCGGCTAATGAAACAATGCCACTGCGGATTTTTTCCATGGGAAGAAAATGACCGATGATGCCCGTGCTGAAAGGCAATACACGTTCGGGCGTCATGGCAATGCCTTTGGCGGTTAATACTTTCGAAGTAAGTGAGCACATTTCTTGTGCATCCTGAATTCCCCGCCGTCCTGTGCAAACATTTGCACAACCGCTGTTAATAATGCACGCGGAAATGGTTCCGCTTCTAATATGCTTGCGTCCAACGATGACCGGCGCACCAACAACTTTATTGGTGGTAAATACCGCGGCGGCGGCAGCCGGCGCACGACTTACCAGCATCGCGAGGTCCGGCTTTCCGGATTGTTTAATGCCGCAATGAATGGCTCCTGCATAAAAGCCGGGAACCGATGTTATCATTTCACTGTTCACAGTTTGTCCTTGCGCAATATTTATTGCCACTAATCAGCAACTGCCGATATGATCCTATCATGCCCGAAGCAATCGTTGAACAAACAAGAGTTTTTGCCATGGGATCACTCTGTTTATGTATTATAAGGTGTTGTAAGAGAAACATATGAAAATAGCGATGGCGGATTTTATTCCGTGGGACTACAACGTCGAAAGCGTTTACCAGATTCCTTTGGGAGGAACACAGTCTGCCGCGTGTTATCTTTGTGAAGCATTGGCCCAACTCGGGCATGATGCTTATTTGCTTACCAATACCACAAAACCGGGTAAATTTCGTGGCGTTCATTGCCTGTCGCTTAAGACCCTTGAGATTCAGCAATTGCGTTCGCTGGAATTGGATGCATTTGTTCTTGTCATGGCGTTATACGTACAGAATAACCTACGCACCATATTGGGCTCCAGATGCAAGTTGATTTTCTGGACAGGACATGCTCATGATCAACCGGGCGTGCAAGCTTTCCAGGAGCAATCTATTCGAGACTTGTTCGACGGCTTCGCTTTTATAAGCCTGTGGCAGGCAGAGCAATTTCACAAAAAATTTGGGATTGATCAATTACGCATGGGATTGCTGCGCTATGCTGCTTCACCATTTTTTATAGGGTTGTTTAAAGACGGTGTGTCGGTGCTCAAGGAAAAATCTTCCAGTCTCATTCTGGCCTACACGAGCACGCCATTCCGGGGTCTGAACGTACTGTTGGATGTTTTTCCTGCCATACGCGCGCAGGTTCCCGGAATACGATTACAGATCTTTTCGAGCATGAAGGTGTATATGACACCCGAAGACCAGGAAGCCAGAGAGTATGGCGCGCTGTATCAACGTTGTCGGCAAACAGAGGGGGTGGAATATATTGGCTCGCTGCCTCAACCAGAGTTGTCCCAACGTCTGCGCCAAGTTGCGGTATTGGCATATCCCAATACTTTTCCAGAAACTTCGTGCATTTCGGTCATAGAAGCGATGGCTGCTGGTTGCCGGGTGGTCACCAGCGAACTGGGAGCTTTGCCGGAAACAACGGCCGGTTTCGCTAAACTGATTCCGGTTCGATTCGGGGGATCGGAATATCAAAAATGGTTTATCAACGAAACTGTAGGTGTGCTTAAAGAATTGACCATTGCTCCTGAAACCGCGGAACAATTGCTTCGTAGACAAATTACTTTTGTCAATAATCATTACACTTGGGGGACGCGCGCGGCGGAATGGATAAGTTGGATTGCTAACCTGCCCGTCCGCGTATCCATTTGATAAAGATTATGAATTATCACTGAAATTATAGGCAAAAGTAAATAAAGCTATAAATTGCCGAATTGGGGTTTGAAAAATACCTTTAAAAACCATATCTTTTATAGCCGATGGATAAGCCGCCTAATCAATCTCTGATCGCCAAAGATTTAAATCTTGCACCTGGAACCGTATCGAGAGCTTTACGTCAATTACCGGGAATCCACCCGGAAACGCGCGAACGCGTGCTGCAATATGCCAGGAAACTCGGATATTCTCTCCGATCACGAGGTCGGGAGGTCTCTGATACCAGCGGGCATTATCTTGGCGTACTGGTGCAGACTCCGGAAAGTACTTGGATCCAACCACATCATCTTGTCGGTTTGAGCGATGCGGCAACACGAATGAACGTTACATTGATCGTGCACTATGTTGGATTTCAGGAATGTGCTAACGTTCTGAATCCCAATATGCAGCCTATTGCCATGCGCGATGGTCGCGTGAAAGGTGTTTGCCTGATTCACCGTTGGCCGGAGAATGTCGTTGAACAGCTTTGTAAACACTATGCTTGTATATCGATCGTGAATTATTTTCCGTCGGCGAATGTTGACCTGATCGACATCGACCATCGCGGCGGTATGAATCAGCTTTTTGAACATCTTTATTCTCTTGGGCACCGGAAAATTGGTTTTTTTGGTCTGAGTGAAAGTTTTTCCTGGTCTCGGTCCCGGTTCGCAGGTTATGTCGATGCTTTAATGAAGCAGGGCCTTTCATTTAATCCTCAGTGGGTCATTCCTCTTCAACCCGAGAGTTATGAGGAAAGATTCATGCCGGAATCCGCGGTACAGGAAGCCCTGCGACTGGTCCGGCAGGATGGCGTCCGAGCGTGGATGGCAACCAATGAATGGTCCGGGCACGCACTGGTGCATGGCTTCATTAAAGCAGGGCTTAATGTGCCCCAGGATGTGTCTGTGACTGGATTCGACTATACCGAAACAATTCCCAAGGCGGCCTTACAACTCACCTCGGTAGGCGTATCTCTATCCCTTATCGGTGAAGTCACTATTCGAACCCTGCGCCAACGTTTGGCCCATCCTGACGAAGCATGCCAGAGTATACTATTCTCTTGTGATATGGTTGTTGGTCAGTCTACCGGGCCACTGAAAACCTAAACGACCGGTGCTCGCATATACGGTTGAATATTCCAAAGATTCCGAGATAAATTCACGAAGCTCGGATTAGGTGCATTATTTGCATCTGGCAGAATCTTATTAGTCAAATAAATAAAATACTTTAAACAAGATTGAAAAATTTTCGTAAGTTATATATGCTCGAAGCCATATTATGACTAAATCACCGAATCAGTCCTTTATCGCCAAACAACTCGATCTTGCACCGGGAACTGTATCACGGGCGCTGCGCCATGATCCGGGTATCCATCCCGATACACGTGAACGGGTGATTAAACTGGCGAAAAAACTTGGCTATGCGCTCCGCCCCAGAGTTAAAAATATAACCGAATCAGAAGCTTCATATCTTGGCGTGCTGGTTCAGACGCCGGAGGTTAACTGGGCGCAGACCCGTTACCTTGTGGGCATTAGTGAAGCTGCTGCCAAGCTCAACGCCTGGCTGACGGTGCATTATGTCGGTTTTCGTGACTGCCCGAGTGTACTCAATCCGACGCGCCAGCCTCCTGCCATGCGGGACGGGCGGATTAAGGGCATTTGCCTGATTCATCGCTGGCCGCAGGAAGTGATTGAACAACTTACGCGTCATTATGCATGTGTTTCAATTGTACATTTTTATCCATCGCTCAGCGTGGATTTGATTGATATGAATCATCGCTCTGGAATGGATCAGTTAATTGATCACCTGTATTCACTCGGCCATAGAAAGATCGGATTTTTTGGACATTCCACCGGACTTTCCTGGTCGCGGGCCAGATTCGCCGGCTACATTGAGGCGTTCGCCAAACTCGGTTTGCCTATCAATCCTCGGTGGATTATCCCATTGGAATCTGAAGAGTTCGAAGAAAGAATGATGCCGGATTCCGCACTTCAGGACGTTATCCGACTTGTCCAGCAACAGGATGTTCGAGCATGGACCGCCGCAAACGAATGGTCCGCACATGTTCTGGTTAATCATTTCACCAAAGCCGGGCTGCGCGTTCCTGAGGATGTTTCAGTGACCGGTTTTGACAACACCGAAATCGTTTCTGAAGCCCGTATGCCGCTTACCACCATCACTGTTTCGCTTTCTGAAATTGGGGCCGCCACCATTAAACGCCTCCGCCATCGCCTGACTCATCCTGATGAACCACAACAAAGTATTTTATTTTCATGTTCATTGGTTCCTGGAAAATCGACTGGACCATTGAAAAATTCTGCCGCCCGCTAGGTGCATAAGCCACATATCTCTTTTTTTTTACTTTAGGATTTATTGACGTGTCTCCTGTAGAAATTCACCGCAGGTAGCTATACCATGCATAAGGCTCGGTCAATCAGATTATTGGAGGATTTTATGCCTGTTGTAAAACGTGGTTTTGATCGGCAATCGCGTCGCGAATTTATTGCGGCCATGCTGCTTGCCGCCGGCTTGGGGGCCGCGGCCGCTTCGAACGTCCGTGCTCAATCCGATGCCGACAACGAGCCTCTCATTAATAGTTCTGATCCTGCTGAACCAATGTTTCATGGAGCAAGGATTGTTGGTTGTACCCCCGGCAGGCAGTTTTTGTTCAAAATAGCGTATACCGGTCAAGATCCGGTAACTGTTTCATCGGAAAATCTGCCTCCTGGCCTTATAGTGTCCAAGACCGGCCTTATTACGGGAACCTTGCCTGCGGCGGGAGAACACATTGTCTCGCTCACCGCCGTTAACAGTCTGGGCAGAGCAACTCGCAAACTAAAAATTGTTGCGGGGAAACATAAACTCGCGCTTACGCCACCCATGGGATGGAACTCGTGGAATTCATTTGCCACACATGTCACTGCTGAAGATGTAAGGCAGGCGGCTGACGCCTTTATTTCCAAAGGTTTGGCTGCCAAAGGGTATACCTATGTAAACGTGGATGATACTTGGGAAGGACCGCGCGACGCCGCGGGAAACATCACAGCCAATCAAAAGTTCGGAGATATGAAATCATTAGCCGACTATGTTCACTCCAAGGGACTTAAATTCGGACTCTATTCTTCGCCTGGTCCGACCACTTGCGCCAAATATCCGGGCAGCTATCAGCATGAACTCCAGGATGCCCAAACGTACGCTTCCTGGGGCGTGGACTATCTTAAATATGACTATTGCAGTTATTCTCATATTACGCCGAAAAATTCGTCTCCCGATAAACTCATGTTCCCCTATGGCGTTATGCGCCATGCGCTCGACCAGACTGATCGGGACATCCTCTACAGTCTGTGTCAGTATGGTCTGGGAGATTCATGGAAATGGGCGGCAGGAGATCCCGTTTACGGCAACGCATGGAGAATCTGCGGAGATATTCGCGACAATTGGAAATCAATGACGCGCAACGGATTTAAATCCAATCTTGATCTCTGGAAATTCGCCGGTCCAGGGCATTGGAACGATCCGGATATGCTTGTTGTCGGTCGGTTGGGATGGGGCAAACTTCGTCCGACCAATCTTACTCCGTGGGAACAGGTGACGCATATTACACTTTGGTGCATGCAGGCAGCACCTTTGTTGATTGGGTGCGATATGTCTACTTTGGATCCATTCACGATCAGCTTACTGACCAATACAGAAGTACTTGATGTGAATCAGGATCCGCTGGGTTTCCAGGCGGCGCCAGTCAAGGTGGACACAGACATGCTTACCCAGATTTGGGCTAAACCACTTTGGGACGGCACATATGCCGTGGCGCTTTTTAACTTGGGTCCAGGCAGCAGTGCTATTACAGTAAGTTTTGCCGACGATTTACTTCATGTTGCTCAGAAATCCAATCCAACCAACGGGTCATTAAAAGTTCGCGACCTATGGCAACGCAAAGATTTGGACGAAACAAAAATCTTCACGGCTCAAGTTCCCAGTCATGGCGCAATAATGCTGAAGGTAGGTTCGCCACAATATGCCGACTGGTAATTTGGATTCGGCTTTAGAAATTCTTGTGATAACCTATTCACGCAAATCGTTGTGATCCGAAGAGTTGGTCGCGTAGAGCACCGCTTTTCAAATTGATTTCAGTCTTTTCCACGAAGTTATTGAGGGTCGACGATATTTGCCGGCGTTGTAAAAGACGCTGGCTGACAAGCCCACGGAAGCGTCCAAAGGTTCGCCACTTTCACGTTTTCTGCATGACCATCGACAAAACCGACGTTTACAGTCAGGTTGTTATGTCGGTTAATCGCTACACGGAACATACCCGTGGCGCTGCTGAAATTGGCGCCCGAAGGTGAATAATAGCCAGCTGTTGTGCTATAGGGGTTGCTTGAAAACGTTCCCGAGGCCGTGTTTGGAGACGATCCAACGGCGCCAATAGTTCCAGTCGTATCGTTGATAATCCCCCATTCATTGTTTACGGGATTTGGTGGATCCTCAGGCATGGGCGTTGTTTCAGCAAATAGGCCGTCGCAGAATACAGGGACGGTAGGCGGCAATGTTGCTGCCGCTGTCGTCCAATTGAGCAGATATCTGGTTTGTGTGTTGATGCCCGAATAACCACTGCTATTGGTGTCTGCATATCCGTAACATCTGCGCACGAGGCCATTCTGACCGCCGGCATATCCGTACCAGAGTTGTGAATTGCTGCCGCCCTTTATATCGTTGAAAGCATAATAATAGTCGTTGGTATTTTGATCGCCAGCATCATAAGCGTTATAAAGCCACGCATTAAAGGCATAGCTGCCAACAAGTGGAATATTATTGTTTACATCCGTTGAGGCATTATTGGATGGGGTGCGTCCCCACGCTTGGATATCCGCGACTGAATTAGACCAGTCAGTCTGAAATCCTGGATAAAAGCCTCCTCCCTGATTGGAGCCCCATGGCCAGATCTGGGTCGAAGGGCAAATGCATATTTTCGTCACGGCCGCTGGTACATAAGACACCGGTGCATCGGGAATCCGCGTGGTAAAGTACCCTTGATTCCACGACGAGTTGCTGCCGGAAAATGGCCCGGTAGGTGATGGCGCAACGGAAGTACTTAAAAATGGAGCAAGTTCAATTTCCCATCCACCAAGGTCATACAACCAGCCGTGTGGATTATTGGCTGCACAGTATTCAGTATAAGCTACAGCCAATTGCCGAACATTCGAGAGGCATGATGTGCTTTGCGATAGAGAGCGCGCTGTAGTCAACGCCGGTAATAAGAGTGCTATTAGTAATACAATGACGGTAATGACGACTAACATTTCTATTAGGGTGAAACCGCGTCGCAGGTCGTGTTCCTGATTTATCGGACGATACATAGTCCACGCATCTTTATTACATTACGCCAAAAGAGCAGACTGCATTCATTGAATTGCCACCGTTTCCAGGTTGAAATGTTAAGCTGGAATCCTGCGGCGTTTGAATAATGCAGTATTCTTTATATTGTGATCGGAGAAAATAGCCGGGGAAATTCAGTTTTTAGCGATGTTTCAGTTCTACTTTTGGCTCGCTGACCTTATGTGTTGAATGTGTTGTCGAAATGGGCATATTTTCGGACCTTGTTGATACACCTTTTTCGCCGGTTTGTATGAAGAATCAAAATGAATCTAACACGAAAATTTTTGCACATATTATCGTTATTAAAAAAAAATAATCATGAATGATTAAGCGTTACGGCGCTTCGATCGGAGCGGGGCGAGTGAATTCCATTGGTGCATTGGCCCAGGGCAAAGTCCATAAATTGGCAAGAGGAACTGTTTCGGCATGGCCATCCACACAGCCGATGTTCACAGCCATATTATGTCGATTGATACATACTCGGAACATACCCAAACCTGTTGCAGTGGGATAATTTGACGAGCTACCGGCATAGCTGCTATTAGCGCTGGAACTAATCACGCCAGTGGAGGGGACGATCATCGCAGAAGCCGCATTCCGCCAGGCGCTTGGTTGATCCTCCGGGGATGTCGCGGTGTCAGCCCACAACCCGTCGCAAAAAACCGGAACGTTCGGCGGTTGTTCTGAAATCTGGTATGTCCAACTTAAGGTGTACGCCTCGCCTGAAGGAGTATAATGACCACCGTTCGACGCCGGATTTGATGAAATAGTGCCGCCCCCATCGGCGTAAGAAGCGGGATCCAAGGCTCCTTCGATGTCACTATAGGTTTGAGTTGGGCCACTAGGAAAAGGTTGATAAGAATCTGTGCTATCTGATGCGTTGAAAACATTATAAAGCCAACAGTTAAATGTATAGCTCCCCGCCCACGGAACTCCATTGTTTAAATTGGCCGACCACTGTCTACCCCAGGCTTCATCCACTGCTTCTGAATCAGGCCAGTATTTTGTCCAACCGGGCCAGTAACCACCGCTGTGACCTGGAACAGACCACGGTACAACATGGGTCGCAGGACAAAGTAAAATTTCCTGAATCTGTGGAGATATATAGGCCTCACCAGCAGGAGCAAATGGTGGTCCTGAAAACAAGCTGCTCCAGGATGGATTACTTGTTGTATATGGGCCATTGATGTTTGGTGCACCAGGTGTACCGAGAAATGGTGTTAACTCTACAGGCCAGCTGCCGACATCATACAACCAACCTCTTGGACAGTCGGCGGTAAGATATTCATCATAAGCGACAGCCAACTGGTGTATATTTGCCAGACATCCGGTGGTTAAACTTAATTGCCTGCTGCTGGACAACGCCGGCAAAAGCAGTGCGATTAGTATTGCAATAACGGTAATCACCACGAGTAGTTCCACAAGGGAAAACCCGTTTTCATTACATCCGGATATTTTGGTTTTGCCCTTCAAACCATCACTCCGC
>DATJSN010000042.1:0-12600 GCA_035504095.1 Phycisphaerae bacterium | reverse complement strand
GGATTTTAATTTTCATATCGTGATCTTTCTTTTTAAAACAAATAAACAAACCCATCTCATTTTAGCAGGCACCTGCCATTTCTTCGCCGTAGGCCGTGAAAAGAAATGTGAGCATTGTGTTAATCATGTTTTTTTATTGATTTGCATCTATGGCGCTGCCTAGAATTCTTCTCCTCGTCATTGGAATGCCGCCGTGTTTTGTCAGAGACCCTAAAAGCGGAGTGGTAATGTGCAGCAGGGCCATTCGTGAAGAGCAGATAATTTTTTAGAAAGGAACCCAACATGAGTGTCCAATCAGTCGCGAAGAAATTTGTGGAGTTGTGCAGGCAGGGGAAGAACTTCGATGTGATGCACACGCTGTACGCGCCGACAATCGTCTCTGTTGAAAGCGACGGCAAGGAGACTTCCGGACAGGGCCCGGTGATCAAAAAATCCGAGGACTGGGTCGCCGATAAAGAATTCAACGGCGAGACCGTGGCCGGCCCGTTCTATAACAGCGCCAACCCCGATCAGTTCGTCGTTTACTTCACGCTCGACGTGACCCTTAAAGCCACCGGCAAGCGCATCACGCTGGAAGAGGTCGGCGTCTACACGGTCAATAAGGACGACAAAATTACGCGCGAACAGTTCTTCTATGATGGCAAGCACTAATCCGATTCGATCGGATGGGACTGATAAACAAATTCTCTTATTCAGGAGTCAGCCATGAATACCCCAAACACCCTGACCGAGCGCGGGAACGCGCAATCTACGCAAACATCCGCTCAATCGCAGATATCCAAAGCGACCAGTGATAAAGCCTGGGTCGCCAAAGCGGCCAAACAACCGCTGGTCCTCGAAACTGTTGATCTTGGAGAGCTCGGAGCCGAGGATGTCGAAATCGCCGTTGAACATTGCGGTTTATGTCACTCCGATGTTTCCGTATTGAATAATGAATGGGGTATTTCGCAGTACCCCGCGATTCTCGGCCACGAGGTCATCGGCCGGGTCACAGCCATGGGTCCGTTTGCCAAGGGACTCAAGGTCGGAGACCGCGTCGGTGTCGGCTGGAACTCGGGTAGCTGCATGCACTGTCGCCAATGCATGTCGGGAAGCCATCACCTTTGCCCGCAGGTGCAACCGACCATCCTCGGTCATCGCGGCGGGTTCGCCACCCGCGTCCGCGCCCACTGGGCCTGGGTTATCCCGCTGCCGGAAAAACTTAACTTCTCCGACGGCGGCCCGCTCTTGTGTGGAGGCATCACGGTATTCGCGCCGCTCATGATGTATGCCAAACCAACCGCTCGGGTGGGCATCATCGGCATCGGCGGGCTGGGCCACATGGCCGTGAAATTCGCCGCCGCGTATGGCTGCGATGTAACGGCCTTCACATCCAGCGCCAGCAAATTTGAAGAAGCAATGGGCTTCGGCGCCAACCACGTGCTTTCCAGCAAAGACTCGGCGGAGATCAAAAAACTCGCCGGCAGTTTCGACCTGCTGATCAGCACCGTAGATGCGTCCCTGGATTGGGACGCCATGATCGGCGCGCTGGCGCCCAACGGGCGGCTGCATATCGTGGGCGTTGTATTAGAACCCATTCCGGTCGGGGCATTCCCGCTCATCGCGCAGCAGCGCAGCATTTCCGGTTCGCCTTCCGGTTCGCCGGCGGCGATCGACACGATGCTGGACTTTGCGGCCCGGCATAATATCGCGCCGCAAACCGAGCACTTCCCGATGAGCAAAATCAACGAAGCCTTCGCCCGGCTTGAATCAGGCAAGGCTCGTTACCGCATCGTTCTGGATGCGGATTTCTGAGCTGCCTGAGCGGCGAAATTTTTCTGGTGACAGGGCGTTTTGCAGGTAAGCCTTTATGAGCAGCCCACCGAAAACCGCCATCGTGACCGGCGCTTCGCAGGGAATCGGCGCTGGAATCGTCAAAGCGTTTCTCGAACGGGGCTTCAACGTCGTGGCCAATTCCCGGGAAATGACCCAATCCGCCGAGGTCGCGGCTACCGACCGCGTTGCCCTGGTTGACGGCAACATCGGCGAACCGGCAACCGCCGCCAAAATCGTCCAGACGGCGCTATCGCGCTTCAAGTCGATCGACGCACTGGTCAATAATGCGGGCATCTTCTTCACCAAACCGTTTACCGACTTCACGCCCGAGGACTTTAAATCGCTCGTCTCAACAAACCTCGAGGGCTTCCTGTATGTCACCCAACTCTCTGTGAAACAAATGTTGGCGCAGAAAACCGGCGGCAGTGTCGTCACAATCACGGCGGCGCTGGCGGACAATCCCATCGCCGGCGTGAAGGCCTCAGTGCCCATGATCACCAAGGGCGGCCTGGACACAATCACCCGGCAGCTTGCCCTGGAGTACGCCAAAGACGGCATCCGCTTCAACGCCGTCGCTCCCGGCGTCGTTGATACGCCGCTGCACAAAAATGATCCGAAAGAGGCTCTTGAAACACTTAACCCGATGGGAGTTGTTTCCAGCGTTAAAGATATTGTCGATGCGGTCATGTACCTTACCGAGGCCGTCACGGTCACCGGCGAAACCCTCTACGTCGACGGCGGCGCGCATTTTGGCAGTTGGTAATTAAATAGAACACCAACACGTGCTAAACCGGAGGCATATGATGAGCGTTGTGAGAGTAATTTGCATTAAGCGTTGCCTTTGCCGGCCTGCCTCTTTAGGCAGCCAAAGGAGATGAAAAAATGGATACACGGGTTTTCGAGTTACGGACCTACACCGCCATGCCGGGCAAGATCGAAGTCTTGCATGCGCGCTTCCGCGACTACACCTTGAAGCTTTTTGAAAAACACCACATGACGGTGGTCGGGTTTTGGAGACCCGCCGAGGAGCAGCAGGCAAAACGACAACTTGTCTATCTGCTGGCATTCCCCAGCCAGGAAGCAGCGTTGCAGAGTTGGAAGGATTTTCAGGCTGACCCAGAGTGGAAGAATGTGAAAGAGGCTTCCGAGAAGGATGGGCGTATCGTTGAGAAAATCGACTCGGTTTACCTGAAGCCGACGGATTATTCGCCACGAATATGATCCACAGATTTCATGGATTAACACAGATTTTGAACCACCCTTCGACGCGGCTCAGGGCAGGCCACGAAAGACACTCTTCGGCATCGCTCAGGGCAGGCCACGAAAAACACCCTTCGATCCCGAGCCATCGGGGCTCAGGGCAGGCCACGAAAGACACGAAGGGCGCAGAGAAAATAATATGAATCGGACCCTGCCTACTGCATGGAAACCCACTAAAGCCCAGCTCCTCGCCGCGCGCAACAAACTGGTCCCGGATCTGGTGGCCAAAAACCTTATTGTCCTCTTCGTGGGCATCAACCCCGGCCTCTACACCGCCGCCATCGGGCGCCACTTCGGCCGCCCCGGCAACCGCTTTTGGCCCGCGCTTTATGGCGGGGGGTTTACCCCGCGCCTCTTCTCGCCTTTTGAAAATTCCCTTCTTCTGGACCTCAAATTCGGCATCACCAATCTGGTCAACCGCGCCACCGTTCGCGCCGATGAACTCACCAATGACGAACTTCGCGCCGGCGGCCGGCGCCTTGCGGCCAAAGTCAGACGCTTGCGGCCCACGGTCGTCGCGTTCGTCGGCATCGGCCCGTACCGCATCGTCTCCGGGGTCAAAGACGCCAGCGTGGGTCTGCAAAAGGCCACCTTCGGCGGCCGCCACGCGTGGGTTTTGCCCAACCCCAGCGGCCTCAATGCCCACTACCAACCCGCGGCCCTGGCGCAACTCTTCGGAGAACTCCGCATCTGGGCCATCGCCCAGCATTGGCGCGGCGCGGCACGGCGCATTCCGCGCCGAGAACAGGTGAAAGTTGAGCAGGTGAACAGTAGAGCGGCGGCGGCGATGCCGTCGAGAAAGTAGAGAGTAGCAAGTAGAAAGTAGAACAGCCATTGACAGAAATCGGGAGTTTTTGCATGTTCGCAAAATTGCGAACGCGCAGGAGCGGCACTTGGGGTGCCGAGTCGGGAGACGGGAGTCGGGAGAAAAGCTTAACCACGAGAGACACGACAACACGACAAGGGCCCCGGCGCGGCGGAAATAGGAGATAATGGTAACAGTGTTAATATCGAAGGAGTAAGACAATGGTAAATCCTGACGATCTTCGCTTTACGAAAATAGCGCTCAACAATGGATCCAGCGCCATGCCCGCGCTGGGCTTTGGCACACTCATTCCCGATCCGGTGGCGACCAGAAATGCGTCAAAGGCGGCGCTGGAGGCAGGATTTCGCCTGCTGGACACTGCGGAACGGTACCGAACCGAAAAAGAGGTCGGCGAAGCGATGCAGGAAGTGTTCAAGCAGGGGAAGATCAAGCGGGAAGACGTTTTTGTCATCACGAAGCTCTGGAATACGAATCATCGTCCCGAACGCGTCAAACCCGCTTTCGAGGCCAGCCGCCAGATACTTCAACTCGACTTCGTCGATCTTTATCTCATTCACACTCCGTATGCTTTCCAACCCGGAGACGAGCAAGATCCAAGAGATGCGAACGGCAATGTGATTTATGACAAAGGGGTTACGTTGCTGGATACATGGAGGGCAATGGAGAACCTGGTGAGTGAAGGCAAGTGTAAGGCCATCGGATTATCCGACGTGGGCCTGGAACAGGTGCAAGATATTGTTAAAGCCGCGAAAGTTAAGCCGGCGGTCGCTCACGTTGAATCCCATCCGTATCTGCCGGAGTGGGATCTTTTGAACTATTGCAAAGCTAATGGCATCGTGCTGCAAGCGTTTGCAGCCCTGGGCCATAGCAGCAAGCCGAGCTTGCTGGAAGATCCTGTCGTCACCGATATCGCCACGCGGGTTAACAAGACGCCGGCGCAAGTTCTGCTCGCTTGGGCAATCCAGCGCGGGACGGCTCCATTGACTACCTCGAAGACTCCCAGCCGCATCCAGGAGAATTTTGAAGTATCTGCCCTACCCAACGACGCCGTGCGGGAGATTAGCGATGGAATCAAGTTCCGCGTCAGGCTCAACACGGTTGTGCAGACCGGCATACCGGGGTTCATTCCGCGAGCAAAGTGATGTTGGAGAAGTGGCGGAAAGTTAAAATTCCGTCGCAGCGGCTGTGCCGAGACGGGAGAACGATTTTCACCACAACGACACAACGACACAGCGGAGGGGATAGGGAATAGGTGACAGGGGACAGTGAATGGTCCGCAGATTTCGCAGAACACCTTGAGGACTGCTATCGCATTGATAAAGAGTTTAACTGGTATCCTGTCACCTCGATTCGCGAATTTCCGCACGCACTTCATTTATCTAACATGGAATTTATAATATTTCTCAGCCCTCGGTTTTCCGGCAAGGAAATAAAACAATGCGAAAAATTTTGGGTTCTTTGGCGTGCATCGCGGCGATGTTGTTCTTCTTGTTTCCTGTCGGCAATGCATCCGCAGATTTTTTCGATTTGTGCAAAATTGGCACGCCCGAACAAGTTGCCGATGCCATAAAAGCTGGCGCGAATGTAAATGACGTAGAAAAAGAACAAAATGATTATTCTGGATGTACGCCATTGATGATAGCGGCACAATACAATACGAATCCTGATGTAATCATGGAGCTTCTTAATGCTGGTGCGAATGTGAATGCCGTAGATTATTTTGGTGGAAGTACACCGCTGATGAATGCAACGTACAATAGTAATCCTGCCGTGGCTGAAGTGCTGATAACGGCGGGTGCGAATGTAAATGCAAGGGATTATTTTTCCGATACGCCACTAATGTGTGCGGCACAGAACAAGAATGATCGTTCTGTGGTGATATCGCTAATTAAAGCCGGTGCGGAATTAAATACTTTAAATAATAATGATAATACAGCTCTGGATTTCGCTAAATCATATAACAATTCACAAATTGAAACAGTATTACTTAATGCGGGGGCTGAATCTGGAGTGTCAATTTCCTCAAAGAATCTGTGGAATGGATTATTCGTTGCGCTTTTGGGATTTTTCGTGGCAATATTGGGGATTGTAGTATTAATAAAATATTTGAGGCGATCACGAATATCTTCAACCTAAAGCGAACATGAATGACAATGGTATTGCGTTCATGAAAAATTCGACTGGTGTCCCGATTTGCCTTTTAGGCGAATAGATCAGTTGAATTTAGACCCTTCGACATAGCTCAGGGCAAGGCAGTTGAACTGGAGAAAGTTGAGAGTAGAGCATATAGGGTTGAGGGGAATAAAATGAACGCATGGAACGCGTTTTGAATGATCGAATACGGGTGGTTGAAGGGGACATCACGCGATTGGATGTCGAGGCCATCGTGAACGCGGCGAATGAATCGCTGCTCGGCGGCGGTGGTGTTGATGGCGCGATCCACCGCGCCGCAGGGCCGGAATTACTCGTGGAGTGCCGCAAGCTGGGTGGATGTCGTACAGGCCACGCCAAGGTAACTCGCGGACACCGGCTGTTGGCCCGACACATCATCCACGCCGTCGGACCGGTCTACAATGGCGGTGGATTTGGGGAAGCGGAATTGCTCGGCTCGTGCTACCGGGAATCGCTGCGTCTGGCAGCCGACGAGAAGACTGAATCTATTGCCTTCCCCTGCATCTCAACCGGGATATACGGCTATCCAAAACGGGAAGCATGTCAGGTAGCGTTATCTGTTGTGGTCGAGTGGCTGGCCGCACATGATCTGCCGCGGATCGTGATTTTCTGTTGCTTTGAACCGGAAGATGCCGCCCTATATCGCGCCAGTCTGGAATCAAAATAAAATCTCTGTGCCTTCTGTGGCTAAAAAAAATCTGCGTTCATCTGCTCAATCAGCGGAATCGTCTTATGCAGGGAGTTTGACCGCAAGGACGTCAGCCTTTTCGATGACCGGCGGTTGAGCGAGCAACTCCGGTGCTTTGGCCATCAAGGCGGCGGCGACTTGCCCCGCGAGATGCGCCTGCCGGCCCGATTCGTCCGGAAAGACGTCGAAAATACCGAACGTGGTTGGTCCCAAGCGAACTGCAAACCAGGCCAGCGTCGCCGGCTCCTGTTCGACCAGCGGTAACCCGCCGCGCAGAAAGTTCTCCACCTCCATGGCTTTTCCGGGTTTAGCCTCCAGCCGTACAAATAATGCAAATTTGATCATATTCGACTCCTTTGGATTTGTATGTCGGCAAAATATCGCAGGTGTCCGTCAACCGCAACCGGCGAAAGGCGATGATCGTCAACATTGCCAGCGGTTTAATTGCCCATTTTAATCAACCTGTTAATCACAAGCGAAGGCGCGACAGCAGCGAACTGCAGCAAAACGAACCAAGCAATGATGAATGTGACCCTTAAGATGGCATCTTCATCGAATATTTCTCGGGACCCGGAATCGCGCGATCGAAATAGGGGTAAATCAGGAACCGATGAACGATATAGTCGATCGAAAATCTGCCGGGTCCAAAGGCAAGGATTAACAGGCTGGTGACCAGGAACGGAAAAGCCGCGTCGTTGATAATGGCATCGGGATTTTGAGTGAAGAGATGCGTGACTTCGTCGCGGCTGGCGGTGAGATACGCCACACAAAAATTAAAGAAAAGCGGCACGGAAATCAATCGTGATAAAAGCCCGAGCATGAGCAGAGCGCCGCCGATTAATTCGGTACTGCCGGAAATGTATACATTCAAAGTCGGGTAGGGGATCCCCCAGTCCATGAAATGTTTTGCGGTTCCGGCCACGTTGCTTAAGTGCCCGTAGCCGGATTCCAGGAGCTGCCAGCCCCAGGCCATCCGTATCAACAGAAGAATTCCTGACTGAAGATGACTTCCGGCATGGCAAAGCAGAAGATATACATTGATGGCCGAGCGTAGTGATAAGAGTTTCATTGTGGTCACCTCAATTCTTTTGCCTGGTTTGGGACCGGGCTTTTGCCTCATCGTAATGAGGTGAAAGTCCCTCGCTGACGAACCCGCCAGGCTCGTGTTCTTCACGCGAAATAGTTGGAGCACGGACCGTCTGAAATTGCACCAAATCCTTGGGGAAAAGAATGTCCAGCGTCCAGGCAATTGCGACACGAATTTTCTTTTCAAGACGGGGAAGCTTGCCCAGATAAATTGTCCGCCACAGCCACCAGGCGACGAAGCCGGAGAATTTAACGCCCAAAATCCTGGCGACGCCGGTTCGATGGCCTATGGAAGCAAGCTGGCCAATCGTTTTGAATCGGAAGGGCTGCCTGGATCCGCCACGAATTGCGCTGACAAGGTTGTCGGCGACAGTTTTTGCCTCACGGATGGCATGCTGGGCCGTCTGTGGATAGAAACCACCCGTTCGAGTGTCCGACACGAGCGCGGCATCGCCTAGGGCCCACACGCCGGGCCACCTTTCGACTTCAAGGAATTCGCTGACTTTGATGCGTCCCTTGTCCCGATCGCAGGGCAGGGTGCTAAGAATCATGTGGGGCAATACCCCCGCGGTCCAAATCAAGGTCCGCGTCCTAATCATCGTGCCGTCGCTGAGCGTTACACTGTCCTGGTCGGCATGAGTCACCCGGCACTTGGTGCGAATTTCCACACCGCGGGCCGCAAGTTTCTTCTGGGCATAGGCTCCAAGTTCCGGGCCCAGCTCGGGAAGAATTGTCTCGCTGGGGTGGACGACAACGACTCGTACCATTTTGGGGTCAATTTGCTTGTAAAACCTGAGAGAGTCGCGCACCAGGTCGTTGACGCTGGCAATAGTTTCGATTCCGGCAAACCCGCCGCCGGCCACGACGAAGGTGAGCAGCCCTTCCCGGTCTTTTGCGGCGCATTCCGTGTTCGCTTCTTCCAGATGAGAAACCAGCCGGTTTCGCAGGTGGATTGCGTCGCCGAGTGATTTCATGGTGATCGCATTCTCTTGAACACCCGGCAACTTGAAAAAATTGGTCGTTGAGCCAAGGGCAATAATCAGATAATCGTAGGACAGTTCGTGCGAATGCCGCACGTATCCGTGTGAAACCGTGACACGTTTGGAGTCAAGGTCGATGGATTCAGCCTCGCCGCAGAAAAAGTTTACATAGCACACCAGTTCGCGAATCGGGCTGACGATATCCGTTATCTCCAAATCGCCGGCCGCGACCTCATGCAGCATGGGTGTAAAAAGAAAAAAGTTATCCCGATTGACCAAAGTGATCTCGATTTTTGGATCTCGACCGAGCGCCTTATCCAGGCGCCGTGCGGCATAAATCCCGCCAAAGCCGCCGCCGAGAATCAAAATGCGCTTTTTAGCTTCACCGCTCATGACCGATGCCCCTGTTTACGGTGCTGATTAATCTTTCGTACGGTGCGACAAAAGACTCTCTGATCAGCCGAATCGTTTGCGGGCAACTGATTGGCGCAAGTGATTGGCAAAGAATCGAGACAAACCGGCCCAGACTGCTGAGTGCGATTGCCGGCAGAGCGGATTTCGTCTCCCCAGGAGGCGAGAAGTTCACCTCCTGTTTTCAGGTTGACCAGGGCATAGGTTTTAAGGGTGGTTGCCTGGAGCATGCCGAAGATTAAACGCAATGGGCATACCATACGGCTATATGTTTTTATTGAATCAGCGTAACTACATTATTTTACAATCACTTACAGCAAATTTCCTTACAAACCATTTTCCAGCGGAAATCTCATCTATGTTCCATTAATTACGATATTTCGTTGGCAGATACGAAACTTCGTGTGCGGCTGTGGAGAATTGGAGTCCAACATCAAAACGCGTTTGCATCGCGCACGCCAACGCGGCGCGCCAGAATCGAACCATTCATGCTGTGCCAGCCTGTCGCTGAGACTCAATCGGTTGCTTCCCAGGCCTTTCGGCGGATATGCAACGCCCTGATGCGCGACGCAAGCGTCGTCGGTTTCATGCCCAGCAATTCGGCCGCACCATCCGGGCCGAAGACCCTGCCTTTCGCCTGCCGGAGTGCACTAACGATATTCTCGCGTTCCAGGGTTCTAAATTCTTCGCGCGTCAGCAGGGATGGTTTCGAAAGTTTCTGACGGCCAGGGATGGAAGGTTCGGCGGCTTTCGACGAGGGAAGGTCGAAATGGAGCTGATTGGCTTGTGAGAGAATGACAGCGCGCTCAACCATGTTCTGGAGCTCGCGAACGTTGCCGGGCCAGTCGTAGGCGATAAGCTGACTCATCGCGACGCGCGTGATGCGCGGCGCGGGCCGGTTCATCTGCTTGGCGCTTTGCTTCGCGAAATGGGTGACGAGCAGCGGGATATCCTCGCGACGCTCGCGCAATGGAGGAAACTCGATTGGGAAAACGCTCAATCGATAAAAGAGATCCTGGCGAAACCGGCCGGCATCAATTTCCTTCCTCAAGTCGCGATTACTCGCGGCAATAATGCGTACATCGACCTTTCGCGTGCGCGTGTCGCCGACGCGCTCCAGTTCCTGTTCCTGTAAAACGCGCAGGAGCTTGGTCTGCATCGCCAGGGGCATTTCACCGATTTCGTCGAGGAACAGCGTACCGCCTTGAGCGAGCTCGAAACGACCAGGTTTGTCTTTGCTTGCTCCCGTGAACGCCCCTTTAACATGACCAAAGAATTCGCTTTCAAAAAGGCTCTCGGGTACGGCGCTGCAATTCACCTTGATGAGCGCTTGGGTTTTTCGCGGGCTTTGGTCGTGGATGGCAATGGCCACGAGCTCCTTTCCCGTGCCGCTTTCTCCGGTGATGAGCACCGAAACATTCGTGGGCGCCACGAGTTTAACCTGCTGCATAACTTTTCGCAGACCGGGGCTTTCTCCGATGATGTTGCCGAAGTTGTGTTCGCTGCGAATTTCTTCGGATAAGTAGGCGTTCTGCGCCTGAAGCCGGGCTTGCTCCTGCTCCATCAACACGCGATCCGTAATATCGATAAACATCGTACGTGTATATTTCCCGCCGGGGGCCGGCCTGGACCACCACTGAATCCACACCGGCTTGCCGTCGTCCTTGCGGCGTAATTCGAGTATGGCGCCGTTGGAATCGGCCCCTCGATGAATGGGCTTAAGCGCTTCACGCAAGCGGCTTTGTGCTTCGGGGGTTTTGGGCACAAAAGACTTCCCGAACGTCCCGTGAATCTCTTCGGGTTTGATACCCAGGATCCGCATAGCGGTGCGGTTGGCCTGAATCATGCGTGTGTCAAGTTCCTCCTGGACGTAGGCGATCGGCGCCTCGTCGAAGAGATCACGAAACTGTTCTTCGCTCGCGCCAAGCGCCTGATTTTCCTGATGCTGCTTTTCGCTCATCTTATCCGGTCGCCTGGATTCGTTTTCAGGTTTATCGCTGCTCATTTGCATCCCAGGAGATTACTACGATAAGTCGTAATACGCAATTAAAATATCGTCATTCTACGAGAAATGATAGTCAGCTCATTTGCGGTTCAATATCATCTAACCATTTGATAAATAAAGAGTTGTGGAATGTACGCAGTTAAGGCACGCCGATTGCTTTGCTTTAATGTGTTTTGGTTGACCGTGTGATACGGCCGTGAAAAAGCCAAAAATTTAAACAGTGTCAGTGTTTGTCACTGTGAATCATCCGTCCCGTTTACTTAAGGAGTTTCTCATGAAATCCACGCGCAAGATTGTCACCACAGCATCGGTACTATTTGCCGCAGCCGCGTTCGGCGGCCTGATGGCCGGCACCACACGCGCTGCAACGCCATCAATCGGCGGTTCAATGGCCATCGCCGGCACGCCGGCGCCTGCCGTGCACAATGTGGACGCCCATGGGTGCAAAGGTCAAAACGATTGTAAGGGTCAGGGCGGATGTTCCAGCAGCGATAACGGTTGCGCCGGCAAGAATTCCTGCAAAGGAAAAGGCGGTTGCAAAACCACCCAGATCTAATCATCCAAAATGTAGTTCCGGCGGGGGGCCGGTTTACGCCGCGTCCCCCGCTCATGCTTCTGCCTGTTCAAGACGTTCCGCGGCGTTTTGTATATCCGCTGATGGTTTCCGCGGAATTACCGGCATTGGCAGAAGCACGTTCATGGATTGTTGCACTGCGTAATGCAGTCAACATGGTGAAATCTGATTTTGAAAAGGATCGAACATGAATCGTATTGTTCAAATCGACCCGGCGCAAGCAACAGGAAAAACCAAACAGCTATTTGACGCCGTGCAGGCAAAGCTGGGTGTGGTTCCCAACTTATTCCGAGTTTTCGGCGCCGCACCCGCTGCACTGGAGGGCTACCTCAATTTCAATAGCGCGCTGGCAAATGGGAGTTTCAATGCCAGGGTCCGCGAGCAGATCGCCCTTACCGTCGCCGAAAGCAACATGTGCGGTTACTGCCTGAGTGCACACACGTTCCTGGGAAATAAAGTTGGACTGACGCCCAAAGACATTGCAGACGCACGTCGCGCCACAGCCGCAGGAGACAAGACCAATGCAATCCTCGAACTGGCGCGCAACATTGTGGTGCAACGTGGGGAAATCAGTGATGGTGATCTCCATGAAGCGCGAGCCGCGGGTCTGACCGACGGCGACATCATCGAAACCGTGGCCAACGTCGTGGTAAATATATTTACGAACTACGTGAATCATGTGGCCCACACAGTGGTAGACTTCCCGGAGGTGAAACCCGGTCTTGTCGAAGCGTCCCGCTGACTTCTAAGCGCCTTCTTTATCACGAACTTGCCGGTCAGGAG
>DATJSN010000041.1:0-23145 GCA_035504095.1 Phycisphaerae bacterium | reverse complement strand
GTCCGGTCCCAGGCCCCGTGCATGGTAATAGAGGTTAACGTCTATGCCTTCTGATTCATCTTTTGATATTGTCAACGAAGTGAACCTGCAGGAACTCGACAACGCCGTGGTTCAGGCCCAACGGGAAATCGCTCAGCGCTTTGATTTCCGCGGAACCGCCGCCGGCATCGGCGAATTGGATAAAAAACTCAAGGAAATCACGCTTACCGCGGATGACGAAACCCAGCTCGATGCCGTGACCCAGGTGCTGATTTCCAAAATGGTCAAACGTTCCGTCGACCCGCGCTGCCTGGACCGCCAGAAACTTGAGGCCGCCACGCACAATAGCGTCCGGCAAAAAATCAAACTCAAAAGCGGCATCGACCGCGACACCGCCAAGGCGCTTCAGCAACGCATCAAAGACCTCAAACTCAAAGTAAACGTGAGCATTCAGGGCGAAGCGCTTCGCGTCAGTGGCGCCAAAAAAGACGACCTGCAGGCGGTGATCGCCGAACTGCGAGCCCGGCCTCCCGAAATCCCCATACAATTCAACAATTATCGCTGAATATTTTGCCACAGAGATCAAAGAGGACCCAGAGTTGAGTTAATTCATAAAGAATAAATAAAATAGTTTGTATTAATATTATCTCTGAGTTCTCTGTGGCTAATTAAAATTGATTACATGAAATCTCGACCTGTAAAACCTCCTTTGCGTCTGCAGACCACTACGCTCTGGGAATATCCGTCTCAGGACTACGGCAATCTGCCGCATGGCGATAAAGACTATATCGGCGCTACGCCTGCGTGGGTGATCTGGAATCTGCTCCAGCGTTACACGCGTGAGAGCGACGTGATTCTCGACCCGATGGCTGGCAGCGGCACCACGCTGGATGTGGCTAAAGAACTAAATCGCACGTCGCGCTGCTTTGATATAGCGCCGCGCCGCGCGGATATCGCCGCCGCCGACGCCCGCAATTTGCCATTGCCCGCGGGCAGCGTCGATTTTGTTTTTATCGATCCGCCATACTCCACGCACGTCGATTATTCCGACGATCCGCGCTGCATCGGCAAGCTCGACGCGGGCGAGGCCCAGTCGCCGGGCAAGCCCAACGCCTATTACCGCGCCATGGATGAGGTTTTTCGCGAATCCTGGCGCGTGATGAAAAACCGCCGCTACATTGCCGTTTACGTCAGCGATTCATTTAAAAAAGGCCGCCCATTCGTGCCTATCGGCTTTGAACTATTTTCCATTCTCAAAAGGCTCTTTGACCCGATTGACGTGATCGCGGTAGTTCGCCACAACCGCAAACTCAAGCGCGGAAATTGGCATACCGCCGCCGTCGAAGGCAACTTTTTTCTTCGCGGCTTTAATTACCTGATGATTTTTAAGAAAGTTGAAAAGTAATCCCGAAGTAGCCTCTCAGATTAGTGAATTGGTATATTTGGCATGATATAAAAGCAATTGAGACCTGAATATGCCAATAAAACGTTTCCAATTTTTATGTGTGTTTGTCGCTACAGTAGCGCCGAGCCTATGGACATTGCCAGCGAATGCAGCAACTTCTACAGCACCTGATTACGATGCACTCGAGCAGGCTGCATCGAAAGGCGACAGCCAAGCACTAACCCAACTTCTGGCCGCCGCAAATTCCAGCGATACCGGTGCTCAAGACGAACTCGGCCATTACTTTTATTCAAAAAACGAATATACAGATGCATTCCATTGGTTTCAGAAAGCTGCCGCGCAAGGTGTTGTAGATGCGCAATACAATTTGGGTGTTCTCTACGAACAGGGCCAAGGAACTAAACAGGACTATAGTCAGGCGTTTAAGTGGTATCAAAAAGTTGCAACGCAAGGTTATGCAATCGGGGAATACAATTTGGGTTCTCTCTATGCGCAGGGTGAAGGTATACCACAGGATTACGCCCAAGCATTCAGGTGGTTTCAAAAAGCTGCAGCACAAGGGGATGTAAATGCCTGCCATAATCTTTCAATTATGTATAGCAAGGGGTTGGGCGTCACCGCAGATCAACAAAAAGCACAATATTGGCTGGAACAAGCGGCACTTAAAGGTGACAGCGAATCGCTGGTCCAAGTTCAGGCAGCTGCTAATGCCGGTAATATCAACGCCCAGGAAGTTCTCAGTGCTTACTATTATTTAAAAAAACAATATGTCGATGCGTTCAATTGGTATCTGAAAGCCGCTGAACAAGGTGATGTAAATGCGGAAACCAATCTGGGCAAACTCTACTCTACCGGTCTAGGAACGAAACAGGACTATACCCAGGCCTTTAATTGGTTTCAGAAAGCCGCAGAACAAGGTGATGTAGATGCAGAAAACAATCTGGGCACGCTCTATGGACAGGGCAAGGGAATACCACAGAATCACGCCCAAGCCTTTTATTGGTTTCAAAAAGCAGCAGAGCAGGGTAATGCGATTGCAGAAACCAATTTGGGTAAGCTCTATACCTCTGGTCTGGGAACGAAACAGGACTATACCCAGGCCTTTAATTGGTTTCAAAAAGCAGCGGAACAGGGTGAGGCTGAAGGGGAAAGCAATCTAGGTGTTCTCAATTTGCTAGGCCAAGGTACGCCGCAGGATTACGCCCAGGCGTTCAATTGGTTTCAAAAAGCCGCAGCACAGGGTGATGCACTTGCTTGCCAGAGTCTGTCATACATGTATAGCCAAGGGCTTGGCGTGGCTGCGGATCAACAAAAAGCACAATATTGGGCTGATCGGGCCAAGCAACTTCAAAGCAACGGAAATTGAGATCCATAACCACTAAAAAAAATAAAAAAATCTCTGAGTTCTCTGTGAACTCGACTCGACTGAGCTCGTCGCAGGCTGTGGCTAAAGGGCTTAAGCATTCCATAAGAGCGCCCCAGCGCTGCCTTTAGCGCCCGCAGCCTGAACGTCGAGCTTATAACCCGTCTGTCGCGGGTATTCGGAAATGACCTTCAAAAGTGCATCAGTGGCCTGGGGTGTATTGTCCATTAGCAGCACAACCGTTCCGCCGCCGCCGCATTCGCTGATGCGCGCGCCGTAGATGCCGTCTTTCGGATCGGTCGCGATGAATTGCTGAATTAACCAGTCGACCTCGGGACAGGAAAGCCCCAGCCGCAGGCGGTAGCTGTGTTGTGACGCGGTCAAAAGCCGCCCCGCGCGGCGCAAAATCAGTTCCCGCTGTGCTCGCGTCAAGGCGCCCTGAGGCGGTTCGGAAAGTTCCTCCATCGCCTGGAGAAAATTTTCCGCGTGCTCCAGTTCGGACATCAAATGATCCGCCGCCGCCCGCACGCGATAAATGTTTTCCGTAACAATTTCTCCTTCCGCCGGCGACAGCGCCCCATAGCTGCGTAAAAAATCGCTGCCGCGCAACCGCCGCGGCAGAAGCCCACGGAAATAACGGCGGTAAACCACAGGCGAAAGATTGCCCAAATAGCCATGCAGCGGCGCATGCTGCTGGCCCAGGTCATGATAAACAGTCTCAACGATTCGCAGCCCCATCGCACCCGTAGTGCGCAAAAGCTGCATGGTCTGGCTGGGGCGTAGAATTTTCACACCCGTGTCCAAAGCCATGATCCGCAGATTTTCCGGCAGCGAAATTTGCCCCAATAGTTCGTTCGGCTGCGTACCGTAACGCAGCAGGTGGGCAGGGGGGCCGTCCTGGGCGCTCAAAACCGTCAGCGCGTCAACAACGTGTGAGCTTCCCGGTGAGAAAAGATTTTGTGCCCGCTGAATCAGAAGCGCCTTGTCGAGAGTATTGATTGCTAAGTGCAGACTTTGCACGAGAGCCTGAAGTAGCGCCGCCGTACTTGCCGTTACGTTGGCCTGTGCCGAAGCTTCCGATATTCCGGATTCGATTACGATTGTGGCGCCGCTGATGCGATTTCCGCCGGCATCCTGCATGCGATCCAGCGCCGCCAGCCAGCCGTCGTGCGCCAGAACGTAAAAGACCGCCGCAAATGGATTCGCCCACGTCTGTTGCAGCCCGATATTGGCTCTCACCTGTGCCGGCGACGGCAATTCCCCTTCGCCCAGCACGCTCTTGAATGGAATCTGTAGTTGTCTTTCCGGCGTCAGGCCGGGTTGTCTTAATTTGATGTTCAGTATTCCCGACGATTGCCAGGCCAGTCCCACCGTTGCCCGTCGCGGCAGGGCCATTTGTGCAACCGCGCCGCCGGCCTGGCAGGCCAGTCCGCCAAGTACATCGATGCGCGCCGGCGCGCTGGCGATTTGCGGCGGCGGGACCTGCAGCGCCGGACTGGGCAACCCGCCCAGTTGCGCGCGTATGGATTCAACGGCCTGTGAGGTTACCTGACTCATGCCAATTACTATAGCTTTATGATTCCTGGCAACCAAACGCCAGTAAGCCAGCAGGAGGTGAAAAATAAAAAAACGACCGAAGCTTATGCGTTGCTAATTTGTGCCAGTAGCCGATCCAATAATTCATTAGTACCATGAATGCTTGTCCATTGGCGCACATAGTTCATGTCGATATTGGCTGCACCCTGTACGGCCAGGATGTTTTTGGCGTCCGAGATATCTTTATCGCGCCGCGTTAGTTTCGACCATCTCAATTTGGTAACAAGTACGTCTTCAACGGTGGGAACAAACACGAAGCGATTTAGCATTTCAATTCGCCTTTTTCGACTGAAGCGCGAGCAGTCGTGCGGATCGTCAGAAAGTTGAAAAAATTCGAGAATAAAACCTGTTTCGGGATGATTAATGACACGACGCTGTGTTGCAGTAACGGATTCAAAGGAAAGTTGTGGATCCAGACGAAAACCTGCGCCAAGTGCTGAGGAAATCAACAATATTTCCGTCGTCTGTGCGGCCAGTACAAAATCGGCGTCATTGGTATTGCGTGGGATACCGTAAAGATTGCTCGACAGCGAGCCAACTAGCATGTAATCGGCGTGGATTTTGTTTAGAACGTCGATGGTTGCAGCCGCGACATCGAGCGCGTTCATAGACCCGATTCCAATTTCCGCGCTTTAGCAAGGCGCTCTTGGAGAAGCTCGTTGAGTCTGGCGGCATCAGCGTCTGGATATTGCGCCTTGAGTGCTCCAAGAATCAGTGCGCAATTCAAATCAAATAATTCCAGGCCGGCAAGCAACTTGCGTTCCGGAGACATTCGCCGCGCATTGGCGATCTTGTCTCGTTGAATCGCATCGATCAAATTGTTCGACGTTTTCATGATAATACTCGCAATTCTCATGATAACGCCTGCTCCATCATCCGAAAACCTGCAACATGAATTGTGAAATTCGTTGTATAATCAGAATATTGTTTTCTCAGAGCGCATTAGGTTAATATGTCGCAGGAGGTCGCAAAAATGAAAGATTCGAAGAAGGGAAAAAAACCGACTTTAGGTGAGCAGATCAATTTCTGGCAGGCCAAAAACGATGCCTACCTGAAACAGGATCGGGGCCAAAAACCGTTTAATGCCCATAATATTAAGAAAATCCTTCCGACGCATCGCTCCTCGCGCTCGCGATAAATCCTTTGGCGTGCAACGACGTTTGCCCAACCCAGTGTAGAATTTATTGTTTATGCCCGATCGATACGTGATGATCGTCAAAACCTGGCCGGACCCGGTGATCTTTGAAAAACTCCAGGACCTGGGATTTTTTTACGACTCTCAGCTTGGGCTGGTCCACTATTGCCGGCAAAACGAAATTGAAAACATCGCCGAATGGCTGCTTAAACGCCGTCTCGCTTATGAAATTCGACCCGCCGTCGGAACCGGCGAACTTAAAAAATATTCACGGCTCAGCGAACTCCTGGTGCTTACGGACGGCGGTTCGCCCACGGCGTGCGCGCTTTGCGGCGCACAGAATGTTCCCTGCCGGTTGTGGATCGAAGGCGACGATACCGACAGCATCGAATATCCGTCTCCTGCGCGTTTTTATATGTGCGGTCGTTGCGTGCAAAACCGCATGCAGCCTCATCCGCGCCTCTATGCCCCGGCCGATGACGTGCTGTAGCTGTGCAGCACAGCGGTTTTCAGTTTTCAGTGTTCAGATATGGCGCTCAAAGACCACCACTGATCGCTCTCTACGGATGAACATTCTGCTTGCCATTGATCGTTTCACTGGAAAAATCAGCCATTGCCGACGCAGAACCATTGGTCTGTCCGTCGAGCGATTGTGATTCGCCTGTCTGCCGGGCTGTTGCGTCAAACGTGTCGCGATGAACGGAAATAAGTGTAAACGGGACATCGTCGGCGTTCTGCTGTTCATGCACCGTTACTACCGCATCACGATCAGGATTTACAGATGCCACCGGGGATATGTCACTCGGGCTCTGTACGCTCACATTCGCCACGCCGTTATTGCCGCCGTTGGTAGTGGATACGCTGTCGCGCTGCCTTTCGCCAAACATCAACACGGTCGCGATCAGGGCAATTGCCGCGGCTGCGGCTATGGCGCGCATCCAGTTGCGCTGCAAGGCGGGGCGGGCTTGTGATTTGCGAAGTCGCGCGGAAAGCTGGTCATGCAAGGCGTTCCAGTCCACCATGGGAATACGGCTGGCCCAGTCGTTGAGGCTTTCATTAAGAGCCCGGTGTTGCTGCAGCAGATGTTGGTAATGCGGATCCGCGGCCAGCAGCGCTTCAACTTCCCTGGCTTGCTGAGGTTCCAGCGCGCCGTCGGCATATTGGCAGATCAAAAACTCGATGTCCTGTTGATTGCTCACGGTGAAAAACCCTTCAACTCCTCTTGCCGGCGCCTCCTGCGTCTACGGCAAAGATGCTCAGAAATAATCCGCCAGCTCCTGCCTGAGTTGGCGCCGCGCCGTAAACACATACCACTTCACTGCTTCCACGGAGCATTCCAGAATTTCCGCAACTTCTTTTTGCGGCAGCTTTTCCAGCGTAAAGAGCACAATTGCGGCTCGTTGCCTGTCGGGCAGGCGCTGCATGGCTTTCTGGATCGCCACGCCAAGCTCCGCTGAATCCATCGATTTCTCCGGGCTGTACGCCGCGGTAGTGCCTGGATCAATGGATCCCGTTTCATTCTGATCAGACCAAGTCGTCTCCAGCGAAAGCATTTTCCGCCGCCCGCGTGAACGCCTCAAATTCAGCGCTCGGTTCGTGACAATGCGGAACAGCCACGTAGCGAAGCGATTGGCATCTTTCAACTGGCCGAGGCTTTCAAACGCCCGCACCAGGCAATCCTGCACGAGTTCCGCCGAGTCGTGCGAATTGCCCAGCAACCTTAAAGCGATGGCCGCACATTGGCGTTCATAACGCCGCACAAGCTGGCCGAACGCTGTGGTATCACCGGTTCGCGCCGCGATGACCAGCGCCGTATCCACTGAGCCGGAAACTTCAGAATCACTTTGGATTTTCTGATTCTGAATCAGGCCAAAGGGTTCGCTGGTGCTACGACAACCTGACATATCAGACACCTCTCGCAATGGCCGGTTAGCCATCGCTTAATACCGCAGGCTTTATTCCAACGACTTATATCATATCCATCTTTGAGTCGGGACGCTGCTAATTTTATTACGTTTAGATAGCCGGAATGATACACCTCTCCCGTGGCTGAAAAACCGTTATCTAATTGCGAAATTGAAGCCCGCTACCGATGACTTTTGCCGATATCTCTCTTACTTCTCGCGGCTTATGTTGTTAGAGGCTCTATACCATTACACAGCGACTTGGCTAATGCACCAACGGCCTGCACCGGATCGGAAGAAGAATTTTTGCTTGCCTCAGTAATGCAGCGAATGATGACGCTGCCCACAATAATACCGTCCGCAATTTGCGACACTTGATGCACCTGTTCAGGCGTGGAAATGCCGAACCCGACGCAAATCGGTTTTTTGGCAAGCGCCCGCAGCGCGCCGACATTTTCCACCAGGTCCGGCGGAAGCGCCGTGCGTTCGCCGGTAATTCCCGTTACCGAAAGATAATAAATAAATCCGGTACAGAGCCTGGCGATCTGAGTCCGCCGCGCCGCAGGCGTAGTAGGCGAAACCAACAGCGAGCTTTTAAGTCCGGCGCTGGCGATGGTTTCAACGATCTGAGGCGCTTCCTCCAGCGGTACGTCGGGAAGAATCAGTCCGTCAATCCCTGACGCAGCGCACGCTTTGGCGAACTCCTGAGTGCCATGGCGGAACATAATGCTGAAACTCACCATCGCCATGATTGGCAGGTCAAAACCTTCGCGGCGGGCTTCAGCTACGGTGGATAAAATCCGATCCACGGTTACGCCGCTCTGCAGCGCCACGCGATAGCTTTCCTGAATGGTCGGGCCGTCGGCGATTGGATCGGAAAACGGAATGCCCAACTCCAGACACCCCGCGCCGGCGTTTTTCAAAGTCTGCATCAACGGCTTAAGCAATTCAAGGCGCGGATAGCCCGCCGTGATAAATGGACAAAACACCGCCCGGTTGGCATTGCGGGCCTGCGTAAAGGCGGCGTTTATTCTGTCATTTTTCATATTTTAAAAGCAGGAAAGTTAGACGCAGATCAGCGGCACAGTTTCGTGCTTCGATTCTTAGAGGTTCTTTGAGCCTCTAACAAAATAAGTTAGGAGCCGCGTTGGGCCGCAAATGGCTTAGGGCCTGCCTGACGAATCATCGGGGCCGCGACGTCGGCTGCCTGGCCACGAGCCAAGGAGCGACGCCGAGGCGTATCAAGCACCAAACGATACGCCGAGTAGGAGCGACGCAGGATTCGGGGTCAGGCAGCCTCGTCCCGAAGGGTTTGGCCCCCAAGCGGCCATCTGCGGCGTCATCGCTCCTCGCCAGATTATCCTTCAAATATATGCTCGTCGCTCTTCCTTGCATCTGACCGCTTGGGAGCCAAACGCGGCTCCCTAGGATTCGTCAGACAGGCCCTGAATGCAAGGCGGAGGCCCGAAGCCGTATCTGAAAGATGATACAACGAGGGCCGACAACGCCGCAGATGGGCTATTGGCGGCCCAACCCTTCGGGACGCGGTGCCTTTTGGCCCCATACGGCGTCGCTTCTCCTCGCTGTATTGTATTTTAATACTTGCATCGTCGAAGCTCCTTGTTCAGGAGTCTCTCCGAGTAACCGATGACACTGCGATGGGCCTTAAATGCCCCGAATGCGCGGCGGAGGATCGAGGCGACTCTGATGAAGATGAGTCGTCGAGATCCGAGAACAAAGCAGGCGGGGTATTTAAGGCCCACCCTCCGGGCGGTATGCCTTTGGGCCTCCCTCGGCGGCGCGACGCCTCGGTGTATCGTCCTTGCCAGATACTTCCTCATCGTCGCTTCTTGATGGAGGTCGAAAATCATACCGTCGCAGTCCATGGGTTACTCGGAAAGACTCCTAAGACCAAAATGCCCGGCGTCGCGGCCCTATCTCATTTTGTTAGAGGCTCATAATAACCCCTGGCATTCATTGCCGGGGTTTGTTGATTCAGAATAAGCCGGACCAGCGTGTCACGCTATTGCGTAGTCAACGGGCTGGCGTAATAACCAATCATCGCCAGGAAACGATTCGCATTCAGGATCGGCACGGAAAGCAGCCCGGCCTCTTGCTCAAGATTCGCATATTCCTGTTGGTTCTGAGCCTGCATCTGGTCTATGGCGGTGGTTTGCGGCGTCGCGGCCCCATTGGTCTGAATTTCCGGCGAACCCGGCGGCGCTCCCAGAACTAAAAAGTCCGTCTGGCTCGTGAGTTTATCATCAACGACGCCTCCCCAATCTTCGATCATTCGGATAACCTGGTTACGCCCGTGAGCGGTTGGTATGCCGTTGCCGTTCATATCAAAATCGCCGTAGACGACAAAATGATATTTTCTCGTCAGATCTCGATGATAAACGGGATTGGCGATCAGATCGCCGGGATAAATTTCCTCGTCGGTGGCCAAATTCGTTATTTTGGCTACCGACGCATGCTCGGCAACGTTCGTGATGATAATCGAGCCCTTACCACCGGCCTCTTCCCCGCTGCCCACGCCCAGGTCCGGATTGTAAACCGCGAAGGTAAGCCCCACAGTTACATGATCCGCCGCGCCTAAATTGATGTATACATTTCCATCCACCAGCGAAACACCAATGACCTTGCCGTCAGCCTGGGAAAGTATGGCGTTTGCTCCCTCCTGAGGCGAACGATACTGGCCAAGCTCGTCGCGCAGTTGGTCGATCAGGTCCTTATTGTTGCTGAGTTCCTGTTGAAGCTGCTGGATTTGCACCAATTGCAACTGCAGTTCCGATACGTATTTTGTCTGATCGTCGCTTCTTTTTTGTTCCACGGAAGCAAGTTGTGTGGCTTCGTCGCTATTGGCCTGATTGAGTTGATTTGTCAGGTCGGTGATGCGCTGCTGGGCGTCGTCGAGTTTGGAATTGATGGCATTTAGATCGTCTGTGAAGGAGGTTTTAGCGCTGTCGAAATCCTGCTGGTTACCCGCGAGTTGTCCCTGAATCGCCTGCAACTGCGCCGCCGTCTGTTGCGTTTGGGTCGCAAGTACACTGACAAGTTCCAGAAGCGGGCGTCTGGCCAGTTGTGGGTTGTTGGATATTCCGGATTGCCTGAGGGTTTGACTCACGATTCCGCCGGGGCCGACCAGCGCGTTGACCGAAAGTGAATTAGCCGATCTGCCGTTGATGGTGAACTTAAGGTTGCGAATCTCTTCATTAAGCTGGCTAAAGACGGTGTTGTCGGTCGTGGCCGAGTGATAAAGATTCTGCACCGCCTGGCTCTCCTGTTCGCCCGGAGAGACAAACAAATTCAGTTGATCCGTGGCGTTGGATGCGGTTTGCTGTGCTTTACCAAGCTGTATCCCCAGAAATACAGAGACAATAATGCTTACGACCAGAAGGAAAATGCACACAATAAGCCCATAAGGTGGGGTGCTGCGGGAGGGCTTGATCGTTGCCATAAAAATACCTCCGTAACTGGGTCTTCATCGCGGAGTTTTTGCTGGATTAACCCCGGATGCCGCGTTGGTGTAACTAAAGCGCTGCCAACACGGCGAGAATATCGCCTGACCTCGCGGTTGGGTCAAGAGAAAACTTCGTGCGGGCCATTTTTGCCGCCGGCGTCCTTGATTCAATCATAACCTCGAAAATCGAACTTTCATAAACAAAAATAATCTCGCGTTTTCCTTTTTTCTATTTCCTGTCACCTATTCATCTAAACCCCTTTCTCTATCACTTACATCGCGGCCTCGATATATCTTGAGATAGATTCTCAGCCTGTTGCCTATATCAATCGTTCTCTATAAGCTTTCCCTTGTCTATTATTTAGTAGTTATCCCCGCCCTGCGGAAAGGAATGTATAGTTATCATGTCCAATGTCTCCACGCCGTTGCCGCAACATGCCGCAAACCAGAACAATATAGGCCAATTAATGCCACCCCGTTCCTTTGGGCAAACCGCCCGGAAAGATAACTGGTGGGTTGTGCCCTTGCTTACTTTTATCGGCTTGGGTGCGTTTGTCGTTTATTCCACGTGGGCTGCGTTTCAGGGAGCCCATTACCGGTTCGGCCCTTATTTATCCCCGTTTTATTCTCCCGAGCTTTTTGGCGATCCCCGGCATAGCTGGTTTGGTCCTAAACCCGCCTGGTGGCCGATGTGGATGCCCTGGTCGCCGGCGTTTCTGGTTCTTTGGGCGCCTGCGGGTTTTCGCCTCACCTGCTATTACTACCGCGGCGCCTATTACAAAGCCTTCTGGGCCGATCCGCTTTCCTGTGCGGTTGGCGAACCGCGCAAAAGCTATTGGGGTGAACATTCCTTTCCATTGATTTTGCAAAACGTCCACCGTTATTTCGTTTACCTTGCAATCCTGTTTCTGGTTTTCCTCTCCTCCGATGTTTGGCGAGCTTTGTGGTTTGTTAATCCCGCTACCGGCAAAACTTCATTCGGCATCGGGCTTGGAACCGTGATTCTGGCAGCAAACGTTTTTCTTCTGGCGGGTTACACATTCGGCTGCCACTCGTTGCGTAATCTCTTCGGCGGTTCACGCGATGAAATTTCCACCGCACCGCTCTGCCATAACGCTTATCGTTGCATAAGCTGTCTGAATAAAAAACATATGCTCTGGGCCTGGTGCAGTCTCTTTGTCGTAGGCTTCGCCGATCTGTACATTCGTCTTTGCAGCATGGGCATCTGGCACGACTTGAGAATTCTTTAATACTTGCTTCGTCGAAGCTCCTTGGCTCGGGGCCGGGCAGCCGACGTCGCGGCCTCGATATATTTTGGGACAGATTCTTAATGCCCGATTATCCGGTTCATCAGTATGACGTTTTAATCATTGGCGCAGGCGGGGCCGGCCTCCGCGCCGCCATCGAAGCTTCCGCCGCAGGCGCTTCCGTGGGGCTTATCTGTAAATCCCTGCTCGGCAAAGCCCACACCGTCATGGCCGAAGGGGGAATCGCCGCCGCCCTGGGCAACGTCGATCAGCGTGACAACTGGGAAGTCCATTTCTCCGACACCATGCGCGGCGGCCAATACATCAACAATTGGCGCATGGCCGAACTCCACGCCAAAGAAGCTCCGGCTCGCGTCCGTGAACTCGAAGCGTGGGGCGCGGTTTTTGATCGCACGCCCGATGGCCGAATTCTGCAGCGCAACTTCGGCGGCCATCGCTATCCGCGACTCGCCCACGTCGGCGATCGCACCGGTTTGGAACTCATCCGCACCCTGCAGGATCATGGCGTCCATCAGGGCATGGACGTTCACATGGAATGTACGGTTGTAACGCTGCTTAAAGATGGTCCACGCGTCGTCGGCGTCCTGGCCTATGAACGCGAACATGGCCAGTTCAAAATTTTTCAGGCCAAAGCCGTCGTCCTGGCCACCGGCGGCATCGGCCGCGCTTACAAAATCACCAGCAACAGTTGGGAATGTACCGGCGACGGACACGCGCTGGCTTATCACGCCGGCGCTGAACTGGTTGACATGGAATTTGTCCAGTTCCATCCCACAGGCATGGTCTGGCCGCCCAGTGTACGCGGCATCCTGGTTACCGAAGGCGTCCGCGGCGATGGCGGCGTCTTACGAAACAAAGACGGCCGGCGCTTTATGTTCGACGACATCCCCGAAAATTATCGCAGCCAGACCGCCGACAGTGAAGATGAAGGCTGGCGCTACACGCAGGGAGATAAAACCGCCCGGCGTCCGCCCGAACTTCTCACCCGCGATCACGTGGCCCGCTGCATTATTCGCGAAATCAAGGCGGGGCGCGGCAGTCCGCATGGCGGCGTATTTCTGGACATCTCCTGGGTTAAAGCAAAAATCCCCAACGCTCCGGAATATATCAAGAAAAGACTTCCCAGTATGTACCATCAATTCAAGCAGCTTGCCGATATCGACATAACGGTCGAGCCCATGGAAATCGGTCCCACCACGCATTACATCATGGGCGGCATTCGCGTTGATGCGGATACTCAGATGTCCACCGTGCCGGGTTTATTCGCCGCTGGCGAATGCGCCGCGGGCATTAACGGCGCCAACCGTTTGGGCGGCAATTCGCTTTCCGATCTTCTCGTTTTCGGCCAGCGCGCCGGCCAATACGCCGCGGCTTATGCCAAAGAAAATCAGGCCGGACAAATCAACAAGGACCAGGTCGATGCCGCCGCCGCGGAAGCTCTGGCGCCGTTCCAGCGCGGCGCCGGCGCCGTCGGGCCGTTTCAAGTCCAGCAGGAACTTCAGGATTTGATGCAGAATCTGGTCGGCATCGTCCGTAATGAAAAAGAAATGCTTCAGGCGCTCGATGGCATCGCCGCGCTCTGGGATCAATCTAAAAAAGTGGGCGTCGCCGGTAATCGTGATTACAATCCGGGCTGGCATACGGCGTTGGATCTCAAAAATCTTCTGACAGTTTCCGAAGCCATAGCGCGCTCCGCGCTGGATCGTCGTGAAAGCCGCGGCGCGCATTTTCGCGAGGATTTTCCCGCCAAGAGCGATGCCTGCGCCGGATTCAACGTTGTTAGCTTCCGCGGTTCAGACTCGCAAATGCAGTTGCGCCACGAGCCGCTTAAACCATTGCCGGCGGAACTCTCGGCGGTGATTCAGGAGAACAAATAATGGCTCAGGCCGTCTTTAGAATTTGGCGCTCCGAAGGCACGGAAGGCAAATTCGTCGATTACACCACCGAAGTCTCCGAAGGCATGGTAGTTCTCGACGCCGTGCATCAGATTCAGGCTACCCAGGCCAACAATCTGGCCTGCCGCTGGAACTGCAAAGCCGGCAAATGCGGTTCCTGTTCCGCCGAAATCAACGGCATGCCCAAACTCATGTGCATGACGCGCCTGAATACATTGGACCTGACTGGGCCGGTGACCATTGAACCGATGCGTGCCTTTCCCCCGATCCGCGATCTGGTCACCGACGTTTCATGGAACTTCCGAGTCAAAAAACAGATTAAGCCCTTCAAGCCGCGCAAGCCGGACAACCCTGATGGCACCTGGAAGATGGCCCAGTCAGATATTGACCGCGTACAGGAGTTCCGCAAGTGCATCGAATGTTTTCTCTGCCAGGATGTCTGTCACGTATTGCGCGACCATCATCTGCACCAGCGGTTCATCGGCCCGCGCTTCTTTGTTTACACCGCGGCTCTGGAAATGCACCCGCTGGACACCGAGAATCGCCTGCCCGAGCTTAAAGAGTCCCAGGGCGTCGGTTACTGCAACATCACCAAATGTTGCACCAAGGTGTGTCCGGAAAGCATTCACATCACCGATAACGCCATCATCCCGCTCAAAGAGCGCGTGGTGGATGAATATTATGATCCGATTAAAAAATTGTTCCGCATTTTTCGACCGTCGAAAAAGGAATAACTTATAATGACGTTTTCTTATATGAGCCTGAAGGGCTCGTTGTCAGGAAAAATAAGGAGTATTCACCATGACCCAAACCAAATCAGAGAAATCCCCCCGTGTAACCATGCAAACCGAACATGGAATCATCGAAATTGAATTATGGCCGGATGTAGCGCCCAAAACCGTGGAGAATTTTTTAACCCTCATTAGCAAGGGCTTTTACGACGGTCTGAGCTTTCATCGCATCATCCCCGGCTTCATGATCCAGGGCGGCTGCCCGCAGGGCACCGGCATGGGCGGCCCGGGTTATCAGATCAAGGCTGAATTTAACCCGCGCAAGCACGTTCGCGGCGTCATCAGCATGGCGCGGTCCAGCCATCCCGATTCCGCCGGCTCGCAGTTTTTCATCATGCACGCCGACTCCCCACATCTGGACGGCCAGTACACCGCGTTCGGCATGGTTATTACCGGCATTGAGGTCGTGGATAAAATTGCCGCCGTCAAGTTGAGCGACCCCCGCGCCGGCTCGCCGGTGACTAAACCCAAAATCATCAAGGTAACGACAACCTGAGTGGCATTAGAATCGATTCCGCTGGTTGTGATTTCCGGAGCTTTCATGGCGGAAAAATACCGGCTTTTGAGCGTGTTGATGCCGATTTACAACGAATCGCGCACACTGCGCACCATCATTAGCCGCGTACTCAACAATCCCACGCCATTGCCCATAGAACTGGTATGCGTCGATGACGCCAGCCGTGACCAAACATGGGAAATTCTCCAGCAGCTTGCCAGAGCCGATCCGCGCATAAAAATATTCAAGCATGCCGGCAATCGCGGCAAAGCCGCGGCCATACGCACGGCCATCGCCAATATGACCGGCGACGTGGCGCTGATTCAGGACGCCGACCTGGAATATGATCCACGCGATTATCCCGCGTTGCTGGCGCCTATCTTAGAAGGCAAGGCCGATGCTGTTTTCGGTTCGCGCTTCGCATTCGCCGGCCAGCGGCGCGTTCTGCTTTTCTGGCATTCTATCGCCAATCGCATCCTCACTACCGCGACGAATATGTTTCTGGATCTGAATCTCAGCGACATGGAAACCGGCTACAAAGCAGTTCGTGCGGATATTCTTCGGCGCATCCCGCTCAAGGCCGACCGTTTCGGCATTGAGCCGGAGCTTGTCTCGCGCCTGGGCCAGTGGAACATCCGCATATACGAGGTGCCGATCAGTTACCACGGACGCACGGTTGCGGAAGGAAAAAAAATCGGCCTTAAAGACGCTTTTGAAGCGTTCGGAACACTCCTCGAGTGCAATTTCGTCGATAAACGATTTACCAGCGACGACGAGTATTACCTGCTGCAAATTCTCCGTCGTTCACGCCGCATCAATCGCTGGATGTTCAGTCATTTCAGCCGTTTCATTGGATCGCGCGTGCTGGAAACCGATTGCGGCGTCGGCAATTTCACCGAAATGCTCCTTGAATGTCCACGGCTGGTTTGCGTCGACGCGAACGATTTTTTTGTGGAGATGACGCAGCGGCGCTTCGGCCATCTGGAAAATGTCCGCGTGTTTCAGGCCGGGCTGGGCGATACGAACGTTTACGAAAATCTGCGCGACGAAAAGCTCGACACCATCGTCTGCCTGAATGTACTCGAACATTTGACGGACGACGGCACCGTGTTGCGGCGCATGTTTGATCTACTGGAGCCGGGCGGCGTCATGATCGTGCTGGTTCCCGCGCATCCAACGCTGATGAGTCCCATGGATAAAAAAATCGGCCATTTGCGTCGTTATTCGGCGCCGGAACTCAAAAGCCTGATGGAAAAAACGGGATTTGAGCTTCAGGCGTTTGAAGAATTCAATCGTTTCGGCGCCTGGGGTTGGCGCTGGAACCGTTTGCTGGGCCGTGACGATATCAAGGCGGGGCAGATACGCATGTTCAATCGCCTGGTTTTTATGGCACGATTGTTTGATGCGCTGCATTTAGGCCTGGGTCTGAGTTTTCTGGCCGTCGGCCGCAAACCACGGCGCGACTTTGTCGCGCCGAGAACAGGAGAAAGTAGAACAGGTGATCAGTAGAGCAAATAAGGAAATTCAATAAAGTGTAGCTCATGCTCTCCAGCCTGAGCATGGGAAAGCCCCGGCATTTCTTGCCGGGGCCTGAATTAAAATCGTCGTATCGTTGTGACGTCGTGGTGAAAAATATCTCATGAAATTCTTCGCACTCTTGCCCTTCGTCACGTTTATTCTCAGCGCCCTGGCCGTGCATTCCTGGCGCTGCCGCCGTGCCGGCGGCCCGGCGTCATTTCGTGAATCACTTCTGATTACCGCGGTCATCGTGTGTGCCTGGGCGGTTTTGGGCACGGAACTGCTTGGTTCTTTAAGTGCTCTGAGCTTCTGGCCGGTCTTGATGTTCTGGCTTACGCCGATTCCCGCGGCCATAACCGAATTAAGCAGCCGGCCAAAAAACTTTTCTTTCGCACAATTATTCTGTTTTAAATTTCCCGCCGGCCAGAGATTTTTGTGCTGGCTGCTTGTTGCGCTTTGCGCGATTATCCTGCTTCTGGCGTTTGTCACCGCGCTGGTTTCCCCTCAAAACAACCCCGATGCCCTAGCCTATCATGTGCCGAGAATTATTTTTTGGATGCAGCAACATTCGCTGGCCAATTTTCCCACCAGCGACCCATTCCAACTCTTTATGCCCCCTTTAACCGAATACCTGGGCCTGAATTTGATGATCCTGGGAAATGGAAGCGATTGGGCGCTTAACCTGATTCCTTTTGGATGTTTGGTTCTGCTGGCTGTTGCGGCGGCGGAAACGGTCGAATTTTTTCAGAGGGATTTGGCCGCGCAACTTCTGGGTGCATTGCTCATGCTCAGCATTCCCACCGCATTTGTTTTCGCCACGGCATTTAAGCCGGAACTTTTGCTTTGTCTCTGGTTGCTCATTCTCACTCTCTGGCTTATGCGCATCGCCATTGTTCGCCGCTGCAGCGCGCAGCGTCTGGTTTTAATCGCTGCAGCCTTTGGCTTATTGGCGCTCACCGCTGGAATAGGCTACATATGCGGCCTTCCGTTGGCCGTGCTTTGTGTAGTTGCCTTGTTTCGTTGTTCCCGTCTGCGTGACATCGACTCGCTGGCTTTGATCGCGGCTTTTGTACTTTTGATCAATGGTCCATTCTTTGCTAGGAACCTTCAGGAATTTGGTTCACCATTGGGACCCATCAATTCGACAGACCCGCATAACCAATTCGTCAACGCCGTCTTCACACCCCAGGGAGCTCTTACCAATCTTTTGCGTAATACCGGGCCAATGTTTTCCGGGCCAATTGATCAGATTGATCAAACCGTCGACTGGGTCGTTGGCGGCATCGCACATTTATTTTCCCTGAATTTGCAGGACCCGCATATAACTTTCCCCGGTCCGGTTGGTTCCACCAGTTACGACGGCGCGCATTATTTTCCCGGCAACGAAAACCGCATTACCTGGCCGTTTCACATGCTTTTGTTTCTTTTAATCCCCGTGGGGCTCTGGTTGAGGCGTAAAGAGCCGCTTGCCAAAGTTTATTGGTGGTGGCTGACTTTGCCGTTGGCTATTCTTCTAGTTTTCTCTGCGCTCTTACGCTGGCACCCGGCGGAGGCGCATCTGCTTTTGCCGATCCCGGTGTTGCTTGTTCCGCTTGCGGCCTTAACGGTCGCCTCGTTTCGTCCGGCTTTGCTGCGCGCCATTATCGCCGTCGGCGCCGCAATCTGGCTTTTGCCGCCGATACTGCTTTTCCCGCGCACGCTCTTTGGCTCGCAGGCGGTTGAGTTTCAGTCGCGCATCTATGAACTCAATGGCGGCAATCGTTTGCAGGCAAAGTCCGTGGAGGATTTGATTGGCGAACTTTCTACTCTTCCACAGCACCCTGATGGCCTTCTGATCGGCCTTTATTTGCCTGCAAGCCTTCCCTTTGCGTATTCACTTCAGGCGCCGCTTCTGGATGCCCTGCACCCCCGGCCGCGCTTTACCTATTTCAACGCCGACGTTGAGGTTCCGGTGCTTTCCGAACTGGATCCCGATGTGGTCATATCCCCTGAAAAAGTTCAATGGCTTCGTCACCAGGATACGGGAACAAAGTACAAGCTTTGGCAAAAAGTTGGCTTGTTATATGTGTATGTTCCGGACACGCCCCGGCCTTCTGCTCCATCAAACAGGTGAATGTCTTGCCGCATTCGTTTATAATTGGAGGCTCTTGGTTGGTTAGAAAGCTATGGACAAGGTCGCCAAAACATCATTGAATCAAATTGTCGCTCGCACGGGTCTGTATCCGGTCGAAGCTTTTGAATTTGTTCGTGCCGGACTCGCCGTTACCGCACAGAAAGTTTATCCCGATATCGAAAAGCGCTCGGAGCTTGAACAACACGTCAGTGGCAGACAACTTTGCTTCGGTCTGCGTGATTTTGCCATTCGTCGCTATGGATTGCTCGCCAAAGCCGTGCTGTATCACTGGAATGTTCGGCGCACCGCCGACTTCGGCCGCATCGTATTCGCCATGATCCAGGGCGGCCAGATGCGCAAAACGCCCGAAGACAGCATCGAAGATTTTGACAACGTGTTCGACTTTGAAAAAGTTTTTGAAGCGCCGCAACGTCCTTCCGGTTCGCAGGCGGCGGTATTCAAGTTACGGTGATTTGGCCGGCGTTTGGTAGCGTCGCAAAAACCGTCGGCGCAGGCGGATCAGCGGCTGGGCGAAAAATCTGTGCATCCGAATATACCGGCTTTGCCTTTGCGCCCGCGCAAAATCCTCCGGCGTACATATCCGCGGCGCCAGCCGCGTTTTGTGCTTGTAATAATGATACCAGTCTTCCGCCTGAGATTTTTTGAGAATCCATTGCATTAAAAGGCCGCTCTTATCCGGGCCGCCGCAGATAAATGAGATCTGAAAATCGATCAGGTATGGCCGACGATCGTCGCCAAATAAAATATTTTCTCCCTTATTGGCGTCCACGTACGCCACATGCCTGCTGTGCACTGCTTTGAGCAATTCTTCCAGACGCCGGAAAAATTCCCCGTCCGGCTTCGATTTGCCGCGCAGATCTTTTCCTGGCACAAATTCATGTATGTAGCCGGTCTTTGAGTGCGCACCCAGGAATTGCGGAATACCATCAATCCCTTGTAGTGCCTTAAAAATTTTGATTTCGTGCCGCGCGACCATTGCCCCCAGCCAGCGCATCGGGAACCCACAAAAGTGGTGCGTACGCTGCACTTTCAACACCACTTGTTTTTTTGCTGTATTTGTTGAATCTTCGGCGCCCTGCGGTTCCGCGTTGATCAATTCATATAGGCCGGTGGCCGCGAAAAAATCGTGTTTAAATAATTCGCTCAGGCGGTATGACCGGCCGTTCAATTGGATCTGTTCCGGCAGCGTCTCGTGACCCAGGGCAAATAGTGACGCCGGCGGGCGTTTGGCGTAGTCATCGGGTTTATCTGGTGTCTGGCTCATATCGAATCCCAGAATTATAGCTTTGACTATGGATTTCTGCGTAGTCCGCATTTTTCAGATGCGCCGGGTTTTAGTAAAATTCTGTTGTGTCGAACTATTTCAAAGACGAAGCGATTTGTCTTCGCGTCATTGATTTTTCTGAAACCAGCCAGGTGGTCACGCTTTTTGTGCGCGCCGCGGGTTTGATAAGCCTGCTCGCTAAAGGTGTTCGGAAAATTCCTGTGCGCAGCCGTACGCCATTGCCCGAACCACTGGACCTGTTCTCCCGCGGTCAGGTGGTCTTTATTCCACCGCGCGGCAGTTCCCAATTAGGCACGCTTTCCGCCTGGCAGGTGTTCGACCACCATCCCGCTTTGCGCCGTTCGCTTAAAGCGCTTTACTCCGCGCAGATTACCGCGGAAGTAACGTTGCTTTTGCTCAAAGAAAATGACCCGCACCCCGAACTTTTCGACCAGCTCCGCTGTGCATTGGAAGTGTTCCCCGGCCCCGATTCGCAGCGCATGCTTTTGGCCTATTTGAAAGCCGCGCTGCGTCTGGCCGGCTATCAGCCGCGGCTCGACGCCTGTTGCGTATGCTCCAAACCAGTCTCGGCATCCCCGGCATTGGTGTTTATTCCATCGCTTGGCGGTGTCAGTTGCCAGAGCTGTACGCGTGATGGCACGGCCATCAAGATTACCCCCGCCCTTACTCTGGCGCTCGACCGTATAGGATCGCCGAAGGAGCTTGCTCAAACGCCCGCTCTTCGGCCGGCAAAACCCCAGGCGCTTTATGATGCGGCCCGATTGCTCTTCGCCTACATCAGCACTCTCGTCGAGAGAAAGCTGCGCACGGAATCTCTGCTAAAAAGTATTTTTAATTCCCAGAAGGATTCGTCCGCTAAATCCGAATTATCGTCGGTTAAATAACAACAGCCGGGCTCTGATTTATGAATAAATGCAATCTTCAGAATCCAACAGATCCTCATCTGAGCCGTCAGATATCGCCGCTTCGATTTAAGTTGCTTACCATCGCCGCTGTGATCGCGCTGATTATAGCGGCAGGGGGCGCATTGGCGGCGTTATCTTTTCGACCCGCTCAGCTTGAGCCGAACGGACAAATTGCCGGCGGCTTTGGCAGCGTCTATTTCCAGCCGTTTAACTGGCAGGGGCAAAAACTTCCTCTTTTGCCGTACATCCCCGGCGGAAGTGTTCTGGAAACGGGCCATTGGCTCCTGGTGATCTATTATCATGATTGTTCAGATTGCCGGCAGGCGCTTGCAGCAGTGGCGACTCATTTAAAATCCGATCCGCGGCATCATGTCGCGATCATTCAAATTCCTCCTTTTGGGAATTTACCGCAGGGAATAGCCGCTCCGGAAATGCTCCAGCTAAGGCTCGATGGATCCCGCCGCTGGCGTCCGCCATTTTTGCCCATACTGCTCGATCTTGATAACGGCAAAGTCACCGCCGCACGCTCTTATGTCCCCGGCGTCTGGTGGGGATTTTGAGTATATAAATTGCGGCATACATCTACGGAAGTATATACTTGAGTAAAGGGTGGTAGTTAAACAGGTTCTAGGCATTTTTCGTGCCAAATACCTAGTATGCCATCAAGCCAATAGAGTTCATCTCCCCCATGATAGTAACCCACGCTACGAACTTTTGCCTCTCTGCCTGCGAATCCTAATTGAAATTCCTCAATAGGATGATGAAACTTCCACTGTGGCCTCATGAATTGCGATAGTATTTCAACCGTTGCAATCCGCACAATCGTCCCGGTGGGAAAATCGGCTTTCATTGGGCCATTGCGCGTACCCATCGATGCGCCTCCTATCGAAAGGCATTTAAGTGTGACTATGATACGCGTCCTCTGCTATCTCTGCGTTAATTTGCGTAATCTGCGGATTCGTTGTGTCGTTGTGGTAAAAAGTCCCGTCTCACAATTCCCGTCTAAGCACAATAGTGCCGCCACTCCCGACTCCCGTCTCCCGACTCGGCACCCCAAGTGCCGTCCCCGTCTCCCTACACTCGACTCGTCTCTATCCCCTACCCCCTTTATGCAAATGGTTTGCCTATTCAGTATCAGAGCCTTTTAAGGCCGGTTCTTTGACAAGTGAATAAGAGCAGTGACAAAATGTCTGATTCTACGGAATCCGTCCGTCCACGCTCTGCCCAGATGACTAATTGTCACCCTTTTGGGACTAAAACATGAAAAATCTAACCGTTACAGCGTAACAACCCCTGAAAATAGTGATGTTTCCTCCACTCTTAAAGGCGCAACAAGCACTAATCATGTTACGGATCAAAAAGTGCGAAATACTCTATAAAACAAGCCTTTGTAACGTTGTAACGGCTCGGAGGCCCAAAATTGGAGCAAAAAACCCGACTACGTAGTTAGGACATTGAGGAACGAAATGCAGCCGTCGTTGGGGTGATATAATCTGTGTTAATCTGACTTCGGCGAGCTCAGTCGAGCCGCGCCATCTGCGGATTGTTGTGGTAAAAACTCCCCACTCCCGTCTCCCGTCTCCAGACTCGGTATAGCCGCCGTCTCTGTGGCAAAAATCTAATTTTTTCGCCGTTCTTTTTGCCACTTCAATACCTTCTCCAGCGGCCAGGTGTTGAGCACATTTTGCGCCCTCGCCCAGCCGCGCCGGGCGGTAATCACGCCATAAATAAGATTGTCCATATCCGCAGCACCATGCGCATCAGTATCTATGCACAAAGGTACGCCTGCTTCAACCGCCATGCGTACATGCACATCGCGCAAATCCAAGCGCAAGTCGTGGGCGTTAATTTCCAGTGCTACACCTCCGCGTGCCGCGGCGAAAATGACGCGCTGCATGTCCGGCTCCAGACCCCGGCGTACGGCGACCAGCCGCCCAGTCGGGTGCCCTATCACATCCACCAATGGATTTGAAGCCACACGAATCAGGCGGGCGGTTGCTGCTTCACT
>DATJSN010000040.1:0-47118 GCA_035504095.1 Phycisphaerae bacterium | reverse complement strand
CCTTCGCAAAGCCATGGCCATGCCCCCGGAAGACATTATCAAGCTGGTGATCGACTCGGGCCTGCGCGGTCGCGGAGGTGCGGGTTTTCCCTGCGGCACCAAGTGGACGTTTTTACCCAAGGATTTGCATCCGCGCTACCTTGCGGTGAATTACGACGAATCCGAACCGGGCACGTTCAAAGACCGTTACCTCTGTGATTACGATCCGCATATTCTACTCGAGGGCATCGCCATCGCGGCTTACGCTAATCGGATCGCGATCAGCTATATCTACATTCGCGGCGAGTATCACTATCAGGCCAAAATTCTCGAGGAAGCAATCCAGGAAGCTTACGCCAACGGCATTTTCGGCAAGCCGCATCCCGGAACCGACATCGTTCATCATTGCTATCTACATCGCGGCGCTGGTGCATATATCTGCGGTGAAGAAACCGGTTTGCTTGAATCGCTGGAAGGTAAACGCGGCTGGCCGCGCATCAAGCCGCCGTTTCCGGCGGTGGCGGGGGCATTTGCCAAACCAACGATCATCAACAACGTCGAAACGCTCGCCTGTCTGCCGTCGATCATTATAAATGGCGCTGCCTGGTTTAAATCCATGGGGACGCCCGGTTCAGCGGGTCCCAAACTCTATGGCGCCAGCGGCCACGTTAATAAGCCCGGCGTTTATGAAGATGAGCTGGGCATCAAGATGTCCACATTGATTGAAAAATATTGCGGCGGCGTGAAGGGCAAATATAAAGCGGCCATACCCGGCGGCGTTTCGATGGGGATATTGGGAACCGATCAATATGACGCGGAACTGGATTTTGACATCGGCCGCAAATACAACGTCCTGGGACTGGGCACCGCCGGCGTAATCGTCATGAATGACCAGACCGACCTGGTAGTGATGCTGCGGAACATTGTGCGGTTCTTTGCGCACGAAAGCTGCGGACAGTGCACGCCTTGCCGTGAGGGAACCGCCTGGCTGCATAAAATGCTCAGCCGTATTATCGCCGGCTTTGGTAAACCAAAGGATTTTGATCTGTTAATGGAAGTGGCCCTGAGCATGGGCATTGGACCCGGCACCACGATTTGCGGCCTGGCCGACGGCGCCAATTGGGCGGTCAAGACGTTCCTGCAGAAATTCCCGGAGGATTTTAAGTCGCGGCTCAAATCCGGCCAGGTACGCGGGGTATTGCTTTCGTCTGCCGCCGGCGTTTGAGAATCATCGGAGTAAATCATGCCCACGATGGAAGTAGATGGTAAGAAGGTTTCCTGGGAAGGCCGCAAGATGATTCTTCAGGCCTGTCAGGATGCGGGCGTAGAGTTGCCGTCGTATTGCTATCATCCGGGTCTTTCCATTGTGGCCAGTTGCCGCATCTGCCTGGTGGAAATGGAACAACCCGATCCCAAGGATCCCGGAAAACTTGTCAGGGTTCCCAAGTTGGTGCCAAGTTGTCAGACGCTCGCCGCCGATGGCATCAAGGTTTACAGCACTTCGCCTAAGTCTGTCGCCAACCAGAAAGCGGTGATGGAATATCTCTTGATCAACCATCCGCTGGATTGCCCGGTTTGCGATCAGGCCGGCGAATGCTATTTGCAGGATTACAGCTATAAATATGGCCGAGCCGAAAGCCGTTTCGAAGAAGACAAAGACAAAAAACCCAAAAAAGACATCGGTAAACACGTCGTGCTTTACTCCGATCGTTGCATCATGTGCACGCGCTGTGTGCGCTTTACGCGGGAAATTTCCGGCACCGGCGAGCTGGCCGTATTTGGACGCGGGCACCGGGAGCAGATCGACGTATTTCAGGGAAAATCGCTGGACAATCCGCTTTCCGGCAATGTAATCGACATATGCCCGGTCGGCGCTCTGTTGGACAAGGATTTCTTATTTACCCAGCGCGTATGGTTTCTTAAAAGTACGCCGAGCATATCACCGTTTACCAGCGGCGGGGAAAATATTTTCGTCGACCACAACGAGGGGCGAATTTATCGCATCAGGCCCCGTTTTAATCAGCAGGTCAACAAATGGTGGATTTCCGACGACATCCGTTATGGATTCAAATTCGTTCATGAGAACCGGCTTGCGACCATCAGCGTGCGCGGCGCCCAAGGTGAACAAAGATGGTCCAAAACGCTCGAACAGATCGTCAGGACGTTTAAAGAAATCGTCGCCGCCGGAGGCCCTGGTTCGACGGCCTTGGTGCTCAGTCCGTTTGACGGCACCGAAGAAATGTTTTTGGCCGCAAAGTGGATTCGCGAAATCGATCCGCAGGCCTGGTTAATGACCAATCCGCCTAAGGTTGAAGGCCAGGATCAGGTGTTTAAGAATCCCACCACTGGCGTGGTGAACTATACCATCCGGGCGGAAAAAGCACCGAACCGCAAAGGCGCCCAAAAAGTCATTTCCTATTTCGGCGGCAACACCGCGTCCATTGAGGATTTGGGGCAAAAAGTTCAATCCGGGCAGGTTAAAGCGGTCGTCGTTGCCGTCGATCCCATTGCGCATAACGAATCTCAGCTCGTCGCGGCGTTGGGCAGTGTGCCGACTCTTATAGTTTTAAGCGCGCATAATGGCGAACTGGTGCAGAAAGCGTCCGTTGCCTTGCCGGTGTGCACGTGGGCGGAAAAGGAAGGCGTGTTTGAAAACTTCGAAGGACGCATCCAGGTTTTCCAGCAAGCGATTGCGCCTCTGGAACGGTCGCGTCCGCTGGGCAGGGTTTTCTGGCGATTAATGGATCTTCACGATACCTATTCGGCCGCCGAGGCGCGCCAACTGATGGCCCAGGCGGGTCTCACCGATTACGCCAAAATCGCGCTCCCCACGCATCAGGCCAAAGTCGAACTGATGCAATTCGCGGAATTATAATAATGTAGCAGGCACGCTCCGCTTCCGTCCTGAGCCCGTCGAAGGGCGTGCCATCGCATTGAGAGCCGGCAGGTTTATCCTGCCGGAATACAGCCCCGTGGTGGAAACCCGGGGCCAACACTCCCGACTCCCGTCTCGGCACCCCAAGTGCCGCTACTGCGCGTTCACAATTTTGCGAACATCCATAAGGTACATCGTGGGAATTGTGCTTGATATGCCGCTACGAAAGATATACCCTGTTCAATTACAGAGGTTCATGCATTGATAATGCATGATCGCTTAAAATGTTTGAACTACGATAAAATTTTCATTTCGAAAGAACGCTCGAATGGCCAAACAACCTCTCGCTGAAGTGTTTGGTTTCCCCATCACCAATAATACGGATGAGGCGGCACGCTATCGAAAAAATAGGCTTTGTCCTTTCAATAACAAGGTTCCGAATTGCACAAAGGATAAGGCGAACAACCCGCTAGGCGTATGCAGCATATTCGATGGTAACGACATTGTAATAACCTGCCCGATTCGATTCCGTGAACAATGGATCATTGCAGAAGATGCCGCGGGGTTTTTCTTCCCAAAGGGAACTAAGTGGACTACGCTTACAGAAGTCCGCCTAAAGGACGCTCATAATAAATCTGCTGGAAATATTGACATAGTTCTTTGTTCTTACAACGAACGCGGCAAGATAACTGATTTTGGAGCACTTGAGGTTCAGGCGGTTTACATTTCTGGCAATGTTCGCAACCCGTTTGAATATTTCATGGAAAATCCAAAGGGTCGCGGCAAAATGGATTGGAGCAGTCGACCAAATTATCCCAACCCCGACTATCTTTCATCGTCTCGCAAGCGACTTGCGCCTCAGCTAATTTTTAAGGGCGGAATTCTCAAAGAGTGGAAGAAAAAAACCGCCGTAGCACTTAATCGCGGCTTTTTCCAAACACTTCCAAGTCTTGAGGAAGTCGATCCATCAGTCGCTGATATTGCATGGTTTATCTATGATCTCAAAAAAGATAAATCCAAGGACGTTTATACTTTCACGCGGCACAAAACCATATATACGAAGTTTCACGAAAGCTTAAACAAAATTACCCGGTCCGATCCTGGAGACATTAAGGAGTTTTTGGGGATGCTTCAGTCAAAAGTGGACGAAAAACTGAATCCACCAGATACGGAGACAATCATTGCGACTCTCTAATATGCAACTCACGATGTTCGGGCTGCCGCCAACGGAACATGTGGTGAATGTGGCGTCTGTTCCTCATCGCAGCCCCTTTCGCTATCCTGGCGGAAAAACATGGCTTGTTCCCCGGATTCGCCAATGGCTCAAGAGTTTTGAGCGCCCCCCTTCTCTTTTGATCGAACCATTTGCGGGTGGTGCTATTGTCGGCCTCACAGCTGCATTCGAGGAATTAGTCGAACATGTTATTCTCGTTGAATTAGACGCCCAAATTGCGGCCGTATGGAAAACGTTGTTAAGTTCAGATGCGGCTTGGCTTGCTGATCGAATTCTTTCATTCAAATTAACCATTGAAAATGTGCGGAGCCAACTATCCAAGGAAAATGGTGAGATTCGCGAACAAGCATTCAGCGCTATCCTAAAAAATAGGACTTATCATGGTGGGATTCTAGCGCCAGGGTCTGCTCTGATTAAGACCGGAGAAAATGGCAAAGGAATTCGCTCCCGCTGGTATCCAGAGACCTTAGCGAAACGAATTAGAGACATTTCTAAAATAAGGGACAGATTCACTTTTATACACGGTGATGGAATCGATATTATCCAATCACACCGTCATAAAAAACAAGCCGTATTCTTTATTGATCCACCCTACACAGCGGGAGAAGTCGGCAAACGCGCCGGATCACGACTATACGTGCATCATCATTTAGATCACAAAAAATTATTTACAGTAGCGAGCCGTGTTTCCGGAGATGTCCTATTAACCTATGACGATGACCCCAGTGTTCGATCCTTGGCGAGAGAGCACAGTTTCAAAGTAGTGCCCATTGCAATGAAGAATACCCATCATGCTCGGATGACCGAATTGCTAATCGGAACAAACCTGGAATGGATTAGATAAGCATCAAATCGCTGATTCGGTCTCCTGATCCTCTGCTCTATTCGGCTCATTGTCTTGAATCGTGCGACCGCCAGGCTATTTCGGTGGTTTCGTTTCACTAGTATTTGCTGCACTTGCGATTTGTTCTTTCTTCGGTAATACAATGACAATGGTACCGGCAATGAAATCATGTAATGCTCTTCGTTTCTTGTTTAATACTATGGCCAGAATATCACATCCAAACCAAATTCCCCCCGCCCTATGTAAGATCAAATACCACCATGGATAATATTTAACTAAATTTAAGGTCTGTTGCCACCAATCAACGCCATAGTAGGCTGTATCAGGTATGCTGAGTAAAGCAATGAAGCCTGCAATTGTGTCGGGAACAACAAAAATAATTCTTATCGAACTTCTCAACCATGCTTCGCGCCAACCAATGGCACGGCCATCAACCTTCACGATTCGAATGCCTTCCAACCACATGCCTACCGTCTGTCCAAAACGTCCACTGCAATAAATGTTATAGCCCAACGAGATGGCGACCATCGGCACCATATCAATCAGTGCGGTTGTCTTCGATAAATGATTCAGCCAAAGGATTAACAATCCCAACGGCAGGAGCAGTAAATCATCTATCAGTGCCCCGAAAGTTCGTTGCCAAACAGTTCCGTATTTCAAGAGATCAGTTGGAGATGCAGCTAACGAAGTTGCAGCTTGTGTCTTCGTGCGTTTAGCAAGCGTGTATAGGAGAATGCAGCCAGTAGTAACACAGGCGATGGCAACTATGATTAACTTAATTTGGTTGCTTGGTCTTGGTTCCTCAATGAAATTTACCAAGCATATAGTCGAAAGTATTCCTAAAAAGATATTGCGTGCTGTGTGCTTATTCGTGACTTGGGTATTTTCTTGTGGCTTCTGTTCTTCTACCGCCAATATATCCTTGACTTCATGCCACCCGCCTTGCTCGCCCATACATTTTGAGTCTAACGACACTTCCCCAGTTTGAAGTTTTTGTTTTATTTCATCAATAGACAGCAATTGTGACTTCATTGTTTTGCCGATCTGGACGTGGTATTTCATAAATGTACTCCAAGTGGGAGTTCCCATTTGTATAATGGCTGATTAATGTCGCCAATTATCTTGCGCAGCCCATATGTTATGTTTGGCAAACGGTAATATAGCAATTCGTTTGTGGCATTATCCCAAATCATATTGGTCATGATAGCTTCAAGGTATCGAGGCAACAGGATTTGAACTGTTCTCTGTACCCTGTCAGCTATTCTCTTCGTTGTTCTTCTGATCACCTGCTCAACTTTCACCTGTCCCGATGACGTTATTTTAATTCGAATAATTGGCTGGGTATAATCCCCTCTGGCCAAGAAACGTCCTAAATCGGGCTGGCTCAAACCGGAGATACGCAAACGGGGTAAACGGAATTGATTGCCGACACAATGACTATCGGTAACGTAATTGATTTTTTTTGGTATGGATCACTAATAGTGTTTATCTGTTGGTATTTATTTAAAAAACGCCGTCCACCAACAAGTTAGATATTACGCCTTCATGTAGGATAGTTCAGCCTTTACTCAAGTACATACTTCCGCACCCATTGAACTTCTTATCAATGCGATTTCTGAAATTGATACGTAGCGAAATTCTCTCTACCATGTCTGATATAATTCATTCCATGACTTTTTTCTTCAAGAAATTCAAGATGACCGAAGCCGACTACGGGAAACTGTTTCTGAGCATCATCATTCTCTCGTTTGGAGCGCTGATGGGTTTTATATTTCAGGATGACCTATTTCTTAATTTTGTTCTGTCGCTGGAGGGGTTCTTTTTCTCCTTTCCAATTTCTTTGTTGGTGGCGGCAATCGCTTTTACAAGATTAATCGACGGAAAAAAGATCTGGCCGTGGCTTAGCTGGACCGTTGTCATTTGTTGCTCGTTCACTATATCCATTTTCGTTTTTTATATGATGGGTTCTGTTATAGATGATTGGAATAATTATTCTGTGCGCAGCTATGTAGCCCATGCTGCGCCCATTCTCGATAAAATCAAAATTCAGAACGGTTCCTATCCTTTGGCGCTTCCTGTTTCCTTATTGGGTGAACCGCCTTTTCTTCTGCGGGATGATGGCGGCTATTCTTCCGATGGACAAGAATTCTATTTTGTATATGAGGACGAACCGGCTGGCTGGGCCGGAGGACCAGCACCAATGGAGTTTAGTAGCAAGGATAGAATGTGGAAAGAGGCTGACGACGATCTACCCCCCTTTACGATCCACTAGCATAAATTTGTTTTCCTGATCCCCTGCTCTATTCGCGTAATTGTCTTGAATCGTGCGACCGTCGGGCTGCGTCTGGAAAATAGAGAGTTGAAAACCGATCCGCAGATTAATACAGATTATTTATCACAACGATACCTTTCGATCTTACTCAGGGCAGGCCCTGCGACGCGGCTTAGGACACACGATGACAGCCTTGCGCCCCCACGCCAACGCCCTCAGATCGGGGTGGTATAATAACCGTTGTCGAGGGGTAGAGGAGTTAATCAAAATGCGATTGTTATTTTGTGGGCATACTGGCGAGTTTGGCCTGAGCGAATTGATTTCCAGATTGTGAAGCTTTTTCAAGCCATTCCCTTGCTTTGGCGTTATCCTGAACCACGCCATAGCCGTTGTAATAAAACAAACCAATGCTATACATGGCATTAGAATCGCCCAGAACCGCGGCCTTTTGGTACCAAACCATTGCATGCGTATAGTCTTGGGGTACACCATCGCCGTATTGGTAGAGCATACCGATGCTGAACATGGCACGAGCACTGCCCAGGGCAGCAGCTTTCCGGTACCAGACCATGGCTTGCTGATAAGTCTGTTGCTCTGCTCCAGCCGTGTCATATTCGGCATCAAATGCTGGTAGATTTTGATAGATATCCCCCATATTGATCATGGCTTGATAATTATCCAAAGCCGCAGCTTTCTGATACCAAACCATGGCCTGCTCAAGCGCCTGCTTATTCCTGTTGTGACTCATGCCGTAGGCCACTGCATGAATATCGCCGATGGAGACCATCGCGGTAGAATGATCTATAGCGATAGCCTTTTGATACCAATATTCTGCTTGCTGATTATCCTGAGGTATACCCATTCCATTCTCGTAATGAAAACCAAGTTCACACATGGCCTGGGGATTACCCAGTGCCGCGGCCTTTTGATACCAAATAAAAGCTCGTTCGTAATCCCGGGTCTTCTTCCCGCCTGAATCGTACATCATGGCGAGATGCATCATCGAGTTTATATTTCCCGCTTCCGCTCCCTTTTGATACCAGGTCATCGCCTGGTGAGAATCATGGGATACGCCAAGACCGTCTTGATAAAGTACACCAATACCATCCATCGCGTCAGAATTATCAAGCGCAGCGGCCTTTTGGAACCAAACCATAGCTTGCTGATAGTCTTGTTTATTAAAAGCTTGCATTCCAAGCTGATAATCATTATTTCCTGAATCGGCGGGTTGTGCAGCCGAATTGACTGTGGTGCCGGAACCAACAGTTGTGCTTGCCCTCACTGGGTATATAACGCTCGAATTCCCCAATGCGGCACGATAAACCACTGGCGCAACAGGCGCGGCAACAGCGGCAACGGCCATTGTACTTAAGGCAATAATCGCGACCTTCTTCAAAAGCAATCTCTTCAAAATGTGTTGGGCAATAACCGAGCCTGCGGTTGGGATGCCTCCGTGAGAAAACACTCCGTTGAAAATGGCGGTCAAAAGCATCGGGGGAATTGCAACAGCGCCGTACTGGTGCAGGCTCGCTTCTAAAGCGTCGGCCGGACACACGATTCCGCGCCGGGCGAGGACTTCACGCAAGCGATCCAACGCCCGGCTCACGCGCTTTTGGGCGGCATCTTCCGATACCGTCAGTATGTCGCCGACCTCCCGCAAGTTGCGATTTTCCAGGTAATAGGCCGCGATGGCTGTGCGATCGGGTGGAGTAAGTCGATTCAGGGCTTCGTCGATTATTGACCTTAAGACATTTGAATCGGTGGACGTTGCAGATTGTGTTTTCATAACAGCGGCTTTCTGCTCATATTGAGCGCGCACCATGCGGTTACGGAGCGTGTTATAAACAGCGAATCGAGTAGCGGTCAGGAGCCAGACCGGGAGAGTTGCTGCTCTGCCTTGCAGCGACGGAGCTTTCCGGGCCAGCGCCATAAACACGCCCTGGGCGATGTCTTCAGCTATGCCGGGGTCATTTACTTGGCGCAGCGCTGCTCCATAAACCAGCTTCAGATGGCGATCCAGCAAGGTCTTGAATGCGTCCTCTGAGCGGTCGCGAACGAATGAACCCAGTAGTTCGGCGTCGGTCAACATTTGTTTCTATTAAATAGACACCGGCCCAAATTTGAATCCGACAAGAAATTTTAAATCATAAGCTGTTTTTAACCATTGGGGGGAAGGCTGGCTTTACTACAATCCCGAGGCAACAGGATTTGAACTGTGCCCTGTACCCTATTCCCTTTGTTGCTCTCCTGATCCACTGTTCTACTCTCTCGGCGTGGCTTCGTCGCGCCGTCACGCGCGTTCGCAATTTTGCGAACATCCATATTTGCTCCACTGTTCGCCTGATCCACTTTCACCTGTTCTCGGCGCGGAATGCGCCGTGCCGCGCCGTGGGGGTTGGTTTCCCTATTCAGTATAAAGGCTCTTAAAGCCGGTTCTTTGACAAGTAAATATCAACGGGTGGCCTCGCGGCACTATTCCCTATCCTCTCCGCTGTGTCGTGGTGTCGTTTTGCCTGGCCTGAGCTACGTCGAAGGGTGGTTAAAAACCATGGCCTATGGCCTGTGGCCTGTACCCTTCGTTGTTCTCTGTGGATCGTTCTGCTGTGCTTTCTGGACTATAGCAGGAAAAATCTAACCGCTACAGCGCAACAACCCCTGAAAATATAGATGTTTCCTCCACTCTTAAAGGCGCAACAAGCACTAATCATGTTACGGATCAGAAAGTGTGAAATACTCTATAAAATAAGCCTTTGTTACGTTGTTGCGCTTAGAAGGCCAAAAATTGAGAAAAAAATGTAACCACGGAATTGATTTGGCAGAATGGAGAGTTGAGGGGAAAGATGGCTCATTGTTGCTCTCGCTTGATTTGGGTCTTACGTATAGTTAAAATTATTTTATACGTATTAGGAGTGCGCCCCATGCCCAAGCTGACCCTTAGCGCAGATTCCGAAATCATCGATCTGGCCAAAAAACTGGCCCGAAAACGCGGCACAAGCGTTTCCAATATGTTCAGTCAATATGTCCGCTCCATGGAATCCGGCGGCCGCCGGGTGTCGCTGACGCCTTTGACGCGGCGCGCCAGTGGTCTGATTCGCCTGCCGCACGGCAAATCAGATCGTCAGTTGATCCAGGAAGCCATAACCGCGAGGCATGGCCGGTGAAGCAGCGGGTCTTGGTGGACATTAATGTGCTTCTTGATGTATTGGCCCGCCGTGAGCCATATTACGCGGCTTCAGCCGCGGTGTGGACGCTTGCCGAAACCCGTGTAATCGAAGGATTAATTTCCGCCGTCAGCATCGTGACAGTTTATTATCTGCTGCACCGCGCCGCGGATCATGCGGCGGCAATGCGCGGCATTCGTCTGCTTCGGGATATTTTCCATGTTATCCCGCTCGATGGCCCGGTAATTGATGATGCCATTGTTTCAACCTTGCGCGATTTCGAAGACGCCGTTCAATATCACAGCGCCTTACGGGCCGGGGTCGGGATCATCGTGACACGCGACGTGCGCCACTTCAGCAAGTCCGGTATTCCCGTTTTGACTCCCGAGGCCTTCGTCTCCCGTGCACAACAATCTTAGAGACTCTAAGTTAAAATGCCGTCGCATGACTCTCAAATTCGAAATACTTCATCAGGATTCGTCTTCTAGCGCACGGCTGGGCCGCGTGCATACGTCTCACGGTAGTTTTGATACACCTGCGTTCATGGCCGTGGGAACGCGCGGCAGCGTCAAGGGTCTCACGCCCGATATGATGCGTGAAGCCGGATGCCAGATTATTCTTGCCAATACTTATCACCTCATGCTTCGCCCCGGCTCAAAAGTCGTGCAGGAATTAGGCGGCCTACAGCGCTTCACCGGCTGGAATGGCCCCATGCTTACCGACTCCGGCGGCTTTCAGGTCTTTTCGCTTTCCGATCTGAGGGACTTTGGTGAAAACGGCGTGAATTTCCGCTCACACATCGATGGCGAAATGGTGCACCTTGGTCCCGTTGAATCCATGCAAACACAATTTGAACTTGGCGCCGACATCGCCATGGCGTTTGATGATTGCCCGCCTGCAGATTGTCCGCCTGAACGGCTTGCCGCGGCGCTGGACCGTACGATTCGCTGGGCCGCAATCTGCCGGCGGGTGCACGATAAACTCGACGATCATAAGCGGCAGGCCCTTTTTGGAATTGTACAAGGCGGAACGGACCAGGAAGAGCGCCGGCGCTGTGCTGAGGAATTAATCAAACTCGATTTTGATGGCTATGCACTTGGTGGTTTGGCGGTTGGCGAAGGCCATCGGAGAATGGTGCAGGCCATTGAATTTACGACGCCGCTTTTGCCCGCCGACAAACCACGCTACCTGATGGGAGTGGGTTATCCGGCGGATATTCTGGAAGCGGTTAAACGCGGCGTAGATATGTTCGACTGTGTTCTACCCACACGCAATGGCCGCAATGGCCTGGCGTTTACCTCCGCCGGCCCGATGCGGCTGCGGAACGCCCAATTCACCAATGACAAAAATCCCATCGAAGCGGACTGCGATTGCCTTTGCTGCCGGCAATTTTCCCGCGGCTATCTGCGGCATTTATTTACCGTTGGCGAAATGCTGGGACCTACGCTTGTATCCCTGCATAACCTGCGGTTCTTCCAGCGCTGGATGCTGGACATTCGGCAGGCGATGCGGGAAAATAACCTATCTGTACTCAAGTGCACCTGCCTGAGTGCGGATGCAGGTGATGAAGCGAGCAATCCAATCCTATAGACAGGACAACAGGCGCTTCTGGAACCCTGAGTATGTAAATCCCAGTAGCTTGGTGGAAAACCGGAGTTTTTTATGCGTTATATTGCGATCAGCCTCATGCTGGTATTGTTTTTCTTCCCGGCGTCGGTCGGGCCGATTCATGCCCAGGACACCCAACAAGCCGTGCCTGCGGTCAAGCCGGCGCAAGCGAACCCGGCTGCTTCCGTGGCGCCGGCCGCCGGAAACGCTGTTCCCGCTGTGCCGCCGCAGGGTCCCGCGTCCACAGCTCCGGCCAGCGGCAATGCCGCGGGCAATGGCCAAACGCCAAGTCCATTTAACAGCATCATCATCCCGCTTCTTTTGGCCATGGTTGTGATCTATGTCTTTATGTTTTCCGGAAAAGGCCGGGAAGAAAAGAAACGCAAGGCCATGCTGGCCGCGATGAAGCGCGGCGACCGGGTCGTAACCATGGGCGGTTTGATCGCCTCGGTTGTGGACGTGCGCGATGATGAAGTCGTTCTCAAGGTTGATGAATCGGCCAACGTCAAGGAGCGCTATACACGTTCGTCAATCGTCAGCATCATCAATCCGTCTGATGAAGCGGATAAGAAATGAAATCCAATTTAGTCTCGCGTTTTATTGTTATTTTCTCCGCCATCGGTCTGGCGCTCTTATGCATTTACCTCAACGGCATCAAGGGCGGCATCGACTTGCTCGGCGGCACCGATCTGATCTATCAGCTTGAAATTCCCAAAGGTTATCAAGGTGATCCCAATGCGCTGGCCCAGCAGGTCATTGATGTATTGCGCCGCCGCGTGGATCCCAACAGCGTCCATAATATGATCTGGAAGGTTCTCTCCGGCAACCGCATTGAAATTCAGATGCCGCTGGCCAGCGCTGAATCGCAGGCGGCACAAAAGCAATATCAGTCTCTGGTGCAAAAACTCGTCGCTCGAAACGTCATGCCTTCCCAGATCAATGCCGTCATGACCCAGCAGGGCGCGCAGCGCCAGGCAGGCATGGCAACTTTGGCCCAGGGAGATTCGAAACGTCTCGCGGCCCTGCAGCAGTTGGCGACGGCTTATGATGAACTTGCCGCCGCCAATAAAATCGTAGATCAGTACGCCAATAATCCGCTTAACATTCCATCCAGCGATCTGGTCCTGATCAATAAAGCCAAAAACGATTACCAAAATGCCTTAGACAGAGTTCTCGCATTTAATATCGACATTTCACAAATCGCAGGTTTGCTATCCACGATTCAGGAAACTTCCAATCCCGACGCCCAGGCCGCTTTGAATCAAATCATTGCCGCACATCCCGACCAGGCCGATCTGATCAAACAACTCCAGGTTGCCTACGTGAATATGACGCTTAATGCCGGCGGTCTGGATAATCCGCAGGAACTCGAACGGCTCCTGCAGGGTGCGGGCGTGCTGGACTTTCGCATCAGCTTTCCGCCGACCGATCCCAACAATGTGCGACTAGCCGCGCAGGCCGTCGCTCAGCTTACAGCCAAAGGACCGGAAAATGGTTTTACTCCCCCGGGTACGGCGTGGTTCGAAGTTGACGAGCAGAATGGCCAGCCGATGCTTGATGACAAGTTCGATTTTCAAGCCGGGCAAGGCGCTTATTTCATAGGCAACTGGGAGGGGAAAAATTACGTCCTGCTTTATACAACGCCGGATAAAGCGCTTACCCACGAACCCGGCCGTGAAGACTGGAAAATTGAAAACGCCCTTTTTACCCGCGATCAACAGACGGGAAAACCGCTCGTCGAATTCAATCTTGATCCGGTCGGTGCGATATACATGCGGCAGCTTACCAGCGCCAACATTGGTCAATTCATGACCATTCTGTTGGATAATAAAGCGATCGAAGCGCCGACCATCCAGGGCGCCATCGGCTCTAATGGAGAAATAACCCTTGGTGATCCGACGGATACGCGATCGGCGCAATCCATAGTCTCGGAAGGACAGAATCTCGCCCAGATTCTCAACGCGGGTTCGTTGCCGGCTACGCTGCAGTCGCAGCCGATTTCCGTTTTGACCATCGGTTCTACATTGGGCGCGGACAATTTACGCGCCGGCTTGCACAGCGCTGTGATCGCCGTAATCGTCGTCCTGCTGTTCATGTTCATTTACTACACCATCACCGGCGCCTTTGCCGACATGGCCCTGATGCTCAACCTGCTGCTTCTGTTAGGCGTGATGTCCATGATTGGCGCCACGTTCACGCTGCCGGCCATCGCCGGCGTCGTGCTCACGCTGGGCATGGCTGTCGACGCCAACATCCTGATTAACGAACGCATCCGCGAGGAACTCCACAAAGGCGCTTCGCTCTGGCTGGCGGTCAAACAGGGTTATGATCGCGTCTTCTGGACTATTTTTGATTCCAACACCACGGCCTCGCTGACCAGCATCGTGCTTATTTTCGTCGGTTCCGAGGACGTCAAAGGCTTCGGCATCACGCTGCTGATCGGTCTGGCTGTGCACATGTTCACGGCGTTGTTTGTGACGCGCACACTCATGATCGCCTGCATCCGCTGGGGCATCATGAAGGAGATTGAAGATCTTTCGCTGCTAAATTACTTCAAGGATTTATTTACCTTTACCTGGCTGAAGGGCAGATGGCCCTTCATGCGGGTGATTACCATCAGCAACTTTGACTGGATTTCCAAACGCTATTACTTCTGGACCGTTTCCGCAATCATCATGGTCGCCGGCATCATTGCCTTTATCGCCCGCGGCAATGATAAATACGATACCGAGTTCAATGGCGGCACGCAGATTACCCTGGAACTCAAGGCCGGCGCCCACATGCCCGTCGATCAGGTCCGCCAGCGCGTCACCGAGATCGGCCAGACCGACCCCGCTTTGGCTCAACTCACACACGCGACGATCTACAGCATCGGCGATCAAAATAATGAATTCCAGATCATCAGCAGCATCGTCAATCCTCCGCAGGACGAGCTTAACGCCATGGAGGCCAAAGGCCAGATCGCGCCTGTTACCCAGCTTACCTCCGCATTGGAAAATAAATTCGCCGACGTCATCGAAGTGGTCAGCCCACTCAATTTCGATCATGTCGATACCACCGCCGATCATGTTCAGGATTTAATCGACAACGGCGTTATTTATCCGATTACTCAGGCGAGCCTTCAGCAGGTGATTCCCGGCATGCCCAACGTGGACATTAGCGATTATCAAGGCGGCGTGGCGATTATCCTGAATCACATTTCGCCCGCCGACACGGTTGAAGACATCACCGCGCGCGTCCTCAAGATGAGCCAGGAGCCGGACTTCGTGGATTTGCAGTATCGACCCTTCAAGGTTATCCCTGTAACCTACTCCGGCCAGGTTTCCGTTTCTTCCTCGCCGCCGGTCACCGAAGCCGTCATCGTCGCTGTTGATCCGGATTTACTTTATAACGCCCAGAACGCATCGACCATTTCCGCCTGGAGCGATAAGGTCGCCGGACCCGAGTGGAATATTATTCGCACCGCACTGACCGCCTCCGGCGGTCTGGCGGGCGTCACCAGTTTTGCCCCGCAGGTCGCCGCCGAAGCGCGCCTGAACGCCGTGTTTTCCGTTTTGATTTCGCTTTTTCTGATCGTCTTTTACGTCTGGATTCGTTTCGGCGGCATCCGTTACGGATTGGGTGTGATTTTCTCCCTCGTGCACGTCGCGATTGTCGCCGTCGCCGCCACTGTTCTGGCGGTTTATCTGGCGGATACGCCCATCGGGCGGTTTTTGCTGGTGGATAATTTCAAGATCAACATGACGATGATCGCCGCGTACCTGACGGTCATCGGCTATTCCGTCAACGACACCATTGTCATCTTCGACCGCGTACGCGAAAACCGCGGCCGAACGCGCCAGCCCTTGTCGCGCAAAATCGTCAATGACTCGATCAATCAATGCTTCGGCCGAACCGTCTGGACGACCTTCACGGTTTTTTCAGTAGTATTAATTCTCTATGTGTTCGGCGGCGAAGGCGTGCATGGCTTCGCCTATGCCATGTTGATCGGCGTACTCACCGGTGCGTATTCGACTTTGGCGATCGCTTCGCCGATGCTCCTGCACGTCCGCGATCCGAACCCGCCCAGGCCCAAGGTGGAAATTACGCCTTACCAGGCCCCGCTGGATAAACCGGTAGGGGCATAATTCGCGGATTTAGCGGTTAAAAATCGCCTTTTGTCTTTGGCGGCTTGTCCAATTCCTCGTTCTGTATTAATGTATCAAGGCCGCTTTTTTATATGCAAAAACGGCTGCTGTTCTGAACCTGTCAGTATTCAGGGTTGCCACTGGCTTGGCGTGACGGGTTTGCTGATTTCTATTAAGCCGAGTGCAACCATCTTCTGGAGTGCATCATGCGCACCGATGTGAAGGTCGGCGTGGTAGCCGTCGTGGTTCTGTTTCTGGTCGTTGTTGTTTATTTCGCCTTCATCCGCCATTCACCTTCGCCTGAAGAGAACAATGTTCTTCCCACCCAGCAACCGGCGCTCACCCAGGCGCCGCCCGGCAGTGAAAATGGCGCGGGTTCAATAGAGATTCCTCCCGCCAGCCAGCCTGAGATGGGTCCCGGTTCGAGCACACAACCTGAAGCAATCGGAACATCCGAACCTGGCGCCGCCACTCAGACGATCGTTCTTGGCGGCGGAAATGGCCCGGGTGAAATACCCGGTCCTGGCGCCGGTAACGAAGGTTTAAACAGCCAGCCTCAAATGCCGCCGGTCGGTGGCGCGGGAGAAAATTCGACTCTTGCCGGCCAGGATTACACCATAGTCAAAGGTGATACACTATCAGGTATTTCTGAACGTGTTTATGGCTCGACCAAATATGTCAAAGACATTGAACGGGCTAATCCGGGGCTGGATCCCCGGCGCATGAGTGTCGGCAAAAAAATTCATTTACCCGAGATCGCGGGCGTAACGCCAGTCGGCACCGCCGGCGAACTTCCCGGCGGCACAGGTGAACAGCCGGCCACGACGATGACCGCCAGCCAGACTTACGTGGTCCAGTCCGGCGACAGCCTGGTAAAAATCGCGATTAAGTTTTATCACCATGCGTCCCTTTGGACGCTGATTTACCACGCCAATCGCGCGAAAATCGGAGACGATCCGAATAATATCCAGGCCGGCGAACAACTGATTATTCCAGCGCATTAATCAGGGGTTCTTAGTGTTTCTTCATTATCTCCGCGTTAATTGTGGTTCCGTTGTGAAAAATTCGGACTAAGTGGAATGGGTTTTAGGATTTATGCTGGACATTAAATTCATTCGCGAAAATCCGGAGGCCGTACGGCAGGGCGCTAAAGCCAAAAACATTTCCATCGATCTTGATCCCTTGCTCCAGCTTGATGCGCAGCGCCGCACTTTACAGCAAAAACTTCAGGATCTGACAACTGAACAAAACCGCCTGTCGCGCGATCTTGGTCCGCTGATGGGGCGGATCAAGGCGGAAAAAGATCCGCAAATAAAATCTGAGCTTGAGGCTCAGGCTCAGGCGCTGCGTCAAAAACCCGCCGAGTTAAAACAACAAAGCGCTGTCATTGAAGAGGAACTTAAAAAACTCGAACCCAAAATCGATGAACTCATGCTGACCATTCCATTGCCTCCGGACAGCGACGTTCCCGTTGGCAAATCGGCGGAGGACAACGTCGAACTGCGCCGCTGGGGGACCGTTCGCAAGTTTGATTTTAAACCGCTTTCGCACGTGGAACTGGGCGAGCGGCTGAGTCTCTTTGACGTTCAGCGCGGCGTGAAACTCGCCGGTTCGCGAAGCTATTTTCTCACCGGCGCCGGTGCCTTATTGCATCAGGCGGTGTTGCGCCTCGCTTTGGACCTGATGGTTTTTGAAAAGGGCTTTAAACCCTTAACCGTTCCCGTGCTGGTGCGCGAAGCAGCCATGCGCGGCACGGGATTTTTTCCCGCCGGGCGCGAACAGGCCTATCGCGTTGGGGAAATCAATGAAACCGGCGAAGACGAACGCTTTCTGACGGGAACGGGCGAAGTCGGTTTAACCGCCTGGCGGATGGATGAAATTCTGGATCATGCTGAACTTCCGCTCAAACTCGTTACCGTGAGCACTTGCTTCCGTCGTGAAGCGGGAACCTACGGGAAGGACACCTCCGGGCTATATCGCATTCACCAGTTTGATAAAGTTGAGCAGGTGGTTATTTGTCAAAACGATCGTGATGAATCCATTCGCTGGCATAAGGAAATGCTCGCCAATTCAGAGTTAGTGTTGCAGCGGTTAAATCTTCCTTACCGCATCATGCAATGCTGCACCGGCGACCTGGGGCCGAAAAACGCTTCGATGATCGACATCGAAACCTGGATGCCTTCGCGCAACGCCTATGGCGAAACGCATAGTGCCAGCCGGCTTTATGATTTTCAGGCACGGCGCTGCAATTTACGTTATAAAACCGCCGATGGAAAAACGCTTTTCTGCCACACACTCAACAACACGGTTATTGCCAGCCCGCGCATTCTGATTCCCATTCTAGAACTTTATCAGAATGCCGATGGCTCGGTGAAAGTACCAGAAGCTCTACGAACCTACATGAAGGGCATGGATGTGATTGGCGCCTGAGCCGGGAACCTCTAATCAATTTCGAGAAACTTTGCCAGATCAGACGGCCGAGCCGACGTGTTCTTTTCCGATTTTTCGCGCCGCCAACGTTGCCAGCGCTTCTGCGGCGAATTGCACCTGCGATTTTTGTGTAAAGACTCCGAAACTCAGACGCGTCGTTCCGGATTGGGATTCCGTCTGCTGATCCGAAAATGTGCCAATGGCCTGATGCGCCAGCGGCGCACAATGCAGGCCGGCGCGTGTGAGAATGCCGAATTCTTTCTCCAATTGTTCTGAAAGTTCCAGCGGCGTGAAACCATCGATCCTTATGCTGAAAACGCCCACGCGATTGGCGCTGCTGTTTGGTCCGAAGAATCGCAAGCCTTCAATATTTTGCACGGCTTCAATAAACGCCGTGCATAATTCCCGTTCATGCCGGGCAATTTCGTTGACGCCGCGCCGCAATATCCAGTTGATTCCTTCAGCTAAACCGGCAATGCCTATGGCGTTGTGCGAACCCGGTTCGAACCGATCGGGCATAAATTCCGGCTGAACATCGCGCTGGCTGACCGAGCCGGTTCCTCCCTGGCGCCGCGTTCTGAGTTGATTTTCCAACCCCGGGCGAATGTACAAAAATCCCGTGCCCAGCGGCCCCAGCAATCCCTTATGACCCGGGCAGGCCAGAAAATCGATTCGATCCTTTATTACGTCGATGGGCAAATGCCCGGCGGATTGTGCCGCGTCAACCAGGAATGCGATTTGCGATTCCCGTGCAATCAGTCCAATTTGTTGAATGTTCTGCACGGTCCCAGTTACGTTGCTGGCGTGCCCCAAGGCGATCAACCGGGTTTGGGGACGAAGGGCCTTGCGAATGTCTTCCGGTTCCGCCAAACCTGTTTGCGGATCGACTTCTATGCGCGTCTGTGTAATGCCATTGTGCGCGACAAGTTCATTTAGCGGCCGCAAAATGCTGTTGTGATCCATGGCGATGCAAACGGCGTGATCGCCGGGGTTAAGCCAACCGTGAATGGCCATATTCAGTGCATCGGTGCAATTGAGCGTAAAAATAAAATGATTGGGATTTTCTCCGTTAAAAAGCCTTGCAAGCAACGTGCGGCAATTTTGGATAACCCGCGCTGATTGGCGCGCTTCGGCATAGGCGCCGCGACCGGCGGATGCGCCAATATTCCGTGCGTAATCCACCATGGCCTGGGTTACTTCCACGGGCTTGGGGAAGCTGGTGGCGGCATTATCCATGTAAATGCGATTTGTCGAATTTTGATGCGTTGCGCTTTCGTGCACGTGAAGACACTCCCCTGGTCGAGGCCATTGATCGCGCTTCTAATAATAGGACTTCAGGAGCATCCATTCAACGCACCAGAGCTGTTCGAAACCGGCGAAAAAGTTCTTGCTCAAATCAGGCAGCGGACATATATTCCGAGACCGGATGGCCACCCAACCGGCCTCCGGGACGGCGAAATTTGCAAGTGTCCTTTATAACCGGGACTGATGGAATAGAACGGTTATAAGTTATAAAAAGAAGAAAAACATGGCGGATCAGAACAATCATTTGGTACATCCGGTTTCGCGTCGCACTTTTTTGGCGGCCGCCGGCGCCGCGGCCACATGGTCGCTGTTGGGCTGCCAGCAACCGCAGCCGCCGGCCTTTGTCGACTTTCCCCGTAAAATCGCTGTCTACTCCATTTACTTCGGTACGCTGCCCACAGGTGAAAATATAACCCAGTACACCCTCACCAATTCGCAGGGGATGGTCGTGCAGTTGATCAGTTACGGCGCCCGGATTCAGCGCATCCGTGTTCCGGACGGAAACGGTCAGATTGGCGACGTGGTTCTGGGCTTTACTCAAATTGACAGCTATGCCCTGCCTACCGCGCGGTATTACGGAGCAACCATCGGCCGCTATGCCAACCGCATCGCCGGCGGAAAATTTACGCTCGACGGCGTGACGTATAAGCTTCCCATCAATGAACCTGAACTGAATAACACATTGCATGGCGGGCCGAATGCCTTCGATCGCAAAGTCTGGCTATCAACATCCATTCAGCAACTTGACCTGCCCGGTGTGCGGTTTAATTATTTCAGCCCGGCGTTTGAAAATGGTTTCCCGGGCAATCTGGAAGTTTCCGTCACCTATTTGCTCAATGATTACAACGAACTGCACGTGCTGTATCGCGCCACAACCGATGCGCCGACCGTTGTCAATCTCACCAATCACAGCTATTTCAACCTGCTTGGACCGGGCAATTCGGTGATGGATCATACATTGATGGTCAACGCCGGTAATTATACGCCAACCAACGACGACTTAATCCCAAAGGGGGACATTGTCCGCGTTGACGGCACGCCTTTCGATTTACGCACTCCGGTGCGCATCGGCGATCGCATTCAGGGCTATCCGTCGGATCCCAATGCCAATCCACATTTGTTTCCTTATGGTTACGACGATAATTGGTGCATCAATGGGTGGAATGGAGGAAAACAGATGGCCCTGGCTACGCGGATTTCCGAACCGACTGCCGGCCGTCAAATGGAAATTTGGACCACCCAACCCGGCATTCAGGTGGCCACGGGCAATTTTCTCGACGGCAGCCTGACCGGCCTCGGCGGCCCATACAATTACCATGGCGCAATCACGCTGGAGCCGCAGCATTATCCCAATTCACCCAATCAGCCGAATTTTCCGTCCACCGTGCTGAATCCGGGACCTTCCTATTTCCAGGAAAATGTTTACCGTTTCAGCACTTTGTAACAAGCGGTTTAGCCGGAATTAATTTGCTCAATTTGCCTGCATGGAATATATTTTGCAGTCAGCCACCAAATTAGGCCCGACGGAGGTGCTCCTGCCATGACGAATACCAGCGGCGCAAAATTAAGCTCAATATCACGGCGTGGATTTCTCGCAACCGGTGTTGCCGCGGGTCTGGCTTTTGCGGGTTCCAGTCGCAGCGCATCAGCTCAGGACAATCCGCAACCTCCGAAAAAGGGAGTCTATAAGGCAGACTTCGGGGCCATGCAGGATGGCGCCAAGGTTGAACAATACACACTGGCCAACGCCAACGGGATGATCGTGCAACTTCTGAGCTATGGCGCCAGGGTGCAGAGAATTCTTTCCCTGGATCGCGACGGCAATGTCGGCGATGTCGCCCTTGGCTTTAACGATTTACCCAGTTATATCGCGGCCGCCGACGCCGGTTTTGGCGCCACCCTGGGTCGTTATGCGGGCCGCATCGCCGGCGGAACGTTCACGCTAAACGGCGCCACTTATCACATCCCTCTTAATGATGGTGTGAACGCTTTAAATGGCGGGCCGAATGCATGGGACAGCAAAATCTGGACGCCCACAGCGGTTACTGTCGGCGGATCGCCCGGCGTGCGATTCAATTATTTTTCTCCCGCGGGTGAAAACGGCTTCCCCGGCGACCTGGAGGCGGAGACGCTGTACTATCTCAACGACGACAACAGCATTCACATCAATTACCGTATGACCACCGATGCTCCGACCATTGTGAATCCGGCCAATCACACCTATTTCAATCTCAACGGTCCGGGTTCCACAGTGTTGAATCACGGATTGCAGATTTTCAGCGAAAATTATCTGCCGGTAAGCGATCAGTTAATTCCCACCGGCGACATTGTTTCGGTGCGCGGTACAGCGCTGGATTTCCAGTCGCCGCAACTCATCGGTTTGCGCCTGACGCCTGTACCGGACACAGGCAAGGTCAACGGCGATCTTTTGCCTTATGGTTACGACTACACATGGTGCCTGAATACTGCCGGACAAGCGCTGGTGCTCGCGGCACGTTTGGAAGAGCCGATCAGCGGCCGTTCGCTGGAATGCTGGACCACCCAGCCCGCCATTCAGATTTATACCGGTAATCTTCTCGATGGTTCGCTGACCGGCATCGGCGGATCGTATCCGTGCTTCGGCGGCATCACACTTGAAGCCTGCGGTTATCCGGATGCGCCCAATCATTCTAATTTTCCTCCCACAGTTCTCAATCCCGGGCCATCCTATTTCCAGCAGACAATCTACAAGTTTGGCACGCTGTAAACTGATCTCAGTGGCAAAGCCTGATTCCTCGACCGATTCACCGGTGCGTTGAAACAATCGCATCTGTTGCACGTTTGTACTTTTGTCTTTCACCAGGTTTGTTGCTGCGCAAGTTATGAAACAGATTTTACTGATTATCACCAGCCTTGGGCTTTTAGTCCTTGCGACCGGTCTAATGATTCACTGTGAACAACCTGCCCGCGCTTATTACGACGGCGAAGAAAACAGCAATGCTTCAAGCGAGTGGGTCTACTATGGCTCTGATGGCCGGCTGGTCTATAGAATCTCAAGCACGGGTGATCACATCATGGATTTTTCCACCGCCGGTTACATGGGCGGCGGCGTAAAGATTCCTATGGTTCCCGTGGCGCGGCGCGTCAGTCCTTCCGGATCAGATGATTCTTCCGCGATTCAGAGTGCCATCGATGAGGTTTCCGCCATGCCGGTGGAAAATGGTTTTCGCGGCGCGGTGGTGCTTGATCCCGGGGTTTACATCTGCAGCAAAGCGTTAATGATCAAAGCCGGCGGCGTGGTGCTGCGCGGCAGCGGAGCCGATCCTGATGGAACCATCATCAGATTAACCGGCCGCCCACACGTATTTGTGCAGATTCTCGGGCCTAAAGCTCCGGAGATCACCGGACGGCCCATACCGATCACTGAGTCCTATGTTCCTTCCGGCGCGATGGTTCTGGACCTGCGCGACACGGCTGGGTTGAATGTCGGTGACTCTATTCTCATCAACCGGCCCGCCACACCGGCGTGGGTTGATTTTATGGGCATGAGCGAATTAGCGCGCCGCGATAAAGTCGAACATTGGGTTTCGGGTAACATCACCACCGAACGCAGCATCACCGGCATTTCCTCAAATCAAATCAGCCTTAATGCGCCCATGACCGATTCGCTCGATTCGCGTTACATCAGTCCGCCGGGCGGATCGGTAGTGCGCTGCAATTTGTCCAATCGCATCACGCAGATCGGCGTGGAAAATCTGCGCATCATTTGTCCGCCGCAACGAATCAACATCAACCAGACGCCATATTCCGCGGTACGGGTTAACGGCGCTGCCGACGTATGGATTCGCAATCTCTTTGCCAGTGAAACCGTCGGCAGCATCGATATCGGCGATTATGCCGCCCGTGTAACCGTGCAGAACGTAGCCATTACGCACACCGTTGTCACGGTAGGCGCCGCCTTGTTCGCCGATTACGGCTGCTCGGGGACGCAGGTGCTTTTTAACCGCTGTTATGATACCGGCAACCACCTGTTTTATTTTGCCACGTTTGGCCGCGTGAACGGCCCTAATGTCCTGCTCAACTGCGTCTTTCACGGCGATGGAACCATTGAGCCGCACATGCGCTGGGCCACCGGACTTTTGGTAGATAATTGTCAGGTTCCTGAGGGCGGAATTGATCTGATCAATCGCGGCGAGATGGGTTCGGGTCACGGATGGGCCATCGGCTGGGCCGTGGCCTGGAATTGCCAGGCCCGGAGCTTTGTTATCCAGCAGCCGCCGGGATCGGAAAACTGGGCCATCGGCGACATCGGTCGCGAGAATCTTCAGGCCATGCCTTTTCAGAAATCCCCACTGCTGCCCCAGGGAATAATTGATTCCCAGGGAACAAAAGTGAATCCGGGGAGTCTTTATCTTGCCCAATTGAGCCAACGCCTCGGTCCGGAGGCATTAAATAACATTGGATATTAGGCTCTGTATTTTAAGACGGAGCCTTAACGTCCGAAAAAGGCGTCGTTTGAATGCGCCTGTGAATATGTGGTCCAAGTCCAACAAGAATGGGTTTCATAACATTTTTTGTTTCCAAACCGCGCCGAGGCTTTGGCCGATAGAGTCTGTATATTTCACAGGGGTTTGAAGGATGGTTTGGTTTGCCGGCTCCGGCTCAAAGAAAAAAAGAAATAATCATCTGGTCCTGGCGCGTTGCACATTTGAACAGCTTGAGCCGCGCATCCTTCTATCTTCTTCCACAATTTCCGGACCTTATACGCCTTACCAGATACGAGAAGCGTATCAGTTCAATCAGTTAAGTTTTACCAATTCGCTGGACCAGTCGGTCACCGCCGACGGCGCCGGACAAACCATCGCTATCATCGATGCTTATTACGATCCGACCATTGCCAGGGACGTTAACACTTTCGCTCAATCTATGAGCTTTAATAATCAAACCTCACTGTATCAGCAGTTCGGCGCCGCGAGCAGCTTTCTGACGCAGGTGGTGGCTGCCGGTGCGGGGTCTGCCGTTGGTTCCGGATGGGCTATCGAAACTGCACTGGATGTCGAATGGGCGCACGCCATTGCGCCCGCGGCCAAAATTCTGCTTGTTGAGGCACAAAACTCCAGCTTCGGAGCGTTATTTAGTGCAATTAATTACGCCAAAAGCGTCGCCAGCGTGGACGTTGTTTCCATGAGCTGGGGCGGTGGTGAATTTTCCAGCGAAGGCGCTTATGACAACGTATTTACTACGCCGGCCGGGCACCAGGGAATAACCTTCGTAGCTTCGGCTGGTGATACCGGCGGCGTGACTTCTTATCCTGCGGTTTCACCTAACGTGCTTTCCGTCGGCGGCACGACCCTTAACCTGACCGCCAACGGCACATGGGCCAGTGAATCTGCGTGGAGCGATGGCGGCGGCGGACTGAGTAAATATGAACCAAAGCCCGCTTATCAGAGCGACGTTGAGACCAACAGCAATAAACTCGCCAGTCCGGACGTATCTTATGACGCGAATCCCGACACCGGCGTTTATGTCGCCGACAGTTCATACATACCTGGCGGTACAAGCTGGTATGAAGTCGGGGGCACCAGTGCCGGAGCGCCGCAGTGGGCTGCTTTAGTCGTAATTGCCGATCAGGGCCGTCAACTGGCGGGCAAAACATCGCTTAATGGCGCTACACAACTTTTACCGGCGCTGTTTTCCGCTCCGAATTCCGATTTCCATGACATTACGACGGGCACCAATGGGTATAAAGCCGGTCCGGGCTTTGATCTGGCCACCGGATTGGGAACGCCTATCGCCAATCAATTGATTCCATATTTGGTCAATTATTCCAATGGTACGCAATCGTCCTCCGCTTCCGGCGTCGTCAATTCTTCAGGACCTTCAACGTCGAAAAATGAAGTACCAAAAAATGCAACTTTGGCTGCTGATACAACGGTGTCTGGAAATGCCTTTGATTTTATTCAGGTCGTTAAAGTTTCTCATCCATCCAACGCCGGGCAGAATGGTCATGTGGCATTGGCGGTAAATACCGTTTCCAATGATGTGATAAACAGTCTGGAGTCCAATTCATTATTTAATCCATTGGACCAATTACAGTTGGGATTGGCCGTCTGATTTGATGCCTCAATAGTTTTCGTTTGTGCCATCTTTTCCCTTATACTATCGCACGCTAAAAAGACGTTTCATGCTCAATGCAATGATCCTTGTATTATTTGGAGCAGATGATGAAATTCAAAATTCTCTGGCTTGCTGTGGCGGCGTTTATCCTGGTCGCGGGAGCTAAAACTCTCTGCGCTGATGTGGCTCCAGCAACACAACCTTCAGCCACGCAGCCGGCAGTCAGCCTGGTTGGTTTTACGAAGGCCAGCATTTACATACAGATTGCCGGCGTCGATGAGGACAACGTTTCTTACAGACCCATACGCTCGGCGAGCCTTACATACATAAAAGACAACAGCAAGTTCCAGATCATCAATTTATCCGTCGCTCGCTCACTGCCTGGCTATCCGCATATCCTTGTGACATTCGGCTCGATCGCCAATCAAGACGGGACGCATACCTGTAAGGCAGGCGTGTTTGTAATCGAGAATAAGAAAATTATTTTTCGGGACACCGTCACCGGAATATGTCCGGCCGACAAAGTGGCTGATTGGGCCAAACAAAACGCCCTGGCCATGCTCAAAATGTTTGTTTCCAAATGGAACACGGAAAACGGAAGTCTTCCCCCGACTACCGCGCCCGCTGATTGAGCAGTAAACAATTCTTTCGCGGTTTAAAAATTCTTTAACCAGGGCTCGCTGTTACGGCCGGTTTAGCCGGCGGAACTGGCTTTTGCAGTTTTTCGGAAAGCATCAGCGCCAAAAGCCCCTCGATTAATCCGCCTCCTTGCATCGGCGATCCATTGGGACCGGCAGCGCCGCCGCCCACCATGATCTGCGGCACCAGAGGAATCTGGCCTTTTTCCGCCGCTTCGGCAATGCGGGTCATCACTTGCTGGAGCATTTGGTATTGCGGGCCGCCGTAGGCTTCTACTTGTTTTTGTGTGGCGGCGGCGTTGGCAAAACCAATCTGCTGTACACGCGATGCTTCGCCTTCACCTTCCATTTTCAGGCGTTCCGCATTGGCGCGGGCCTCGACCTTCACCCGTTCGGCGTCCTGCTGCGCTTTGGCCAGATCCGCTTTGCCCACGTTCTCACGAATCTGGATGTCCAGCGCCGATTTGGTGATCTCCGCCTGTTGAGCGGCCTTCGCGGCGGATTCGCGCAGCGACCGTTCCTGTTCGGCGGCCGCTTGCTGGAGTTTGTAGGTTTCCACCTGTTCGCGCGCTACCTGCCGGTCGCGCAATTGAATCAGAATCTGCTCGATGCTGCTGGTGCTTCCGGTCTTGTCCGCTGGCGGATGCGGCGTGCCGATCAGAACTTCCTGGAGTTCCAGGTTGTACTCCGCGAATTTGCTGCGCATTTCCTGCTGCGACTGGTTCTGAATCTGGCTGCGATCCTGCAGCAACTCGATGAGCGTGCGATTCTGACCGATGTTTTTAAAATAGGCGCTCACCATCGGATCCAGCGTCTGTTCCACCAGCCTCTTGATGTCTCCAAATCGCTGAATCACCAGCGGCGCCTTGCTGTAATCGATATGCAGAACAACCGAAAGCGGCAGTTGCGGCTCGAAGGCGTCCTTGGTGATCAGAGAAATTTCCGAAAGATTTTCATCCAGTTTGTGTGATTCGGTGACTTCGTTGGACCATTTAAGAATAAAATTGGTCACGGGCACCAGGACAATGTTGCCGGCGTATATGTTGAATGCATATTTTCCCGGCAGTAAAGGCGTGTCCCATACGCCCTTGAATCCCTGATTGACCATTTCGCCATGCCGGTAAGTGTCTCCGGATACATCCTGGCCCTGTTTGCCGGTGTAGGAAACCACCACGCCCACAAAACCAATACTTACCACCGTTTTCGGTACCAGTTCTACTGTGGCGAACAGGCGGTTGATGTAATAGGTTCCTTCCACCAGAACCTGATATTGCCTGCCGCGCAGGCCGCCCAGTTTCAGGAACACGTCCGGATTTTGGAAATTGTTGTGGTTGCTTTTTTCGTCGCCCACGATGGGCGCAATAATTTCTCCACCGGTAAGCGATGGTCCGTCGTGTACGGTCACGATGCCGATCGTGTCATCGGCGTCGCGAATAATCACGGGCGAAAAACCGCTGCGGTCATTGATCACTTTGGCCATTCCCTGGAACATGGCTTGTTCCTGGGAATTCAGGTTCAGCGTGTAAATACTGAAAGCCGCCGCGTCGCCGGTGATCACCACAAACAGGGCCAGGTTCAGGGCGTATGTCCCTTCACGCAGCAGTTTGCGCTGCGGGCCTTTTTGGCCATCCTTTAGGAATTCCCGAGCATCTTCAAAATTCTGCGCCACGTCGTTAGCGGCCAGCGTTTGCGACGGCTGCAGCGGCTTGCCGTCGCGCGCGAAAACGTAGCCGATGCGCCCCTGTGGCACGGTCACCAGCGGCAATTTATGAATGCGGTATTGAAAAGGTGTAAAAAAATGAATGCCGCCGCGTAAAAGGTCCGACTGAAACCCGGCCTTGTGATCCAGTGCGATAATTCCCGATTCAATTGAGCCTCCGAGGCTCCAAAGTTTTTCCACTACGCCGACCATATTGTTCGGGACGTAAACGATAACCCGGCTGATTTTGATCAGAGTCGCCAATACAACCAGCGCGCCAAAAAATATACCCGCAATAATTAAACCGGGAGGAATCTGGCCAGCCATCTGAATCTCCTTTGCGGGAATTTAGCGTTTTATCGCATGCCAAAATGGCCCAGCGCCGATGAACCGCTCGAATTAAAAAATAGTTACAACGAAAATCCGGGGGACATAATAACCGGGGCGGTCATTTTTGAGAACAGGGGTCGATTTTGTATAGATGACTAAACGTCCCAAGTGAAAACACAGCGGAATATGGCCTGTAGGAGGAAACTTACGCATAGTAAAGATTGCCCGGCTGTAGTTGCTTAATCACCACTTCACCATTGCGCGTGTAACCACTATTCCCTATCCCCTTCATGTGTTACACTTACCCCCGGCTTCGGCTCGCCCGAAATACGAGATAGTCCGTTCGCATTGATTGTAAATTCAAAATGGTGTTCTTATGCCCGAAACCACTCCAACGCCTGCAAACGCGCATTTAAAGTTTCCATCCGTGAGCACGCACCTGGCGTCCCGCCGAAGCAGCAATGATTACCAGGGTCTTGGGCTACCCTTCCCGCATCCGAGCACCGATTGCATCATGGATTTGACCTATTACTTTGGCCCCGAGGCCGTCAATAAAATCGTCTCCAGCGGCAAATTCATTTTCCACATGACCGGTGACACCGGCGTAGGCTCGAATGAGCAGAAAAACGTTGCCGAAGCCATGGCGCGGGACATCAATAATACCAATCACGAATTGGGACCGAGTTGTTTGATTCTTCTGGGAGATATCATTTACGGATCAAACAAAGAAGCGGGGTATGCCGACAAATTCTACCGGATATACGATCACTACGACCGTTTGATTTTTGCCATTCCCGGAAACCACGATGGAGAGGAACTTCTACCGACCGACCCGACGACGCTAAACGCTTTTGAGGCAAACTTCTGCACGCCGCCGGAAAGTCAGCCGCCGTTGGCCACCGAGTTCGGCGTACTCATGCCGAATCAACCCGGCCCGCACTGGCATCTGAAGGCCCCATTTGTGGATATCCTTGGACTTTACTCGAACTCTGAAGAGAACGTAGGCATTATCAGCAACCACTATATTGGGCATAAGCAGAAAATTTGGCTGCATTCACGCCTGGCCGCCATTGCCGCCGCCCGCGCCAATGGACCGCGTAACGCGCTGATCATCGCCGTACATCATCCGCCTTTTGCGCGCGGATTTCACTCCTCAGGCCCCGGGTATCCGGGTAGTCCGGAAATGCTTGCGGATATCGATAGTTGCTGCACTGACGCGAATATTTTGCCTGATGCGGTCATTTCCGCCCATACGCATAATTATCAGCATTATGTGCGTACGCAAATTTTGAATGGCAAAGAATGCACCATTCCATATTTAATTGTCGGCACCGGCGGGATAGGGCTTCAGACCGTACCCGCTCCCACCATCGTTCATGACAGCACCGGCACAGTTTTCTATCGCAGCGCATTTAAGGATTACGGATATTTGACCGTTACGGCGACGGCCAAGCTGCTGATTATCCAGTTCAATGCCCTGGTGGGAATCCATCGTGAATTGCGCGAACAAATCACTATTGACCTGGCGACGCACAAAATCATCTGATCTTTTCGCGTATTTTATTTTTAAAAAGCTACGTATAAATATTTTGTAGCCAAAAAATCAGCGTAGCAGAGCCTAATTCGACTTATGGTTGCTAAAAGAAATCTGAAGGGCATCAGCGCCCGGACGAATGAAAAGCATTGGGGTCTTTTCTTCGGGAATTCCATCCACCATGAGTGCGGTTCGCCCCTGCTCAAATGAATTCCTGACGGACTGACCCAAGGCCAGTGCTCCATAAAATTGAGATGAGAAGACAACCGCTTCTTTGTCGTCAATACGCTGGTTTATTCCAATCGCACAGTCAATTACGTTGCTGATGGCCTTTGCCAGGTGCCCCGAATGACACATATTAAGCAATACCAGCCGGGCATTATCTTTCGCATGACTGAATAGCTCGGTCAGGGCGGATTCTGAAACCGGTTTGGCTATACCACGAGCGTCCTCAAGTACAAACTCAGACATCCGGCAGCGATGGCCGCTGATGTGAACAATATCCGGACGAACATCCTGGAAGGCCTGGATCAGGTCCTGAGAGCGAAGAGCCCATTTAGAAGTTAAATCAAAAGCTTCGAGAAAACCAGGCGTTCGAATATGTTGCTCTACTTCCTGAATTTCTTCGTTCAATTTCGATGAATCAACGTCCACTGGATCTGCTGCTATAAACAAAACGCGGGTTTTATCGACCATGATGACATCTCGAAAAAAAAGACCTAATTTCCAACTCGTAATGTGTTATAGAACTCCGTTTAGCGGCCTGTCAAGTTTAAATGCTAAGACATCGAGAAGACGACCAAATTCCGCGTCTTCTGCACTAAAAAAATATTGTTGCAATCATGCGATTCGTAAGCTATTTTCACAACTACATGTTCTGGTTTTTGCTCGAATTGCCATGTTTTGCTTGCGTTACATAAGCGGTGGTTTTATATTAGTTTAGAACATCTGGATAGGCTTTGGGATCAGAAGTGGGCTGATCGTTCCATGCAAGATTGCGCGATCCAGTATTACGTCAACGAGATCATATGACAGAGATGGATTCAGACATTTTGCCTGAGGCAGCGCGGCTTGCCAACCGAATCCGAGCCCTTCAAGCGGACATGATGCAGGAACCGCTTCAGGCTCGACAGGAATTTATTTCCAATGAAATCAAGCGGTCGATGGCGGTAATTGCTCCAACCCAAAGACCGGAATTTTGCTCCGCCCTTGCTGAACAATTTCCGCGTTGGGATGGCAATGATATCACCCGACAACAGGTTAACGCATCCGTGCAAAGCCAAACAGAGGCGAATTCCAATGCCGGCGCGATGGATCAGCAGGACCCATTCTTTCTGGTGCAACAACTTTGCAAGCTGGCCCCCAAATTGCCGCAGGCGCTAAAAGAAACTCTAATTGAACGATTGGCTGATGCCGGCCTTATTCCACGATCCGGTCCGGACTGGCCTGGCGAACCACTGTCTAAATTTCGAAACCGTCTCCAATTGGAAGATGGTTTACATCCCCATGCGGGCCATGTGCTGGAACTGGCCCTCATACTTTCCGACTTAACGTTGAGCATCGATCAAATTGCGTGGAACATGTGGAAGATCATCGCACCGGGATCGAAAATGCATCGTGGAGCGCCGCTGCAACGTCTTATAAGCCGTTTCATGGCCAACGATCCGGAAGTATCCCGCGAGCAGGTGTCAAACGAATTGGAAAAGCTTCGAAAACTTAATGCGGCGTTGCTATCTTCCGTGGGGGAAACGGGGCGCCAATTTTCATCTCGTTACGGAAAGAAATTCGCACCGGCAGAAATTGAAGCCGCTGTTCGAACCGAACACAAAAAGTTTCTGGCATCTATAAAAATTTTGTGTTGGGAAAAATACTGTGAACTGGCTGCAGAAAATCTTGATGAAGCGGACGTGGATCATGAGATCAGGGAGATTGTTCGTGAATTCGTGGATAGGGTAATCTAAACAATGCCTGACTGCGCGTCGATGGACCAACGTCACGCACTCATTAACGGAACAGGATAGTTTATGACGCTTGTAGATCTGAACGATCCATTTTTTCATTTTCTGCACGCCAGCGAAGCGCGACTGACGCTTCTGGACCTTACAGAACCATTCTTTCAATATTTTTGCCGCCTGAACCGCTCAGCACGTAATGGCGCACAAATAGACGCCGATCAAGTGCGGGCTGACATCAATGAACTGTTAGCAAAGATGAAAAACGGGGCAACTGCCTCTGATGAATTAGCCGTAGAATTTGAAAAAATTGAACAGCCCCTGATCTTTTTCGCCGACTTTACCATAAAAGAAGGCGGCTATACGATTTCCAAAAAGTTTAAAGAAATCGCATCCGATTACAACGAACCGAACGGCAATGAGAAATTTTTCGTCTTGTTGGACGAAACACTGAAGGACAAATCGCCGGCGGCTATATGGCGATTAAAAATATTCTCTGCCTGTTTGGGTTTAGGCTTTACCGGTTCCTACAGAGACCAACCCGAGTATTTGAAGAAAAAGATCAAAGAGGTTCGTGCGCGGCTTTATGCCGGTGCGAAGGACACGGATATGCGAAAAATTTGTCCTGAAAATTATGAGCACGTTAACACCGCTAATCTTATCGAACCGCCCGGGGTAAAACTTTTCGGCATTGCCGTGGTGTTGTTGGTGTGCTTTGTGACACTGTTGATCGCGAATTTTTATCTTTTCCACCAAAGTATCGGCCAGTTAAATAATGCTTTGGATAAAATTTTGCAAAAATAAAGTTTTTTGTCGAACCGCCAAAATGAGTAAAGCGGTTTTTGCAGGTGAATAAGACTATGGATTTCCTGTCGTTTGTTGGAAACCTGTCCATCATTCAGAAGATAGCTGCAATCGCGGTTGTATGCGCGGGCCTGGTGGGCGCAATCGCACTGGCCGTTGAGGGACATGGTCAATTATTGCTGTTGCTGGTGATCTTGCTGGTTGTCGCGATTGTCGCGTATGCGCTTTTTCAGGTGATCCTGGGATGGTGGAATAAAAGCAAATCCAAACCGATGGAAAAAGTCCTGGCGGCCAACGCCGGGTCGACGCCACAGCAGGTCAGCGAAGCGAAAAAATTAGCGGATCTGGATTCGTTACGCCGCGTTTTTGCTGCTGGCATAGAAAAATTTCGCGCGGCAGGTAAAGACCTTTATAGCTTACCGTGGTTTGTTCTGGTCGGTCAGCCGGGGTCGGGCAAGACCGAAGCGATCCGTCATTCCGCTGTAGGATTTCCGCCTGGTTTACACGATCAACTCCAGGGCGCCGGCGGTACAGTCAACATGAATTGGTGGTTTACGAACCATGCTGTCATTCTCGACACCGCCGGTCGGCTGATGTTTGAGGAGGTTGCGCCCGGCACCAGCAGCGAATGGCAGGAATTTCTTAAATTGCTTCGTTCGTACAGGCCTAATTGTCCGATTAACGGCATGTTACTGGTGATACCCGCCGAGAGTCTGTTGACGGATTCCGCCGAAGTAATTGCTAAAAACGCGGGTAAAATTTCTCAGCAACTTGTTAATATTCAACGCACGCTGGGTGTGCGCTTTCCGGTATTTGTTTTAATAACCAAATCCGACTATCTGCCGGGCTTTAGTCAATTTTTTGATGATCTGACGGATCCGCGCCTGCAACATCAGATCATGGGATGGTCCAATCCCGAGCCGCTTGATGTTCCATTCAATGTCGAAAAACTGGATAGTTATCTTAAACAAGTACGCGACCAACTGGCCGAACGCAGAGGATTGCTCTTAGCCCATCCTGCCCAAACAGAAGATCCCAATATGCGCCGGATGGATCAGATGGATACGCTATACGCATTTCCAGAGGCGCTCTTACAAATTACATCTCGGCTGAAACAGTACTTGGAGATTATTTTTGCCGTTGGGGAATGGTCGGCCAAACCGTTGTTTCTAAGAGGCATATATTTCACGTCTTCTTTGTCGGAGGGTAAAGCGTTAGATGCTGATCTGGCCCAGGCGTTGGGGGTGTCCATTGACGCGCTCCCGTCGAGTGGCGTGTGGCGGCGCGATCGTGCCTATTTTCTGCGTGACCTGTTCGTTCAGAAAATATTCAAAGAACATGGATTGGTCACGCGTGCCAACAACGCCAAGAAACTTCAGAGCCGTCGCAAGATTGCGGTGCTCGTAAGTGGCTTTGCGGCCGTTGGTATTCTACTCGCATCCACTTTTTACGCTTTTTTCGAATTGACAAACAGCGTGGGATATCCGCGTCAATATTGGCAGGTCGCCGCGCAGATTTACACGTCGAATAATCCCGATTACATGGCAATGATCGTTCACGATTCCGATAACGGCTCCAATTACGGGTACAACGGCAAGCATACCATTGAAGCAAATGAAAGCCGTCTGGCCGATTTTTACAATGATGGATTCGAGCTTGTCCGCAAAGATATTCAAATCCCCTGGATATTTCGGCCCATTTCTCTGGCCTTTGGCGACAAGATCAATCAACAACAACACCAGGCATTCATGAAAATTTATAATGATGAAGCCCTGTTGCCCATCATTCAGGCGTGTGAATCAAAGCTTTCCGCTGAACCATTGGATCAACAATCCGCGACGCCAATGGATCTTAAGGTGCGTACCGATGCCCTGTGCGAATTAATTGATTTGGCGCATCTGGCTTATTACCCTCAAGATACCTCATACGCGTCTGAGAACAGTCGGGCAAATATCGATTATCTGGTCGCTTACGTTTTATCTCCGACTGATTACCAAAGCTACAAGCAGTATCAAAGCGTTCTGAACCAGAAAATCATTCGGTCGCTTTATACACCGGATCAACAGTGGTCGTCGGCTCTGCAAAGCATAATCCAATCCGCGGATCCGGCGGACTCCATTGCCAATGGTATTCAGAGCGTCATTAATGGGGAAAACAATATAGTTAAGGCGGGAAACAAGAATATACAGCATCTCATGAATCTTGAGACAGCTTTGGAAAATTATGAGGCGACAGAGGGTCAGATGATGAATGTCGCCGCGGCATATACTCCAACCGACGGCGCCGACTCTGCGTCTTACAACAAACTTGTGGTGCTGCTGCAAGAATTGGCCACTTCAGCCGCACAAGTTCGTGCTAATTTGCCGGCGCTGGGAAAATTCGGCACTCTTACCATTTCTTACCTGAACTATGCCTCGGCTTTAAATCAAAATCGACTGCAGGTGTGGGACCGCCTGGAACAGGCCGCAGGTTGGTTTAAATCAATGGATAATTCGATGCCACAGGCGGGAACACTCCAGCAATCGTGGAATAGCCTGCAAACAGCAATAACCAATAGCGCTACAGAAGCCGACCCGCAATTTGCTGATTTGGATCAAAAATTTCTTTCCCCGGCGGGGACCGACCTGGAGATATGGCAGCGGCAGGCGATGTATCAGTCGCTTGCGAATTTGGTCAATACTCCCGCCGATCCGACATCGCTTATGCAAATCAAAGGATGGCTGGAGGAATTCAGCACCGACCAACTGCCCCAAACCGAAACGCTGATTGAGCAGACCAAGAACACGATTGAAGCCGCCGGTTCGGAAGCTAACGCTTCATACAATAGTGAAGCAATTCAAGCGGCACTCAAAGCGCTGACATTGATTGAGTCATATCGATACGGACAGGCCATCGGCCTGGCCATTCGTCAGGCTCCAGCCGATGCGGCATCCATTGAATCATTAGTACAACAGGCGTCTGTCAACGGATCAACAACGCCAGTCAAGCCTTCAATACCATTCACCTCCGATGCCGGTGGAACATTCAATCCCGCGTTTGATCCCTTGCCAGCGGCGAAACTGCTTGATGGATGGTATCAGTGTGGAAAACTGCTTTCTGACGCCGTCAGCGGAATAAACAATTACAATTCAATTGCTGATGCCAGCAATCTTTCCGTTAAGTATCAACAAGCCAACTCGGCCTTTGACGCTTACCGGCAAGCCTACTTTGTCTATTGGCTGTCAACTTTAGATGACGGTTTGAAGATCGATGTACCTGACGGAAAATGGACGAACTATCTGAGCCAGTTACCACAGGAAGGCCATCTTTTGGCCGCTCTGGAAAGTCTGGGCGCGCAAGTAAACGGTTCACTGGAAGCGGTCGCGATTCCAGACTCACTAAGTAACAGGATCAGCGACGCTAAAAACAACATAAAAATGGGTCTTAATCTCCTCAACGAGACGTCCTTTGCAAATGACGTGCAGAACAAGCTGAATCAATGGACGCAACTGGCGAACGATTACGCCGTTGCCAGACAAACGCTGTTAACTGAATTGCCGGATAAAGTATATAACGACTATATCTTCGTACCATCATCAACAACGCCGAATTTTGCCTCGAACTATATCTGCCAGTTAACACTGAGCGGTTTAAGAACCCTGGCCAAAGAAAGCCAACAGCGGGCTGATGTTGTTCTGACGAAGATATGGGAAAATCCGGCTTTTCCTTTATATATCCCCGCTTCCGCCGATTCGCCGCAGAATGAATGGTCGCTCTACGATTTGAATACGCTATCGCCGGACTTTCATAACCTGCTCGACTCATCGACGTCTTCTTTAGAAGTAGCGGATACCAATAACGACGATTTCAACCATTGGTGGAGTGTTCTGCAGGGGAATATCTCTTACCAGAAATTTGACTTAACAGGCGCGAATGTGGCCGCTATTTATAAGATACTGGATGCTATCATTGGCAATGGAGCAGAGCCTGCGCTAACCTGTCAGCTGTTTATTACAAAGGATATCAAACAAGATCCAAACAACACGGTATCAGCGATCTGGCCCTATATGACCGTTACAGACATGGGTGCGGAGCAAGAGAAAGCCAAACTCATGGGAATAGCAAATTTTGACAACCTCTCTGATGACAGTCTGGGTCAACTCACGATACCGGACCAACCCCAGGCGTCGCTCAAGCTGAATTTTTTTGAAACAGACCCGACGGTGGCCGGAGCCATTCCGGTGACCATGGATTTCCGGGGTCCCTGGGCGGCTTTAAAGTTGCTGGTCCTGAATAACGGGACAACCAAAGATGGAATGACATGGACGATTACTATTCATATACAAGATCAATTTCATAAGGACCATATGACGCACCTTGAGATGATTTTCTCCAGGTCCCTGCCACAACTATCTGACTGGCCGCATGAAAAGGAATAGAATTCCACCGAGTTGTTAGTCGAAAAAGGTGATCAATTGGGCGATTTCCTCCAGAAGTTTAAATCTCGAATTTTCTCCGCTATGTCCACAGAGCCCTTGCTGGCCTTAAGCGTGTTCGGCAAGCATCCCGCCTGGGATGATCACATGGACGATATTGGGGAACAAAGCCGTGACATGCAGGAATTCAAACGCATCATATACGTGGAGGGAATTGGAAGAAATATTGATTCAGGTACCTGGGCACAACTGTCCGTCGATCAACGGCTCCCGGAATTCAATCATCTCTTAGTATACAGTCGTGATAGCCATTATTTTTGGGCAACACTTTCCGCTTCCACGGACGGCAAGGGCAGGAGTCTTTATCCGCTGGTGGTGGCCCTGCAGTCACGTGGTTTCAGTCCAGCCGAAGTAGAGCGGCAAATCTGCCCGTTGCTTCTGGAATTGCGTGATTCGCTGCAAAACACCGATTCCGCTGATGAAGTGCGGACAAAAGTAAGCGCAACACAACAAAAGATTCAAACTATTGCTGCCAAACAACTGACACCGGTCAACACAAAAGTGAACCACTCCATGACCGGCGATCAGGTAGCAATGCTATTTGCCAATGAGGAACCCGTTGCTGCTTCACGCATTTTCTACGCGACTCAAAGGGCGATTGACGCAATATCGCACGACCCGGCTGATGCCCCCACTGAATCATTACGACTGCCGTTGAACGATCAGCAAAAGTGGTTTTCCGCCCGTATGTGGTGTTCCTTAATTCATTCAATGCTTGGCGCAACCTATCCGGTTTCCGCGATAGAATATTGGTCGCCGAAGGACAAAACGGATAATCGAAATGATTTTGTTGACTTGATTATTGGCGAACCGAAACCAGCGGCCTTGTTCTGTTTGCGTGCCGGATTGGCGAGAATGCCCCTGGTAAGCGACATTCCGTTTGAACTCAATCCGCAATTTCTACAGCAAGTGCGTGATTATCTCACTGTATGTCGTTCAGCCGGTGATAAGCCGGCTCCTTCGTTCCTTAGCTAGATATACAAGCCCACGCGGTTATGTCGAACGAGCACTGAAATTTTCACAAACTACGACAAATATGCTATTAATACTTGACATATCAATCAGACCAAATGTAACATCGCCTCTATTAATAGATAAGTGACAGGGAATGTCTTAAGAGTACTTCTGGCCTAGTGCGCGCCGCTCCAAAAAAGTTTGACAAATCAATGTTAGCGATTTCGCGAGTATGCCGGAGTATTTGTGTGGTGCGATTAGAGCGTGGTAGAAGGGTCGGAGAAACAAAGGTAGCCTCATGGACGCACAGCGTTTGTTAAAATGGCCGCGACGAAGCGTCTTGACTAGCCCAATTTACAAAAAATATAAACGATGGGGCGCCGGGTTTCTCCTGACAGCAGCCCTGGCGGGCATTCTTAACGCCTTCAGCGGACCCGCAATGGCAATTGGTTCCACCACTGCCCAAAGCACACCACCATCGCATGTTCCATCCTCCAATGTTCTTCCACCCGCCCAGGAGCCGGACGACGGCCGTGCCTACAGCATCAGCCAATTCGTGTTAAGTTACGCGCACGATCGCGAGGCTCTTCCAGCACTAACCACACTGATGGACCTGCCGATCCAATTGGCGTTGAGCCGTGACGGATATGTCGCGGTCAAAACATCTGCTCAAAGTCGTGGAATCATATATCCATCGAGTACCATGACGCTGGCGCAGTTCAACGCGCAAAACATACCGCATCGTTTTTATTCCAGCGCGTTGCAAAGCATCGAACTTCAGATTGTCGCGGCAATACATCAAAGGCACATCATCGGATTGTATGTTCAAGTCTCAACAAAAGACTTTAGTGGGCCACGCGATTTGCGCCCTGCTGGTGATACGCTCTTACATCTGGTGATTCACACCGCAATTGTGACCGACGTTCGAACGATTTCGTCTGGACCGGGGATGTCAGGAACGCAGGTGATTAACAATCCACAGGCCGCCTTCATCCGGCAACATTCGCCAATCCAACCGGCGAGCAGTACCAACCAAATGCAAACGAAAGATCTCCTTCAAGAAGACGCTCTTGATGATTACATATCGCTCCTGAATCAGCAGACGAGTCGGCGGGTTAGCATCGCGATCTCGCCCGGCAATCAGGTCGATTCAGTGACATTGGATTACCTCGTTAATCAATCAAAACCATGGGTGGCTTACGCGCAGTTGTCCAACACCGGCACAAAACAAACGAATCCATGGATGGAACAGTTCGGGTTTAACGATACTGAACTGACCGGCCACGACGATATTCTTAACCTTAGTTATGCCACTGCCGGATTTTCCAAAATGAATGATATTAGTGCCTCATACCAATTTCCAATTATTGGCATCAATCAACTGCAAGGCCGTATGTATGGCGGCTATGAACAATACACTGCGTCCAATATCGGTTTGGGCAATTCAAATTTAAACGGCGAACTCGCTTCAGGAGGTGCTGAAGTCATTCTGACCCTTGCTCAGTTTAATAAACTATTTTTTTACGGCGTACTGGGCGCAGAATACGAGTATTCTTATGTCGATGACGTAGCTTTCCAACAGACCGGCGAAGCTGACTTTCTTTACCCTTATCTTACGCTGAGGATGACTCGTGTTGGCAACACATCTCAACAAAACGGAAATTTGACGGTGCTCGGTCAATATACTTCCTCAAGCTCAACGCAACTCAATAACCTGGGGAGGTTGAACACTGATCCGACGTGGGCAATTCTGCAAGGTAATTACGAAGTTTCCTTCTATCTGGAACCTTTGCTATTCCCGCAGAGTTTCGCAAGCGGAACCAGCACAATGGCCAATGAAATTGTGTTCCGCATCAACGGCCAGGAGGCTTTCGACCAGCGTCTGGTTCCGCAGCAAGAGGCGGTCATAGGCGGACTATTTACGGTCCGCGGTTATCCACAGACGATTGTCGCAGGTGATAGCGCCATTTGGGGCACAATTCAATACAACCTGCACATTCCACGGCTGTTTCCGGTCAATCCAAACCCAACAACTTTTCTGGGCCAACCGTTTTATACCGCGCCACCAACACCATACGGCCAGCCGGATTGGGATCTGGTATTGAGCACATTTGTGGATGCAGGAGAAGTGGGACAAAGCCATCCACAGTCATATGAAGCGGGGGCGACGTTAATCAGCACAGGTGTGGGGGCGCAGGTCACGCTATGGAAAAACGTTTCGGCCCTGGTGGACTGGGGCATTGCCTTGACACCCGTGAGTCCGGAAGCAACTGGCCAGGGAGGCGTATCCGCTGGATCGAGCCAGTTTAATTTTTTGTTTTCAATTAGCTACTAACGGACGGTATTTCCGGAGAAGGGCATTATGTTGCCGCTTAAGACAACGAAGATCGCGAAACACAGATCGCGAGCCAGCTTCCTTCCGAAGTTTGGACTGCTGCGCAAAAGAGCAATCTTACTGTCAGCTGCAGCCGCCGTGGCGGCATTTTCGGCAAACCTGGACCACGCCCATGCCAATGGACCAATCGTAGTTGATCATGTTGCTGCCGGCGAGGCAAGTTTCGATCAGGTTGGTGACCTGATGACCATCACCGCCGCAAATCATTCAATCATCGATTATCAACAATTCAACATTCCCAAAGGAAATACGGTGGATTTCGTTCAGCCATCGGCTTCCGCTACTGTTCTAAATAAAATCATCGGCCCAACACCTACGCTGATTGACGGCAATCTGAATGCCAATGGAATAGTTTATTTTGTGAATCCCGCGGGCGTCACATTCGGTGGGGACGCGGTGGTCAATGTAGGCCAGATTTACGCCGCGGCAGCGCACATGTCTGACGCCGACTTTCTCTCCGGAACCAACAATTTCACCAATGCAACCGGAGCCGTAATCAATGCCGGCACGATTCACGCCGGTGCAGTGAGTTTTGTAGGACAGAATATCGTCAATAGCGGCACTATTGCTACGCCCGAGGGCATGGTGGTGATGGCTGCCGGCAACAACGTTTATGTCAGTAAGCTTGGGTCCCCAATCGTCGTACAAGTTGCCGGCGGCAAGTCGGAAACGACCGGAGTAAATAACAGCGGTACGATTAACGCTCAAGGCGGCGACGTGACCATTCGCGCCGGTGACCTGTATTCGCTGGCCATCAACACTTCGGGAACCGTCCAGGCAAGCAACATTAACATTGCGGCAAATGGAGATGCTTCCACAGTACTTGTTTCCGGCAAACTTAACGCGGCCAACCAAGGACCCGGCAACACGGGTGGAACCGTTAGTATCAACGGCGGGAATATCGGCGTTGGCGTGAATAAAAACGCCAGCGGCGCCTTTGTGGATGCGCCGGTAACAATCGATGCGAGCGGGACGATGGGCGGAGGCAGCATACTCATCGGCGTAACGGCGGACCCGGCTTCATCAACCGGATATACCGATGCAAGTGAATTTGATTACATCGGCGCCTCGGCAGTGCTCAACGCCAGCGCCACGGTTAAGGGGAACGGCGGGCTAATCGATTCGTCGGGCGAACTGCTGTACGTCAGTCCCGGCGCTACAGTGACGGCGGATGGAGCCGGGGGTGGGGCGGCGGGGGTATGGTTACTGGATCCGTTTAACGTGACGATCACTTCGGGAGCGGCGAGTTACAGCGGTTTTAGCGGAGGAGGGGGTTCGGGAACTTACAATGCCAACGTCAGCGGCGCAACAATCACCGACGGGCAAATCAACACCGATCTAACCGGCGGGACCAGCATAATGATTACCACCGGCAATTCGGGAGGCGAGAGCGGGAATATTACGATGTTAACGGGAGTGGATATCGATCCAAGTCTGAGCAGTACGGTGACCCTGACGCTTGATGCGGCGGGAGAAATTATTATCGAAAGCGGCGTGACGATAGCCCCGACAGGAACAGGTGGACTGAATGTAAGCCTGATGGCCGGAAGCAACATTACAGTTAATGATGACATCACTACCAATGGCGGAAATTGCATGATTGATTCCACCGGCGGGGATATCATGTTCGCGAGCAATGGGGGCGGTGGTTATTACGGCATCACGACCAATGGTCCAACAGGCGGCTATGCAGCGGGAAATGTGGGTCTGACGGCTTTGGGGAACATTACGGTCGGCAATATTTCAGCGATTGGGGGCGCGTCAAATGCTGGTAACGGCGGCGGGGGCGGAAATATAACGCTGACCAGCAGCGGCGCTGCCGGTACGATCAACACCGGCGCCATCAATACCAGCGGCGGTTATGGTTATGAGGGAGGCGGGTCTGCGGGTTACATCAAAATCACTGCCAGCGGCACGGTATCGACCGGAGATTTCACAGCATCGGGCGGCGGCTCGTATTACGGCAATGCCGGATCTGCAAATTACATTCAGATTACAACCGCTGGCGATATATCAACCGGCGATATATCGGCGGTCGGCGGCAGCGCAGGTTATCTCGGCAGCGGTGCTTATGGCGGCGGCGGCGACAACGTTACGCTGAACTCCACTGGTGTGGCCGGTACCGTTACCGTCACCGGCGCCATCAACACCAGCGGCGGATATGGTTATGAGGGAGGCGGAAGTGCGGGTTATATCAAAAGCACTGCCGGTGGCACGGTATCGACCGGAGATTTAACAGCATCGGGCGGTGGCTCGTATTACGGCAATGCCGGATCTGCAAGTTTCATTCAGATTACAACCGCTGGCGACATATCAACCGGCGACATCTCGGCAGTTGGTGGCAGCGGCGGTGCTTATGGCGGCGGCGCTTATAGCGGCGGCGGCGGCAATGTAACATTGAGCTCCACCGGTGCGACCGGGACGATTAATACAGGCACCATCAACACCAGCGGCGGTTATGGTTATGAGGGAGGTGGTTCTGCTGGATACATCAAAATCGCGGCCGGCGGCGCGGTATCGACCGGAGATTTAACAGCATCGGGCGGCGATGCGTATTACGGCACCGCCGGATCTGCAAATTACATTCATATAACAACCGCTGGCGACATATCAACCGGCAACATATCGGCAGTTGGCGGCAGCGCAGGTTATCTTGGCAGCGGCGCTTATGGCGGCGGCGGCGGCAACGTTAAGCTGAACTCCACTGGTGCCGCTGGGACGGTTACGGTCTCCGGCGCCATCAACACCAACGGCGGATATGGTTATGAGGGGAATGGGAATGCGGGATTTGTTAATGTTTCCGCTGCGGGGAACGTGCAAATCGGCGCGATTTCCGCCATCGGTGCCTCTTCGGCCGCCGGTTACGTTGACTTGAGTACCACCGTCGGCCAAATCAGGCTCAACGGCGACGTGAATACTTCCGGCGGTGGACAAACTTATACCGGACCGGTGCTGATCGGTGGGACCATCTCGCTGTTGGATACCGATGGCGCGGATATTATCTTTACATCGACCATCGACGACGGCAATGCCGCAGGGACAGACGGCCTGACGGTGGACACCACCGGCCTGACCGACTTTAAAGGATCAGTCGGCAATTCTGCGGCGCTGCAATATCTTGACGTGGACAACACCGGCGTATATCTCGGCAGCGACATCGACATCAATGGCGCCGGCGTGACCACGGATGTGGGCGGCCAGATTTATGGCGGCGCGGTGTTAATCACGGCGACGACCACGCTGGCGGACACCGATGGCGGCGCTATCACCTTTGATTCAACGATTAATGACGGCAATGCCGCCGGGACAGATGGCCTGACGGTGGACACCACCGGCCTGACGTCTTTTGACGGAGATGTCGGCAACACTGTTGCGCTGCAATATCTCGATGTCGACGGCGGCAGCGATATTAACGGCGCCAGCATAACCACGGACTCCGGCGGCCAGACGTATGGCGGCGCGGTGTTAATCACGGCGACGACCACGCTGACGGACACCGACGCTGGCAACATCACCTTTGATTCGACGATCAACGACGGCAACACCGCCGGGACTGATGGCCTGACGGTGAACACCACCGGCCTGACGTCTTTTGACGGAGATGTCGGCGGCACTACGGCGCTGCAATATCTCGACGTAGACGGCGACAGCGACATTAACGGGGCCGGCATAACCACGGATGAGGGCGGCCAGATTTATGGCGGCGCGGTGTTAATCACGGCGACCACCACGCTGGCGGACACGGATGCCGGCAATATCACCTTTGATTCAACCATTAATGACGGCAATGCCGCCGGGACCGATGGCCTGACGGTGGATACCACCGGCCTGACGTCTTTTGACGGTGCTGTCGGCGGCACTACGGCGCTGCAAGATCTCGACGTCGACAACAGCAGCGATATTAACGGCGCCGGCGTAACCACGGACTCCGGCGGCCAGACGTATGGCGGTGCGGTGTTAATCACGGCGCCCACCACGCTGGCGGACACGGATGCCGGCAATATCACCTTTGATTCAACGATTAATGACGGCAACGCCGCCGGGACCGACGGCCTGACGGTGGACACCACCGGTCTGACCGACTTTAAAGGTTCGGTGGGCAACACTGCGGCGCTCGAATACCTCGATGTCGATACCGGCACGGGCTATTCCGGCGGCACCACTGACATCAATGGCGCCGGCGTGACTACCGATGCCGGCGGCCAGACGTATGGCGGCGCGGTGTTAATCACGGCGACGACCACACTGACGGACACCAATGGCGGCGATATTACCTTTGATTCAACGATTAATGACGGCAATGCCGCCGGAACGGACGGCCTGACGGTGGATACCACCGGCGTGACGTCTTTTGACGGAGATGTCGGCAACACTACGGCGCTGCAATATCTCGAAGTCGACAGCAGCAGCGACATTAACGGAGCCGGCGTAACCACGGACTCCGGCGGCCAGACGTATGGCAGCGCGGTGTTAATCACGGCGACGACCACGCTGACGGACACCGATGGCGGCGACATCACCTTTGATTCAACGATTAATGACGGCAATGCCGCAGGGACGGATGGCCTGACGGTGGATACCACCGGCCTGACCGATTTTAAAGGATCGGTGGGCGGCACCACGGCACTCGAATACCTCGACGTGGACAACAGCAGCGACATTAACGGGGCCGGCATAACCACGGACTCCGGTGGCCAGACATATGGCGGGGCGGTGTTAATCACGGCGACGACCACGCTGACGGACACTGATGGCGGCAACATCACCTTTGATGCAACGATTAATGACGGCAATGCCGCCGGAACGGATGGCCTGACGGTGGATACCACCGGCCTGACCGACTTTAAAGGATCGGTCGGCAATTCTGCGGCGCTGCAATACCTCGACGTGGACAACACCGGCGTGTATCTCGGCAGCGACATCGACATCAATGGCGCCAGCGTAACCACGGATGTGGGCGGCCAGACGTATGGCGGCGCGGTGTTAATCACAACCACGACCACACTTAAGGACACCGACGCCGGCAACATCACCTTTGATTCAACGATTAATGATGGCAATGCCGCGGGGACGGACGGCCTGACGGTGGACACGACCGGCCTGACCGACTTTAAAGGATCGGTCGGCAATTCTGCGGCGCTGCAATACCTCGATGTCGATACCGGCATGGGCTATTCCGGCGGCACCACTGACATCAATGGCGCTGGCGCAACTACCGACTCCGGTGGCCAGACGTATGGCGGCGCGGTGTTAATCACGGCGACGACCACCCTGACGGACACTGATGGCGGCGACATCACCTTTGATTCAACCATTAATGACGGCAACGCCGCCGGGACCGATGGTCTGACGGTGGACACCACCGGCCTGACGGACTTTAAAGGATCGGTGGGCAACACCGCGGCGCTTAAATACCTCGACGTGGGCAACAGCAGCGACATTAACGGGGCCGGCATAACTACCGACTCCGGCGGCCAGACGTATGGCGGCGCGGTATTAATCACCACGACCACGACGCTTAAGGACACCGACGCCGGCGACATCACCTTTGATTCAACGATTAATGACGGCAATGCCGCAGGGACGGATGGCCTGACGGTGGACACCACCGGCCTGACCGATTTTAAAGGATCGGTGGGCAACACTGCGGCGCTGCAATACCTGGACGTCGACGGCGGCAGCGACATTAACGGCGCCGGCATAACCACGGATGCCGGCGGCCAGACATATGGCGGGGCGGTGTTAATCACGGCGACGACCACGCTTAAGGACACCGACGCCGGCAATATCACCTTTGATTCAATGATTAATGACGGCAATGCCGCCGGGACCGACGGCCTGACGGTGGATACCACCGGCCTGACGTCTTTTGACGGAGATGTCGGTGGCACCACGGCGCTTAAATACCTCGACGTGGACAACAGCAGCGACATTAACGGCGCCGGCATAACTACCGACTCCGGTGGCCAGACGTATGGCGGCGCCGTGTTAATCACGGCGACAACCACGCTGACGGACGCCGATGGCGGCGACATCACCTTTGATTCAACGATTAATGACGGCAATGCCGCCGGGACCGACGGCCTGACGGTGGACACCACCGGCCTGACCGACTTTAAAGGTTCGGTCGGCAACACTACCGCGCTCCAATATCTCGACGTTGATACCGGCATGGGCTATTCCGGCGGCACCACTGACATCAATGGCGCCAGCGTGACTACCGACTCCGGCGGCCAGACGTATGGCGGCGCCGTGTTAATCACCACGACCACCACGCTTAAGGATATCGACGCCGGCAACATCACCTTTGATTCAACCATTAATGACGGCAACGCCGCCGGGACCGACAGCCTCACCGTGGACACCACCGGCGAGACCGACTTTAAAGGGGACGTCGGCAACACCA
>DATJSN010000039.1:0-64215 GCA_035504095.1 Phycisphaerae bacterium | reverse complement strand
AATCCTTGGCACCACGCCGCAAATCTCGAACTGCCCCTTCGCGCACCCTTTTTCATCAATCCCGGTCTGTCGAAAGCGGAAAATATCGTGCATGCAGATTGTTTCTCCCTCCATCCCTGTGATTTCCGAAATCGACGTCATTTTGCGCGCTCCGCCAACCAGCCTTTCCAATTGCACCAGGATGTTCAATGAAGTGGCGATCTGCTGCCGGATCGCCTTGACGGTGATCGGCATACCCGTCATCAGTATCATCGACTCAATGCGATGCAATGCCTCGCGGGGCTGATTGGCGTGAATCGTAGTCATTGACCCTTCGTGGCCGGTGTTCATCGCCTGCATCATGTCCAGCACTTCTGCACCGCGGACCTCGCCAATGATGATCCGGTCCGGACGCATACGCAGCGAATTGCGGAACAGGTCACGTTGAGCCACCCGACCTTTGCCTTCCACGTCGGGCATACGCGTCTCCAGGCGCACCACGTGCTTGCGTTGCAACTGCAATTCCGCCGCGTCCTCGATGGTGATGATACGTTCGTTTTCCGGAATCCACCTGGAGAGAACGTTGAGCATCGTGGTTTTCCCGCCACCAGTACCACCCACCACCAGCATGTTGATCTTGCAGCGAACGCAGTTCTGTAAAAACAGCGCCATTTCTTTAGTCAGCGATCCCATCTCCAGAAGCTGGTCGATTTCGTAGGGTTTAGATCCGAAACGGCGGATGCTCATGATAGGACCGTCCAGGGCCAGCGGAGGGATGATGGCGTTGACACGCGAACCGTCCGAAAGACGCGCATCGAGCATCGGAGAAGCTTCATCGATTCTCCGGCCGACTGCTTTGGCAATACGCTGGATGACTTGCAAAAGCTGTGCGTCGTCGCCGAAACTGGCATCGGTGGGCTCGAGCCTCCCGTGTCGTTCGACGTAGATGGTCTTGGCACCGTTGATAAGAATATCGCTGACGGTCGGATCGCGCAGAAACGGCTTTAGCGGACCAAAGCCGAAGATGTCTTCGAGGATTTCGTGAAGGATTTGGTTGCGTTCCATTCCCGTGAGCGGGGAGGATTGTTGCGTCAACAGTTGATCAACCCGCTGGGTACACTCATCGAACAACTGGTCGACCGGTGGCCTGGGTGCGGCGCCAGTGTCCATTTTCACACGAACTTCTGGTTCGACAGCCGTTCTGGTCTGGTTTGTCGGTCTCCAAGCTGGGGATTTCTCCGAAACATTAGCAGGCCCGTTCAACGGTACGGATTGACCTTCCTGACGAAAATTGGCGGTATCCATATTATGTTGCTCACATCATTATTAATAATTTGATTCGGATTCGATTTAGTTATAGTTAGTCGCGATTGTCAGTGCGTTGAACGCAGCCAGGACATTGGGACCAACCGAGCTGAGGACGACAAAAATGCCCGTGGCAGTCACACCTGTGATAATCGCCCATTCGGCCATGGCAGCCCAAATCGCCCATTCAGAAGTTTGCACGCCTTGTTCATCTATAAGAAGTTTTTTCAGGACTTTCATGTGACTCCTTATCTATCTAAATTTATCCAAGTCACGATAATCGCTGCCCATAACAGCGGATATCGAATCAGTTGCTGGCCAACACTAGGTTTATCGGCGAGGAGATGAACGGATAATACTCACAGGGCTTTATGAGACATCGATAACATTGAGTCACAATAAAAGAGATGATTTCAACTTGTCTGTTGAGTTAAAATTGCCGCCCCATAATTGATTAAATGTGCGTCCGCTAATCTGATTTTTGCGCGATCAAAAATAAATTCGATTGAATTTCTGGGTTCTGATAATGTTGTGACTTTGGATTGATAGGCGCATTTTTTCCAGGCTTGTTACGTGTTGTGTCTTTTATTAGGATAATTCAACTTCCCTTGGGGGATGGTGTAACGGTAGCACAGCAGACTCTGAATCTGTTTGTCTAGGTTCGAATCCTAGTCCCCCAGTTGCGGCCAAAGGCCATAACAGAGCACAGGATCAGGATCATCAACCACTGTGATCACCCAACACGGCAATTCTGAGGCGCTAAACGATAAACAAAGCCTGAATCGCGGGTTAACGGGCCATATTCTGGCATTGTTGGTTTATTTTGGCTGCTCGTTCCTGTTACTTATTCGGATCCATTTTCAGATTCAGACCCAATTGATCGCCTGGGAGCCAATGACCGGCGACGTGTCTATTTTTATATGGTTTTATAAGTGGTGGCCTTACGCGATTTCCCACGGAATCAATCCGTTGATAACCCACGTCGTTTGGGCGCCGCATGGATTTGACCTTATGTCAAGCACGAGCGTACCCTCGTTAGCGCTGCTTTTTTGGCCCGTGACGGCCTGGTGGGGACCCATTGCGGCCTACAATCTGACAGCACTTTCGGCACCCGCTCTGGGCGCCTGGTTCGCCTACCATCTGTGCCGTGAATTAGGAGGAAAATTCTGGCCGTCATTAATTGGCGGGTGGTTATTTGGATTTTCATCTTATGAAATGGCGGCATTACTGGGTCATGCGAATCTCTTTGTCACATGGCCCGTGCCGCTGCTGGTTTGGCTTGTTATTCTGCGCTGGAAACGAAAACTCGGCCTTTTCTGGTTTATGACATTCATGACGCTTTGTCTGATTTTGCTTTTCGGCGTTTCCGTTGAAGTATTCGCCACAACCATTGTTTTTGGTTATTTAATCATGTTGCTATCAATTTATTTAGATAAAGATTGGGTAACCCGCAGATCGCTGCTAACATTGCTCATGTTCTCTTGCGCCGCGGTGGGTGTATCGACGCTCATTTTAAGCCCATACCTTGTAAAAATGATATCGAGTTTGGTGGCTATTCCTTCTCCCTTTTATCCTTCACAATATTTTTCCATTGATGCAGCTAATACCGTGATTCCAACGCCAATTGACTGGCTGGGTGGAACAGGATTATTGCCGATATCCAGCCGATTTTCCGGTTTTTTTAACGAACAATATGCTTATCTGGGCCTGCCGCTTCTGGCCATGATGATTCTGTTTGCGGTGGAATTTTGGCGCGAGGTAAATACAAAGGTATTGATTCTTGGAAGCATTCTGCTCCTGATTTTTAGTCTTGGACCCCATTTAACCATTCTTGGGCAAACCCTTCCTTCAATCCTCCCCTGGATGATCTTTGACCATTTGCCGCTTCTTTGTCAGGCCCTCCCGGCCAGGGTGTATATGTATGTATCGATGGCAACCGCCGTTAGCGCCGCACTCTGGCTGACTCACTCGCGAAAGTCTCTGGTGTTCAAATTTTCATTGGGGTTGCTTGCCGTCTTGTTTTTATTTCCCAATATCGGCAGTGACTTGTGGGCCACAAAGCCTGTTAATCCACCTTTCTTCTCCCGGGGGATTTACAAGCAATACTTGTCAGGAAATGAAAATGTTGTCATGCTCCCATTCTGGGCGGATAGCGGCAAACTTCAGTTGGTCCATGGCATGGCGGTCGGAAAAGCCGACGGCGTCAGTATGTTGTGGCAGGCGGAAACAAACTTTTATTTTCGAAGCGCCGGCGGGTATCTTGCGGCGAAACCGCCGCCGATCAGTTCTCTCCCCATTTATCAGATTTTCCTCGGCTACAGCGGCGTTACACCCGATTATCCGCAAGAGCTATGGCAATTTATACAAGGATATGATATTCGGGCATTTGTGGTTGAAAAAGATCAAGCGCAACAATATCAGGCGATTCTTGCTCCTCTAAACATCAAACCGATCCTGGTCGGCGGAGTTGAGCTTTATCAAATTCCGTCAAAGATCTTACAAAAACCGATGAAAATGGGTAAACGACTTTTTTATTTTTGAAGAGAACATTGTGGACCAATCCAGAAGACCCCCTTTAATCCTACTGCGATGGAGGTTCTGGCTTTTCGCCATTATCTTCGCTGGCATCGTTTGGCGCATCACAGATTATCTAATCTGCTTTCCTGTCTGGGGCGATGAAACCATGTTGGGATTGAATATTCTGCAACAATCTTACCTTCATCTCACTGGCCCACTGCTGTTTAACCAAGTCTGCCCCATTGGCTTCCTCTGGCTTTCCAAGTTGATGATCAGCGCGCTCGGCCCCAGCCCACTGGTCTTGCGATTCATTCCTTTGATCGCCGGAATCTGCGCTGTATTGTTAATCTGGCCCGTGGCTCGAAATTTTGCAAACAAACGCGTCTCTCTGCTGGCGACAGCCTTTGTTGCCTGTTCCATGCAAACTGTGTGGTATTCTATAAATTTTAAGCCTTATTCCCTGGATCTTCTAACATCTGTTTGCCTGGTGGGTCTTGGTCTCTGGGCTATCCGCAAACCACACGATTGGCGTCCGCTATTTGGTCTTGTTCTTATCGGCATACCAACCATACTCATCTCCTTCCCAAGCATTTTCATTCTGGCAAGCGTAGGTCTGTGCCTTTTGCCACAAATGATCTGCAAAACTGGATGGCACCAGCGAATCCTATATTGCATTTTCGGAATATTAAGCACTGTTGCATTCGGAATCATTTTTTTCACTATTATCCGCGCCCAAATGAAGGTCAATGGCCCTGGAATGCAGCAATATTGGCAAGAAGGTTTTCCACCGCACAATGCTGGAATTTTATGGTGGCTGATCCAAGCCCACTTTTCCAACATGATGAGCTATCTTTTTGGAAATCGAGTCGCAGCGTTTATCATTACGCCGTTGTGCCTTCTGGGCGTTTGGCGTTTGGCGGTTAAACGCCGTTTTGCCGTGCTGTTTCTTCTTGTCGGACCGTTCTTATTGACTTTTGCAGCCGCTTTTTTTCACGCTTATCCCTATGGTTACTATGGCCGTGTGGAACAACACTTAGTTCCGTCCATTGCGCTGCTGTGGGCATTCGGGGTGCTTACACTGATTGTCATGTTGATCAAAAAATCCCGTTCACTAAGGAGGGGACGGACAATCATCTCAGTGCTCTCGGTATTGTACGCTTATATGGCTGGATTTGCCCTGATGGGCGTTCCCATGGGTTTTAACCACCCATACACAAGTAATGGACCGAATATGCTCCACGATCTGATGGAAAAAGTTTTCCAAAACGCCGGGCCAAAAACCCAGATTGTCATCAATGAAAATCCATTCAAATACGGTCCGGAAATTCAATGGTATCTGATCACTCAGACCCATTCTTATCGCATGGACGGTCAATTCGACGCCACCGGTTTGAAGGCCGGAGGCGATTTATGGGTTTTGGATTTTGGCTACAGTTTTAATAAAAACTTAAAACAACAGACTCTCTCAGCAGCCCAAAAAATGGATCTGGATCTAAATGAGATTGACCGCATGAATAACATTATGGCCTATGTTGGTTATTTATTTAAACCGCCTGTGTGTGTTCAAGCGCTGCACTTTGCAACTCAAACTCAACTTTCAAATAAAGAGCTTTCACCTACTAAAGAATTATTTTATGGCTGTGAAACGGGTACCTTGGAGCAAGTCATCAGCGCAATTAAGGACGACGCAAACGTCAACGCTAAGGACGCCAATGATGTCACACCACTCATGTGGGCGGCCGAAAATAATGATGTTTCCGTCATTACAGAGCTAATCAAGGCAGGCGCTAATGTGAACGCCAGAGACAAATATGGTATGACGCCACTGATGTGGGCAGCCGCTAACGCAAATTCCAAGGTGGTCACAACCTTGATTCAAGCTGGAGCGAAAGTGAATACCGAAGATTATTCAGGTTTAACCGCACTGTTCTATGCAGTGAACATCAACACGAATCCCGACGTGATCGCGGCACTGGCAAAGTCTGGAGCGAATGTGAATATCGGTGATGCAAACGGCTTCACATCTTTGATGTATGCGATTTTGCGCAATATAAATCCCGACGTAATCGCGACGCTGGTCAAAGCTGGTGCGGATGTAAATGCCCAAAACAATTTCGGCCAGACACCATTGCTACTTGCGGCAGCTAACAATACGAATCCTGAAGTCTTTATGGTGCTGATTAGGGCCGGTGCGGATGTGAACGCCAAGGACGGCATTGGACGGACACCTCTGGTGAATGCGATTCTTTATAATAAGAACCCGCTTGTCATCAAGGCATTGCTTAACGCTGGTGCGGATATAAATGCCAGAGACGACAAGGGCGAAACCGCACTGGATATTGCTTACCAGACGAAAAATGCTCAAACAATAACGGAACTGCTGAAAGCGGGTTCTCAAAAGTAGAAATAAACTCCTTATATCGGCGTAATTTTGAAAAACTCCACACCGTGAAGTCGTACAGAAACACTCATAGAATCGGCAAAAATGCCGACGTCTTTATATTCCCAGATGTTCCTGGTCTTCTGAGGGCCCATCAAATTCAGATCGCTGAACTGGATGGTAAAGTCCGCGTCCCTCTGGCCGCGGTTGAATACTGTGACGGCCTTGGAACCGTCGTAAAGATCTTTGGCCCAGAGTTCCACAAAACCATCTTGCACAACGCGGCTCCCCTGCCGTCCCGCCGGGTCCTGGTTTATGGCGATCACCTCTGGATTGGCAATCAGAGAAAAAGTCCAATCGTCCATTTCCAACAGATCGCAACCTAAAATCAGCGGTGAAGGAGCGATGGACCATAACGTCATATGGGTGCGCTGTTCGGCTTTAGTGAAATAGACGTGACGCGCGCCATCCATTCCCTTGCGAACCTGGCCGAGGCAAAGCATGTCGCAATCGGGCCAGTGGCCCAATCCGCCGAATCCTTTCCAGTATGCCAGAACGTCGAAGGTATGATTGAGGTTTTCCCAGTTGTCCCAAAAATCATTTGTAATCCGCCACATGTTGGCCTGATAGATTACGTCAGAACCGGAAGTAATCGGTGTTTCACCGGGCGAAAGACTATAAACAATATTGGGAGCCAGACGATCCAATGCGCTGCGCATCATGGCGATTTCATCCTGACGATACGGGCGCGACATGTCGTCGTTTTTCAAAAAGTCCAGACCCCATGAAGCGTACATGCGGATGACGGAATCATAATAAGCCTGGCCGGCAGTATTGGTCTTTACACCATAGTTATCCTCGCTCCAGGTGCATAGATTTAACAGGTCAGCAGCGTCGCGGGCAAAAAATTTAGTGCCTTCAATAGGCGTATTTTTGTCGTAGGCTTCGCGTGGTATACCGCGCATAGTATGAATGCCGAACTTAAGCCCCATGGCATGAATTTTGTCGGCGATGGGTTTGAAGCCAGCGCCGTTAATTGCGGAAGGATATTTATCAGGTGATGGGATATAGCGACCATAAGCATCCATGGATGCCGGCGGCCTCTTCCATTTGGTCTTCTGATTTTTATTTTGCGGCGGGTTTTTTTGCGGTTGTTCTAATTGGAAATACCAACCGCCATCAATGCAGGCATAGCGGTAACCGAACGGAAGCAATTTTTTCTGCATATATTGGCCGGTAGCCAGAAAAATTTCTTCCGTGACATTTATGCCGAATTCATCCCAACTGTTCCAACCCATAACTGGAAGCGTAGCGAGTTTCCAGAATGCAGGAGAAAAATCAGCGGGCCGTGTAACCGGAGCAGGGCTGGGGGGAATAATACGATTGAGCGTGTTGGGACCCACGGCCAGGGCGGCGCCAGAGGCTAGGGATGCTTTGAGAAATTCACGGCGATTCATATTGGCATTCTAACGCCGGTGGTGATGGGCGTATTGCTTAGGGAACTATTTGCCATTAATTTGGCACCATACTCAGGTCCAGAGCCTGAGCAATATCAGGAGTAGGTATGGATTTGAAAATTGCAATATTGCCGGGTGATGGCATCGGCGTAGAGGTCATAGCCGCAGCAATGCGCGTATTGGAAGCGACGGCAAAAAAATTCGGACACAAAATTCATGCAGAATATGCCGACGTTGGCTGGACAGCAATTGATAAACACGGAACTGCCCTGCCGGAAAAGACGCGGGAAATTTGCCGGCGAAATCAGGCTATTTTTTTTGGTGCAGTGGGACTGCCGGACCGCGACAAAACCTTGACGCAGGCCCAGCGCCCCGAACGCGTAGCATTGCTTGAATTGCGCAAGGGCTTGTTCGCCAATCTCCGTCATGTCGTGTTGCCTCCGGGTTTGGCTCATCGTTGTCCGCTTAAAAGTGAACTGATTAAGAACGGCATCGATATCATGATTATCCGTGAATTGACGGGCGGACTTTATTATGGCCAGCCGCAAGGAATTAGCGGCAGCGCGCCGAATAGAAAAGCAGTGGACACGATGGCCTATTCGGAACATGAAATCCGAAGAATTCTCAAGATGGGGTTCGAAACCGCCCGCAAACGCCATAAACGTTTAACCAGCGTCGATAAGGCCAACATCCTGGCGACCAGCCAGCTTTGGAGGGAAATCGCCGTCGAGATGGGCAACGAGTATCGTGATATACAACTTGAGCACATGTACGTGGATAATGCATCGATGCAGCTTTTGCGACGGCCGCCGGAGTTTGACGTGATCGTGACGGAAAATACTTTCGGCGACATTCTCAGCGACGAGGCATCAATGCTGGCCGGATCGATTGGCTTAGTGCCTTCGGCATGTCTTGGCGAACCGGATAAAGACGGCAAAACAGCCGTACCATTTTATGAACCCATACACGGCAGCGCTCCGGACATTGCCGGGCAGGACAGGGCTAATCCGGTTGGAACGATTCTGACCGGATCAATGATGCTCAATTATACGTTTGGGCTGCAAAAAGAGGCCGCGGCGATTGAAAAGGCGGCCTTTGCTGTTCTTAATGCCGGGAAAACGCTTACCGGCGACCTTGGCGGCACGGCAAAGTGCAGCGAGGTGGCGGATGCGGTTATCGCCGGAATTTGAAATGCTTGCATGAATAATTTTTATACAAATCGGATGGATTTCGCCTTCCTCATTGCTACTCACGCACTATACAAGTAAAATGAAGGACTCGCGATTCCATTAAAGAATCGTGGGTTCGGCGGAGAATTTGTAGAGTTAAAGCCGAGGGCGCACCTCACAAGGGAGGTCAAAAAATTGCAATACACGAGCAACCCGGCTGACAAACCAGTCCGGCGCGGACTTTATGACCCCGATTATGAACATGACAGTTGCGGCGTAGGATTTATTGCCCACATCAAGGGGAAAAAAAGCCACGATATCGTGACGAATGCCATTACGATGCTCGAACACATGGAGCATCGCGGCGCCTGCGGCTGTGAAGAAAACACGGGCGACGGCGCGGGTATTCTCACCGCGCTGCCGCATGCATTTCTGACCAAAGCCGCCAAACGCGACGCGGGCATCAACCTGCCTCCCGCGTGGCGCTATGGCGCGGGGATTGTATATCTTCCCACCGATCCCGATCAGCGGACTCGTTGTGAAAAAATCGTCGAAGAAGTTGTCGGCGGCGGCAACCTCAAATTCCTGGGTTGGCGCGATGTGCCGGTGGATAACAGCATGATCGGACCATCGGCCAGGCGCACCGAACCTATCATGCGAATGATGTTTGTACAGGGCTCCGCCGGCATCGAGGGCGAGGCACTGGAACGGGCGCTGTATATGGTACGCAATCAGGCTACACGGCGTATACACGCTCTGGAGTTAAGCCAGGCGAAGGCGTTTTATGTTTGCAGCCTTTCGACCAAAGTGATCATCTATAAAGGTCAACTGACTTCCCGTCAGGTGATGCAGTATTTCAAGGCGGATCTGAGCGATCCGGAATATGTCAGTCATCTGGCGCTGGTGCATTCACGCTTCAGCACCAATACGTTCCCCTCGTGGGATCGGGCGCAACCGATGCGCTTCATGGCGCACAATGGGGAAATCAACACACGGCGCGGCAATTGCAACTGGATGCACGCCCGTGAGGCGATGTTTTCCAGTCCGCTTTTCGGCAAACAAATCGATTTGATCAAACCAGTGATCGATCCGGAGACGTCGGACTCCGGCCAGTTCGATAATTGCCTGGAGATGCTGCTGCACACCGGACGCAAACTCCCCCATGCGGTGATGATGATGATTCCCGAAGCTTGGCAGAATCATGAATCGATGGATCCGCGCCGACGGGCATTTTATGAATACCATTCATGCCTGATGGAGCCATGGGACGGCCCGGCTTCCGTCGCGTTCACTGACGGGCATTACATCGGAGCGGTTTTGGACCGCAATGGCCTGAGGCCAAGCCGGTATTACGTGACCAAAGACGATCTGGTGGTCATGGCCAGCGAAGTGGGCGTATTGGATATTGCGCCGGAAAACGTGGCTAAAAAGGGCCGCTTGCAACCCGGACGCATGTTCCTGGTGGATTTCGAACAAGGCAGAATCATTGACGATACGGAACTTAAGACTGCATTGGCGTCGGAACACCCCTATGGAAAATGGGTGCAACAACAACGGATCACTTTGGAAGAACTTCCCGCGGCGAAAAATGTGCCGGGATTTAACCCCGATACGCTTTTAGTTCGCGCCCAGTGTCTGGGTTACACCAGTGAAGACGTTTATAAGCTGATCATGCCGATGGCAACAAACGGATTGGAGGCCGTCGGTTCGATGGGCAATGATGCGGCCCTGGCCTGTCTGAGCGATCAATCGCGGTTGGTTTATGACTATTTCAAACAGGCTTTCGCCCAGGTTACCAATCCGCCGCTGGATTCGGACAAAGAATCCATCGTGATGAGCCTGGAATGCTACATCGGCCCGGAGCGCAATTTACTTGCGGCCACAGAAGAACATGCCCATCGGTTGTTGCTGGCGCAGCCGGTGCTCACCAATGAACAACTTGCCAAACTAAAATTGCTGAATTATCGCGGCTACAAAAGCCGGGTTATCGACATCGTTTTTGAACGTAAAGACGGCGAAAACGGATTAACCGCGGCATTGGGACGAATTTGCGACCAAACCAGCAAGGCCATCGAAGACGGATGCAGCCTGGTCGTACTTACCGACCGATCAATCGACGAAAACCACGTCGCTATTCCCTCTCTACTGGCGTGCGGGGCGGTGCATCATCATCTCGTGCGGACGGAAATGCGTACGCGGCTGGGACTGGTTCTGGAAACCGCCGAAGCCCGCGAAGTGCATCATTTCTGCATGCTCATCGGCTACGGAGCGGATGCGATCAATCCCTACCTGGCTTTCGAGGTGCTATGGAACCTGCGGCGCGAGGGAACCACGGAGGCAACCCTTGATGATGAGAAACTGATTAAGAACTATATCAAGGCCGTTGGCAAAGGCCTGCTCAAAGTCATGAGCAAGATGGGTATTTCCACTTTGCAAAGTTACAAGGGCGCCCAGATTTTTGAAGCTGTCGGGTTGCACAACAACGTCATTGAACGCTGCTTTGCCGGCACGGCGTCCAAAATCGACGGCGTGGATTTCCCGGTGTTGGCGCGGGAAGCCCTGCGGCGGCACGCCATTGGATATCCCACAGAAGCGTCGGCGGTGCATCTGCAGGTGTTGCCGGAAGGCGGACAATATTTCTGGCGGAAAAACGGCGAACAACATCTGCTGAATCCAGACACCATTGCCCTGGTGCAGGATGCAGCGCGCAGCAACAGTCGCGATGCGTATAAGAAATATGCCCAGCTTATTAATAATCAGAACGGAAGGCTCTGCACGCTGCGGGGGCTTTTCAAATTTAAATTCGCTGAAAAACCGATTCCCATAGAAGAAGTTGAATCGGCGAAGGAAATCGTCAAGCGTTTCGCGACCGGTGCGATGAGCCTGGGGTCGATTTCGCCGGAAGCCCACGAAACACTGGCCATTGCCATGAACCGGATCGGCGGAAAATCCAATACCGGCGAAGGGGGCGAAGACTCGCGGCGCTTTAAGCCTGATCCGAACGGAGATTTACGGCGCTCAGCGATCAAACAGGTGGCTAGTGCACGCTTTGGCGTGACGATCAACTACCTCACGAACGCCGACGAATTGCAGATCAAGATGGCGCAAGGCGCCAAGCCAGGCGAAGGCGGCCAACTTCCCGGACACAAGGTGGACCGGTACATCGGTCAGTTGCGGCATTCGACGCCGGGCGTGCAGCTCATCAGCCCGCCGCCCCATCATGATATTTATTCGATCGAAGACCTGGCGCAGCTTATCCATGACCTGAAAAACGCCAATCCGGCAGCGCGTATCAGCGTAAAGCTGGTCGCCGAAATGGGCGTGGGAACCGTAGTTGCGGGAGTTGCCAAAGCACATGCCGATCACGTGTTAATCGCCGGCCACGACGGCGGCACGGGTGCATCGCCGCTGACCAGCATTAAACACGCCGGGACCCCATGGGAACTTGGACTTGCTGAAACGCACCAGACGCTGGTGCTTAATGATCTTAGAAGCCGGATCGTGGTGCAGGCGGACGGCCAGATGAAGACCGGCCGCGACGTGGTGATTGGCGCGTTGCTGGGGGCCGAGGAATTCGGATTTTCCACCGTTCCGCTGGTCACACTTGGATGCATCATGATGCGCGTGTGCCATCTGAACACCTGCCCGGTGGGTATCGCGACCCAAGACAAGGTTTTGCGGGCGAAATTCGCCGGTAAGCCCGAATATGTGATTAACTTTTTCTTCCTGCTGGCCGAAGAGGTTCGCGAACTAATGGCTCAGCTCGGTTTTCGGAAGTTCACGGATATGATCGGACGCGTGGACAAACTCGAGGTCGGCGAGGCAATCAGGCACTGGAAGGCCCAGGGGTTGGATTTAACGCCGATTCTTTCCCCGGCGGCCAAACCGCATCCCGACGTGGAAGTGTATGCCACGCGCAAGCAGGATCATGGACTGGAGCGAGCGCTGGATAACCGCCTGATTAAAGACGCCGCATTGGCGATTGAAACGGCCAAACCCGTCCGGCTCGAATACCCAATTCGCAACACCAACCGCACAGTCGGCGCAATGCTCAGCCATCAGATCGCCAAACACTACGGCGAAGAAGGACTTCCGGATGATACGATCCACCTGAAATTTCGCGGATCGGCGGGGCAAAGTTTCGGCGCGTGGCTGGCGCGCGGCGTCACGCTGGAACTTGAAGGCGACGCCAACGATTATGTCGGCAAGGGCCTCTCCGGCGGCGTGATTGCCGTTTACCCGGATCGCCGCAGTACGTTTAATCCGCAGGAGAATATCATCATCGGCAACGTGGCGCTCTACGGGGCCACGAGCGGCAAAGCGTTTTTCCGCGGCACGGCCGGCGAGCGTTTCTGCGTGCGTAATTCAGGCGCCCGGGCTGTTGTTGAAGCCGTCGGCGACCATGGATGCGAATATATGACCGGAGGCCGTGCCGTCATTCTCGGGCCGACGGGGAGGAATTTCGCCGCCGGCATGTCCGGAGGCATCGCCTACGTATACGATCCTGACGAACAATTCCTCGCCCGGTGTAATCTGGCAATGGTGGAACTCGAAAAGGTGACCAATGAAAACGACATCGCTGAATTAAAGGAAATGATTGAAGAACACCGCGAATCGACGAAAAGCACCGTTGCGGATGCAATCTTAAAAAATTGGAAGACAAGTTTAGCGCACTTCCACAAAATCATGCCGACGGATTATCGACGGGCTTTACAGCAGCTGGCTGCGGAGGCGGCATCCGGCAAAGCTGTTGTGGAGGCCGGGCATGGGTAAACCGACCGGATTCATGGAATATGCCAGGGAGACACCGCCAAGTCGCTCGGCGAAACTGCGCGTTCTGGACTGGAATGAATTCCACGATCACATGCCTGATGGAAAATTACGCCAACAGGGCGCGCGTTGCATGGATTGCGGCGTGCCCTTCTGCAACAGCGCCTGCCCGGTGAACAACCTGATACCGGAATGGAACGATCTGATTTACAAGGATCAGTGGAAGAATGCCCTTCTGCGCTTATGGCAAACCAATAATTTTCCGGAATTCACGGGACGTGTTTGCCCAGCGCCATGCGAAGGTTCCTGTGTATTGGGCATCAACGAACCGCCGGTGACGATCAAGAGCATTGAACAGGCGATTATCGATCATGCCTGGGAACAGGGATGGGTAAAACCACAGCCGCCGTCCGTTCGCACCGGAAAAAAGATCGCGGTCATCGGTTCAGGTCCCGCCGGACTCGCGGCGGCGGATCAACTCAACAAGGCCGGTCATCATGTGACGGTATTTGAACGGGCGGATCGCGTAGGCGGTCTTTTAATGTACGGCATTCCAAACATGAAGCTCGACAAAATTGGTGTGGTGGAGCGCCGGACCAGGTTAATGGAACAGGAAGGCGTCCAATTCGTGGTCAATACTCATGTGGGCAAAGATATCCCCGCGGATAAACTTCGCAAAGATTTCGACGCCATTATTCTAGCCTGCGGCGCCACCAAACCGCGGGATATCAAAGTACCGGGAAGAAATCTCGTGGGCATTCATTTTGCGGTTGATTTTCTGCTCGCGAACACCAAAAGCCTACTCGATTCCAACCTTCAGGACGGCCAATATACATCCGCAAAGGATAAGCACGTAATCGTCATCGGCGGCGGTGATACGGGAACAGACTGCATTGGAACTTCCTTGCGTCATGACTGTAAGTCCCTGGTTAATTTTGAATTACTGACCCAACCTCCCCCGACGCGAGCTCCGGACAATCCCTGGCCACAATGGCCGAAAATTTATCGTGTCGATTATGGCCACGAAGAAGCCAAAGCGAAATTCGGAGAGGATCCCCGCAACTATTGCATCGACACGAAGGAATTCCTGGGAGATTCTTCCGGTAACGTACGGGCCATAAGGACGATTCGCGTGGATTGGGTTAATGAGGGCGGAAGATTTACCAAAAAAGAAGTGCCGGGCACCGAACAGGATTGGCCGGCCGATCTGGTGCTGATCGCGGCGGGATTTTTAGGTCCCGAAGAAATCCTGATTCCTCAACTGGGTTTAGAAACGGATTCGCGCTCGAACTTCAAGGCCGAATACGGGGAATTCGCCACTTCGGTTCCCGGAGTTTTCGCCGCCGGCGATTGCCGTAGAGGTCAATCACTGATCGTATGGGCTATCAATGAAGGCCGGGGCGCAGCGCGCGAATGCGACCGTTATTTAATGGGCGCCACAACCCTTCCATGAAACCTTATTTTTCTATATTTAATATCGAATCTGGATTGGTGGTTATCTGAATTCTCATGGTTTTCGGTTTTTTCTGCCAAGTATTAAAAATCGATGTGTTACCGCGGTAAAGCCGAGTTTTCGGGCAATCTGTTGACTCAGTGCAGTAATTTCGGAGTTGGAAAATGGGACGACCATTTTGGATTCTTCATCTATAAGGTGGTCATGTTCTCGACCACCGCCAACGTAATCATAATAACTTTGTTTCCCAGAATCGAAAAAAATCTGATTTACCAGGTGACAGGCCGCAAGATGTTTGAGTGTCCGATAGATTGTCGCTTTGCTTACATGATGTTCGGGTAAAAGTGACCGTAACAGTTCCTCGGCTTCGAAGGGATGACTAAAACGCGCTACTGCTTCAAGGATGACCTTTCGCTCAGTAGTGTATTTCAGACGACGCGAGTGTAAAAAATTGCGAAAAACTGTTTCGGCGGACTCCATAAATCAAATTATCACCGGCGAAAGAAATTTCGCAAATAACTCTGGAAAGTGTGTCCATATCTTGGCGTGCGGTGACAATATGGAAAGAAAAAGGGACCGGCAATCAAAGAGATAACCGGTTCCTTGGAAATTGTCTCAAGCTCTTTTTAATACCTATCGGATCTGAATTCGTTCTAATTCCCGACTGGTGACGGTACTTTGCTTTCTGAAACAATCTTCTGGGCGCTGGCCATTTCCGAAATCTGCGCCAATTCCCGATGCGCAGCGGCAACACCGGCACCGAAGTTGAATGAATGTCCCTGTTGTTTAAGAACAACTTCCAGAGCGCTAATGACGCCTAGTGTATCAAAAGCGTCGACATAGCCCATATGGCTGATACGGAAAATCTTTCCTTCCATGGAACCCTGACCCGCTGCAACGTGAATATTAAATTGCTTGCGAAGAGCGCCACGGAAAGTTTTGTCCTCGAAACCGTTAGGATAATAAATCCCTGTTACCGAATCTGCAGGATTACTGGAGAAATTTTTTAATCCTAGTGCGATCGCCGCAGCGCGCACAGCTCTGGCATAAGAACTTGTGCGTTTCCACACGTTTTCCAAACCTTCCTGCACAATCATATTCAATGCCACGTGCAGACCGCGAACGAGCGTAACTGCGGGCGTCCATGGGACATCGTCTTTTTCCAGACTCTTAAGATAATGGGGAATGCTCAGATACAAATTAGGCTGCTGAACAATTTCCATTTTTTTTCGGGCCTTTTCGGAAACACTCAGAAAAGACAAGCCGGGAGGCAACATCAGCGCTTTTTGCGAGCCGGTTACCAGAATATCCACGCCCCATTCATCAGGCTTCACCTCCAAGGCTCCAACGCTGGTTATTCCATCGACAAGAAGAACGGCATCAGTTTTTCGAACGTGTTTGGCAATGGCCTCAAGATCGTTGACGGTACAGGCACTGGTTTCACTATGGCAAAGGGTTACCGCGTCAAAACCGTCTTTGCCAAGCGCCTCGGCAACTTGCTGAGGAGGAACGGCATGACCATATTCAGCTTTTAGAACCGTAACATTGCATTTATTGCGTTCTGCAATGTTCACCCAACGTTCAGCGAATTTACCATTAGACAGGGCGAGTACTTTACCGCCTTGTGGAATGGTATTGATCATCGCCGCTTCAAATGCCGCCGTCCCACTACCTGCGATAGTAATCACGGGATTCTGCGTCAAAAAAACCTGCTTGAGCAGTTTGTTGACGTTGGCGAAAAGCGTGCGATATTCCTGGGTACGATGATGGAATACGGGTTTGGCCATCTCCAAGAGAACTTCTTCCGGCACACTTGTTGGTCCTGGGGTAAACAGCCGCATACGATTCATGAATAAACTCCCTGTATGTAAAACACCATTACAAATAACGGAAATTTAACTTAATATTTAGACAATTCCTTCAGCTTTTGCAGCATCACAATAAAAATGCCGGGTTTATCCACGTGATAAAAGTCCGGCAGGGGTGCAAAGTATAGCATGAGATTGTCAGCGAACCGAATCAAGTTGTAAAGCCTGATGCGGGATCAGAGATCATCTATAGAAACGACCTGCTTAATTTCTGCTATTTTCTCTCTTATCTTCCTTTCAATTCCCAGCTTCAGAGTGGCTTGACAACTTGGGCAACCGACACAAGCGCCGCGAAAGCGAACTCTTACAACTCCATCCGATGTAACGTCTACCAACTCCACATCACCGCCGTCCCATTGAATGAGCGGGCGCATGGAATCAAGAACGCCTTGAACACGATGGCGCAAATCAAATTGCGGCAACTGGGTTGCATCAATGTGCTCAATGGCCATAAACAAAGTAACCTCTGTATATTCAAGTAACACCGAGTATAGACTTTAGACTCAGAGCGTTCAACCGAATGAAATTTCATGCAATGCAAATAATTGAAGAAGAAATGAAAAGAAAATGGCAATCAAATTTGTTGTATATCTGGACCAAAGCCACCGGTGGGACTCGAACCCACGACCTACGCTTTACGAAAGCGTCGCTCTACCGACTGAGCTACGGCGGCGAAACAAAGACTCATACTATCCGATGGAATATGATGCCGCCAAGACCCGATAAGAATTGATCCTGAAACAAGTCCCATATCAAGGTATAGAGCGTTTTGAACCGTCATTCCCAATTATACTTTGGGAAGCGATTTTTGCGCCACGAGTGATGTGGAACTACCCGCGTATTCAAAAAATGTACGATAGTTCTGACGGAAATATCCGGCACTGAACGCCTGAGTAACGTTTAGAATAATTCCCAGGAAATTAGCATGCACTTGATGTAATTGGTCCTTGATGCGCACTACAGTGCCGCGGGTAATCGTACCCGCACGAAGCACGGTAGCGACCCCGTCTACTTTGGAAGCGAGGTTAATCGAATCGGATACAAAAGTCAGCGGCGCTCCATCAAAAATAATCATGTCAAAACGGCTGCGTAATTGCGCAATAAAATCAGGAAATGCACGATGTTCCGTAAGTTCTGTGGGAACCTTGGGGCGGGCTCCAGCGCCCATTAAAAAGAGGGTTGGTATATCCTGAGACTGTACAATTGCCGCATCAAGCGAAGTCTGACCGGTAAGTACATCGATCAAACCGACTTGTGGAATATTCGGATAAATGCCACGCAATGCGGGGCGATACATGTTAGCGTCGATTAGGAGAACACGAAGTTCGCTCAATGCAATGCTATTGGCCAAATTGCTGGCTACTGTTGTGGCACCGCCCCCTGGTGAAAAACTGGCGACGAGCAGCGTCTGTATCGGCTTCTCACCTCCAGCTGCGGCAAGTCTGCCGCGAATCTGCCGGAAAGATTCCGCTGTCATAGAAGCCGGGGAAGTACGGACGCTATGCATAGGGTTGCCATTTAGCAGAGGATCGTCAGCCTGATCGGGAATAAATCCAAGCAAGGGTAATCGCATAACACTTGTAACATCCCTAGGTGTATTCACACGGGTATTGGTCAATTCAACAAGGTACGCCAAACCGGCAGATATCAACAATCCAAGGACGGTTCCCAAGGTTAGAAATATGGCGGGACGAGGGAAATCCAATTGAGTCGGAGGCACAGCGGCGGCCTCTAATTGCACCCGTGTAGTGTCTGATGCATTTTGAAAACTTAACATCATCGCTTCCTGCTTCATCTGATCGAGCAGTTGTTCCTTGCTCTGCAGGTCCGCCTGCATGCTCTCATAAGTGTCCAGCGCCCCACCAAGGTCGCTCATCCTTTGCTGTAAGTCGTCGCGGCGATGTTGTGTATCGTCCGCGGCTGCCTGCGCCGAGATCATGGCATCTTCGGCATCTTGTTGCATCTGAAGGCGCGCTTGAACTGTGAGTTTATTCCGTAAATCGTCTATTTGTTTCTGCAATGTGGCTTCCCGGATCTGTAGAGCAAGCGTAGAGGGATGGTCAACACCGAGTGTTTGAATGGATACCGCAATCTGTTGATTGAGGTCTTCCTGATCGAGTTCAAGGGAACGAAGATTCGAATCATCTTCGACTTCCTGCTGCATGGCGGGAGAAAGTTGCAACGTATTGTCCTGAACCTGCTGTTTGATAGTCTGATATTGGGCTTTGGAAGATGCGGCATAACTTTGTTGCTGGATCAACATAGTATTAAGCTCACTAAGCGTGCTGCCCAAGGCTGTTCTTTGTTCGATTAAAGAAGGAACATCATGTGATGCACGGTATATTTCTAATTCGTTTGATAAGCGATCAACATCGTCCTGAAGCCCGGTTTGGGCATCACTAACAGCTTTTTGCTGATCGCTAAGGGCGGTTTGTTCCTGATTAGTAAGATATTGCGTATACGTATCGACCACCGCGTTGATCAATCTGGCTGTTTCAACAGGATCATGCCACGACATACTGAGCGTAAATACATCAGAATGAGGAATAGATTCAACATCGAGTGCATTTGACAAGCTGTCTAATGGGTCTTCAAGATTTGCCGTCAGCCAAGAGCTCTTGCGGGTGGGGTCATCGGGATGCAGATAATCATGCTGAAAAGCATCGCTCTCCAACGCCGATTGAAGAATATTCGGGCTTTTAACAACAACAAGTTGGCCATTGATGAAATCCTGAACCTGATCCGTGCTGAGCGATCCCGTATCAGTTCCTTTTGTATTTAGTGGATTATTGATTGTTGGATTAACGGAAAATACCGCAGTGGCCGTGTACTGCGGATCAAACTTTAGAAATATAAGAAATAAAACGAAACCTGTAATAAAACCCAGCACTGTGCCGACAGCCACAAGCCACTTATGCTTTTTGAATACGAAATCGAGTTTCGGCCCCAAAGCCAATGGCGGCGCTTCGGCGGGATGCGGTGAAGGTAAAGCATGAGCGGGGGAATGCAATTGCGACATTATCTACTCCTGGGAATCACGACAACCCGATGGTTTATGCTCCACCGCTTTTCACCGTCAGGTAGCGTACTATAAACTCTTTTAAAAGCGCCTTGCAAGCAAGTTATTTCTTGCTGAAGCGGTTCCCTCCAAAAGGCATAAAAATATATACCCCTAAGCCAGTAATATCGGAACTGCTATCTCAGTTCCTTGAGCAAAGCCTCAATCTGGCTGGAAACCGGATCATTTGTTTTTCTCGCCTCATTCAGCCCAGTTTCCAACACTCCACGAGCACTAGAATCTTGTTTAAGACTTACAAAAACTTGTCCTAAATGATAAAAGGCCGCTGGAGGTGGATTATACTGCATGCTTGCTTGCAGCGCGTCCTGTGCATTCGCCATGTCACCATTAAGATAATAGGCCCAGCCCAAAGTATCGAGAATATTGGCGTTATGCGCAAACCCAGTAACGCCCTGCTGTTTGGCCAAAAGATCATTGGCCTTGATGGCATAAGTTAAAGCCTGTTGTGGATTGTTAAGTTTGATAGCCAATAAATAAGCCAGGTTATTGTAGGCGCTGCTATCATCAGGCGTGAGTTGAATTAACTGCAAATAATAGATTTTGGCCAGATCGTATTTTTCAAGCTGATATGCCGACTGAGCCGCAATGTGCAGTGCGTTGATTTGCGTAATGCCGGTTGGATTCATGGTTAAGGCCTTTGATGCTGAAGGAAGCGCGGCCTCAATATCATTATTAAAAAATTCAGCAATCGATAAAGCCGCGTTCATCATCGCATCCTGATCATGATGTTGACTATCAAGTGTCTTTAGATTTTCTACAACCATTGACATCCAGGAAGCATCCGATGAGGCCTGCTGGTAAAAGTTAAGGACGGAAAAAAACTGTTGTGGATTTTTCAAACTTAAGTTCAAAGCTTGTATGAAATCGGAGTTACTTTCACGAAAACGCTGTAGTTCACAGAGGGCCTTACCGCGAATAATATAAAAATCAGGTATACCAGGGTTAAGAGTAATGGCTTGTCCAGCAACAGTTACAGCCTGGGAATATTGTTGACCAGCCAATAGTACCCTTAAATATGCCAGCGCTGCAGAAGGGCTTTTATTAGCGGCATTATATGCTTGTTCCGTTGCCTGTATCCCCGCGCTAGTGTTGCCCGTAAGCACATCGTATTGCCCCAAGAAAGCCAGCCATTGGGGATATTCCGGGTCGTCCGATCCGAGATTGAGCGAATCATGAATGAGATTTCCGAGAACGGTAACCGGATCAATCAGACGCAACGTTGCGGCATTTTCACTCTCGTCATTTGGTGTAAGTTTCTTATATTGTCCCGCCAAATCAAAAAGCAAATATGCAAAATCCAGCCTGAGGTTCTGATTGCTGGGATCTAATTCAATAGCCTGTTCGTATTCCTGTACTGCTTCAGCATATTGCTGGTTCATTGCGAACACCTGAGCCAGCATTTGTTTGGTGGCGATAGAACGTGTATCGTTAGGTTCAATGTTTTCCAAAAGAGAAAGATCATCGATGGCGTTCTGATATTGAGGCGGATTTAAATCTATATAAACTTCTGCGCGGTCATAGAGAGCATGCGGGTCTTGTGGATTCAAGGTCAAAGCATTGTTGAGCATATTCAGTGCTTCCGAAAACTTCTGTTTTTCCAAAAACGCCAGTCCCTTAATTACCATTGCTTCCTCGTCATTTGGATCGCGATTAAGAACATTTGAATCAAGTACATTCAGCCCCGCATCGACCTGATTGTTCCTGACCAGGGTTTCCGCATAACGCAGTGCAACAACACGGTTTTCCGAATCACTTGTATAAAGCGGACCGTAGTATTTGAGCGCTTCGGGATAATTTCCGGCGTCAAAAAACATATCGCCCATTCGGCTTTCAACAACTGATTTCTGGCTGGGTAAGGCATCCTGAGCTTGCATATACAATTGGGCCGCTTGTTCACGCATACCTTCCTTCAGATAGAGATCCCCGAGCAGAATTCGACCCATAAAGGCGATTTGTGAATCTCTATTTTCAGACAACTGTTCGTATACATTCTCGGCGTTTATGACATCGTTTTGCTTAAGGTAGAGCGTAACAAGCATCTGAGCTGTATTAATGTCTTCAGGATGAGCACTAAAGGCGTTCTTCAAAACGGAAATAGCCTTGGCGTCGTCATTGGACTGATCATATACCAATGCTAGCCGAAGAATATTGTGCATGTCATTGGGATCAGCTTTTAATTCCGCCAGTCTTTTTGCGATCTGTTGAGCAGCCGGTGCAAATAAATCCGCCATATCAGCCGCCCAGGATTGCATCTGGATATCCAACGGGTAATAAGTCAGACCTTGGTTGATTAATTTCTGAGCGGTCTTCATCGAATTTAAACTAGCTTGACCCATATAGTATTCAATAAGCGTGCGAAGCGCCGTCAACTCACTAGGACTTTGATTCAGAGCGCTTTGTAAGACTGAAAGGGCTGAAGTTGTATCTCCCGATGCCATGAGCGCCTGACCGTAGTATGCTTGCAGATCAGCATTATTCGGATTCGCTTGTTGATCTTTGCGCAAAAGATCCAACGCCGCGGTGACGTGTCCCTGGGCAAGTTCAAGCCGGGCCTGAAACAGATCGCCGTTGACGCTGTCAAGGTTCAATTGGCCGGCTTTTTGAGCCGCTTCTGAAGCCAAATTGTAATCTTTCAAAACCAACGCCATATCGAATTCTGTTGAAATAACATCTGGATCATCTGGCGCCATCTGCTGGGCTTTCTGAAAAGCCTCCTTGGCCTTGTCGTTGAGTGCGTGATCCAGATAGTAATCAGTCAACTGCAAATATTTCTTTACCGAGTCAGGCATCAGTAAAATGGCCTGATATTCCAGTTGTTCGGGGTTTTCACCATTCATTGCGATTTGTACGACGTCGCTGGTCAATGACGGAAAAACAAGCCTTGGAAGTACACCGCCCGGTTTGCGCAACTGAGCGCTGAGCATAATGTATTGTGTGTTATCGGGCGATAATTGCATGGCTCTGGCGATCAATTGTTCCGCATCGGCGCGGTCGTTAATTCCCACCAACGCGGCATAGGCTGGAGTTACAACACGCGGATCCGACGGATACTGCCGTATCCATGGTTTAATGGTCTGCCAGGCCACCAGTGAATTTTGTTTGGACAATTCCAACTTGGTCTTCAGCAATGCCAATGACAATGTCGGTGTACCAACGGAATCAAACAATTTTTCCAGATCTTCGACTTTGCCAAGAATTGCCAAAGCCTGAGCTTTAATGTCTAGTGCCTGAGTGTCCTGTGGATGCTGCGCCAAAACGCTTTCTGCCATTGTAAGTGCATCTGACGGATTCTGGTTTAATTCAAGATATGCTTTACTCAGCAGGACAAATGAATACTGATCGGGAAAATAATAATTGATATCGTCAAGTTCGCTCATGGCTGTGCCAACCTGGCCACGACTCGCATAAATTTGCGACTGTAGACGCTTATCCATGACCCATAGGTCCTTTTCCTGGGCATTGGTCGGCGAAAGAAACGATTCAGCTTTCGTAAGGTCCACCAGGGCCTCGTCATATTGTCCTTCTATATCCTCCAGCCGGCCCTCGTTAACGTAAACCCACGGAGCATTTGGCTGGTGACCACTAACCCAGTTAAGGGCAACTACTGCTTGACTCAAATATTGTCCGTGATCGGCAGCCCCTGATTCGGTGGTTTCAGCGAGATTCAAATTTGCGTCCACAAGAAGCTCGTTGATGCGCTCTCGTGTAGCGTCATTTTCATACGGCGTTATGCCGCCACCGGGGGTAGGATGGTTCAGTCCCTCATTAAGTGTGTTAATTGCATCTGCATATTGGTTAACGTCGATATAATATTGACCCGCCGTGAGATAATTGGTCATTTTGTCGGGTTCGGCAGCAATAAGCTTTTTGATCACCTGATCAACCTGCTCGGGCGCCGCCTGATTTTGCATCAGTATTTGCATTTGTTCAGCAAGCACCTCGCTATCGTCTGGCGCCAAGGCAACTGCTTTGTCCAGTGCTTCATTGCAATTCGATTGCATCTCGAGAATTTCACTCGCGATCTCCTTAGATGATTGATTTGTATTCGACAAAGTAATGGCAGCTTCATTATAAATTTCCGCCAGACCAAGCCAGCCTTTTGCATCCTGCGGATGTTTTTTAACGAACTGGTTAACGATATCGATCGAGCTATCCATAAAATCTTGAAAACTCTCAGGCTGCTGGTTCGAAGTTCGCTGGAAACTAATGGTTCCCGCAGCAAAATCATTACTCGCTTGCATCAAGTATATTCGCGCTAATAATGTGTAGTTCTGGGCATCGTCCGGATCGACATGAATTGCCTGTTTGATATCATTCATAGCCTTGATAAATCCATCATCGCTAATCCCCCCTGCGCCGACCATGGCGGCAATTGTTGCAGCGGCACGTATGCGATAAGCCCGAGCATTATTGGAATCTATTTGCAAAACTTGATCAGCTTCGCCTGAAGCTTTTGACCAATAAGTCGGGTCCGCTGGCGCCATTTCGTTATAGGTATTCATCAGACGAATGTGAGCTTCAAGCAAAGATGGGTTCTGTACCGAGGCCTTTTGCCAGGCTCCGATGGATGAGCTAAAGGCCCGTGGATATTCGATGTTATTTTCTTCTGACTTTGAATATAAATCGCCAATCTTTAAATACATGTTTGCAGCTTGGATGTTTTGACGATTACGAACGTAAATAACAGTCGCACGCTGGTAATACTGGAGCGCGTGAGAAATATCACCTTGTTGAAGAAACTTTTCACCGGTTGCTACCAAACGATCTGGATCGCTGTTGGCCTTCATCATCAAAAAAAGTACCCCTCCGAGGCCGCAAACAATCAATACAATCACGGTAATAAGGAGAAATAAAAATCTTTTATTAACTTTTCTGGCCATAGAAAATCCTTAAGAATAAGCTTTGTAAATTGACTTAAATATACGGGTTTAATTTTAACAACCGACTACTCTCTATTTTCCCTCGGTAGTGAGTTTTTTCCAGTCTGGTAAACATTTTTCTATCGAAGGCAGTGCCGCACGGATAAATTCCGTGATTGCTGCTTGCGCCTGTTGCGGAGTTGACGGTAAAACCACTCTCACTTCAATTTTAGCGTCATAACCAAACCTGGCGGTTTGGTTCCAGAACATCTCGCTGACTTGTTCCGGGTTCGGAACATAAGCCCCATCTACCTGAAAGACATATGCTACGAAATATACTCCGCCAGCGGATGCAACCTGGTCGTCTGTTTCAGAATCATCACTATCTGACGCGGCAAAAGATTCGAGCCGCATTTGAAGATCGGAAACGGAGCCATCGGCGTGTGGAACATTGTGGATGGTGATTAAATCATCCGACAAACGCTGCATCCCGTTTGCAGTCCAGCAAACGTCCGGAACGTGAGGTGTGGCAAAATCAGTGGGATAAAAATTGATGTTAACCTGTATTACAGCTCCTGGCGAATCCATTGGAAGTTTGGTGTTCCAGTAATCACGGAGCAAGTAGATATTGGTCCCAAGCGTCTGAACCTGATCCTCCGGCAGCCGCTGGTCAGCGGAACCAGGTGGAACTTTGTATTGACCAAGCGCACGGGGGAGATCAGGAAGCGGTTTTTGTAACTGCGTGGGAAGTTTTTGCAAAACCACATGCATGACGGTTTGAGCCCAAGCAAGAGAACCCAATCCGGCGACCATAATCGCCAGGGCAATCAACACGGGAAATTTTCCGGACATCATCCGATTCATGTTGGAGCCGCCCCCATGGTATGTTTACCAGATTGGCCGGAAGTGTCGTCTATAAAAAGATGCTTTGCAACCAGATCAATAAGACTCCCTACGCCAAGTTGCATCAACATAGCGGGAATGAGCATAAGCAAACCAAGATTTTCATGCGTACTGCCTTGGGCCCAATCCTGACCCACATAGGCATACAAAACACCCGTCAGCGCGACGCGAAGGGCATTGCAAAAAATGGCGATTGGCAATGCACAGAGCGCCAGAAATATTTTTTGCCAGATCGGACGATTGGTGGTATAAGCAAGTGCTATTGCCAACGCGAAGAATGCCGTCAACATATGCATGCCACTGCAGGCTTCAGCAACATTGAGTTGTTGCCAGTCGGTTCCAACAAGAATCTTTATTACCGTTGCATCGCGGTCTGCGGTAATGCCGAAAAAAGGCAACATGTGTACGCCGGCGGACGCCGCCAGGTATTGCAGAGGTGTGGTTAATTTTACGTACAAAGCCTGCGGCGGATTGATCATGAATACGAGATAACAGATCGGCAACCAGAGAATTTTCAAATAATCCCAACCTAACAACCAGAGAACCAACCCAAAAAGCATCACGAGCATGCTCAAATGAGAAAATTGGATTTGCCCATAAACCAGAAAAACGACCTGACTGGCAACGGCAAACATCAAAAGTACCAGACCCGTTAAGCTGCTGTGCATCGGAAGTCGTTTGAGCGTAGGCCACTGAAGATAAATAAAAAATGCACTGATAAGAGGAATAAGAAAGCCGTGACTGAAATTTGGGTCTTTGTACCAAGTGGAGGCTAGTTCTTCAAAATTAATGCGGTACAATAAAAAAAATACCGCTGCAACGGCTGCAATTAATCCCCAATCCGCAAGGGACATTTTTGAACTTCGTTTAAGAACCACGGCAGGTTTGGTTCGATAGTCAAAACGTGCCTCGCCGCCCCGGACAACGGATGGCGAACCTGATGAATGATGAAAATCGTCTGTTTGCATCATTGTTTAATACTCTGGGTGCTTTTCTAAATGCCTATCGGACCAGCCTTTTAGTCGATAAACTTCTTTCGCCTGCCTTTTTGATTAAGGCCTTGCAGGCATATCTCATATTAATGAACAAGATCATTAATTCAGAAGTAATGACAAGCTAAAATTTATCGGTTGGTTCAAAAGCCTGCTCTACTCTACTTTCTGCCAAATGCTCAATGAAACTATGCTTAAAACCTCCGTCTATACGGTATGCGCCTGATACTGCTTTGCGATTTGCATAGCTCCCTAATCGTCGCAATACAAAAGCCTGTACTAATTACGTATTCCAAGCTTGCTCAGGTCATTGTACCGAAAAATCAAATCCTTTGACACAATGGCATGGCAATACACATATACGAAAACAGACCAGCTGCCTTACGAATTAATTATTTCGAAGTGAACCGGCGGCTTAAACGGCCAACATTTTGCAGTTAACCCTATAATCAAGGATCGCTTTAATTCCCAAGGATGGTAGGGGTAATGTAATAATTGCGGTCATAAGTAAAACCAAATCCATATGCCGCCTGAAAACCATTACGTACTGTAGCTAACGCTGCAGCAAATGCATCCGTACCCACGTTGAGAACATCATCGGGTTTCAGGAATATATCGGGCTCTTCTCCATCAAATATCATCTGTAAATTGACCTGAATAATCATTTCCTGATCATTACCGATACGCCTGATCAATTCAGCCCGCCGTGGGATGGCTATCGGGCCAAGATTCCCCGCAGCAGCAACGGCCATCTTCAAAGTGATTTTTTGACCCGTGAGTGTATAAACACCCGGTCGATTCACGTTACCCATGATATAAAAGTAAGTGGGATCAACCTCGGGAATATTAATAATGTCGCCGGGCATAATCACGATGTTGTATCTCGGATCGCCATCCCGAAGGGCCGCCATAGGAATACGGATAACGCGTTGATTGATATATAATGGTGGTTGGGCGGGCTGAACGGCATTTGCAAAATTGTAAAGCATCGGTCCCGATGAAACTGAAGCCGTCGCGCTTTGCGGCGATGTAGCCGGGGTTTCACTTCCACCATCATTGCTTACTTGCACCCATGCGCCATTGGTATAAATAAAATGTGTCCCTGCTGCTTTTGATGAAGGGGATTCTGTTGTCTGATTCGGTAGATTTTGTCCTTCTCCGGAACCAGGCGAGATCGTGGATGAATTAGACGAAGACGACTGCTGTCCGAGTTGGTTAGCGATATCCGCAAGAATAGATGACGAAGAGGTCGTACCGGCTTGGTTCTGTTGTCCGGTGGAATTCGTGGTGGTTTGCTGCTCATGTGCAACGGGTACGGACCGGATGATATACAGCCAGTCCATACCAGGTTGAACTGGTAAATCACCTGACAATGCCAATGCATCGAGTAAGCGGAAATCGGGGGCTGAAATATTGTAAGTACCGGGGTGCGTAGCGGCGCCGATGATTGAAAACACCTGTTTGTGCGCATCAGTTAAGTCAACATTTACCTGCGGCCCGGGCTGATGCGGACCCGGTGGTGTCATGGTTCCATTGCGGATCAGGATTTGGGTAACTTTATCGCGTAGTTGATCGGCGGTGAGGCCGGCAGCATGCACCTTTCCCACAAAATCCAGGGTAACATCCCCATCGGTATTTATTTCTCGCGTCTGTGCCGATTCCTCGCCCGGCGTTATGAGCTCATAAACCGACACTGTAATAACATCTCCCGCGCTGAGAATATACTGTGCCGTCGAAGGGACCAGATCCGCAGGGGTAGGCAATTCGGAATTCGCCCAAGGATGATCGGGTGGATCGTTAACCGCGAGCGAATCCAGGATGGGCCATGTAACTGGAGACACGTACCCGTAGGGATGCTCCATGTCAAAACGTCCGACTTGAGAAGGGTCTAAAAATGAATTACGAAGGTTCAGATAGTCACCGGCGGTCTTGTCGGGATTATCACACCCGCACAAAGCCAGCAACGCACAACTAAACACGGCCGCGCTCGCACATCGTATGAAAAGGGGTTTCCAGTCGCCATCTCGTATTCGACCACCAACACATTCTGTTTTTATATTCGCCGTGGTCATGGACATGTGCTAATTTCTCCGCGAACAACGTTCGAGCGATTACAGCGGATTTCTCGCTGGAAAATCCCGATACGTTTTATATTGAAATACCAGACAAATCCGGTTTGAGGGCAAAAGCCCAACTACCCTATCCGAAATCCCAAATTGCCTCGCGATATCGGTCGAAACCCGGCAACTACCTCTGCATGTTCAAAGAACTTTCGTCCGCTGTCAAGTACATCTGTCATTAAATTTTTGATTCAAGCTCAAATGGTTGGCCCGAACAAGGGATCGGTTGCCCCAAGTAGATCAAAAACAACATAAATCCTGAAAGCCATGTCCAGGCATTCTTTCACCTTGTTTTGTCTAATTCTTCCCGAAACCACCGGGAATTCCAGCCCGTTGTGTGTACCCTAGGTTGCGTCGAGACCTGATAATCGGTTAAATTGGGGGGCTTGTTAAGCGGCGGCGTAGCTCAGTTGGTAGAGCGCGGGATTCATAAGCCCAAGGTCTCCGGTTCGAGTCCGGACGCCGCTAGTATGATGGGTTATTCTGTTTGGCTATAATGTATCTGCCTGATAAGTGAAGAGGTAACTATGAAAGAAAAAATTCACCCCGCATATAACCACGTAAAAGTGCATTGTGCTTGCGGCAACACTTTTGAAACCGGCTCATCGCTCAAGCACATTGAGGTGGAAATCTGCGGCGTATGTCATCCGTTTTACACCGGCAAGCAGAAGTTTGTGGATACCGCCGGGCGAGTGGAACGCTTCCAGAAGAAATACGCCAATTTCAACGCTAAAACCGCCGCTCAGGGCAAGTAGCAATATTCATTATCAAAGTATGCAGCGTCGTGTAATCCTTCCGGGCTTGCACGACGTTTCTTTTTACCCGGTATTCTCATAATAAAAACATAAGCGACGCTACAAAGGTAACTCATCATGCCTGAACAGCAGGAAAACACTGCATACCAAATGGTGCTCAATCGGCTCGCGGAATTGGCTCTCCGGCAAGCTCAGGTCGAACGACAATTACACGACCCTGAGACCATCACCGATCCGGCAAAACTCGTGGAACTTTCCAAAGAGAATGGCCGACTTACCAAATCTCTCTCTGGTTATCAGGCTTATCAAAAAACACTTTTGTCGATTGCCGAAGCCAAACAAATTGCCGAGGGTGCCGGCCAGGATTCTGAAATGCGCCGAATGGCGGAAGAAGAAATAAGCGTTTTAACCGCCCAAAGCCGTCAACAACTTGAACAATTGGTTGACGATTTTCTTTCTTCAGAGGAAATCTCGCCCGATTCCGTGATATTGGAAATTCGCGCAGGTACCGGAGGTGATGAGGCGTCGCTATTCGCTCGCGATCTGGCCGAAATGTATCGCCGCTATGCTGAACACAAAGGTTGGCGATTTGAACCATTGGATTTTTCCACCACAGAACGCGGTGGGTTCCGAGAATTCATCGCCAACATTCGCAGCCGGGATGTATATCGAAAATTAGCGATGGAGGGCGGCGGGCATCGCGTGCAGCGCGTTCCTGAGACGGAAACACAGGGACGCATCCATACAAGCACGGCCACGGTTGCGGTTCTGGTTGAACCGGACCAATCCGACATCCAGATCAATCCTGCCGAAGTTCGTGAGGACGTTTCCCGTGCTGGCGGGCCAGGCGGTCAAAACGTCAATAAGGTGGAATCCGCTGTGCAATTAACCCATCTGCCGACGGGAATCGTCGTCAGAATGCGCGAAGAAAGAAGCCAGCATAAAAATCGGGATAAAGCCTGGCGCGTATTGCGCTCACGTGTTTTTGAATATTATGATTCCCGCCGCCGCGCCCAACGCTCCGAGACACGCAGACAGATGATCGGCAGTGGAGAGAGGAACGAACGGATTCGCACCTACAACTTTCCTCAGAATCGTCTGACCGACCATCGGTTAAATCGCAATTTTCCCCTGGAAAAATTGATCGCCGGTGAGATGGATGATTTGCTCGATGCCTTGAGTCAATACGATCGCCAGCAGCGCCTGGAAGCGCTGCTCAGCAATTCATAAAAACCGGGCGATTAATCCAGATTCATAGTCAAAAGAAATTCACGATTGGTGGGTTTCTTTTCCAGTCGTCCTTTGAGCAGTTCGACCGCCTCAATGGGGTTCATATCTGAAAGCACTTTGCGTAAACGATAAACCAGTTCCAGTTCGCGTTTATCCAGCAGTAGTTCTTCTTTTCGCGTACCGCTGGCCCCGATGTTGATGGCCGGATAAGTGCGCCGTTCAACCAAACGGCGGTCCAGATGCAATTCGCTGTTTCCGGTGCCTTTGAATTCTTCGAAAATCACTTCATCCATTTTTGAACCCGTATCAATGAGCGCGGTCCCGATAATAGTCAGCGATCCACCTTCTTCAATGTTCCGTGCGGCGCCAAAAAACCGCTTGGGCTTCTGCAAAGCGTTGGCGTCCACGCCACCGGTGAGAATTTTGCCCGAATGCGGGACCTCAGTGTTGTATGCACGGGCAAGGCGCGTGATCGAGTCGAGCAAAATCACCACGTCGCGTCCGTATTCCACCAATCGCTTGGCTTTTTCAATCACCATTTCTGCGACGCTCACGTGCCGACTGGCCGGTTCATCGAACGTCGAACTGACGACTTCCGCCTTGGTCGCGCGCTGCATTTCCGTCACTTCCTCCGGACGCTCGTCAATCAGCAAAACAATCAGGTAAACCTCCGGGTGATTGGCGGTAATCGCGTTGGCGATTTTCTGAAGAAGCACGGTTTTTCCCGTGCGCGGCGGAGCCACAATCAGCATGCGCTGGCCCTTGCCTATCGGCGTTACCAAATCCACGATGCGCATGTTGACTTCATCAGGCGTGGTCTCCAGGAAAAGTCGCTTATTCGGGTGCAACGGCGTAAGATCTTCGAAGTTCACCTTTTCGGTGAGCATGTTGGGATCTTCAAAATTAATGGCTTCCACCCGCAGAAGCGCGAAGTAGCGTTCGGATTCTTTCGGCGGTCGAATCTGGCCCGTGATGATGTTGCCCGTGCGCAAGCCGAAACGGCGTATCTGTGAAGGCGAAACGTAAATGTCATCCGGGCAAGGCAGATAATTATATTCGGGCGAGCGCAGGAAGCCGAACCCATCCGGCAGAATTTCCAGCACGCCTTCACCCACCATCATTCCATTGTCCGTGATGCGCTTTTTGAGAATCTTAAAAATCAGGTCCTGTTTTTTCAGGCCGATGTATTCCTCAATCCCTTCCTTTTTGCATATTTCATGCAGTTCAGCGACTGTCATTTTCTGCAGGTCAATCAGGTGAAGTTCACTGCGTTTGACCTGTTCATACTTCTGATGGGTCTCCTCATCGTAAATCACCTCTTCGTCATCTGCGCCGCCGACCTTGCTGCCCACCATCGTCCCGCCGTCGACCACCGGAGCCTTACTGTTGCCGTTTGCGTCCGGAACTGTCGCCTCTTCGGAAGCGGTTTCTTCCGGCGTCTCGGCTACCGTCTCGGTGCTTTGTGTTTCTTCCTGAACCGATGTGGTTTCGTCGGAAGATGTTGTTGACTTCTTGCTCTTACTGGTGCGTGCCATGTGATCACTCCTAATGCACTTAAATGTTCGTAACTATTCTTATTTCAAATCAGTCAAAACGGTCTTGCTTGCTGTTATGAACTGAATGACAACCTTTGAAGGATTCTCTGGGCCGCCGAGGCTTACCAGCCGCGTCACCAGGCAGCAAATAAGGACCTGATCAGGCTGGGCAAACGATCTTCATCGGGAGGATGGGCAGTGAAATTTTCACGCCAACGCCTTTTATCGACCATCACTGGCGAAAAACTTAAAGGTGAACTGACACCCAACTTCACCAGTGCCGCTTTTTCAATCGTGCGTCAATCAGCAGAGGCCCTGCCTCCAGCACGCTTGGATCGGTCAAAACGTGTTAAAACCCGGAAGAAAACGTCGCGGACTTGACTAACACAGTGAGCCAAATCACCGTCGTTATCTATAGTATAATCCGCAAATTGTTTCTTTTTGTCCAGTGGCATTTGAAACTTTTCTCGTCGAGTGGTTTCCGCCGGACCCCATCCCCGGCTCTTTGCCATGCGGGATAGCCTGTTCTTCTTTAACGTTTTAACGAAAATTATCGCGTCGCATTGCTTGTATACACCTGATTCTAACAATAAAGGGGCGTCAAATACAACCGCTTTAACCCGATTATCCATGGCCAGCCGCCTCATCATTATATCCCTGAGAATAGCGATTTTGGGGTGCACTAATTTTTGCAAACGCCGAAGTTCTATGGGGGAACTGAATACTTTCCTGGCGACCCACTGCCGGTTGATCTGCCTGTGCGAATCCAGTACTTCACCACCCCACCAGCGGACCAATTTGGCAATCACCTCAGGGTCTTTTAATACTTCATGGCCGAGTTTGTCGCTGTCAATAACGGCACAACCGATCCGCACAAATTGCCCGGCTACAAAACTTTTCCCCGATCCGATGCCCCCGATCAGACCAATCACCGGCTTGGCAAATCGGGTGCGTTTTTTCCGGGTTTTAATCATCATTTAATATTATGCGGCGGTCGCGGCATTTTGTTCCACGGAAACCGGCGCGCCTACAAGCTGCGGCCGTGCGTCAAAGCGAACCGCTACTCGTTTGCTTACGCCCTGTTCCTGCATCGTTACGCCGTAAAGCAGGTTCGCCACGCTCATCGTACGCTTGTTGTGCGTGATGACAATAAACTGGCTGTGGGCCAGGAATTCCTGAATCATCGCGGCAAACCGACCGGTGTTCGATTCATCCAGCGGCGCATCGACTTCATCCAGAATGCAAAACGGCGAAGGCTTGCTCTTGAAAATCGCCAGAACCAGCGCGATAGCCGTTAACGCTTTTTCTCCGCCGGACAGCAGGCTGATGGATTGCAATTCTTTGCCCGGCGGCCGGGCCATGATTTCGATTCCTGATTCCAGAACGTCTTCCGGATTTTCCAGCACGACGTCCGCCTTGCCGCCGCCAAAGAGTTTCCTGAACACTTCCTGAAATTCCCCGCGCACCGCTTCGAAGGTGTCGCAAAACCGACGGCATGAATCTTCATTGATCCGGGCAATGAGATCTTCAAGCTGCTTTTTGGCATCCTGGATATCGGCAATCTGGGAAGAGAGAAAATCCCGCCTTTTTTCCAATTCACCCTGCTCCGTCACGGCATCCAGATTTACATTGCCCAGGCGGGCAATTTTGTTTTTGAGTTCATTTATTTCCGCACCTACCGCGTCCCAGTTCACATCCTCCGGAGGCTGATAATTCTTATGCCCTTCGACAAGGTCAAGCTGCAATTCCTCCACCGTGCGTTCGACAAGCGTTTCCAGCCGCACCGCCGCTTCATTTTCCGCCAGCGATAGTTCATGTTCCGATCGCGATAAACTTTCAATGGATTCTTCCAGCTTCTGCAATTGCTGGATCCCCTGGTGGGCGGCGGTGCGTACGCCTGTGAGCTTCTCATTTTCGGTGCTCACCGCTTTTCGAGCAGCATCACAATGTTCAATGACCTGCCGCGTCTGATGGTCAAAACCCTCTGCTGCCTCCAGGCATTCCGCAATACGCGTTGCTAAAGCGGTTGATTCCTGTTCCAGATGCGTCGCTTGTTGCACAATGTCGCGCTTCGTCTGACCGGCGGTCGCCAGTTCACGATTCACCGAAGCACGCTGTTCCTGAATCTGACCCATCGCGACCCGCAGCCGAGTGACTTCTTCACCCGCCTGAATAATTTCCTGCTGTTGCGCCTTTAGTTGTGCGGCGATTTGCCTTACCTTTTCTTCCGCTGCCTGCGTCTGTTGCTGTAAGTCTGCTGCCTGCACTGTCAATTCGGTGATCCTACGGTCATTTTCTCCCCGCGCTCTGGCCGATTCCACAAGCTCCGACTCCACAAGCGGCATCTCTGCTTTTATGCGGTCGCATTGTGCAAGGCATTGTTGTCTCTGAGCGTCAATCTGTGCGCTGCTGGTTTCCAGTTGATATAGCTGATTGTGTAATTTCTGGTGTTCCTGTGCCAGCGAGGACATTTGGCGATCGTGTTCGCCGAGTTGTTGCGTCAATTCGGCAACTCTCGCCTCGGCTTCATTTGCTTCCAGACCTATCTGCGCTAATTCACTTCGTCGCCAAATCGCGCCGCTTTGTCGGGAAACATCGCCTAACTGTATCGACCCATCCGGGTGTAATACTTCCCCTTTTCGAGTGACGAATCGGTAAGATCGAGCGCCGCTGCTGCAAAACTCAAAAGCTTCCGATAGTGAATCGACTACGATCGTCTTGCCCAGTAAAAACATTATCAATTCTGAATACTGCGGTTGGTAACGCACCAGGTCCGCGGCGCGCGTTACACTTCGTCCCTGCTTCTCCCAGTTGAAATCTTCACGATAGGCGGGTAACCGGTCCAGACATATAACAGTGATTCGCCCTGCAACTTCACGCCATGCATCAATTTCTGCGGGTATCGCTGTGGAATGTTCCATCACCAGCGCATGTTGTAACTCGCCCAAAGCGGCCTCAATAATCCCCGCCGCATTGAGTTCCGCATCGATCAGATCACCCACCATTCCCTTAACGCCCTTAAATCCGGCGCCCGATTCCCGCATCTCCAGAATTTGCCTTACCGGCTGGGAAATTCCTTCGCGGCGGCTCTGCATGTCTTCCAATAATGTTTTCCGGCTGTCCAGTGCGCTACGATTTTCCCGTGCCTGAGCCAGCGTTTCCACCAGTTCATTCATCTGTTGTTGATTGGCCTGTTCGTTGGCGCTTATCTGCCGAATCCGTCCGCGCATGTCGTGCATTTCACGATCCACGCCGGCACGGGAAGCCGCCAGCTCGCCGGCCCTGGTTTCCAGTTCGGACAATTGCGCTGCAAGCTGCAGCTTCTGGCCGTTTAATCGTTCCGCCTGCCGAGCATAATTATCCCGTTCCACGCTCAGCGCATGAATCTGGCTTTGTAACATTGCCGATTGACGCATCAGGTCAACGCCGCGTCCCTTGGACTCTTCCAGTTCACGATTGGTCTGCGCCGCCTGCTGCGCGCCGGCTTCCTGTCGTTTTGCGGCCGCGCTTAGCTGATCCGTGTGTTGTTTCACTTGCTCTTCTATGCTCGCCAGCGTCAGAGTATGGACGGCGATTTCTTTGTTAACGGCTTCCAGCCGTTTGGCTAAATCCTCCCGGCGTACGCGCTGATCGGCCTGCTGTTCGGTAAGTTGCCGGGCCTGTTGGCGGGAGAATTGCGCCTGCTGCTCCAGCGAGACGCGCTGATTCTCCAATCCAGCCAGATCGCGTTCATTTCGCCGGACCGAGTCCTGCAGCGCGTCGATTTCCAACTGCAAATCCTGCTGGCGTTGACGCAGCGCTTCCAGTTGCCGGCGTTGAAAGCCAAGCGAATCGGTCGCTTCCGATCGCTCGGCGCTGATACTCATCAGGCGTTTGTGAAGTTGATCGTATTCGTACAGGCAGTTCATCCGCCGCAATTCGCTGATACGCGTTGAATATTCCTGATAGCTTCGCGCTCTTCCCGCCTGTACCTTCACGCTGCGCAACTGTCGTTCCACTTCGTCCAGCACCAGTTGCGTTTGTGCCAGATTCTGGTCGGTTTTTTCCAGCCGGCGAAGCGCCTCTTTTTTACGGGCTTTGAAGCGCGATATGCCTGCGGCCTCTTCAAAAATTTCCCGGCGGTCAAAACTGTTTGAATCCAGAATCGCACTGATGCGTCCCTGTTCGATCAGTGAATACGCGTCCACGCCGATGCCCGTGTCGAAAAACATTTCGCGGATGTCCTTGAGCCGCACGATTTGATTGTTGATCAGATATTCCGAGGTCAGATCGCGATAAAGCCGGCGTGTGATTTTTACCTGCGGCTCTTCGACGGGAAGTTTGCGATCTTCATTGCTGAAAACCAGGGAAACTTCCGCCATGCCCATCGGCTTTCGGCCCGCGGATCCGTTGAAGATCACGTCGAGCATGGCGTCGCCACGCAGGCTTTTGGCGGACATTTCGCCCAACACCCATTTAACAGCATCGACAACGTTGGATTTGCCACATCCATTGGGACCGACAATTCCGGTAATACCATGATCGAACTGAAATGTAGTGGGATCGGCGAAAGACTTGAAACCCGCAAGCTCCAGAGAGAGCAGTTTCATAATGCGGACCTCCTTGTCCTTTAGACCATCTTTGATTTGGCTTCTCTACGCCATCGGCACAACCCACTGGCGTATATCCTAAATGAGTATACCCTATCCCTCCCCGTCAACAAAAGCCCTCTAAAGCCCCTGCTCCCGTCTCCCGTCTCAGAACTCCCTACTCGGCGCGATCTCGTCGCGCCGCCGCCAGACGTTCCGCGACGCGCTCAATTACTTCATCCCAATCGCCGAAGCTTTTCTGGCGAAACAATCGCATCGTCGGATACCACGGGCTGTCCTCCCGCTCCAATAGCCAGCGCCAAGGGGGGTTTAAGGCCAGCAACACCCAGACCGGCTTGCCCATCGCTCCGGCCAGATGTGCCACGGATGTGTCTACGGAAATGACCAGATCCAGATTGACGATCAGTGCCGCTGTGTCGGCAAAATCCTTTAAATCCGCAGTCCAATCAATTAGTTCCATGCCCGCCGGTGGCATCTTTGCCTGCGCTGCCGCCGTCAAACCTTTCTGCAGGCTAAAGAAACGTACGCCATGTACCCGCGCCAGAGGGGCCAAACTCGACAATTTGATCGAGCGATTGCGATCATTTTGCTGAGCTGGATTTCCCGCCCAGACTAAACCCACCTTTAAGTTTGAAGAATAGTCATTCAAGCGCTCTCGCCACCTTTTGGCGTCCTGTGCATCGGCATACAGATAAGGCACGTTGTTGGGAATGTTCTCCAGGGTCGTGTCAAAAACCAAAGGCAAACTTAAGAGAGGACAATGCAGATCAAAGGCCGGCAGGGGTTCGCCTTGGATTATGATTTGGCATTTCCCGGGCATGGTTTGCAGTAACCGTTGGAGTTCCGCCTGGCATTCGATGATTATTTTCCCACCACGCTGGGCGACCATCGGCAGGTAACGGATAAATTGCAAGGCGTCTCCAATGCCCTGCTCTGCGTGCAAAAGAAGCGTGCGTGCCTCCAGCAGGCCGCCGTTCCATTGTGGTTGAGAGAAGTTTCGACGATTGGACGGAAAAGACTTGCTTTTCCATCGCCATTCATACTCTTGCCAGCCGCGCTTAAAATCTCCCCGTAAAAGCAGCAATGTAGCCATATTGCTGTGGGCTTCGGCGTAGTCGGGCTTTAGTAGGATGGCATGGCGATAGGCGGCAGCAGCCTCATCGAGTTGCCCCATGGCTCTAAATGAATTGCCCAAATTGCTATGGGCTTCGGCGAACTCGGGCGCCAGCGCGATAGACTGACGATAGGCAGCGAGGGCTTGATCAAATTGCCCGCTGTTTTGTAAGGCATTGCCGAGATTGTTATGGCCTTCGGCGTAATTGGGCCGCAGCGCAACAGCCTGGCGAAAAGCGGCGATGGCTTCGTCGAACTGTCCCCCGGCCGTCAGAACACCGCCAAGATTGCTGTAGGCTTCGGCATAGTTGGGCTTTAACACGATGGCGGCACGATAGGCGGCGATCGCTTCAGAAAATTGGCCGCCGGCGATCAGGGCAACGCCGAGATTATTGTGAGCTTCGGCGTAGTCGGGCTTTAGCGCGATGGCCGCACGATAAACGGCTATGGCCTCATCGAGTTGTCCATTATCTGTCAGGGCGCCGCCAAGATTGCTGTAGGCTTCGATGTAGTCGGACTTCAGCGTGATGGCCGCACGATAAGCGGCGATGGCTTCAGAAAATTGTCCTTTGGCTTGCAGAGCATTGCCGAGATTAAAGTGGGCCGCGGCATGGTCTGGTTGCAGACCGATGGCATGATGATACGCGGCAATGGCCTCATCGAGTTGTTCCATGGTTTGCAACGCGTTGCCGAGATTGTAATAAGCCGCGGCGTAGTCGGGCTTTAGCGCAATGGCGGCACGATAGGCGGCGATGGCCTCGTTGAGTTGTCGTTTGGCCTGCAGTGCATTGCCGAGATTGCAATGAGCTTCGGCGTAGTCGGGTGCCAGGGCGATAGCACGACGGATCAAGTTGACTGCAGCGTCATTCTGTCCGGTCTGATAGGCGATGACACCGAGATGCTGCAGCGCTTTGAAATGCTGCGGCTGCTGAGAGAGGATTTGCCGGTAAAGTTGCTCAGCTTCGTGCAGTCGCCCGGCATGGTGATGCAGCAAGGCCAGATCGTAGACCTGTTGAGTGCTGATTGTTGTGATGCCGGGGTTATCCGTGGACATAAGTTATTAGACTACTGGGAACATGGCATAGAACACAGGCCATAGTTTAAGGAAAAGAAAAATATTCACAAAGCTGGGGGCAAGATTGCAACATTGCACGCAATGGAACCAATTTTTATCACAAGGACAAAACCGCACTACGACACGAAGTTTTCAACCACGAGATACACGAACGGCACGAACGAATTATTACTGACAGGCAAGATGCCTGTCCCACATGATTTGGCCCCGGCAAGAAATACCGGAGCTATGCGCACGCTGGAAAGCATGAGCTACAACCATTACTTTCGGATCTGTGCGTTTGGCTGCGGCTTGACATATAGAACCTATTTCATAACCTAGCGAAGCTGTCAGAATTTTTAGGCGGATTATGATCACCATTACACTTCCTGACGGAGCGAAAAAACAATTCGACGCCGCTTCAGTTACGCCGCTGCAGGTAGCGCAAGCCATTGGCCCGCGGCTGGCCAAGGACGCTATTGGCGCATTGGTCAACGGCGAACTAACGGACCTGGCCACGCCGATCACCCGCGACGCAACCCTGGCCATCGTAACCAGCAAATCCAGCGATCCAAACGCGATGTATTTATTGCGGCATTCGACCGCCCACGTCATGGCCGAGGCGATTACCAAGTTGTATCCGGATGTGAAACTGGCGTACGGCCCGCCTGTGGAAGATGGTTTTTATTACGATCTGGAACTGGCTCAGCCGATCCGTGAAGAAGATTTCCCGCGCATCGAAGCCGAGATGGCCCGGATCGTTGCCGAGAACCGCCCTTTTACGCGCTACCAAATGCCGCAGAACGAAGCGCTCTCCAAGCTCCAAACGCAGGCCAACCCTTACAAAATCGACAACGCCCGGCGCGCCATCGAGCAGGATAAAAACGCGGTGCTCAGTTTCTACGTCACCGGCGAACCGGGTAAAAACTGGGAGGACCTCTGCCGCGGGCCGCATCTGCCCAATACGGGGCGCATCGGGGCGTTCAAGGTCAGCAGCGTGGCCGGCGCCTACTGGCACGGCGATGCCAGCCAGCAGCAGCTCCAGCGCGTCTATGGCCTGGCCTTTTTTACTCCGGCCGAACTCCAGGAGCATCTGCGCTTGCTGGAAGAAGCGAAAAAACGCGATCATCGCGTAATCGGCAAACAACTTGGGCTGTTTACCATTTCCCCATTGGTGGGCAGCGGATTAATACTCTGGATGCCCCGCGGCGGAATTGTCCGCCAGGAACTGGAAAACTTCATGCGGCAGGAACTCGTGCGCCGCGGCTATAGCGCCGTTTTTACACCGCACATCGGCAACATCAATTTGTACAAAGTCAGCGGGCATTATCCTTACTATAAGGAATCACAATTCCCCACCATCAAAATGAAGGAACGCGACGACGGCGATGAAAGCGAATACCTGCTCAAACCGATGAATTGCCCGCACCACATCCAGATTTATTCCGCCCAGCCGCGGAGCTATCGCGATCTGCCGATTCGCCTGGCCGAATTTGGGACGGTTTACCGGTTCGAACAATCGGGCGAATTATCCGGCATGACGCGCGTGCGCGGTTTTACGCAGGACGATGCACATCTGTTTTGCACGCCTGAACAGGTGGAAGCCGAATTGCGTTCTACGGTGGAGATGGTTTTGCTGGTTTTTAAAACGCTGGGGTTCAACGACTATGAATGCCGCGTGAGTTTGCGCGATCCGAAATCCGACAAGTACGCCGGTGACCCGGCCCTGTGGGACCGCGCCGAAGCGACGCTGCGAAAAGTCGTCCGTGAAGTGGGCATTAAACACCAGGAGGCGATCGGCGAGGCGGCTTTTTACGGGCCGAAACTGGATTTTCTGGTTAAAGACGTGATTGGCCGGCAATGGCAACTTGGCACGGTGCAGCTTGATTACGTATTGCCAGAAAGATTCCAGCTTGAATACATCGGTGCAGACAATACGCCCCACCGGCCGGTGATGATCCATCGCGCTCCGTTTGGCTCAATGGAGCGCTTTACGGGCATCCTGATTGAACACTTTGCCGGGGCATTTCCCACATGGCTTTCACCGGTGCAGGCGATTGTGCTGACCATCAGCGAAAAGTTTGTCGATTATGGACGTGTGGTTCTTAAGACGCTTACCGACGCGGGGGTACGCGCGGAAATTGACGCCGCCGATGATAAGATCGGCGCGAAAATCCGGCGGGCGCGCGAGGAAAAAATTCCCTATTTATTGATCGTTGGCTCCAAAGAACAGGAAACCAACGCCGTGGCCGTTCGCACGCGCAAAGATCAGGACCTCGGACCCATGCCGCTGCCGGCGTTTGTGGAAAAAATTACGACAGAGATTCGCGACCGAGTTCTATGACAATCAAGACTATTCAAACTGCAACACAACCGGATCATTCTTCACTGGTGCGGGTGCTTAAGGCCGTCGGTCAGGAACACGTTTTTAATTTTTACGAGAAGCTTAACGCCCAGCAGAAAATAGAACTGGATCGCGAGGTTGCCGGCATCGACTGGCAACTTGTCCGCCAATTAATCGACACGGTGGTGCTGCATCCACAGGCATTCAAACTGCCGGAAAATATTCAGCCGGCCCCCTACTTCCAGAATAAGCCGACCGATTCAGCCATGCAAAATTCTTATCGGCAGGCGCGGCAGCGCGGCGAAGAGCTTTTGAAAAAAAATCAGGTGGCGGCGTTTGTGGTTGCCGGCGGACAGGGAACACGACTGGGATGGCCGGGGCCAAAAGGAACTTTTCCCGCCACGCCGGTAAAAAATAAATCGCTCTTTGAATGTTTTGCGGAATTCATCCGGGCTTTGCAGAAACGTTTTTCCTGCACGATTCCATTTTATATCATGACCAGCACCGCCAATCACGCCGAGACCGCGGATTACTGGAAAAAGAATAATTATTTTGGGTTGGCCGCATCAAATGTCATGCTTTTCAGCCAGGACATGCTGCCCGCGGTTGGACTGGATGGAAAAGTATTATTGGAAACCCCGGGCAATTTGGCGCTTTCGCCCAACGGACATGGCGGATCGCTTCTGGCCCTTTATAAAAGTGGAGCACTTGCAGACATGGCGCGGCGCGGCGTCACACAAATCAGCTATTTCCAGGTGGATAATCCGATTGTCCGCTGCATCGATCCGCTGTTCATCGGTTTGCACGATCTTCAAGAGGCGGACATGTCGAGCAAAATGCTGCCTAAGACAGAGCCTAAAGAAAAGCTGGGCAATTTTTGCCTCGTGAACGGCAAGATGAGCGTGATTGAATACAGCGATCTGCCGGATGAACTGGCCCAAGAGCGGTTACCCAACGGACAACTGCGATTTTTAGCCGGGTCGATCGCGCTGCACGCGATCCGCAGAAGTTTTGTCGAAGAGCTTAACGCCCACAGCTTTGGTTTGCCCTATCACCGGGCCCAAAAAAAAGTTCCCTGCGTGAACCCCGCCACGGGTGAACCGATAAAACCGGAAAAGCCCAACGCGGTGAAAATGGAAACGTTTGTGTTCGACGCCTTGCCGCTGGCTAAAAAGAGCATTGTGTACGAGACGGATCGACTCGATGAATTCGCGCCGATTAAGAATGCGGACGGCGTGGATTCAAACGTATCTTCACGGCAGATTACCACGCAGCGCAACGCCGGTTGGCTGGAAGCGGCGGGAATTAAAGTGCCGCGTAAAGCGGACGGCACGCCGGACTGCGTGATCGAAATTTCACCGTTATTTGCCCTGTATCCGGAAGATGTGAAGGAAAAAGCGAAGCAGATTCCGGCGATTAAGCCGGGTGATGCGGTTTATCTGGAATAAGCGGCTGAACGCGGTATCCAATTATCAGAAAATTATCTACCGTAAAAATGGCGCAACACGATGGCGATGTAGTTCATGTGTTCGAAGGGAAGCCGGGCGGTTTGAAAAAGAAGCACGGCGTGTCCTTTGCGCGGCAAAAGGTATATTGCACGCCAAAGAACACCGCCGGACTTGCCTTGACCGACATATTCGTCGTAGCTGAAATCGCGCAGATCCTCGACCGACCAGGAACAAGACTTTTTGAAAAACAGCCAGCGCATTTGTACGCGAACTTTTTCCCGGTCGGCGATAAATTCTACGGTCTTTACCGCGCTGATCAGCGCGCAGAAAAACGCCAGCCAGGTAACGGCAGCGCCGACAATAATCCAGGGCAACGACGGCTCCCATGATAAAAATCTCCTGGCCAGATCGCCTTTGCCTATCAACAGATAAACCACCCAGGCGGTCATAAAAATGACCAGGGGAAACAGAAGCAGCCAAACGGCAATTAAAGTCGTCGGCTGCCAGAAGACCGAAGATCGTTTGATTTTGATTATTAAATTGCCGCCGGTGTGGGTCGCCTGAACGCGCCCGTCGGCAGGTGCTTCCGGCAGATCCTGAGGCGCCGAAGAATCTGATTTCTCTACCAGTGGTTCAGATGGCGTATTCGCTTCCATTTTGGTGCCCCTATTGCACAACTATCGGCCTAAGCCGCCCTGTGAAATAGTTATAGAACTATTTTAAACTTAATTTGGAAGAAATAGCACTAATTAATGCATTTTTAACACTTGGCATATCAGGGCATTTTTCCCCTAATTCCTGGGCCAGGGACGTAACCGGCCGGCCCAGGCCGCATGGATTGATCAGGTCAAAAAAAGATAAATCGGTAGTGACGTTAAGCGCCAGGCCATGGAGTGAAATCCATTTGCGCAGCTTGACGCCGAAGGCGCAGATTTTCGCCCGGCGCTCCAGTCCGTTCCGCCGCGAGTCGACCCATACGCCGGTGGCGTTTTTTTCGCGATGGCCCCTGATTCCGAAATCATAGATTGCGTCGATGACCACCTGTTCCAGAAATCGCATGTAATCGTGGAGGCCCATGTGATACGCATTGAGCGGCAAAATCGGATAGGCCGTGAGCTGGCCGGGGCCATGAAAGGTAATGTCGCCGCCGCGGTCGCTTTGAACCAGGCTTACGCCGCGTGCTAAAAGCGTTTGGGCATCGGCCAGCAAATGCACTTCAGAGCCGGGGCGGCGGCCGATGGTAATTACCGGCGGGTGCTCAACCAGGAGCAAAACGCCTGCGGGATATTTATTTTCCAGAACCTGCTGATGCCAGAAAAGCTGCTGGTCCCAGGCGGCTTTGTATTCCATTGTTCCCAGGTCCAGAACGTAAAGCGCGGTTTTAGGGGCTGGGGGAATAATGGCCGGCGAATTCATCGCACCGCTCGCTTGCGCGCACCGGTGCGGCGGTCGTGTTGCATCATCGCTGCTTTGCCATTGGAGGATGCGGAAATTTTCGTCCCCCCGCCGTTGGCACGACGCGGCCTTTCTGTTGAGCCTAAGGCTATTCGCAACACATCATCGACGGTTTCGGCGAAGGTGAATTGAATGTCTTTTTTCAGAAGGTCTTTGACTTCCTGCACGTTTTTTTCGTTGCGCCTGGGGAGAATGACGGTCTTAATTCCGGCGCGTTGTGCCGCAATCACTTTTTCCTTGACGCCTCCGATCGGCAGTACCAGGCCGCGCAGGGTAATTTCGCCGGTCATGGCCACGTCGGGGCGCACCGGCTGGGCCAAAAACAGCGAGGCCAGCGCGGTATACATGGCCACGCCTGCGGACGGTCCGTCTTTGGGAACCGCGCCCGCCGGCACGTGCACGTGAACGTCGATTGTACGGAACATGCGCGTGTCCAGACCGAGTTTGGAAGCGTTGTTTTTCAGCAGCGAATAAGCCGCTTGAGCTGATTCCCGCATGACCGCACCGATCTGGCCGGTGAGGCGCAGCCGCCCCACGCCGGGCATTTGCGTGGCCTCCACAAACAGGATGTCGCCTCCGAACGGCGTGTAGGCCAGGCCGGTGGCCACGCCGGGCATTGCAGTACGCAGGGCCACTTCGCTTTCAAACAGCGGTGGCCCGAGGTATTGCGCCAGATTGTCGGGTTTGACGATAAAGCACGGGGCATTTTTGAGAAGACGCAGAGCTGGAGGATCCCCGCCCTTGGATTTATGTCCATCGGATTTGTGCCCGTCAGCTTTTTCCAGCGGCGCCGCCGGCAATTTTTCCGCCAGCTTTGCCGCCACGCCGCGCACCACGGAACCGATGGCCCTTTCGAGATTTCTTACCCCGGCTTCGCGGGTATAGCGATCGATGATCGCCTCGATGGTGGGCGTGGAAATTTCACACTGTTTGTGCGTGATGCCGTTTTCTTTTAATTGCCTCGGCACAAGATATTTGCGGGCGATGCGTAATTTGTCGTGCTGGGTGTAACCGGGTATTTCGATTACCTCCATGCGGTCCTTAAGGGCCGGGGGCACGGTATCCATGTAGTTGGCCGTGCAGATGAAAATGACTTTGCTTAAATCAAACGGTACGCCCAGGTAATGATCCTGGAACGTGTGATTTTGTTCGGGGTCCAGTACTTCCAAAAGCGCCGCCGAAGGATCGCCGCGGAAATCGGCGCCAAGTTTGTCGATTTCGTCGAGCATGATTACAGGATTGTTGGTGCCGACTTTGCGCAATTCCTGAATCAACCGGCCCGGCATCGCGCCTACATAGGTGCGCCGGTGACCGCGGATGTCCGCCTCATCGCGCACGCCTCCCAGGCTCATGCGCACGAATTTTCTTCCGAGAGATTCCGCGATGGATTTACCAAGGCTGGTTTTCCCTACGCCGGGCGGTCCAAGGAAACAGAGGATCGGCCCGCGGCCCGTGGGATTGAGTTTGCGTACGGCCAAAAATTCCAGAATCCGCTTTTTTATTTTTTCCAGATCGTAATGGTCGCGCTCCAATATGCGGCGGGCGCGGACGATGTCCAGATCGTCCCTGGTGGATTTATTCCACGGCAGTTCGGCGACGGTTTCCAAAAATGAGCGGATCACTCCGTATTCGGGTGAAGCCGGCGGCACCGCGGAAAGACGCGTGAGTTCACGATTGGTTTCTTTTTTGACCGCTTCGGGAACGCCGGCTTGTTCAATGCGCTTTTTTAGATCGGCGATTTCCTGGGTTTGCCCGTCTTCGACGCCGAGTTCCTTTTGGATCGCTTTGAGCTGTTCCTGTAGGAAATAATTGCGCTGGCTTTTATCGATGCTGGAACGGACCTGGGTCTGGATTTTTTCCTCCAGTTCCAGCAGTTCAATCCGCGTGGCGAGTTTTTCCCTTACGCGATGCAGACGTTTGGTAACGTCGGTTTCTTCCAGAATGGCCTGTTTTTCCTGCACCGATTCGTGCAAATTCGCGGCCAGAAAATCCGCCAGAGTTGAAGGCGATTCGATATCGTTGAGAATTCCGGCGGCTTCGTCGGGAATGTTTGGCGAAAGCTCGATCATGCGGCGTGCCGCCTGGCGGACGGACTGCACCAATAAGTCGAACTCCGGCGAAGACGGCGGAACAACGTCGGGTATCGACTGTATCTTGGCCTTCAGATACGGTTCCTGAGCCACAAACTCCAGAATCTTGAAACGGACCAATCCGTGGACCACGATGCTTTGTTGGCCTTCGGTTTGTCGCAACATTTTCAGAACGATGGCCACCGTGCCCATGGTATACAAATCGCCGGCCTGGGGATTTTCCACATTGGCGGCTTTCTGGCTCACGACGCCGAGAATTTTGTCGCCGGGCATAACCTCTTCGAGCAAACGCCGGCTTTTGTCGCGGCCGATGGTCAGTGGAATCACCGCGCCGGGAAAGGCGACCGCGTCACGGACAGGCAGAACGGGGATCATGTCCGGAATGCGCACCTGGTGAACCTGCGGGCCGGAGACCGGAGCCATTGATGAAGCGGATGCAGTCGCTGAAGCAGATGAGCCTGGCGCTTCGGGCGCGGCATCGGGAGCGTCCGGTTTTTGTTCCGGCGCAGACGACTGGGTCTGTGGTTTTTCCGCAGGCTTTTTTTCGTGCTGAGTCTTTTTTTCTTCCGCCATTATTTATTCCATCTGATTTTTGAAACGCCGTCCGGGCCTGGGTGGGAAATTTTTACCTCTTCTTGGGCAGCGTGATCCACAACATGCCGGCTTCGTAGTGAGCTTTGATATCTTTTTCATCCACGTTGGACGGGACTTCGATGGTTCGGCTAAATACGCCATGATCGATTTCCATCAGGTGCACGGCGACCGCGCGCTCCCGGCCGGTGGGCATGGGACAATTTCGTTTGCCGCGGATAATCAAGTGGTTGTTTTCCACCTGTACCTGGATGTCGTCTTTCTCCATCCCGCTCAGATCGGCGCAGATCAAAAAGGCCGACCGCGTTTCATAAAGATTCACGCTGGGCCGCCATGAGTCCGTGGCCCAGAAACCAAAAAAATTGCGGCTGGCGACGGTGTCGGAAGTTTCCCTGACCATGCGCCCCATAGCGGACGATTCCTCCGCACCTGTAGTTTTATTTCCCATGACGGCCTCCCGTGCATACCAAAGCCTGAATTGTCTCAAGCTATCATTCTATGCTCTGATGCATCGCCGAGCCAAGCGAGAAAATACCGCCAAAACCACGAACTGTTCAAAATGTGGTAAAACGTCGTCGCCGCCTTTATGGCTAAAATCAGGGATTTTATGTCTGGAACCGCTTCAGGAACCGCAGGAGAGAATGCGATATTGCGTCGTGCGATTCTGGCGGGCTTTGCCGGCTGGACGCTCGATGCCTTCGATTTTTTCCTCGTTGTCCTTTGCCTGACGGACATCGGAGGGACTTTTAACGTAAATGACGCCTCAGTTTCCGCGAGCCTGCTGCTCACGCTGGCGTTCAGACCGATCGGGGCGCTTATTTTCGGATGGATGGCGGACCGCTACGGGCGGCGGCTGCCCATGATGCTGAACCTGGTTTTCTTTTCCATCATCGAAGTTTGCACCGGATTGAGTGTGAATTTTCATCAGTTTTTAATTCTGCGCGCTTTATTTGGCATCGGAATGGGCGGCGAATGGGGCGTGGGAACCGCGCTGGTCATGGAACACGTCCCGGTACGCTGGCGGGGAATTGTAGCTGGTCTGCTGCAGGAAGGTTACGCCGTTGGTTACCTTTTGGCCGCGGCCGGCTACTGGATTGTGCTGCCCCACTTCGGATGGCGCGTTTTGTTTTTCATCGGTGGAGCGCCGGCATTGTTGGCCCTATACATTCGCCTGGGAATTCCGGAATCGCCGGTGTGGAAAAATCAGCGGGCGACGCAGGTTGGCGCACCATCTCGCGGGACGGCGACACTGCAATATTGGAAGTTATTTATTTACCTGACCGCGTTGATGGCCATGATGAATTTTTCCTCGCATGGCACACAGGATATGTACCCGACTTTTTTAAAACGATTCTGGCTGGCAACGCCGGGGCACGTTGCACTGATTACGGTTATTTCCATGATCGGCGCGTTGTCCGGCGGCGTTTGTTTTGGGCTGCTATCTGACCGGCTCGGGCGGCGGCGGACGATGATGGTTTCATTGGCCCTGGCTCTTTTAATGATACCGTTGTGGGCGTTTGCCCCTGCTTTGGCGCTTCTGGCCCTAGGGGCGTTCTTGATGCAATTCATGGTGCAGGGCGCATGGGGCGTTATTCCAGCTCATTTGGCGGAACTTTCGCCGGACAATGTGCGGGGATTTTTGCCGGGATTCGCTTATCAGTGCGGAGCATTGATCGCCGGTTCCGCGGCGTGGATCGAGGCCAAACTGGCCGAGCATGTTGCATATAACCAGGCGATGGCATTGTGCGCGAGCGTAATTTTTGTCATTGCGCTAGCCGTGATTTTCGTTGGACCGGAACGCCACAAGCGCGAATTCGGTGGAGCTTGAGTCTGTATTTTTGGCCATCAATTGGGATTTTATCCGTTCCGTTGATTGGCACTCTCGTCTTCTGAGATAAAATATGAACAATGAAATTGATTTACACACCAGCAAAAGGGTTATCTAGTCTCGTTCTATTTTTTCTTAGCGGCATGATCGCCGGAACCGCGATGATGCTGTTTTCGAATGATTGGGCCTGTGACGCGATCGGCATGGCTTTCATGGCCGGCTTATTAATCACCATTGTTAACTGGCTTGCGCTGCTGATCCAAGCTGGATATCGCCGACTGTTTCCAGCTCAATCTACCCGCAGGTTCTGGGGGATTACACAACAACTGGTTTTATTATTATTTCTGACAGCGGGATCGGTCTTATATGCACACGAATTGATTCCTGATGTAAATATTTCTTGCTTTGAAGCAGCTTTTAATATGGATCCGCCGCCGGAAATTTCGGACCTCTATGCTGATTTGCATTATGCCGGTGGTCCAGAAGATCTTGTTTTCGTGATGAAATTTCACGCCCCGCGTGAAACTATTCAAAAACTTATAGCTCATCGCGGCATGTCGAAAAATACTGATTTAGAAGATGTTTTTTCACTTGAAGATTGGCAGAACTTTTGGGAGGCATTTATGGGCATAGCGTTCGATTATGAACCATCGTGGAAGATAGTACCACCGATAAAACACCCCGAAATATATGGGTATTTTATAGATAATGGCCATGATAAACCTTATGGCGCAGATTTAATGTGGGATCCAGATACTGAACAAACATATGTTGTATATACAAACGGATAAGAAGGACTTTTTTCGCAACTTTTGTGGTTAAAAATCTCTGCGTCTTCTGCAACTCTGCACAAAATCACGGCATATAATAAATCTCTTAGTATTCATGGAGTCTTGGTGGTAAGAACTGTTTGTTAAGGATGTCGCATGACCCAACCGCCGACGCCACGCACCCGCGGACAACTTCGGGCGACCGATTATCAACCCTGCTCGGTAAAAGATGAATTGCGTCGCAACGTGATCGCACGATTGCGTTCGGGCCAGAAGCTTTTTCCTGGAATCATCGGCTATGAAGACACGGTGATTCCGGAAGTAATTAACGGCATTCTTTCGCGGCACGATTTGCTGTTTCTGGGTTTGCGCGGGCAGGCCAAAACGCGCCTTTTGCGTATGCTGCCGGATTTGCTCGACGAATGGATTCCCATTCTGGCCGGCTGCGAAATCCCAGATGATCCAATCGCTCCGCGTCTGGCTACCGGCAAACGGATCGTAAGCGAACAAGGCGACGATGCGCCGATTGAATGGGTGCATCGATCCAGTCGTTACCATGAAAAACTGGCCACGCCGGACGTAACCATCGCCGATCTTATTGGCGAAATTGACCTGGTGCGCCACGCCCAGGGTCGTTATTTATCCGATGAAGGCACGATGCACTTTGGCCTGATTCCGCGGACCAATCGGGGCATATTCGCCATCAATGAATTGCCCGATTTGGCGCCGAAAATTCAGGTGGGCCTATTTAACGTACTCGAAGAACGCGACGTTCAGATTCGTGGCTACCCCATTCGCCTGGAACTGGATGTTTGTATGGTTTTTTCCGCCAACCCGGAGGATTACACCAATCGCGGGCGCATTGTTACACCGCTCAAGGACCGCATAGGCACGGTGATTCGCACGCATTATCCAAATAATCTGCAGGAGGCGGTAAAAATCACCAAAGAAAATGCCTGGCTGGCACGCGATAGCGGCGTGGAAATTCTGTTGCCGCCGTTTATGCATGAAATTCTCGAAGAGTTCGTCCGTTTAGCGCGGCAGAGTCCGCACATTAATCAATCCAGCGGCGTCAGCGTGCGCTGCTCGATTGCCAACGCCGAAAACCTGGTCAGCTCCGCGGAACGGCGGGGAATCATACTTTCGGAGAAAAACGTCATTGTCCGCGTGGATGATTTGTCCTTTATTCATGCGAGTTGCCGGGGAAAAATCGAATTGATGCTTTCCGAAGGCGAGTCGGCAGAGGATAAGCTCATCGGTTCACTGATCGGCGAGGCGGTCAAAACGGTTTTTGCCAAACATGCCGATCTGGAGGATTTTGAACCGATCGCCGAACAATTCAAGGGCGGCCTGACGCTACAGGTCGGCGATGAGGTCCCGACGGCGATTATTTTGGAAAATTATAACCACGTTCACGGCCTCAAGGCGGCGGCGGGCAAACTGGCCCAGAAGCTGGGATTAAAACACGATCAGCCGGCCGCGCTGGTTTGCGCGGGTGAATTTCTTCTTGAGGCGTTGTATGTGAACAACCGGCTTAGCAAGGCCGTGATGGCGGGGAAGACGTTTTTCCGCAAGTAATGAGACTTTTAACCTTGTCAAAGGCCAAAGGTTGCTTATCTACTCTCAATTTTCTACTTTCTCGGCAATGCCGCTGTACCATTTTCGCCACATATCGCGATAGGCGGCTTCGAGATTATGGGTGAAGCGCCGGGCATCCATAAGCGGCGAGGGCACCGGTTTTAAACCACGAAATAAACGAAGGCCACGAAAAGATCCACAGATTTCACCGATTAACATAGATTTGAATCCCGCATTTTCGTTTCAATCTTTCCAACGCTATTATCCGTTCATGCCCGAAATGACTATCGAGCAATTACTGAACCCGGCTGTTGAGCATCACCAGGCCGGCCGACTCGCCGAAGCCGAGGCGATTTATCGGCGGGTTCTTGCGCAGCAGCCCAACAACGCCGACGCCTTGCATTTATTAGGCGTATTGCTGGGCCAGAAAGGTCAATATCAGGACGCCGTCGAATTCATCCGCCGGGCCATAGCCGTCAACCCGTCGGCAGCGACTTTTTACTTGAACCTGGGCATTACGCTGGAAAAACTGAATCTCAATCAGGACGCCGCTAGCGCTTACCGTGAGGCCCTCCGGCTCAAACACGATTTTGCCAATGCACACAATAGTCTGGGCAATCTCTTCAGGCGGCTGCATCAAATCGACGAGGCCATCGCTGAGTGTCGCCTGGCCGTTCAATTTAAACCCGATTTTGCGGAGGCTTACAATAATCTGGGAATCGCACTGCACGTGGCTGGTAAACATGATCAGGCTATTGAGGCTTTCCATGCAGCCATTCGAGTCAAACCCCTTTTCGGCCAAGCCCACAATAATCTGGGTAATCTGTTCTTGCAGTTGCATCAGATTCGAGAGGCATTTACTGAATGTCATTTGGCCGCTCTAATTAGTCCCGATCTCGCGGAGGCTCGTAACAATCTGGCTACGGTATTGCTTGAACAGGGTCGATTCGATCTGGCAATTAATGAGTACCATGAGGCGCTGCGGCTCAAAGCTGATTATGTCAATGCCCATAGCAATCTGATTTACACCTTGTACTATTGCCCCACGGTTGATATCGCAAAAATCGCCAATGAACTTGCGGATTTCAACCGCCGTCATGCTTTACCGCTTAAAAAATTCATCCAGCCACACCATAACGATCCTAATCCCGAACGGAAGTTGCGCATCGGTTATGTTTCGTCGGATTTTTGCGACCATGCCAGCGCGTTTTTTCTTGATCCGCTGCTGCGTAACCAAGATCATGAACAGTTTGAGATTTTCTGCTATGCCCACGTGCTCAAGCCCGATGTGTTCACAGGCAGGTTCCAATCTTATGCCGATCACTGGCACAGTGTCGTTGCGCTTTCGGATCAGCAATTGGCGGAACAAATTCGCGCGGATGGAATCGACATCCTGGTCGATCTGAAACTACACACGAAAGATAACCGGCTTTTGGTATTTGCCTATAAACCAGCTCCGGTGCAGGCAACCTGGCTGGGTTATCCCGGCAGTACGGGATTGAGTACCATTGATTACCGCCTAACCGATCCACATTTAGATCCACCGGGACTTGATGATAAATTTTATTCGGAACAATCCCTTCGCCTGCCCGATTGTTTCTGGTGTTACGATCCATTGACCAAAGAACCGCCAATCAATGAATTGCCGGCAGATCAAAACGGATTCGTGACCTTTGGTTGCCTGAACAATTTCAGAAAAATTAACGACAAAGTATTGGAAATCTGGGCTAAAGTGCTGAGAGCCATGCCGAATTCGCGCCTACTGTTTCTTGCACCTCCGGGTGAGACGCGGGAACGTGCTATAAGTAAATTCGAACAGGAAAATATTGTGCAAGCACGATTGGAATTCATCGACCATCAATCGCGAACGGACTATCTGAAGCACTATCATAGTATCGATTTGAGTCTCGATACATTACCTTGCAATGGACATACCACCACACTTGATTCACTCTGGATGGGCGTGCCAGTGGTTAGTTTGTCCGGTAAAACTTCAATGGGACGTGCGGGTAAAAGCATTCTAACCAACATCGGACTGCCGGAGCTTATAGCTCAAACGCCCGAAGAATATATTCAGATTGCAGTAAAACTCGCCAAGGATATGCCGCGGCTGGCGGAACTTCGCAAAACTCTGCGCCAGCGCATGGAAGCATCGCCGCTGATGGATGCGAAGCGATTTGCCCGGAACATTGAAGCGGCGTATCGCGAGATGTGGCAAAAATGGTGCAGCAACGCAGTAAACCGCGTCGAGAACAGGTGAACAGGCCAGAAATGACAGGCTGGAAGCCTGTCCCACTGTAATTTTCGGCGTTCAGTGTTCAGATCATGGCGTTACGAGCACGCCGGCTCAAATGGTGCTAGGTTTGCATCCGGTGCTACACTGGAAAAATAAATCCGCCAGCTTTTCTTCAATCATTTCAATGTTATTATCCGTTCATGCCCGAAATGAAAATCCAGCAGTTACTGAACCTGGCAGTTGAGCATCACCAGGCCGGCCGACTCGCCGAGGCTGAGGCGATTTACCGCCAGATTCTCGTCCGTCAACCGAATTTTGCGGATGCGCTGCACCTTTTGGGCGTAATCGCACAACAAAAAGCGGATCATCAGGCCGCGGTGGAATTGATATGTAAGGCAATCAGCATCAAGCCGGGAGAGGCCATTTATTATTACAATCTGGGCAATAGTTTGAAGTTTTTGCAGCGCCTTGATGACGCCGTGGACGCATATCGAACGGCGTTGAATTTAAAACCAGATTTCATCCAAGCTTATATCAATTTGGGCCATGTGTTGCATATTCAAAACCGGCTCGAAGAATCCTTCCGTACCTATCGTGCGGCTTTGGACATTCAGCCGGGGCATCCGGAAATCCACAACAATCTGGGCACGGTGTTAAAAGACCAAGGGCTTTTTGACCAGGCCGTTGAAGAATATCGCACCGCATTAAAATATAAGCCGGATTTCGCGGAATGTCTTAACAATCTGGGCATTATGCTCAGTGCTCAGGGCCGGATTGACGACGCCATGGCCACCTATCGAAAAGCGCTGAACCTAAAACCTGATTATACCGCAGCGCATAGTAATCTTGTTTACGGGATGTACCATCAGCCGGAACAACGGGCACAGACAATCCACGAAGAACTGTTGCGGTGGAACCAGCAGCATGCGGCGCCGCTTAAAAAATTGATTCAACTGCACAACAATGATCATGATCCTGAACGGAAACTGCGCATCGGTTATGTTTCGGCGGATTTTTGCGACCATGCCAGCGCCCTATTTCTTGATCCCCTGCTGCGCAGCCACGAGCACAAAGAATTTGAGATTTTCTGTTACGCGCATGTCGCCGGACCGGATGCGTATACTCAGCGATTTGAATCTTACGCCGATCATTGGCGCAATATTGCCGGGCTTTCCGATCAGCAGGTCGCAGAGCAGATTCGTCGCGACGGCATCGACATCCTGGTGGATTTAAAGTTGCATACAAGCAAAAATCGTCTTCTGATCTTTGCCCGCAAACCCACACCGATACAAGCCACCTGGCTAGGATATCCCGGCAGCACGGGGTTGGAGACGATCGACTATCGTCTCACGGACACTTATCTGGATCCACCGGGACTTGACGATGAATTTTATTCGGAAAAATCAATCTACCTGCCTGATTGTTACTGGTGTTACGACCCGCTGACCGATGAACCGCAGGTCGGCGATTCACCCGAGCTATCCAATGGTTACGTAACTTTCGGTTGTTTGAACAAGTTCGACAAAGTAAATGACGCGGTTCTTGAGTTGTGGGCAAAAGTGTTATCAACAACGGCTAAGTCGCACTTATTGTTGCTTGCTCCTCAAGGGCAAGCGCGTAAACACGTTTTGGAAAAGTTATCTGGAAAAGAGATATCACATGAACGTATCGAATTTGTTGAACGGTGCGCGCGAGGTAAATATCTGGAGCTTTACAATAAAATCGATGTGGTACTGGATACTTTACCCTACAACGGCCATACCACTACGCTTGATTCATTATGGATGGGCGTCCCAGTGATTACGCTTGTGGGTAAAACTGCGGTAGGACGTGGGGGCAAAAGCATTCTGACCAATGTTGGCCTTCCGGAATTGATTGCACAGACGCCGGAGGAATATGTTCAGATTGCAGTCAAACTCGCCAAGGATATGCCGCGGTTGGCGGAACTTCGCAAAACTCTGCGCCAGCGCATGGAAGCATCGCCGCTAATGGATGCGAAGCGATTTGCCCGGAATGTTGAAGCGGCGTATCGCGAGATGTGGCGCGGCTATACCAAGTAGGGAGTTCTGAGACGGGAGGCGGGAGAAATTTTCACCACAACGAGATGACGACGCGACGTAAAGCCCGGCAAGAAATGCCGGTGCTAGGCCCCGGGTTTCCACCACGGGGCTGTATTTCAGAGCCTGAGCTACATTTTTGTAACCGCTGAGACGCAAAGATTGCGAAGAAATTTCAAATTTAAGATTTAAGATTATAATTTTGGTTGATGATTTTCATCTTCAGAAACGTTCTTGCCATGATTTTTCTGGTGTCGGCGTTTTTGCTTTTGCCCTGGCTGCCCGGCATGCCCAGTGCGGATTTACCCACAATTCTTTTTGTACCCGCGCTGTTGGCGCTGCACTTGTTTTTGCGCCAAGCCCATCCAGACAATGACGTTCATTTAAGTCTTCATTTTTTTAGTTCCGTTCTCCCCTGGCTCTGGATTTTCCTGTTTACTCTGGCTATCCCGGCTCTCGCAGCAGGAAGTTTAAGCCTCTACAAAATAGCCCAATACCAGAGCGGCGCCATAAGCCGGTGGCTGGCCTTCAGCGACCCGTTTGATTTAGCCGCCCTTCTGGTATCCATGGCGGCTGTTGCCCGGATGCTCAGTGCGATTGAGTACGAAACACAAAGCAACCCGGAGGGCAAAAAACGAAAACAGCTATGGGTTGTGGTTATTTTTTTCCTGGTTGCCGCATTGCAGGTGACGGTCTGGCTGGGTGCGGGCTTTATCCCGGGTATTCAATTTATAGATACGCCGCAAACGCGAGTACTCTGGATCATGGTTTTATTTTCCAAAATTTTAGTTTGGATGGGTTTTCAACTTACACTCTGGCATTGGCATTTGGTTTGGGACAAGCTCGCGGCACTCGAGCTGCCATTGGTGGCTTTTGCCGCGGCAATACTTCTGATCTGTGAAGTTGTTTATACGATGTTGACCAATCATTCGTCCCTGATCGGTTTGATTTACTGGATGCAGATCATGCTCGCGGCAATGGCCATTGGAGCAGGAATAGCTTCGGCAACCGCCGCCCTGCTATTGGGACGGGCGGCACGGCGCGGCCGAGCCGAGAACAGGTGAAAGTTGAGCAGTTGATCAGGAGAGCAAGTAAGGAAATGTGCAAGTGACGAATAAATTTAAAATTTCATATTTCAGAGCATCTCAGGGCGCTTGTTGCGGCTCTTTGAGTTGTTCAGCACGCGGCAAATCCTTGATGCTGGCCAGGCCGAAAACTTCCAAAAAATGTTTGGTTGTGCCATAAAGCATTGGGCGGCCGATTTCTTCCGCGCGCCCGACGATTTTGACCAAGTTATATTCCATCAGTGTTCGGATCACATCGCCACAGGCAACGCCGCGGATTGCCTCAACGTCTACGCGCAAAATCGGCTGCTTATAGGCGATGATGGCTAGTGTTTCCAATGACGCGGGCGTCAATCGCCCTTCGTCGCGCTTACGAACCAGGCGCTGGATATACTCGGCGTATTGTGGAAGCGTCAGCAATTGATAACCGCCGGCGCGATCTTCGATACGATATGCGGCCTGACGCTGGGCATAAATTTCATTTAGTTTTTCCACCGCCTCTTTAACGGGACGTGTGGAATCCATCCCCAGAGTCTGGGCCAATTTGCCCGCGGAAAGCGGAATATCGCTGGAAAACAAAATAGCCTCGAGCACCTGTTGCAGGGGCATAGACCCAAGTTGGAAATCTTCACCGGCGTTGATCGCGACGCCGGAGTCGGGAATGAGTGGGGTCGAGTCAGGTTGTTTGGCTGAATTCTCCATAACATCTGTGAATCTAGCGAACTGGGCCGCGAGAGTAAAGCATGTCCGCGCGGCATAGCCGCACGGAGTTGGAAGTTTTCAGTGTTCAGTTTTCAGATTTTGCAACCGCGAAAAACATGAAAACCGTACGAAAATTGCCTCGATGTAGCAACAGCACGCGGAGCATGCCTACTACAGACCAAGACGACCCCGGGAAGGAATCCCGGGGCTATTTGAACAACCTGGAGAGACTGTTCTACATTTGCATCATGCACAATTAAAACGCAATGTTTATACTGTTTCGATGCTGCCAGGCTCTGTCTCATAGCACCTCGGGAGCCGCGTTTGGCCTCCAAGTGGACAGATGCAAGGAAGAGCGACGAGGGGATATTCGACAGATAATATGGCGAGGAGCGATGACGCCGCAGATGGCCGCTTGGAGGCCAAACCCTTCGGGACGAGGCTCCCTGGCTCCGAATCCGGCGTCGCACCTCCTCGCTGTATTTTTAATAAGGGCTTCGTCGGTGCTCCTTGGCTCGTGGCCAGGTAGCCGACGTCGCGGCCCCGACGTGTTATGAGACAGAGCCTAATACATGAAGCCAGGGAATTACCTGCAACGGCCCGCGGGGACGTGTTGTGCATCGGAAACTTTGACGGCGTTCACGCCGGCCATACACGGATGCTCACCGAAGGCCGGCGCCTTGCTGCGGAAGCAAAAGCACCCTTTCTGATTATGACCTTTGACCCTCATCCGATGTCGATATTAAAACCTTCGATACGGCGCCCACCATTAATGACTTTGGAACAGCGAATACACGCGCTTAGCGCCTTTAGCCCTGCAGTGGTGTGGGTGGTTTCCACGACGCGAGAATTTCTGTCGATTTCGGCCGAAGAATTTATGCAAAAAACTCTTCATGATTTGCTGCAAGTGGTTCACGTGGTGGAGGGCTCCAGTTTTACTTTTGGTCGCGGAGCTCTGGGAGACGTTCATATGCTGCGGAAAACCGGCGAACAGCTCGGCTGGAAGACAACGGTGATTGAAACCACCCAGGCGACGTTAACGGATATGACCCAGGTGGACGTGAGCACCACGTTGATCCGTTGGCTGATTTCGCACGGACGGATGGCGGATGCGGCACGGATGCTGGGCCGCCCGTATACACTGCGGGGAAATGTGATTCATGGCGCCAAACGCGGACAGGAATTAGGGTACCCGACGGTTAATCTTGATGTCGTACAACTCATGCCTGGCGACGGGGTTTACGCGGGCCGGGCGGTAGTGGACTCTCAAGAGTATCCAGCGGCAATCAGTGTGGGAACCAATCCGACATTTGATGGGTCCGGGCATAGCGTAGAGGCGTTTTTACTGGATTACCAGGGCGACGAGCTTTATGGACGAATGATCGATTTGGAATTTCACCACTGGATACGCGACCAGGAGCGATTTTCCGGTGTGGACGCATTGCGCGATCGCATCGGACGCGACGTGGAGTTAGTGCGCGACGGCGCGGCATAGCCGCGACGTAGGTTACAGGTGACAGGGAAGAGTGAGCAGCCTGGAAAGGCTGCTCTACAAAAGGTGTTCTGTTAGATGAATAAGAATATGGATATTCAGGCCATGGCGGCTGAATTAAGCCGGGCAAAAAACGTCGCCGTGTTTACACACGTGCGATGCGATCCAGATGCCATTGGCTCACAGGCGGCTGTAACACGCATACTTGAACGCCGCGGTATAAGCGCAACAGCAATTGTGTTTAACCCGATTCCGGATTCACTAAAAGCTATTTTTATTTCGACCGGCGTGAAGACGGTGGAATTCAGCAAACAATGGGCTGCTGATCATTCTTCAGACTTTGACCGCTTGTTGGTCGTGGATACATCCGCCGTACAACAGCTTGAACCGGCGAAGGAATTGCTTGCACAACGCAGGGCGGATGTGCTGGTGATCGATCATCATTTAAGCGGTGATCTGGCATGTGCGGGAATTGTTCGCGATACATCCGCGGCGGCATGCGTGGAAATGATCGCCCGGCTGGCCAAAGCTCTGGATGTCAAACTCGACTCCCCAACGGCGAGCGCTCTTCTGGCCGGCCTGGTGGGTGATACGGGCTGGTTCCGCTTCGATAATGTTACGGCAAATTCGCACCGGCTGGCGGCGGAATTGATTGACGCCGGGGCGTCGCCCTCGCTGCTATGGGGCGACCTGATGCAGAAAGAAGAGAAAGCCAAGCTGGCACTTTTGCATCGGGCACTGGGATCGCTGGAATGGTTTGCAAACGACCGTATCGCCGTCATGCGTATTACGCTTGAGAACCTGGCGGCCACTGGCGCCAAGCCCTGGCACACAGAGCAATTTATCGACATTCCATTGATGGTTGGGTCGGTACTTATCTCCGTTTTACTCGCGGAAACTCCCGAAGGTCTGATTCGGGCGAGCCTGCGCAGCAAACGCGAGGTGGACGTAGCGGCTATTTGCGGAAAATTTGGCGGAGGAGGACACGCCCGCGCCGCGGGATGCCGCCTGCCCGGGCCGATGACTGCGGCGAGCGACACGCTGGTTGCGGCGATCACAATGGCGTTACCGCCAGTTTGAAGTTTTTGGTTTTCAGTTTTCAGATTCTGAACCACGAAATAATCCACAGATTGCGCTGATTAACGCAGAGCGAAGGGTTTTGAGATTTTAAATTTGAAAATTCACAGGAGGCAAGTTCATTTGTACATAGATGTGGGAAAAGTCATATAGGGCGCCAGGGCGGCGGCTATTTTAGGACCAAAGTCAGGAATGTTTTGAAGGTCCTGTGGGCTGGTGAACACCGGCTGGCCGGCGGATTGCATTTGGTGGGCGTTACGATATGCGAGCAGACGCTTCGCCCGACCCGGGCCCAGATCGGGTATGCGAATCAGTGAACCAAAATCGGCGGTATTGGGATCAATTTTTAATTCTGCAAGAGCAGGCGGAGAATTGGCGGACGCCTGGTTTACATTCACCGAGAACCGCTGCAGTGACGCGGCCAGATATATCAGCAACAGACATAATAAAAAACATAAAAAAATCTGTTGCGGGTTCGACCAGCCGGGCAAAGACCTCGTCGACGACATGCTTTTCCCCCTTACGCTTTGGGAGGCGCAGCGCTGGGCGCGGGAGCCTTCGGCGCGTCGGCGCTTTTGGCCGATTCCGATGTTTTGGCGGTTTCCGCGCTTTTTTCAGGCGCTTTGGCGCCTTCCGCACCCTTTTCAAACCCCTTGGTGGCATCGGGCACTTTGGCTGTTCCCTGACGAACAGCCAGCAGCGTACGACGCATTGCCTGCCAGGTCTGAAACGCAGGTTTGGGATTCATTTCCGTGTTAAACAATCCGTCGGAACGAATCTCGGAATTTTCCCGATCAATCAGGCCGTTCCAGCAGATGGCTTCAATAAAAGGCTTGCTTAATAGAATGTTGGAAACCGCCTCCAGCCAGCGGGCCTGGAGTTGTTCAGACCATGGCTTGCGCCAAAGTCCGCTCTGAACGGACTGTTCCGACTCGCCTCCAGGCACCGACAAATGCGTAATGACCACGGGCTTGCTATAAGCGGTGAATCGATCCAGCAGCGAACTGATCTGAAAGAGGTCCCTTTGCCAGCAACCGTCGTGTGGCACGCCAAAACTTAATTGTAAGCCGTAGGTATCAAATGGAATGCCGCTTTGGACGACCATTTCCGCATAGATCATCGGCGGAATGCTGCGCTGATTTTTCGCGTAATATTCGCCCCACGGCTGTGTGATTTCAATCATGGTTTGCGTGCCGGGGGCAAGCTTTTTGACCAGGCTCACGGCCATGCGCGTGAGATCCATGATCTGATCAAAGGTAAAGGAAAAATGGCTGTTGACGTGCAGGCCGCTGATCACGTTCCATAAGACAACGTTAGCGCCCCACCGGTTGACCACCCGTTCGATATGTTCATAAAGCAAACCGCGAATGGTTTCGTAATCATGTTCCCATATGTAAAGCCAATCCGGTATGACGCCTTCCCAAAACCGGATAATCGGCCCGGCGACAAGCGGCATTTTGGCGCGGCGGAGAAAATCGCACCATTCATCAGTTCCAGTGTAATTGAGCTTCTGTTCCTCCGGTTCAAGGACGCGCCAGGGAAGCGGCAAACAGACGAAATCGGCTGTGTTCAAAAGTTTGCGCCGAACCGGTTCGGCCGTAGCTTCGGGCTCGATGTGGCAACCGAACACATTGCGCGGAAAGCTGCGCGTCTGAATGCGTCGATGCAGCAGCAGCTCGGCGTGAACGACGGATGTCTGTTCGGAAACCGGCACCGCGATCGACAGGCATTTGTCGGCGAGCCGGGCGGCTTCGGCGGGTTTATCAAGGTTTTCCAGTGCGGAAATGAGCAGTTCCCGAGCCTCATTATGTTTTTCGTTTACCGAGTGGGCTTCGGCGATTTCCAGCAATCCCCAGTCTTCACGTTTCTGCAAAAGACGCATCATACGGCCGCGCGCCAGTTCGACGTTCAAAATATAAGGTTGATTCGCCTCCGGCAGCCGAACCGTATCCTGCATCACCCGGCCAAACCCTTTAATATCCCACAACAGGACCAACGCCGATGGGCCGGCGGCGCGCTTACGACATGAAATTTCGCCGGAGGCGTAGGTGAATTCGGCGCGAATGGGAACGCTGTCCGATCCGACGAGAAACGCGGAACTCAGATCGAAATTCGACGGCGCTACACCATCGACAAAAACCATGAATCGCAACATGAACTAACCTGCATGTCCGAGGCGCCGAGACGGCGCGTCGAAAAAAATCACCAAGGCATGGAATTTATCCCAAGCCGGCGGCGAGCGTCAAACCGCCACAATTTATAAAGCCAACTTACCTCCGGTGTGAATCGCTGGATTCGATTTCATTCAAATAAGCCAGCGTGCGTTCAAGCTGATTTTTCAGATGCCTGACGCGCAGCAGGCTCTTCACACGTGTAAGCAATTCAAGCTTATTAATAGGCTTACTCAGGAAATCGTCGGTGCCGCTTTCAATTCCCCGTTCAATATCGCCCAGTTCATTCAGTGCGGTCACCATGAGGATGGGGATATCATGATACCTGGAATCGGCCTTAAGGCGACGGCAAACCTCAAAGCCGCTCATCCTGGGCATCATGATGTCCAGAAGAATCAGATCGGGGTTAATCTGCGGAACTTTGGTCAAGGCGTCCACGCCGTCGACGGCGACCTCCGTCACACAATTCAGGCCTTCGAGATAGGCCTGAATTAATTCAACGTTCTGGGGGTTGTCATCAACGACCAAAACCGTGCTTCGAGGCAGATGTGTATCGTGACTGGTGCGGCTTGATGAGGCCATCCAGAGGCTCCCTAAACATTTTCTTCACTCACCATTATACAATAAGGCGGGAAAAAGATGTTTAGAAGCCTTCAAGCCTGTCCTGATGGTTTCTATAAGCGGGTTTATTCGCCGTCCATGAGCCTTGGAATATTGGAAAGCAGGCGACGTGCTTCCAGCCGCGCCTGTTTGCGATGCTGATAACTCCCTTTGTTAAACCCAATTTTGTGCCAGCGTACTTTAGAACCAGAGGTGCGACGATGTGCCATGAGATGGCCTCCCAAATATTTCGTTGTGCCGGTTGGCGGCCTAGACACCCCTCACAATAATATAGGTAGCACTTTGCGTGCCGGAAAACAAGAAAATTCCGTACTTTTTTCTTAAACTGTGGCTACAGCGGTCAGATCAAGTCCATCGAAATGCCCTTGGTTAAACAAGTCTGAGGCTAAACCTGCTATCATCGCGGCATTATCAGTGCAATATCGCAAAGGCGGCAAAAACACAGGCAGCCCACGGCTGGCGCCAACATCCTGCAGGGCTTTTCGGACAACGGTATTGGCGCTTACTCCGCCGCCAACAATAACTGATCGAACATTGTAATTTTCCAGGGCACGGCGCATCTTGGTGCACAAAACTTCGGCAGCAGCTTTTTGAAAAGAGGCTGTAACATTCGCTTTTGCATCCTCCGACATGCTGGAGGCATCGCGCTCGATGCCACGCGGGCCATTGACGTGATACAGAACCGCCGTCTTCAGACCGCTAAAGGAAAAATCCAGAGAATCTTTGCCGAGTAAACTTACCGGAAATTTTACGGCGCCGGGATTGCCGTTGGCGGCTAATTTTTCAACCAAAGGGCCGCCGGGATAACCGAGTTGTAAAATCGCGGCGACTTTATCAAAGGCTTCTCCAACAGCATCGTCAATCGTCGAACCAAGACGTTTTAAGCAGGCGAAATTTTCCACCAGATACAGCGACGTGTGTCCGCCGGAAATCACCAAACCCAGTGCGGGCAGCGCCGGGCGAGGAGGCGGCGCCGTATCCGCATCGCCAAGCAGAGCAGCATACAGATGAGCATGCACGTGATCCACGCCAATCAGGGGACGACCCCAGGCGAAGGCCAGGGCTTTGGCCGCCGAAACGCCAACCAAAAGGCATCCAACGAGTCCGGGACAATTAGCCACCCCGATGGCGTCGATTTGTTCGGATTTTACCTGCGCCTGCTGAAACGCCATATCGATGATGTCATTGAGCCATTCTATATGAGCGCGGGCGGCGATTTCCGGAACAACGCCCCCATATTGCAGATGCAGAGGAACCTGTGAACGCACAACGTTGGAAAGCACGACGGAACCATCACAAACGACCGCAGCCGCGGTTTCATCGCAGGTGGTTTCAACACCCAGAACATGTTTTGGAAGATTCATAAAAACTATCTGGACGTCGTCGCCGGAAGCGTCGTCGCTGAAGCTGCAACGATCGATGGCTGCGAGGTTGCGGTTGATTTAATCAGCAGATCCAGAGCTCGTTTGAGTTGAGGATCGATGAAGCCGGAGGCTTCAACCTGGATACCCAGGCGGATATTTACCTGTTTCTGGAGCTTCTGATTCATCGGATAAATAATTTC
>DATJSN010000038.1:0-9291 GCA_035504095.1 Phycisphaerae bacterium | reverse complement strand
CATCGTGTTTTCGTTCTGGACCAACTGGCCGATCGGATTTTTTGTCGGAGCCACCGGAGCTGTGTTGTTTTCCGCCGCGCGCACATTCCGCTACGTTCGCAGCCGCTGGTGGTCTCGCCAACGTTTTGTCGAACCGACGCATCCGGACAAGGAACACCTCGATCACCCGCATCATCAAGACGCCGATGAGCATCATCATCATTGATAGCTGGAGTTTCACGGTGTAATTCCGCTTTTATTGAATACGCAGCTGGTTTTAGCGTTATTAAGCAAACTAACATGATGGCTATTTATGTTAAATCTAAAATAGCATAATCTCGGTTTATGTTATTAAGAGCCGCTAATTCATTTTCGGGATTTTTTCTCGGCTGCGGTTAGAACGTCATCGAGACGCAAAAGTGTTTCCTGATGCGGCTTGTGTTTTCCGGATTCCAGACGGCTGAGTGTTTCAATTCTGATGCAGGCCCTGTGGGCGAGTTCGGATTGTGTCATGCCCAATGCCATCCGGCGATGGATTAACTTTCTGGCGATAATTGCCCGGATTGCAGGCAAAGCGGGACGAAACCCGTGATCGTCCGCGGGGGGAATTTCCGGCAATTTGTCGATCGCCTTTACCATATCATCAAATTCATTACGGGGAATGAGCACAAATTTTTGACCTTTAATTTCCAATGTACTAATACTCATGGATTAATCCTCGTAAACGTTTTTTCGATGATCCACTTTAACAATAAACAGGGTTTTGCCTTCTACCCTGAAAATTACTCTATAATCTCCGGTACGCACCCTGTAGTAGCCCTTCCAATCTCCTCGCAAGGCTTTTTTCCCACCGACATTCGGCCATTCTGCAAGCCTTTCGACAATATCCTCTATTCTGCCTTGAATGATCAGAGGCAAACCCGCAATATCTCGTAGTGCGCGGTCATTAATTTTGACCTCGACCATATGTCAATTATACCTTATTTATCTAATTTATCAATATTGCCAATCTGTTTCGTCGGAAAAATTAAACTTTAACTTTCATTCTGTTATTTAATTTTCTCTTCCACCGAACGGACTTTGTCTTCCAGGCTCTGAGCGCGATCTGTCCGTGTGCCGATTTTGACCGTGCTCACAATGCGCGGCGCACCCATGGCGTGAACCACTTCGTGACACTTTTTTATTGCCTCAAAAACCGCGTCCCACGGCCCTTCGATATTAGTCCCCCAGGCGTGCAGATGATGTTTTAAGCCGGCTTCGGAAAGCACCCCCTGGCAGGCGGCGATATATTCGGAAACCGAAACGCCCACGCCAAGCGGGACCACGCAAAAATCGACGTTAACCTGCAGGTTCATGGCTAAACTCCTTAAGAATTGCGGCAATCTTAGACAGATGATGAAGGCAAATTTGCCAACGACCGTTCTTAAGCGCATCATATCAGGTTTGTTTGCTGGAGTAGTTGCCATGGCTGATAGTGTGAAAAAAATTGTCCTCGCCTATTCAGGCGGGTTGGATACGTCGGTGATCTTACCCTGGCTTAAGGATCATTACCCCGGATGCAAGGTCATTGCGTTTGCCGCCGAACTTGGCCAGGGAGATGAACTCGCCGGGATTAAGAAAAAGGCACTCTCCAGCGGCGCGGACCAATGCATCGTTAAAGATTTACGGGAGGAATTCGCGCGCGATTATTGTTTCCCGATGCTGCGGGCGGGTGCGGTTTATGAACACAATTATCTGTTGGGAACCTCCATCGCCCGGCCGCTGATTGCCAAATATCAGGTGCAGGTGGCGCATCAATTTGGAGCGGACGCCGTGGCCCATGGAGCGACGGGCAAAGGGAACGATCAGGTGCGGTTTGAACTTACGTACATGGCGCTGGGGCCGGAGTTAAAAATCATCGCGCCATGGAAAGATGACCGATTCACGCTCCGGAGCCGGGAGGCGGCGATTGAATACGCCAGAGAAAAAGGTGTGCCGATCAGCCAGACGGTAAAAAAAATTTATTCGCGCGACCGGAACCTCTGGCACATTTCCCACGAGGGCGCCGACCTGGAAGATCCGGCTAATGAGCCGCTGGACAACCTCTGGGTGATGAGTGTGCCGGTAAGCAAGGCGCCGAATAAGCCGGAGTTTGTGACTGTTGGTTTCCAGGCCGGTACGCCTGTGAGCGTGAATGGTAAAAAGCTTCCCGCACACGAAATTGTCGAAACGCTCAATAAAATCGGCGGCAAGCATGGGGTTGGTCAGACGGACCTGGTGGAAAATCGGCTGGTGGGGATGAAAAGCCGGGGTGCCTACGAAACCCCGGGCGGAACGATACTGGTAACTGCCATACGGGCGCTGGAATCAATTTGCCTGGAGCGCGACGTGCTGCACTTTAAGCAGCAATTAGCGCTTAAATATGCCGATCTGGTTTACTACGGTCAGTGGTTCCATCCGTTGCGCGAGGCGCTGGACAGTTTTGTAAATACGGCGACCAAAAATGTTACAGGGACAGTGAAATTGCGGCTGTACAAGGGACGGGCCACCGTGGCCTCGGTAAGTTCACCCAGCAGCCTTTATCAAAAGGATCTGGCCAGTTTCACCATGGGCGCGGAATACGACGGCAAAGACGCGATCGGCTTTATCAAACTTTTTGGTTTGCCAATGAAAGTTCACGCACTGGTGAATCGGAAAAAATAAAGTATGCGGCAGAAATAACGAAGTTGAAACGAGTATATCCCTTGCCGGCGTGATTGATCCCCGTTTTATGTTTCGTCTGGAAAAATTAATTCATCCTTTTCCAGGCCCTGACGGGTCCCGTGGCGGATATGAAGCACATATACCATATTGTTACGAATGGTAAATAATACGCGGTAGACGTGGGGAATTTTTCCATAGAGCATTTGACGAATTTCTTCTGCAAAATAGGCGTCTTCGATAGCCAGAGGCCAACGAGCGGGAAACATCGAAAGCCGTTCAATCGCATCAACCAAACCATTAAACCAGTTAACGGCGTGTGTTGGTGATTGTTCTTGAATCCAGTTAAACGCAATCTCAGCTTCCAACTTGGCTGTGGCTGTGATCCTGACCCGGTATTTCACGCTTTAGCCTTCACAGGAATGCCGTGCTTTTTACGGATTTGGTCGAAGGCCTGACGGCCCGGGGAAGTACGCCCTCTTTTTATGTCGGCAAGACCTTTGCGGATGCCGGCAATTGCTTCGGCGCGGTCCAGAGTATCCAGGATTTTCTGGTAAGAGACCGCATCCTGCACGACCAATTTTGCCTTCCCATTAACGGTGAGCACCATGGGATGGCCGCTGGCCCGCATCCGTGTGAGAAGTTCGTTGGTATGACGTTTGAAATCCGACAGAGATCGTATGTCTTCGCTTAAATTTATCACGGTTGCCTCGCATCAAATTAACATTAAATTCGATGTTAACATTTGGATGGTTTCCGGGCAAGAGGATTGTTATTTATCCTTCATCTGCCGGGCCGTCTCCGTGGGAATTGGGGATTTAAAATCCATCGTCTTTTTTGTGCGCGGATGCACAAAGTTCAAACGCACGGCGTGCAGCGCCAAGCGCCCTTCACCGCCCCGCTTTGCGGCCGGCGTTCCATAAACAGCGTCACCGACTACAGGATATCCTAACGCCGCGAATTGGACGCGAATCTGATGTTTGCGGCCGGTATAAAGCCGGGCGCGAACCCACGTGCGCGAGCCGGTGCTGCGAAGCGCGACATAATCAAGAATCGCCGGTTTTCCCTGCGTTGGCGAGCATGTTTTTACGCGGCGATCGGCGGCTTCGAGCAGGTTGTTTTTCAGCCGCCCCTGCGGTTTTTTCAGCTTGCCGTGTACGATTAATTCGTATTCTCTGACGATTGAATGCGTGCGGAATTGGCGTTTCAAGTCGCCCAACGCTGGAATGCCGCGAGCGAGAACCAAAAGGCCGGACGCGTCTTTATCCAACCGGTGCACGAGGTAAACGCGCTGCTTGGCCCCCCTTTTTTCCAATAAGCGTTCTAAAAGACCCAGGACCGTGGGACGCGTTTCTTTTTCGTGCGTCGCGGTTAATAAGCCCGCGGGTTTTTCGACAACGACCAGATCGGCATCCTGATAAACAATCTTCAAACCTTCGGGCAGGCGTTGTGTAGCTGGTTTTTCGGATGTGATAACCGGCTCTTCACCGGGCTTGAGAGGCTCTTTAAGTGAGCGCACCGGTTTTCCGTCCAGCAGCACGCGGCCATCGGAAACTAGCCGGCGCAGTGTGGTTTTCCGGGCGTGGGGAAACCGGCGGCGGAGCCATTCAAAGATGGTGCCCGATGGAGGCACGGATGCCGGCGAAGAACCATTTGTCATATTTAATTATATACATTAATATTATTGTGACAGCTTGGCCGCGATGCCGTCAAAATTATCCAGCGAATAGTAATGGATCACGATTTTCCCCTTCCCCTTCTTGCGCGAGGGGAAAATCCGCAATTTGGCGCCCAGCTTGCGGGAGAGCTCCTGCTCGAGTTCCAGAATATGGGCGCTTTTAAGCCGGCGCGTGTGCTCGGAAACGGTTGAGCCAACATGCGGATCGGCGCCCGCCGCGGCTAGTTGCTCAAGCTGCCTGACGCTAAGGCCCTGATCCACAACGGCCTTGGCCAGAGATTCCTGCCGTTCGGGTGAATCGATGCCGGCGAGTACTTTGGCATGGCCGGCGGAGATTTTGTTTTCTCTGAGCACGGCCTGGACAAATTGCGGTAAGTCCAGCAGCCGCAAGAAGTTAGATACCGTCGCCCGGTCTTCTCCCAACTGCTGGGCGGCCTGTGAATGTGTCAGGTGGAATTGGTCAATGTAGGTCCTATAAGCTTTGGCCCGTTCCATCGGATTTAAATCCTGGCGTTGGATATTCTCGATTAGCGCCCATTCGGATTGACGTTCCGGACTCGAATCGGATCGGACAATGGCTGGGATGGTTTGCAGGCCGGCGCTTTTTGCCGCCGCGGCGCGCCTGTGGCCGGCAACAAGCTGATATCGATCTTGCACGCGCAACACCAGCACGGGTTGTAATACCCCATGAACGCGGATCGAAGCCGCCAATTCATCAAGAACCACTTGGTCCATCGACTCTCTGGGCTGATGTGGATTTGGGTCAATCAACACCAAAGGTATATCCTGCACACGATGCGTCGGATTCAAATCGTGTGCTTCGGCAGGTGGAATGGGCGTTGCAGCATCCATGACCGCCACAGATGGGGCGCTATCAACATGCGGCTCACGGGGCAAAATCAGGGCGTTTAAGCCACGGCCTAGACGGGGGCGATTCGCGGATGACATGGGCACCTCCTTGTACCTGAATCAAGCTCTGGATTCAGAGCTCATTGTTCCATGTAGAACATTGTGATTATTCAACACGGGCAAGTCAAGACAATTGTGTCGTTAAAACATTTTGTTCCACGTGGAACATGGATATTTATTAATCCGGCATCAGCCATACACGCGACAAACGGCCTATTTCGACCCAACCGGCGTTACGGTAAAGCGCAAATGCCGGGTCGTTGCTTTCGTCAACCTGCAGCACTGGCTTTTTGTTCATCTGCCTTATCCGACAAGTCAGGTCGCCAACAAGCTCCTTGGCTATGCCCTGTTTTCGAAATTCGGGGAAGGTAAAGACGCCGCCGATTTCGACGATATTCTGCAAAATCAGATCGAATTTTGCCGCCGCTTTTATTTGGTCGTCATCTTCAAAAACAAACACGTTGCCCGATTTAATCCATTCATCTACGTCGGCATCAAATAGAATCCCGCGTTCCTGGGAGTACAATTTTCTCCAGCGGTTGAGGGTTTGTTCGTCGCCTTGTTTGGCGACGCGGACGCGCGGCGACGATTCGGCGCCCTGAGAATCTGGCAACCGCATCATTAGATTGACCAGTTTTTTTGCGGGGACTTTACGATTTACCAGAGCCAGGAGCTGCGGCAGCATGGTTTCAATTCCGCCCGCTTCGCCAGTGACATAAGTAATCGGCGTGATCATGTTCTGGTTGGTGTCGGCGGGAGTTTGATCTTGCGATGGCGGCGGTTCAAAACGGATTAGCCGCTCCCATCCGGTCAGGTAACTGGTAAAAGCCCTGGCAACCGCCGGGTCAGGTGCGAACACGTCAGCGCGGTGAGCCTTGGGCACATAGAGCATCGCTCCCAGCGCCTGGTGAAAATTAAGGTCCGGGGGTTGCCCGCTTTGCGATTCTGGCCAGGCGCCGACCAGGTGCAGATCATCGCGCAATAGCGGCGGTGTCTGCGGGAGACGGTCCCAGAAATGGGCGATCATATCCATAACGCCTGCGCCGCTTTGACGCAGGAGATCCGCGGCCTGCGGCGCTTTATCCACGCCGGTGCGGGCGATATGCAATGGCGGAGGGTTTTGTTCGGCCTTGGTGTTCAACCTCAATCGCCTCCGGAAGCTGAAAAAAAGGTCGGAAAACAAGCGCAATATAAATAATATATAATACTATATATATGCATATATTGTAAACATATAACCAGCCGCCCGTGTCCCGCATGCGTGAATCGCACCATGCACGATCATTTTAGCTTTTCGCGGGCCCGGCGAAAGTCCGTCGCCGGAATTGTGAGGACTTTTTTACCCATTCAACAGCCGGTAAACTCCAGGGTATTGGAGAAAGAGTGAAATCTCCTTAACCCTGAAAACATTGACCCGAGGTAGCATGTTCAGCGAGCAAAGCCCACAGCCTGTCGCGGCAACGCCGCCTGGCGCCGCGCTGGAAACGCCATCGTTGTCTCCGGAGCAAAAGGCGCAGCTTCAGACGGCGCAAAAGCAACTGGATGCGATCATGCACGCCGCGGAGGCGGCGCACCGGGAGTTCGTCGGACAAACCCTGTTCGGCGTAATTACCGCGATTTGGCCGTTTATTTTCGGCGGGTGGGATGTTTCGGTCCTGATCATGGGCATCTGGATGGTGGCCGGCGGCCTGGTGGAAGGGTTTGGCGAAAAACAGATCAAACGGCTGAACGCAAAAGTCTTTGCTTTGCTTACCATGAACCAGATTTTACTCGGATTGATGTTCAGCGTGATCGGCGCCTGGTGGATTGTCGAGGTGTACAACGGCCGGGATATCAAGGATGTCAACGAGACTGCTAAATATTTTCAACCCTTAGTCTGGGCACACCAGCTTGTCGGTAACCCTGTTTCCCACGGCCAGGTCGTCTCCTGGGCGAAATGGACGCTTTATATAACCTATGGTTCGGTGGTGGTATTTGGTTTTGGCTGGCAGGGATTCATGGCGGGCTATTACGTTTATCGCGGTCGGCAAATGGCCAGGTACCTCAAAGCCACGCCCAAATGGATTCTACAAAAACAACGCACCGCGTTATTTGGACAATAACTTTATAGAACGCCATGATTTCACCACAGAGGTGAATTAACCAGTCACGTCTAATTTCAACCCGTCATAACAGAACTTCACATGTGCCGGCAACGATTTTTCCCCGTCAACATGTAAGACATCGTGCGATAGGTGCGTGAAATAGGCGCGCTGCGGCCGGAGTTTTTCAATCACTTCCAGCGCCTCGGCGAAATTCAGATGCGCCGGATGCGGCCGCGGCCGCAACGCGTCGATGATCAAAACTTCCAATCCAGCAAGCTGACCCAGTGATTCAGCAGGAATTTCCGAACAATCGGTGCAATAAGCGAAGCTGCCGATGCGAAAGCCCAGAACTTTCGCCCGCCCGTGAATCAGGGGTATCGGTTGCCAGCTTGCGCCGAACAAATCAAACGGTCCGGATATTTCATTGGGCAACAATTCCGGGCGATAAACATCTTTTTCGGTTTCCTGTTTGCCAAAGGCGTAGGGAAACACGCGCTTCAGCGAGCAGAGCGTTTCCGGAGCGGCATAAATCGGCAGCAAAGCATGAAGAAGCGTGTTGTACCGGCGCAGATCGTCCAAACCAAAGATATGGTCCGCATGGGCATGCGTGAAAACCACCGCGTGTACGGCGTCGAGGTCATTGGCAATCGCCTGAAGGCGCAGCTCGGGAGCGGTATCCACAAGAATAACATGATTGTTATATGCAATGGCAATGCTGGTCCGCGTGCGGCGGTCTCGCGGGTCGCTGCTTGAGCAAACCGGGCAATGGCAGCCGATCATGGGAACTCCGGCGGAGGTGCCGGACCCAAGAATAGTTATCTCTAATGGAAATTTTTTTGGCATAAACCCCTGAACATTACGCAAGTGTGGTTTTTCAATCAAGCCGCGTGTTTATGCCGATAAAGAGTACAGAGCCGTGGAGCTTTCGACCCCGCTCAAAAGTGCTTGAGACCGATAACAAAAAGATGAAGGGTGAAACCGCAATGTCCACCGAAAAGCCCGTTTATACGCCATTAATATTCTTAATTGTTCACGACAGTCCCGAAGACCTGTACATGCTGGCCAAGGTATTTCAGGAAGCGCGGATCTGGAACAAAATTTACGTGCTGCGCCGCGGCGCGGATGTCCTGCCATTTCTGAACAAACTGCCGCCGTTTGAAAACAAAAAATCGCCGGATGTAATTTTTATCAAACACACACTGCCGGATATGTCGGTGCATAAGATCATCGAACAGGTCGCCAAAGATCCGAGATTTTCCGGCGTCAAAGTAGTCATGCTTATTGACGGCACGGATGACACCGACGATCAGTCGTTCAGCCTGGATGCGGAAATTGTTCTGAACATGCCCGTGAAAGCCGAAAAGCTTTTCGAAGTAATGCGCTCCCTAAACACAAACTGGTGCACCTTCGGACGAGTCGAGATGCCCGCGTCGCTTCCAACAGCGACTAAAACGGTCAACATGAATGAAATAACCTCTGATTCCAGCGTCGTGGGTGCGCAGGCGATTACGCGTTAAATTCTGGACTTTTTACTTTCGCTCTATTCCCTGTCCCCTATACCCTGTAACCTCTTGTCTACTGTTCAACTGTTCTAAATTCTCGGCGCGGAACGCGCCGTGCTCTCCCCTGTAACCTGAGACATTCGTGTCTTTTGGTGCTTTTCGCCTGCCCTGAGCGTTGTCGAAGGGTGGTTCAAAGACTGTTCCCTGTCACGAATGCCATTAACTTAAGGTGCCGCATCATTTGCATCCGATGTTCTCTCCTCGCGCGATCATGGCTTTAAGTTTGGCTCTTGGTCGCATCATATAGCTGTAGCCAGTATGTCGCCGCTTGCGAACGCGCGGTTCAAATCGTCCCGGTCTTAAGGGGTTCATCAAGAGCGGGGATAGATCGTCATGGCCATCCGCCGTGGTAATCCAACGCACGGCATCCACAAAACTGATCCGTTCCGGCGACACGCCT
>DATJSN010000037.1:0-32021 GCA_035504095.1 Phycisphaerae bacterium | reverse complement strand
GCCCACCTTTTTGACGGCGACTGGGCGTCGGCGTTTCCGAATAACTCGACGCCATACACGTCGGTGATCGTTTTTCTGGTGCGGAGCGGGAATCCCAAAAACATCCAGGACTGGGGCGACCTGATTAAGCCCGGCGTTACGGTTGTGGCGCCGAACCCCAAGACCTCAGGCGGCGGACGGTATGACTACGTCGCGGCACGAATCTGGGCGCTCAAGCAATCGCTGGGCGATCTAACTGAATTGAACAATCCCGCAGACGCCGCCGCTTCGGCGGACGCGGTGAAAAAGTCGCAGGCTTACCTGACGCAGCTTTATGAGCACATTCCGGTGCTGGATTCGGGCGCTCGCGGCTCAACGATTACGTTCACGCAACACAACATCGGCGACGTGGAGCTTACATATGAAAACGAAGCGTACCAGACGCAAAAAGAATTTCCGGGTGCATATGACATTGTTGTTCCGTCGATCACCGTCGAAGTTGATCCACCTGTGGCGGTGGTCACGCAGAACGCCTCAGCACATGGCGTGGAGGACGTAGCCAAGGCGTATCTGGCTTTTCTGTATTCGCCGGAAGGGCAGAAGATCATCGCCCACGATTTTTACCGGCCGATTTATCCGCAATATGCGGATCAGGATGATTTGAAAAAATTTGTGAAGGTGGATGCGGAGCCGATTTCGCTCTTTGGCGGCTGGCCCAGGGCGCAGCACGACCTTTTCGCCGCCGGCGGCGAGTTTGATCAGATTTATCAACCGCCAACGCAATGACAGCGCATTGAAAGGATAAATTTGAACCGCGCGGAGTCGAAACCCCGCGTCGCGGCCCCGGGCTTCCTCCGCCTGGGGCTGTATGTTCGAGAGAGTTTGTTGTGAGCTAATGGCGATTGCATTTAAAAAGCGCAGTGTTCTTCCCGGCTTTGGGATTACGTTCGGGTTTACGACTTTGTATCTGAGCCTGATTGTGTTGATTCCCCTGGCCGGGCTTTTTGTGCGCACCGCGGGCCTGACGCCCGCCGGCATCTGGAGCCTGATCAGCACGCGCGAAGCGGTTGCGGCATTTAAGCTCACTTTCGGAGCGTCGTTTGCGGCGGCGCTGGTGAACACGGTCCTCGGGCCAATCGTGGCCTGGTCGTTGGTGCGCTATCGGTTTCCGGGCCGCAAACTGCTGGATGCGATCGTTGACCTGCCGTTTGCGTTGCCCACGGCGGTTTCGGGCGTGGCACTGACGGCGATTTTTTCGCCACAGACCGGCTGGATCGGCAAATATTTGGCGCCGCTGGGAATTAAGACCGCGTACTCGCAGCTCGGCGTGTTTATCGCGCTCTTGTTTATAAGTTTGCCGTTCGTGGTGCGGACGGTTCAGCCGGCGCTGGCCGATTTTGATCCGGAGGCCGAGGAAGCAGCGGCCAATTTGGGCGCCAGCCGGTGGCAAACGATACGCCGGGTAATTTTTCCGGCGATTATGCCGGCGCTGGTGACGGGTTTTGCACTGGGGTTCGCGCGGAGCCTGGGAGAATACGGATCGGTGGTGTTTATTTCCGGCAATATTCCCTATCGCACGGAAATCGCCCCGGTGCTGATTGTGAGCGAATTGAACCAGTTTGACCTGGATTCGGCGGCGGCCATTGCGGCGGTGCTGCTGGTTGCGTCGTTTGCGGTTTTGTTGGCGATAAACGTTTTTGGCTGGTGGACGCAGCGCCACCTGCGGGTAGAAGCATAATATGGCCGGAACAATTGCAATACGTATCACATCATCCGGCTCTGCCGCGGTTAAGTCGGCCGCGGCGAGCGAGCCGGCGTGGTTGCGCCGGACATTGATCGGCATAACGTTGCTTTTCCTGGGTTTATTTTTGATTTTGCCGGTGGTCGCGGTATTCGGCGAAGCGCTGCAGAACGGAGCAAAGGCGTATTTTGCCTCGTTTACCGATCCGGATTTTCTCTCGTCGATTCGGCTGACACTTTTTACCGCGGCGATTGTGGTGCCGCTGAACACATTGTTTGGCCTCGCGGCGGCATGGGCCGTGGCGCGATTTGAATTTAAAGGGAAAAGCCTGCTGGTGACGCTGATCGATTTGCCTTTCGCGGTTTCACCGGTGATCGCCGGACTCGTGTTCGTGCTGCTCTTTGGGCTGGATGGATATTTCGGGCCGTGGCTGCTGAAGCACGGCATTCACATTGTTTTTGCCTGGCCGGGAATTGTTTTGGTGACCATATTTGTTTCGTTTCCATTTGTGGCGCGCGTGCTGATTCCATTGATGCAAAACCAGGGGCAGGAGGAAGAACTCGCCGCGCTCTCGCTGGGCGCGTCGGGATGGCAAACATTCTGGCGCATCACGCTGCCGAACATTAAATGGGCGCTGCTTTACGGCGTGATTTTGTGCAACGCGCGGGCGATGGGCGAATTCGGCGGCGTCAATGTGGTTTCAGGCCAGATTCCCGGGCTGACCAATACGATGCCGCTGCAAGTGGAAGAATATTGGGACGACTATAAGTTTGTGCCGGCGTTTACGCTTGCATCGCTGCTGGTGGGTCTGGCGCTGGTGACGCTGGCGCTGAAGGAATTCCTTGAATGGCGAACACGCGTGCAAATCGAACGAAGTGAAAAATTGGCTCAAGACGTTGTGGAGAGAATTGCAGCATGAGCATAGAGGCACGCAACATCAGCAAGACCTTCGGCAAGCTTATTGTGCTGGACAACGTGAGCTTGGAGGTTAAGACCGGCGAACTGGTGGCGCTGCTGGGGCCGTCCGGATCCGGCAAAACCACGCTGCTGCGGATTATCGCCGGGCTGGAACGCCCCGATCCGGGAGCGGGTGAAGTGCTTTTGGAAGGCGAAGACGTGGCACGCCGGCAGGCGGGCAAGCGCGGCGTAGGATTTGTGTTTCAGCATTACGCGCTGTTCCGCCATATGAACGTTTTTGACAACATCGCGTTTGGGTTGTCGGTCAAACCGCGGGCCGCGCGGCCAAGCAAGGCGGAAATTCGTGAGCGAGTACACAAACTGGTGCAGCTGGTGCAGCTTGAGCCCCAGATTGGGCGCTATCCACACCAACTCTCCGGCGGCCAGCGCCAGCGCGTCGCGCTAGCGCGGGCGCTGGCCGTGGAACCGCGCGTACTACTTCTGGACGAGCCGTTTGGGGCATTGGACGCCAAAGTGCGCGTGGAGCTGCGGCAGTGGCTGCGCCGATTGCATGACGAACTGCACGTAACGAGCGTTTTGGTAACGCACGACCAGGACGAAGCTTTGGAAGTCGCCGATCGCGTGGTGGTGATGAACCACGGCAAAATAGAACAGGTGGGTTCGCCGGATGAAGTTTTCAATCGTCCGGCGAGCGAATTTGTGATGGATTTTCTGGGTCAGGTGAACCGCTTCCACGGGCAGGTGACGCAGGGGCGCGTGAAATTCGCCGACGTTCAGATCGAAACGCCGGAGCAATTTCCGCGGGAAGGCGCCAGCGCCCGCATTTTTGTGCGTCCCCACGACGTGGAAGTGACGCGAGCCAGGAATGGCCATCCGGCCTTGCAGACCACGCTGCTTCGCGTGCGCTCCGCCGGGCCGGCGGTTCGCCTGACATTAAAAACTTCCACGGGAGAGGAACTGCAGGCGGAAATTTCGCACGAGCAATTCGCGCAATTGAAGGCCAGCCCAGGCGACACGTTGTTTGCCGCGCCGCACGGCGTGCGTGTTTTCACGGATCGAACAGCGGATCAGGTTGTGGATGAAGGAGCGGGAATCTAGGCGCGACGAAGCCGCCGCCAAGGAAAAAGTTAAAAGTAAAAAGGCAAAAAATAAGGGATGCGGACATGGGTAACTTGATCAATGGAAGAACCGTCGAAGCAGAACAAGACTGGCAATCGATTGTGCGCCAGCAGGTTGATGCGATCCGATTTGGCATCGTGCAGATTGTGGTGCATGAAGGGCGCGTCGTTCAGGTGGAGCGGACCGAAAAAATTCGTTTGCAGACTGGGGGAATTGAACCCCGGCGCTAGGGCAAAAGCCAGAGAAAAAAGTAGGCATTGTCGACCCGGTTCACGGGAGACGTTTTTTAAAATTAATCTGGATCTGACCGGAACGCCGGAAGCTCCTGAGCAAAATGCAGGAGATTCCCATGAAACGTAGTTCCCTGATGGTCCTTGCGGCCGCCGGTTTGGCCCTGGCACAGAGCGCTGGAATAAGCCGGGCGGATACATCCGCGACGCCGACGGTGGATAACGCCAGCAGCGTTCAGCTTGAAGCGCAGATTGAAGCGCTGCAGGCCAAAGTGAATCAGCTTCAGGCGCAGCAAAGTCAGCAAAACACCGATGCAACCCGCGAGGCTCAAATCGCCCAGGTCGTCAAGCAGGTTCTATCCGACGCCCAGTTCCGATCGCAGTACCTCGATGACACGCTTCAGGCGGGCTACAACAAAGGCTTTTTCATCCAGACCCCCGACCAGGACTTCAAGCTGGACATCAACGGGTACCTGCAGTTCAGATATACCTACGCGCAAGCTACCAATCCCAACAACCTGAGCCAATACAAGCCTGGTCCCACCGCGCCGGCATACGGCCTTTCATGGGATCCGGGTCTTCCAGACACCGGCAACGTTTCCGGTTTTACATTTCGCCGGGCGCGTATCATCCTTTCCGGCAACGCGTTTACTCCCAATCTATTTTATAACTTTACGGGTGATTTCGGCGGCACGAGCTCAACGAATAACGGTGGCAACTTCTTTATGCAGGACGTGTACCTCGGATACAAATTCGCTCCGTGGCTGGCAGTCAGGGCTGGTTCATTCCTGATTCCGTTTACCCATGTTGAATACATTTCCCGTGGTCTTGAATTTCCGGAATTTAACCCGATCACCGACGCATTTGATCCGGTTCGTGCACAGGGCGTGAGTTTGTTTGGTGATATTATTCCGCACCAGATGGATTATGAAGTGAACGTCAATAATGGGCCCAAGACCAACACCACAGGCAATGATGCGGCGTTTGGTTCTACAACAAATGGCGATAACCGACCGTCATTTGCCGCGCGTTGGGAAGTGTTCGACAGCGCCGATGCGGCCGATTTTACCAGCGAACCGGATATCAACTGGACCAAGAACCTCGAGTGGATGCTTGGATTTGCTTTCCTTTATGATTCTCAAAATCCCGCACATGAACTGTCATCCGATGGCAGCGGGGCCGTGACCTCGGAAGGAACTACAGGCGTGATCGTAGGTTTGAGTTCGCACAGAACGCCCGGTTTTATCAGCAATTACACTCTTTCGGGCAATGATTACCGCGCAGAAGGCGATTTTACCCTTCACTGGCAGGGGCTATCGATCAGCCCGGTCGTGTTCTATCAGCAGATCAATGCTACCGGTCAAACAACCGCGACCGCGGGCGGGTTAACGCAATCGCTGCCGGCGTATTACGGAACAAGCAGTGTTGGCCAGCTTGGCTATTACGTGCAGGGCGGCTACTTCCTCGTGCCGCACCAGTGGGAAATTGCCGCGAGTTTTGGCCAGCTTTACACACTGGGTGTGTCGGACGCGAATAACGCCGCAACGTACATTCAGGGTGGCGTTAATTATTACCTGTTCGGCAACAACGCCAAGATTCAGGTTGCGGAAACCTATACGCCATTGGCGGCCTTTACCGATGCAAACTATGGTACTGCCCAAAATACCCGTGACTATATAACTCAAGTACAACTACAATTGGCGTTTTAAAACCGCAGCGACACGAGACTTTCTCCGCCGGGGTTTCGCCGCCTCGGCTTTTCACGAAACGCCTCCGGCTCGGCACACACGGGCCGGGCCGGGGGCGATCTTTTGCGCAGCGAGGCTGCGAATTAAAAGGGAATGCAGGGGCGAACTACAGATTACACGGCGGTTTACCGAGAAAAACGAAAAACCGGGGGTGTTGCCAAACGTTTTGGCAACACCTCCGGGCGCATGGTTTGCGGACTTATGTGTTTAGCAAGTCAGGTGCATAAATGAGAATTTTGTGCGAATACCGCCGCGAACAAGTCCATTACATCGTAGGCCTTGCTGTCGCGGGGCTGGGCTGGCGACGGGTGCGGGCTACACGACGAACCACACGGACCGCGCGACGACGGACTCGATTTACCCGACGCGCTACACGGCGCCGAAGACGATTCACGCGGCGCTTCACACGACGTTGTACGCGTTTTGCCTTAGCCATACAGCCGCTCTTTCAAAGAGAATTGAATGCGGGAGAAAGAGCAGATACGGCCGTCGGAGCGCGGTTTGCCTGCGGCGGCTTACCGCTTCACTTTGCGTTTCACACGTTTTGCTTTTTTTGCCTTTTTTGCTTTTGCCATATATCCGCCCTTTCAAAAAGAACTGAAGATTGAAAGTAGGGTAACACGCGCGGCGCAGTGTGGCAAGCGAATAATTCGAATATTTTGGTAAATAGATATTCGCAGATTAACGCAGAGTTCATTAAAAATGATCCAGAGAGGTGATGGAAGACGCCAAATCGTTGTGCGCAGGCGGAGTGAATGACAAACATGGTGCAGCAAGTTGATTCAAAAAGCACGGATTAACATTCACCACAGAGTACACAAAGGGACAAGGCGTTCACAGAGAAGCAGCAATGTTTGGTTTTACCACGGATTACACGGATCGTAACGAAAGGGGCAGGCGTCAGGCCGGCGACTATGCGGCCAAATTAAAAAAGTAAAAAGGAAAAAGAGGAATCGGAGAAAATAGGCAGATGGCGTTCCCGAGGAACCTTTAACGGCCGCGCTGAACGGGCAACTCTTCGCGTTGCCAGGCGTCCATGCCGCCCTGGATGGAATAGACCTCGCCGCCGTCGACTTGGGAGAGATTTTTACAAATTTTATCGGAAAAAATACCGGATTTACATATTATAAAAAAGGGATCGCCGCTTTTTTTGCGCTTAGCCGCCAGGTCGGCCAGATTAAGCGAGCTCATGGGCATCAGATGTGAACCGGCGATGTGAACGGCGGCAAACTCGGCAGGCGTACGCACGTCTATAATCATCAGTGAATGTCCGGCGCGCATGAGGTTGAAAACTTCAAGCGGAGCAACGGTGCTTGCGGGCGTTAGAGATTCTTTTTTCACGTGGAAGGGAAACAAATTTTTAATCGACATTTTCTCTCCGTTGCCTTGGCGCAGCGAACGAGATCGCTCCACCCAAGTTTCCACCGCATAACAATACAACAACCACCGGCCTCCGGACCGGCGCCCTCGCGTGAACGTGTATTAATATATACTATTGGATTGCCAAAGCAAGATCAAGAAAAAAATGACGGCAGCGCCACAGTTTTGGGACGCACATCATTCCGCAATCCTGGAGGAATGAAGGAGTCTTTCCGGTTATCGGCCGTCATTTTGTGCCGATTTCGACCCAGGAAGACGTCTTATCATCCCATTGAATGTTGATGGTTTTTTCAGACATAACCGCGCCGAATTCACCAAGATATTTAATATGGATTTGGTGAGGCATGCTTCGGTCAAGAAATTCTTCATGGGAATTGGCGGGCCCAACCTGTGTGGAAAACACATCTCCGTCAACGGAATATTCTTCCATGAACACCGTCGGATTGTGGACCAGATAGGGCGATTCGTTCGGCGGGGCGGCGCAACCAGCCAGGAGACTTAACGAGACGGCGCAGATACATGGAACAGCAAAAATTCCAACGCGCAGCAGTTTTCCATGGAACATATTCATTGCGGTTCTCCTTTATCTTTACGGCTGGGCTCCGGCGTTAAACAAGGCATTAATCACCGAATCTGGGGCGTGCACCGACGTCGCCAGATCCAAAGCCGTTTGGCCATTGTTATCCCTGGCGTTTACGTTTGCACCGCCCGCAATCAGGGCGGTGATCGCGCCGGCCTGGGGATTAAACTGGGCCGCGGCAAATAGCGGGGTGTTACCCTGGCTATTCCGGGCATTCACGTTCGCTCCGGCCTTAATGGCGGCGGAGATTTGATCGGGCGTTCCGGTTTTGCACAGGGAGTAAAAGCCGGCGGGGGACAAGGCGGAAGTATTCTCCAGCGGCTGAGATTCACAGCCGGGGAGCAACAGCAACGGGCAAAGGAGAATAAAAAAAAGCGTTTTCAAGGTGAACAACCTCGAAAACATTATAACAGGCGGCGGTGATGCAGGCAGGTGTGACCGCGTGGTTTCGCTTCGCTGAGAAAGCGGAACAGGAAGCTGCTGATAGCGGCAAGGAATGATAATCGGGTGACGGGAGAAAGTAGGCGAGAAAATTCACGAAGCCGGGCGCAACATTGCCAGGTTAGTTTTTAAAGCGACAGAGATCACAGAGGACACAGAGATTTTTTTGTAATGATGTAGCTGAGATTGCCGTAAATTAATCTTATTCTCCGGGTTTCTTTTCTGGCCGATGCGGCTGGTCTTCAGTTGCGGGCGGCGGATAAAGCCCGGCGAGCCGAGCGATGAGGATGGCCACGTAAAACGTGCCGGTGAGCATTTCTATAATGCATACCGCGCGGGCGCTATGGTTGACGGGCGTGATATCGCCGTAGCCAACCGTGGAGAGCGTGGTAAAGCTGAAATAGAACATGTCTTCCCAGGGCCGTTCGGCAGGATCATTTGTGTTTACGCCGTTGAAGGCTCCGGGAATCGCCAGGAGCTGTATGGTGTAAACCGTAGCAAAACACATGGCGATAAGGACATAAGCACAAATCGCGCCGTAGATATGGTCGTGGCCAATATTGCCGCCGCCGAGCACGAAGGAGAGCGTCGTGATCAGGGCAAATAGCAGGCACAACAAGAACGTTCCAAACACGAAGTATTCGGTCGTCGGACTTTTGTTGATGACCCAGAAGGTAAAGGCGAGAACCAGCAGGCCGTTGAGCAACAGCGAAACCAGCAAACGCATCGTCCCGCCGCGAGCGGCATAGGTGCAGGCGATGAGTACCCCGGCAATGGACACGCCGCTCACCCATTTTTCAACGGGTCCCGTCGTCGTAAAGGCGGCGAGCACGATCGACAAGACCATCACCACCAACAGCCAAAAGAATCTGCCGGAAGCAATACGTGCAAGCTGGTTCTTCTTCACGAAGAGCCTCCCTGGGCATCGGGATTCTGATCGATGATCTGCTGCAGGCGAATCATCGGCGCCTGATCCTGCTGCAGGAGTCCGCGGTGCGGCCGATCGAGGTCGAGGATGACGTAAATGGTGCCGCAAACCAGGATGGAAAGCATGATCTGCGCGGGAATATCGCGGTGGCGAACAAGCCCACCCGAATAACCAATCGCGCTCAAACCAATGATCGCCGCACCCAGCAGCATCCAGATCACGGAATCTGGAACGCGGTTGGAAAGGGCGCTGAGGCGCCGGGTATGGTTGGCGGCGGCGTCCAGAAAGGCGCTGGTGACATCGTCTGATCCTTTTATCGCCGGAACCGTATTTTGCATCTTTTCGGTCAGGTCCAACATTTGTATTAGAAGTGCCCGGGATTGAGTTTCATCATCATCAAAGGCCTTCAGATCATCCAACAGCGGTACGGCCATCGGCCGAAGATCAACGTATTGCCTCAGCAGGACCATCATCTGATGCTTTTGCGGTTCGGGCAGAGCGCAGGTGCGCAGATAAAGCGTACCGAGCGTGGTGACATCATCGATCATCATCAGCCGGCGTTCTTCATACCTCTGGGCCGCCATACCGAAGGTAAACGAGAGAAGCAAGGCGAGCAGGCCCAGCAGCGAGCTAAGCACAATGTTGAAATGGGTCTTGCTGGTGTTGTCCTTGCCGTCTTTGGTCAGCAGGGCAGTCATGCGCCGTCCGAGGTGGTACGCAAGCTCACCGCCCAGCAACATCGCAAGAAACAGCAGCGATACGATGAGCCATGCTTCCTGACCGTCTAACCAGCTTAGGACCATCAAAGAACCTCAAATTCAGAGGCAAAGTATAACCTTATAGTTGTCTGTCACATAGAATTTTGACATCTGTCAATCATTCGGAAACAAAATTGTGAGGCCGAAGCGGAATCCCCAGTCGGGGCCACCGTAGGGGCCCTGGGCGTAATAACGCCCGCCAAGGTAAACACTCATCGGCTGCTTGCCGATTTTAAAAACCTGCGAAGCCCCCAGGTTAATCGGAACGATCCATTGGCGGCCGGTCCAGTTGTAGGTGGACTCGGTATCAAGCCGGATGGCGGTAAATGTTGGAAATGTGTAGGACACAAACGGTTGCAGGTAAGTAAAATTAACGCTGCTTCGCTGGGAGTTGCCCGCAAAAGACCAGATTTGCTGCGCCAGGATTCCGTATGTCCAGATGCTGTTTTGCCGCAAGACCGCCGCCGCCGGACCGGCGCCCCATTTCTGAGAGCCCAAGGCGGGATCGGTGGCTGTGGGAAAAAGAAATGCCGGACCCACGCCCCAGATCCAACCTCTAAGCGTCTTTCTGGGCGAAAAAAATAAACTCGTGGTGATATCACCCAAACCGGAAGTTGTGGAAATGCCGTTGGCCGGCGAAGGTGCGTAGACATATGGGATAACGGTGCGTGTGATCAAATCCCAATCTGGACCGAGAGAAATCGGAATCTGTGGTTGGATATTCGGCGCATCCAAAGATGTCTCTTTGGGCCCGACGCCAAAATCCACGTTGTACTGAAACATTACGCTGGTCAGGTCGGAGATAGGGTTCAGCGTGTCCTCCGTTAACTCACTCTTTTCCTCGTTGGTTAATCTGTTCCGGATGGGCACATAGCTGCTCTGGGTGGCTGCATCATCCATACTGAATGTGGGTGAGGATGTCGGGCTAAGTTGCGACTCCAGAAAATTGACATCAAAAAGATTTGCGGATTCATCCGCAGCAACCGAAGCGGTAGCGGTCGGAGTTGGATTGTTTTGCGGGGCCAGATTGGGCGAATCTGAATCCGCCCGGAGCATGCAGGAAAAATTTGAGGCTAGAGCGACAAGTCCGACAATTGAGATCAGTGCCGGACTATGACGATAGCGATTTTTCATGCTGCGGCACTCTTAGAACCTCCTGGAATAAAATCTTACCCTTTTTTCACCGTCAGTGGTTCGGAAATAAAAATGTGAAGGTGAGCCGCATGCCCCACGTAGGGCCGCCGAGGGGACCAGCGGCGTAATAACGACCGCCAAGCTGAATACTCACCGGCTGCTTGTCGATCTTGAGAATCTGCGACACCATCAGGTTAAACGGAACGGTCCACTGACGTGCGGTCCAGTCGTAGGTTGACTCGGTATTAAATGTCAGGCTTGTATAGGTTGGAAATGTATAACTCACGAACGGCTGCATGTAAGTCTGATTAACCGAACTTTGCTGATTGTTACCCGCAAAAGACCAGATTTGATTGGCCAGCATTCCGTATGTCCAGCCGTGCTGCTGCTGCAGGGCCACCGCTGTGGGGCCGGCGCCCCATTTTGTTGGACCCAGCAAGGGGTCGGTGGCCGTGGGCAGGAAAAAGATCGGACCAACGCCCCAAATCCAGCCGTCGGTCGGTTTTACGGGTGAAAAGAAAAAACTCTGTTGGGTGTCGCCCAAACCGCCGGTTGACGAAATGCCGTTGGCCGGTGAACCAAAGTAGATCACTGGAAGAATGGTGCGCGAAATTAAATTCCAATCCGGCGTGAGATGAAATGGAATCACCGGCTGGATGTTCAGTATGCTCTGCGTGGCGTTTTTGGGGCCGATGCCAAAATTCAGGTTTTCCTGAAACGGCACGCTGATCAGGTCGGCCACAGGGTTGAGCGTTTTCTTGGCCAAATCAGCTTCCTCTTCGGCGTCGGTTTCTTGCTCTTCACCGGAGCTGCTTTGGGTCGCTGCTGCGTCCATACTGAATATGGGTGCGGACATCGGGTTGAGTTGTGAATCCTGAAAGGTGACATCAGAAAGACTGGCAGAGGAATCTGGAGCAACTGAATTAGAGTCCGCCGGAGCTGTGCCGGAAAAACTTACCACCGCCACGAAAAAGGCAACCGTAGCCAAAATATTTCGATCGCGATTTTTCATGGCATAGTTCCTTTAGGGTTATGAACGTGGTTCCCCGCAACCTTACGGTGTCTGCACCTGTCCAATCAGTGGGGGCTTCACCGGCGCCGCGACTCCATAGATGACTGTGAAGCCCGACCCTCCGCCCCAGGTCGAAGTGGGACGGTAGGGATCAGGTGACGCCACCGCATTGAGGTTGTTCCAGTTGTTCGCGGCCCAGACATCGCCGGCACAAATGCAGAGAAAAATGATCAGGCTGATTTGGATGGAGTTCATGGGCTGCAAAGAGTGAGCAAATAAAATTTTTTCCTAAAAGTTCAAATTCAAACGCACGCCAAGAATAACCGCGGTAGATGTATTGGGCCAGACCGAATTGTCGGCCTGCACGTCGAAAGTGAGATGCGTGGCCGGCGTCACCGCGACATTATAGTAAGCCTCAAAACCCTGTGAGTAATTTGCCACTCCAAGGAACGAGGTGAGGCGGTTGGCCTGGAGCTGGTTGTAAAAATATCCAACACCGAAGGTGTCGTTGTCGCGCGTGGGGATCATGCCTTTTCCACCTACGCCGCCGCTGAGGGAATACTGGACCGGGTTGGTGGTGTCGTCAGCGAGGCCGGCGCGGGCAAACAGGCCGATTCCCTGGTCAGAGGGCGGCCCATTGATCGCGCTGATCGGCGTGTTGTTGGGCTGAGCTTCATAGAGATACTGCCATCCGCTCCAGTACAAAGCCCAGGTATCGGTGGACGTCGGCGGTATCAGACCCACGCCGGGCTTAAAAATAAAATCACCACCGATGCGGAAAAAATTCTGATCAAACGAATAAAGTCCGCCGAGATTCATGCCGCCGAGCAGATTGAAAATGCGGTATTGCGAGTCTACCTCGGTGACCCATGTTCCGCCCGCGTTAAAATTTTCAAAGCCGCTGGTGGTGGAAGAATCCTGGGTCTGAAAAACCTGGCTTTGTACTTTGATGTTTTTAATGGGAAGCAAAATTACGCCGGCGCCGAGCGTAGAATAGGGAAATCTAAGCGCCAACACTGAATTAAAGACGAAATTGGAGTTCATAAACTGGGTTTCCCCGCGGCCGGAAGCGAAAGCGTTAGGATCTCCGTTGAGCGTATCGAATTTGCCGGCGAAGGCCGCAAAATAGGGACAGAAGAACTGGGTGTAATAAAGATCTTCGATAGCAATGGGAATGGTCTGATTAAGCGGACTGGTGAGCGGAAAAAATCCGGCGGTATTGACGGGCAAAATCTGTCCAGTGTCTCCGTTGACGGTGGTGCCATAGCGCGTCTGGGCGAGAAAGGTAACAAGGCCGCCGGGAACTAAACCCATGCGATCCAGATCGAGACTGCCCGCATAATCGAGCAGGCCGCCGTAATCGTTGCTATTACTGAGCCCACCGCTGACGACGGATTGAAAATATTGCGTATAGCTGACGTGGAATTGGACACCGTCGTCGGCGAGCTGGGTGCGAAGACCGCCTAAATCACCAAGCAAATAGGATCGCGTCCAGATGTCGCCGGTGTAATCGGGTATGGGAAGTATTCCGCTGGATTGCGGCGGTGTTTGTGAAGAGGCGGTTTGGGCAGCTTCATCCATGGTGGCCATTGGATCATCTGCCGATGATACGGCTGGCGTAAATGACACGTCCTGCAACGACGCCAATGGATCAGGGGTCTGGCCCGCGGCAGTGGCCGCGTTGGCCGAAGTATCTGAAGTGTCCGCTGACGCCGCGCGTGGTGTTGAAAGAATTCCAAAAGTTCCAATCCAACAGACGATGGCGCAGGCAGCACCGATCCAGGCGCTGCGGCCGATGAAAAACTTAATTGACGAGCTTTGAGCTTTTGATCGACCCATACTACTTCCTTTCAACTTGTTAGAGGCTCTTAGAACCACGTTCACCCATTTTTTTGGACAAGAAATACCTCCAGAGGCGTTGCGCGGGCCCGCGAAAAATAAGGTAAGGCACCAATGCCAGAATAGTCGCCACGATCAGCGCTTCGCCCGGATAAAACCAGTGGAATACCTCCCACTGATAGATTAAGTCAATCAAAATCGCCACGATAAAGATCTTGAAAACCGCTTTGAACGCTTCGCGCAGCAACTGCGGGCGGCGTGCCGGGTCAGTAATGAGTGACCAGCCAAAGTAGTCAGGCACTTCTTTTTTCGCGTCTTTACACCCGTCGCGCATGGCCATGATTGCGGCCATAATCGGCTGAATAATCAAACGGAAAGCCATCGGCCCATATAGGCGGCCGGTGAGGTTATGAGCTATACGTAGAAATTGATCAATCGGAAACATTGGTTGTCCCCGCCGACTTGGCCTGCCATGGCCAGCGCCCTTCGATCTCCACGACCAGCGACCAACTCAGGAATGTCCGGATGAGCACCAGAAGCCCGAGGATGAGAACGTTTTGCATGTTGGGCTGCAGCGCCACGGTGCGAACAACATCCGCGGCGACCAGAAATTCCAGCCCCAGAAGCAGGGCTCTGCCCAACTGGCGTTTGAACTGACTGTAAGGGTCATCGATCCCACCGTGAAAAATACGAATAAAATAGCGTATGGTGCCGTGCGCGATGGCCAGGACGATGACCAGAACCGCCAGAGACTCGATCCCGGAGGCCGCGATGGAGATCCAATTCCGCAGAAATTCATTGATGTCAGTCATGGGTTTCGGCCATCCTGTTTAAGAAAAACCGGGGCCAGGTGAAAAAGATGGGCTTAATTGTAATACGAACCGGAAATATTGAAACATTGGACTTTGGTCCAATATGCTAAGCTGAGACGAGAGACGTTTTTACCACCACGACACGACGATACGATGTGACAAAAGAATTTAATATTTGATATTTCAGATTGGCCCCAGGTTTCCACCTGGAGCTGTATGAGCCGGCGCTACATTTACCAATAGGCAACGGCCAAACCCAGCCCCCGCCTTATTTTGTTAGAGGCTCTTATTAATGATGGAAACATGCCGCCACGAGCACGCCGGAGCCGATCGTCGCCAGGACCAATAGCACTACGATCACGACGAAGGCAACGGCGCCGGTCGCCGATCTGATTTCCTGTTTCCTGCGAATCCCGGCGGCATCAGCCTGCGCCCGACATTCGGCCAATACGTCCGGAGGAATCATTTTTCGCAAGAGCTTAATGCCGAGGAAAATAACCAGAAAATTGTCGGCGAATCCGATCAGGGGAACAAAGTTTGGTATCAATTGAATGGGGCTGAACTGATAACCCACGGTAAATGCGGCAACCAGCCTTGCGCGCCAGCGCACGCGCGGATGTTTGAATGCAAAATAGAAAACTTCCACCTCTTTGGCGAGGCGCTGCGATTGGCGCCTCCAGCGCGTCACAAACTTCGGTTCATGCCGTTCTGTGGTGGACCCCAATTCTTTCATATCCTTTGGTTCTTTCACGGGCGGTTCTCCCGCATCTTGTGCGTTTGGCGCACTTTTACTGCAGTGTCATCGCAACCTTGAAGCGCTGCTCGGGTGTAATCATGTGGCTGTGATCGTCGAGTTCCAGGTCGATCTGCACCCAGCGCACTTCGCCGTTGAACCCGTTGCCGGTAGCGCTGTAATCCTGGGAAACCGCTGTGGCAAAATCGTTGCCGACGTCACAGGTCTCGTCGCCGGAATAAATCATCGGTATGGTATGCTCCACGCGGCCTTGGCCGACATTTTTCCCGTTTAGATAAAGCGAAACCGCGCCGCCCTTGGCCAGCCCGCCACCGTCATATTTAAACTCCATGCGCACCTGCTGATTGCCGGGTGGAATCGGTGTGGTTGATTCCACATAAAAGTATTGGATGCCAAAAAAATTGTAGCAGTACTTCAGCTTGCCGTCCTTGGCATAAATGCTCCAGCCGCCGGTGAGTCCGCCCTGCGCGACGATGACGCCCTGCGCCCCGGTTTGAGGCGCCACTATATCGGCCGTTATGGCGTGCGATTTATTCTTGATGTTGACGACCGAGTTTTCGGTCAGACGGTCCATGCCTGAAAACAACAATTGTGTGTTGCCCTTGATGAGCTGCGGCCGGCCGGCGAGGTCGGCGTTGAAACGCTCAACCCGGCGATCATCCAGCGGCAGCACATGATATTTACCCGCTTCAATCAGCCACAAGCGCTGCAGCTCCACGAGTTTCTGTGGATTCTCTTTGACAACATTCTTCGCCTGGGTCCAGTCGTCCGGACCATACAATTCCCACACGTCGTTATCAAATGAAGGCATCGGTTTGGAAGTATCCCAGGGAATACTGTGTCGGGTCACCGCACTCCATCCCTTGTGGTAAATGCCGCGGTTGCAGAACATTTCGAAGTACTGCGTTTCGCGCCGTTCCGCCGCCTTGGGGTCATTAAATGCATACAGCATGCTCATGCCCTCGATGGGCGCCTGCTGGATGCTGTGGACAGTGGTGGGATGAGGGATCCCCGCCGCTTCCAGAATGGTCGGCGCGATGTCGATCACATGATGGAACTGGGTGCGAATCTCGCCTTTGGCTTTGATCCCTTTCGGCCAGTGCACAATGGTTCCGTTGCGGGTGCCGCCCCAGTGCGAGGCCACCTGCTTGGTCCACTGGTAAGGCGTGTCCATGGCGTGCGCCCAGCCCACCGCATAGTGGTTGTAGGCTTTCGGGCCGCCGAAGTCATCAATCTTGCTCAGCAGGAATTCGGGCGTCTCAATGCCCAACATGCCATTGAGCATGCAGGTTTCATTGAAACAGCCATTCAGAGTCCCTTCGGCCGAAGCGCCGTTGTCGCCGATGATCACATAGACGAGCGTATCGTCGAGGATTTCGAGGTCTTTAAGTGTGTCGATCAGCCTGCCGACATGATGGTCGGTGTGCTCCAGAAAACCGGCATAAATTTCCATTTGACGCGCGAGTACCGGCTTCATATTGGCGGGCAATGCATCCCAGGCCGGGATTTCGGCATGCCGTTTGGTTAGCTCACAGTCCGGCGGGATCACGCCGAGCTTCTTTTGCCGGGCAAAAGTCTCCTCGCGCAGTTTGTCCCAGCCCTGGTCGAACTTGCCCTTGTACTTGGCGATCCATTCCTTGGGCACGTGATGCGGGGCGTGCGTGGCGCCCGGTGCGAAATAGACGAAGAAAGGCTTGTCAGCCATGAGCGCCTTTTGCTGGCGGATCCATTTGGTCGCCCTGGTGGCAAGATCATCATTCAGGTGATACCCCTCTTCGGGAGTCTTTTCGGGTTCAACGGGCGTCGTGCCTTCGTAAAGCGCCGGATACCACTGATTGGTTTCGCCGCCGACGAAGCCGTAGAAGTACTCAAACCCGCCGCCGCCGGTGGGCCATGCATCGAACGGTCCCATGCGGCTGGTTTGCCACACCGGCACTTCATGGCACTTTCCGAACTGCGCCGTCGAGTATCCGTTGAGCTTGAGGGTCTCGGCGAGCGGCGCCTTGTCTTTGGGTCGCACGGAGGTATAGCCGGGCGCTGAAGTGGCGATTTCGGTAATGCCGCCCATGTTCACCGAATGGTGATTGCGGCCGGTCAATAGCGCCTGGCGCGTGGGTGAACACAGCGCGGTTGTATGGAGCCGGTTGAACTTGATCCCGCCTGCCGCAAGCTTCTCAAAGGTTGGCGTGTTGATCGGTCCGCCGAACGCGCTGGAAGCGCCGAAGCCGCAGTCATCGATCAGGACAATTAAAACATTGGGCGCGCCCGCGGGCGGCCGCAGGTTCCTGATCGGCGGGAACTTCGTCTCCGGATCCTTCGCATCATAAGTGGTTAAACCCACATACTGTTCATCAGGAATCGGCAGAATGGAGCGCTGAATCTTGTCCTGGTCACTCATGGATAGGTCTCCAATTTAAAATCCGCCTGTTGGATCTAAATCCTCTAAGTTTTTAGAACGGTTAATCCCGTTGCATCATGGCCGCCGCTTCTTTCTCCAGATCGGCGTAAGTTTCACCGCTCACATCGACAATCACCTGTTTGATCGTTCCACCAGTAAAGGCCCACGGCGAATTGCCGGGGTAGTCGTCGGTCACGCTCATGCTGCTGTCATAACCAATGCACAAGCCTTCACCGCACAAGTTGAAATAGCTAGCCTGTGTCTGAAAGGCCGGCATCTGGCCGACCTGTTTGTCGTTGATGTAAAGTTTTGCCGTGCCGATGACGGCATTGGGCACTGGTGAGCCACCGACCTTGTCCAGTTTTTCCATGACAAACTCGACGCCCAATACGCAGGGGCCAGCCGGCAGCGGCGCACTGGACACGATGGTCTGTTCTTTTATGCCCACGAAGTTGTAGCAGTACTTGAGCTTGCCATCCTTAATGTACAGGGCATGGCCGCCGAACTTGGAGCCATGGGCAAAAATAGCCCCGGCGGCTTTGGCCGTCAGATCCACCTCGGCGGCGATCTTGTAAGACCGGCCGCGGATATTGACGGCGGCGGCTTCCGATACTTCCAGCGTGTTCGGATAGTAGATGTACCGGTCGCGCGGCGGGCTCATCAGGGGACGCGGCTGGGTCATGATTTCCACGGGCGAGCGATCTTCAATGGGCAGGCCAAGGTACTTGCCCGCTTCCACGAACCACAGGGATTTGAGTTCCGCGAGTTTGTCGGGAAATTTGGCGCTCAGGTCATGACATTCGGTGGGATCCTCGTCGAGATTATACAACTGCCATTTATCCTCGGTGAAATGCGACCAGTTGGCGATGGTTGGATGGACGGTATTGGCCTTCCATCCTTCGTGATAAATGCCGCGGCTGCCCAGCATGTTGTAGTACTGCGTCTTCTTCTGGGTCGGTGCCTTAGCGTCATCAAAACTGTATTTAAAGCTGATACCTTCCAGCGGCCATTGCGTATAACCCTTGACTACATCCGGCGGATCAAGGCCCAGGCACTCATAGACGGTGGGCACCAGGTCGGAAACATGGATGTACTGATTGCGGACGCCACCGCCGTTCTTGATTGCCTTGGGCCATGAGATCACAAATGGATCGGCGATCCCGCCATTCCAGGCGTAGCGTTTGTACATCTTGAACGGGGTGCAGAAAGCCACGGCCCAGCCGTTGGGATAGTGATTGTAGGTTTTGGAACTGCCCAGATCATCGAGCAGGGGCATGTTGTCCGCGATGGTGTCTGCGATGTTGTTGAAGAATTTATTTTCATTAACCGAACCGTTGGGACCGCCCTCGCCGGAGGCGCCATTATCCGAGAAGCTCATGATCAGCGTGTTGTCCAGTTGGCCGCTCTGCTCGAGATAATCGAGCACCCGGCCGAGCTGCATATCGGTGTAACTTAAAAATCCTGCATACACTTCCGCCATGCGGCAGAAGAGTTTCTTTTCATCGGCGGAAAGGCTGTCCCACGGACGCACGACATCCAGCGGCGCCCAGGGCAACCCGGTAGCGCTTTTCTCACTGGCCATGGGGTTGATCGGCGATAATTCAGCATTATTGGGAATCAGGCCCAGTTTTTTCTGATTGGCAAATACCATTTCCCGATACTTCTCATACCCCATGTCGAACTTGCCCTTGTATTTGGCGATCCAGTCCTTGGGTGCATGGTGCGGGGCGTGGGCGCAACCCCAGGACAGATAAAAGAAGAATGGTTTCTCTGGCGCCACCTGTTTGGCGTCGGCGATGAAGGAAATGGCCTTGTCTGCCAAATCCTTGGAGAGATGATAGCCCTGTTCCGGCAGATAAGGCTGGGTCGTAAAGTGCTGGTCTTCCACGAGGTCTGGGTACCACTGGTTGCTCTCACCGCCGAGGAAGCCGTAATAGCGCTCGAAGCCGCGCCCCGTGGGCCAGTTGCGCTTAGTCGAGGCCATGTTCATTTCGTCGCTGGGGCAGCAGTGCCACTTGCCGGTCATATAGGTGTTCCAGCCGCGTTCGCCGAGCACCTCGGCGATGGTGGCCGTTTCAAACGGAATATGTCCATTGCTGCCGGGAAAACCGGTCGTCGCTTCACAGATGCACGCCATGCCGATCGTAGTGTGGTTGCGCCCGGTGAGCATGCTGGCACGGGTCGGTGAACACAGCGCGGTGGTATGAAATCGGCTGTAGCGCAGACCCATTTTGGCTAGGCGGTCCATGTTGGGCGTTTCGATCAGGCCGCCGAAAGTTTTCATCGCGCCAAAGCCCACATCATCCCACACAATGAACATGATATTGGGGGCACCCTTGGGCGCCGTCGGCTGCGTATAGGGTCCCCAGTCGGGAACCGAATCGCGGACGTCGATGTTGATTACACCTTTAAAAGTTTTGCCAGCCATGATTGTGTTTCCTTTCCATTGCTAAACTAATTCGTAATCAATTTGGGCAACCTGGTTTGGTTATTCCTTCCGATGTAGTGGATGCCGCCTTGCCGTGCGACAATGCATTCAATGGAGATGGTATCACTGGGGAGGGATTCGGTCTATAAAGATTTTATTAATTTTACCCCAAAAGATCGAGTTTTTTAGAATGGTCCTTCATGCAGAAACATATTGGCCAATACCAACACGCCCATCAAAATGAGCAATAGCGCCACGATCAGCGTGAGCGTCCAGGGAGACCGTTGTTTGGTCCCGCCCAATTTCCTGACCATAACCCAATATTGAATGCTGGCAACCGCCAATGAACCTACGCCTAATATCACCAGCGCCAGCCCGAAATTGCGCGGACCTTGTGGCCGAAATCCGGGCAACTGGCCTTCCGCCTTCATACTCTCCAGAAATTTGTAAATTGTGAAGCCGAAGCTGATCATCGCCAGCGCGGTGCGCGTCCAGGCCATCAGGGTACGGTCCGTCGCCATGAGCGTGCGGTCCGTCGACAGTTCGCTCCGCTGGCGCGAAAGCTGGGTGTTTTCCCGGGCCAGTGCCAGCGACTCAGGTGTTTTTGGTTGATCATCCGGCATGAGGCTTCTCCATAATTTCGTCCGCGTACCGGCCCTGCCGGAGCAGTGCCGCCATCTTTTTCATCGGGCCGTCAATATGTTTGAAAAACGCCTTGTAACCGGCGCAGAGGTAGTTTAACCCCGGTTCGCCATCCGGCGTATTGATAAATCGGTTGCGCGGGCATTCCCCATGGCAGGCGAAGCGCACTTCGCACTCGCGGCAGTAACGCGGCAGGGTGTCGCGCTTGTCGCGGCCGAATTTCCGCTGCTCCGGCGAGCTGATCAACTGGATCAACGGAATATCCTTAATGTTGCCCAGCTTATATTTGGGTTCCACGAAATGATCGCAGGAATACAGATCACCGTTGTGCTCCAGTGCGACCGCGTTCCCACAGGTTTCACAAAACACACAGACCGCGCCGGGAACGCCCATCCAGTTGGCCAACGCTGAATCAAAATGCTGAACAAAAATCTTTCCCACGTCGCGCTGCACCCACTCATCAAAAATCGCGATCAAAAATTTTCCATAGGCCTCTGGCTGGACCGACCGCTCAGTGACCAGACTGCCGTTTAAAACATACAACGGCCGATCGCCGCCGGGGCGCTCGCTCCACCCTTCGTTGGCGACGGGTAGCATCGTTTCGGTGGCGCGCTCCACAATCGGGATGAACTGCAGGAATTCGGCCTTAAGCTGGTCGCGGAAAAAGCGATATACCTCAAGTGGATGATGCTGATTAGCGGCGTGGACCGTGCAGAGAATATTAAAGTCCACTTTGTGTTTTTTAAGAAATTCCAGACCAACCATGACCTGATCAAAGCTGCCGGCGCCGGACTTGGTAACGCGGTAGGCGTCGTGCATCTCTTTGGGGCCGTCCACGCTCAGGCCGACAAGGACGTTTTGCGCTCTGAAGTAAGCGGCCCAGTCATCATTGAGCCGGGTGCCGTTGGTTTGAATGGTGAACTGCACCCGCTGATAAGGCCGTTTGTGTTTGAGCGCGTAGTTCACCGCCCGTTTAAAAAAATCCAGACCCATCAGCGTCGGCTCGCCACCCTGCCAGGCGACCGTCACTTCGGGGGCCTGGTGACTTTCCAACAATTGTTTCAGGTAGGTGTCCAGGAGTTCATCGGCCATGCGGAATTTGCTGCCTGGATAGAGCGACTCTTTACTCAGGAAAAAACAATATTTGCAATCGAGGTTGCAGATGGCTCCGGTGGGTTTGACCAGAACATGAAACGCCGGCGGCGCATCCTTGGGCAATGTACTTGTTGAGCTCATACTGCCCATACTACTCAAGCTGCCCGTACTATTCATACTTGACCGCTCTTTTCTTCAGTGGTTTTCGGCTGGCCGCTTGTCATATTAGGGGATTTGCCCGATCCACCCAGAATCGCACCGGAGCCAACCCCGAGGCGCCCAAGACTTTTTAATACGGCGGGCGCCGGCAGATTGATCGGTGTAATCTGGTCCGCTTTCAATATGTAGACCAAACCCGACATCCCATGCGGGGCGCTGGGCACAAAAACCGTCACACGATTGTCGGCCATACGCTCAATGAGAAACGCGATTTGCCAGGAATCTTCGAAGTGCGCCAAGACCGGTTTGTATCCATGCTCTGGGTCTACGCCGAGTATGCCCTGCGCCACGTTCTTCATGAACTCGTAACCCGGGATGTTGGAAAGAAATTTGTCTTCCAGGGCGCTCACGATTTTTCCCGCCAGAACGGTCTGCGCGAAGAGGCCAGCCAGAAAACAAAATACCAGCACGAGCACCAAAGCGAGAAATATCGGTGTTTTGAGCCCAATCAGTGATTTGGCCGGTATCCAGCTTGCCACCGGCCCCAGAATCTGATTGGCAATCTCCAGGGCCTTGGTAACTATGACAATCGCTACAACCAGCGGCGCCAGAAACAAGACCCCGCCCGCAAATGTTGTTCGTAAAAATCGCAGGATGGTTCACTCTCCTTTTGCAGATTTGGTTTTAACTGGTTTCAAACCCCTTTCCACGTGAAATGTTTACGGCATAATAATACCCCAAAATCAAGCCATCATCATGCTGTCTCAAGTTCGTTCGGCGTCCCTCCGCGCCCCTCGTGAATTGATCTGGTTTTTCTTGACGTCTAAGCGGTAAAATATAGCCCACTAAAAATTTATTTAGTTCCATCACTAGAAGACCGGCTTAATGGTAATATGGAGATCGCGATGAAATATAGAAATTACTCATGCGCTCTATTGCTGGCGCTTCTGGCCTGTGCCGCCTCCGGATGCTCGCACCAAGCGCTTTCCCGGGCTACGTTTGAGCAAAACAGCACCGTCAACGATATCCAGTACACCGAAATCCTGCAGAACCTGGCTTTGTTCTCTAAATCCCCAACCGCATTACCGTGGGCCGTGGGGATGGTGAGCGGCGAGGTTACCGTTACCGATGAACTTAAGACCATTGGCGCGTCACGGCGGTGGGAACAGTTTTGGGGCATTCAGCCGATTACCGATCCGCGCTTGCTTTTAAAGCTGCAGCGTCTTTACCAGTGGCAATTCGGTTATTACGCCGACAACGGAGGCTACGGCCAACTGCACGACTATGCGACGGATAAAGATCCCCTGCATTGGCAGGCATATCAGCACGAACTGGCCAATGACCTTGTTTCCGGATTATCGCCGCCGTTTCCCGCCCGGAACGTGCTTGATCTTTTACCCCTCCCAGGTTCCGGCAAGCCCTGGTTTACCTTCGGTCTTAATGTGGAATCGACCGTAAACTCGTTTTATTCCACGCAATACGGCGTAGTCTGGATTTATGTAAATAATGATTTGAATAACATTGAGATGTTGTCAAAGTTCTCGCTTTTTGTGCTGCGTTTGAAGGCTTCCACTTCACAGAATGTCAATTACACAATACAAAACGATGCAGAGTTGGAAAAAACGGAAAGTCAGACATTTGATCAGCCTTGAGAAGAATGATGCAACAGGGACTGAGGCGCAATGAGTCGGCAATTCCGATCTACACGTGTTGTTAAGAACACAAGTGCGATGAACTATTTACTTAAATTCACCGCGGTTATCGAAGTGATTGCAGGATTGGCATTATTGGCCGTGCCCGCCGCGGTCGTCCAGCTGCTGCTCGATGGTCAAATATCCGGAGCGGCAGTTCCCCTGGGGCGACTGGCTGGAGCCGCATTGCTGGCACTGGGCGTCGCCTGCTGGCTCGCCGGCTACGACGTGAAAAGCCGCACAACACACGGGTTGGTCGCCGCGATGCTGGTATATAACCTTGGCGCGGTTTTCATTCTCGGAGCCGCCGGCATCTGGTCGCAGCCGGTCGGCATCCTCTTGTGGCCGGCGGTCCTTCTTCATGCGGCGATGGCTGTCTGGTGCGGCGTGTGCCCAACTCGACGTTAATCCGAGTACCACGACGAAACGACGGCACAACGGTGAATCGCAAAGTAAAAAGTTAAAGGTAAAAAAGAGGAAGCGGTCTCGTCGGCGTGTTCAGTTTTTAGGTAATTAATCGCGGGAAATTTGCTGCAGGCGTTCGGCGACGCGCCGGGCGTAGCGCTGAGTGGCGCCACGCTGTGTCTTAAGGACTTCACGCGCCCGGCGGCCCATGGCGGCGGCGCGATCGGGCGCGGCCAGCCACGCCTGAATACGGCCAACAAGCTGCTGTTGTTTGAAGATACAGGTCGCGGCATTTTTGGAAAGCAGAAGTTCAACGGGTTCGGAAAAATTATAGGTATAAGGACCGAAACAACACGGCTTGGCCAGCGCGGCAACTTCGATCATGTCGCTGCCGCCTTTGTTGATCAGCGAGCGCCCGGAAAAAACTGCGTAGGCAATGGAGTAAAGCTTTCTGAGTTCACCCATTGTGTCGAGCACGACGATCTCGTTGGACTCAAGCGCGCTCCGCGGTTTGCCGTTGGGATCATCGGGACATTGCGTACGAAGCACGGGAACAAGATTGCGATTTTTAATAGCTTTGATAACGCGCCGGACAACTTCCGGCTTGCGCGGCGCCAGAGCCAGGCGAAGGGTGGGCCACTGCTCCTGAAGTTCCTGATAGGCGGACAAAAGTCGCTCTTCTTCGCCGGGACCGATGGAGCCGCCGACAAAAAGCTGGTGTTCCTCGGTGAGGCCGAGCGCGGTATACATCGCTTCGGAGCCGGAGAGGTGATCGACAAAATCAGCAGCGTCATATTTAAGTGAGGGAATAATGACGACGTTTTCACTTTTGGCGCCCAGCGCGACAAAGCGCCGGACAATTGTTTCCGTCTGAAGGCCGATGGATTCGATTTGGCCAAGCATGGCGGCCATAAGCGGGCGAATCAGGCGGTAGCGACGATAGGATTTTTCCGTCATACGGCCGTTGACGATCCAGACGGGGATGCGGCGTCTGGCGGCGGCGAAAAGAAAGTTGGGCCAGGTTTCCAGTTCAACCAGAACGATCATGTCGGGTTTGAGGGTGTCGAAAAATCGATTGACGAAGGAAGAAAAATCCAGGGGATAACGGACGGCGAGCACTCGAGAGTCAGACCGTGACGCATAGAGCGTTTTGGCCTGTTGGGCGCCGGTGTCGGTGGTGTTGCTGACAATGACGGTTAAATCCGGGACAAGATTAAGCAGTTGCTCAACAAGAGTGGTAACAGAACGCAGTTCTCCGACGCTCACGCAGTGAATCAAAAGGCGGCGATTGCCGGCGGGTTGTTGAACCAGAACGGCGAGCGTTTCGGGAGAGATGCGGCCCATGCGGCCGCCGAGATCGCGGCGGTATTTGCCGGTAAAAAGGCTTATGACCAACAGAATGGGTGAATAGAGGAACAGACCGAGCGCATAAATAATGTCCAGAAACCAGGGCATGGAGAGCATGATACACGGCAACGGCGTGGCTGAGCCACGCCGGGAGCAGGTGGACAGGCGGCAATTTTTGGTGACAGGGAACAGGTTACAGGGAACAGATAAAAAAAAGGACCCGGACGACGACCGACATCGCCCGGGTCGCTAAACTGCCGACCGAAACAAACCGGGGTCGGCATCTTCCCCGGCTCCGCCCCTCGACGGAGCCGAAGCCTTCTAGGGCCGGCTCCATTCTTGTGGAACCGGCCTCCCCTGCGCTGCTTCGCCCAAGATGCATAGCGGTTAAGGATGCACAGTCGGACGAAGTTCCGCTCTGCCCCCTCCAGCAGAGCGAACGTTCATGCGCGGGCGGCCAGAATCAACGCCGGAGAAATTCCCGATCCAGGGTAGAACGGAGTTTCTCCAAGGCGCGTTGCTGAATTTGCCGCACGCGTTCTTTGGTTATACCAATCGCGTCGCCGACCTCCTGAAGCGTCATGGTCGGGATTTCTTCGCCGCGATTAATTGCAAAACGAGATTCGATCACCCGGCGTTCAATATCAGACAGACGGGCGGAATTCTCGACGATAATCCGATGGAGATCTTCGGCGGCGTCAACAGCAACGTTTTGCCGGCGCGCCAGAGTTTCATTGGATCGTTCGAGCGAAATATCAAAAGGGACCGGGAAGCGATTTCGCCGGCGAATAGTGCCCGACGCAACACGACTGAAGGCCATGATAATGGCGCGGCAGGCGTACGTGCTGAACTTGAAGCCGCGGGAGACGTCAAATCTTTCGACCGCGCGCAACAGGGCGATATTGCCTTCGGAAATCAAATCGTCCGGATCAAGTTCAGCGATACGCGAGCGCCGCGCCATGGTAAGAACCAAACCAAGATTGGCGTTAATGATGCGATCGCGAGACTCACAGACGCGCTGCTGCCAGCCGGCAAGCTGCACCGCGGTTTTGCGCTCCGGACCGGCCTGGAAACGCAAAGCGAAGTCCCGGACGCGCATGCGGGCATAGTTAAAACGGAGAAAAAGCTGCATTTCTTCGTCGGCTTTGAGAACCCTGGTGAAAACCGCACGGGAGTTTTCGCCGCTGACCGGCCTGGAAAAGAGTTTATCTTCAGCGGTACGGCGGCAAAATAGCGGGTTGGGAACATAATCAAGGGGAGAAATCAACGCTTCGTGAATTAGATCACACTGTTGCGAGCTTAAGGAGGACATTACCGCAGTTTGCTGAGTGTTTGGAGGCTCAGGGCAGGTATTTGTTGCAACGGCGATCGTGTTCATCTTACGACTCCTTTTTCAGAGAGCCAGACCGAGAGATTCGATCCGATGTGATTTGCTCTCCTTGATAAATGGATATACGTTTGAGATGCGATATCGGACTAAAAAAACCAAAAATTTTTTTTCGAGTCGCCGTAAAACGCCGATTTTTCGGAGTTTAAAGAGATTGCGAGAAAAAAATAATCGATGAATGCGCGAGTGGACACATCGGAGAGAAAAAAAGATAGTGAAGTTATGAACTATGTTAAAGGGTTTAATAACATGCAAAACAGTGAACAAAAACTTTTGACCAGCGTATGTGGCATCGAAAATTTCAAGTTAAACGGTTTAAATATTTTGATGCGAGCGCTAGCAACAGGCAGTGCGGCGGCCGCAAATCCCGATAGGACTACTTGGTATTGTTTGTTCTGCCGGGGCAGGTTGTGCGAATAGGGCCACAAGCAAAAAACTCGCCAGAGGCTTAAAAACAGGGAAATTTGTGCCATGTGACGGGGCTTACCATTGTCCGGTTTTGACGTTACGGACCGGGATCATGCAGGTGTCGTAAGGCGCGTTGTACGTTTGGATATTTGGCAATTTCGCATTTGTTCCCAGATCGCTCAGCGGCGTTCCACCGGCCATCGGGACATTCGTGGTGTTAAAAGTAAAGATGTTGTCTCCCTGCTGGCCAACATAAGGACTGATATCCCATTCCACATGGGTGTCGCCGAAGGCAATGTTTTGACCGTTGCCGTTATGATTGCCGGAATTAAAAAGATAAGTGATATTTTGGCTAATAGCCCGTCCCTGAGAAATTGTCGTGTCTCGATTGAATTTGCCGGCGGCTTTGATATCGGCTGGAGCCATGTCGCAAGCAATCGGCTGATCGGCGCGGCTGTCATTGATCCACACATCACTGGCGGCGTAAACAACGTGATTGGCATTTCCCGGCGCCCCAAGAAGCAATGCGGTATGGGTATTGAAATTGGGATTGAATTGAACTTTCAGCCACGGATCAGCGATGGAATAACTTTCGCCCCGGCCAATGGTATTGGGTGCTGTACTCGTGATAGCCATGAAGCCGAAATTGGGAAAGCTAGGTGTTACTGCACCTACGACCGGCCCCCATTGCTGTGAAGCGGAATTGGCTATGGGATCAGATGGGCAGATAAACGTCCTGGGCGTGTCCTGGCCTTGAAGAACTAATATCCATAGGCAGGCAAGAGGATTACCGCACGAGGCTCCGGTGGGGTCTTGGCCATTGCCATACCAATCGGCAATAATTTCGCCGGCGGTTTGATTGGGTGCGTAACCGGTTGGACTTTGCGGGGCATTGGAATAGGTGTTTGTATCCGGACCGGGTGTGCAGGGATAAACACCCTCATTCGACTGAGCATAAATAGTCATGGATTGGGCAATGGATCGGAGATTGGCGGCGCACGCTGTACGGTTGGCCACGTTATCCAAACCGGGTTGATTAGGGGATTGGCAGAAAAGCCCTTCGGCCACGATAAGCACCAAGACAAAAACGGAAACGAACAGGGCGAGAAGATCGGTGCTGGTAAAGCCGGAGCGGCGGGAATGCGGAGAATTCATCGTTTGGTCCTCCGGAAATGGGTTATCGGTGGTTGCCGATGACTATATAGATACCATGATCGTCAATATTAAAGAAGACCTGCTTTTCCCCGACCCGGCGAAGGGATAGCGCAGACAGCGATAAATAACCCGACAGCGCAGCGGCGAAAGCCAAACCGGCGCTGGGGATTTGCCGCCCGGCGCGTTGGGGGGGACAAAATTTGAATTCGAGAAAAATGGGCCTGAGTGGATTCGAACCACTGACCTCGTCATTATCAGTGACGCGCTCTAACCAACTGAGCTACAAGCCCTGACGTTGACAGGCTGGAAGCCTGTCCCACCTAACCAGCATATTGCGAGCCGATCGCAGGGAGCAATCCTCCATCATCCAAAGGGGCGTGGATAGTGTCAAGAATACAGCGCGGCGAAGTCACGCCGAGGATTGTTAAGAACCGCAGGCGTGGTCATGCGTTAATAAGCCAAATGGTTTAGAATGGGTCATGGAAATGCAGTCCCGGGGCGTTTAGAAAACCACAATTGTTCGGGTGGATATTGTTAAGCGAATGATTATGCGATCCATACACATAATCTTATGGATATTTATTGCTTCCACGATGATTGTTCTGGCCGTACAGGCGCACAACAAAGTCGCGCATGAAATGACCCGCCAGGCGCACATCGACGCGTTTGATTCCTACATGCAGATTCTCCCCGGGTTTTTGCACCAGCATAAACCATATACGAACGACGATTTTCCGCTGCCGCCGTTTGCCATGCTCTTTATTGCGCCGTTTACTTTTTTATCGCGGCCCGACGCACAAATGGCCTGGGTGCTGATTAAGCCGTTGTTTTTTATTCCGATCTTTTATCTGTGTCTGTCGATGGTGCGGCGCGGGGGAGGAGCCATCGGTCCGGTGGCACTGGGGCTGATCATGATCGTATGGTTTTTCCCTGTCATCGGCGACATACAGGAAGGCCAGATGAACCTGTTGATGCTTTTGCCGCTGACCATTGCGTTGTGGCTGGCCCAGGATCAAACGCCGCGGTCTGACATCGGCGCCGGGCTGATGCTGGCAATGGCGGTGTGCATTAAAGTTACGCCGCTGGCGTTTGTGGCTTATTTTGTTTTTCGCCGGCGCTGGAGGCTTGTTGTGTGGACGCTCGCCGGCGGCGTGTTGTGGTTGTTGGTGATTCCTGCGGTCTTTTTTGGCTGGGACCAGAACGTGGCGTGGCTGGGCCAGTGGGGCAATATCATGATCGTAGAATATGTGTTGCACGGAACAGTTAAATTCACCAACGGCGAATCCATTCCGGAATTGATCACGCGGTTGTTTTCCCATCAACCCGCGTGGCAAATCATCACTGCGAATGGATCGAAGCAGAATCATTATATGAACATATTGAACCTTTCTCTGGGAACGGTCCGGTTGATGGGACGGCTGGTGTTGCTGGCCATCGCGGCAATCGGAATAGTCTGGGCCGGGCGCAGATTGTCCAGCCAGCATTGCCGGCGTTATGTGATGGAGATCGCCTGCGTTGGTTTATTCATGCTTTGGGCGTCGGAACGGACATGGGTGGCGCATTATGTTTTGCTGATTTTCGCACTTATGGCCGCCGGGATGATCGCCAGCGACGAATTGGCTCGGACGTCAAGCCGACGTCTGGCCTGGGCGGCGCTGATTTTTGCGGCAATACTGATGCCCTGGACGTCAAACCTGGATGATGTGCTGGGACCGCAGGGCCGGGATATGGTCGTAAGCGTTGACGTGGTATTGTGGATATCGTTTTATCTGGCACTGGCCATTATCACCGCGCAATTCAGGGACCGAGCCGAACGGGCCACAATTCCAGCGCCTGCTCCCGGCTGGGGGCTCTACCGGCGTTATAAAACGCTTAATGCCGCGTCATCTCTGTGAAAACGCACGAAAAAAACCAAGAATTTTCTTGTTTTGGGGCGCAGGCCAAGGATAAAATATGTTAGTTGGTGCGGGGTGAATGTAACTTCGTACAGCAGACAACAAGTCGGCCGGATAAAGGTAATACCCCATACCCCGGACCTTACAGATCTCCGGGGCGGTTAGCGAAAAAAGTTGAGAGACCTATTGAGGTTCTGTCATGGAAAGGCATTTTCCACGTTGCACAGATTGCATGGAGCCGTTGTCGGGCAATGAAGGATTGCGCGGGGCGCTGGAAGTTTTTTTCAAAAAGACGGTCATCTGCGGATCGTGCGGCAAACAGGTTTTACTTTCCGACGCGCGAATCACCGGGGAAAATTTTGCACGCAGCGTGGGGCGATTTTATAAGCAACTAAACTTTGCCGTGAATCAAATGCCTGAGATAAACCAGTCCGAATCGCTGGCGGTGATGGGCGTACGCATGTTTTCCAAGGACGTGCACCGGATACACACACGGGAAGAATTGATCCGCCTGCTGGTTCGCGGCCTGCGGATGTCGCTGAGGCATGAGGCGATGGGATATCCAAGTCCGATCAGCCTGGACGCTTTGCGCCGCGGCGGACGGGTGCGGGCTTTGCGCATACGCGCAGTGCGCACCGGAAGTGGGGCGCCAGAAGTACTGATTCTGATCACCCGAGTGGGCGCGGATGATTATCTGGCTTATGAAGCGACGGCCCATGGCGCCGTTGAACCGGCTGACGCGCCGGAGATTCAAACCCGGGCCAAGGCCGACACCGTCTTGGGCGTCGCGGGCGCCAAGACTCATTAAGAAGCTCTGAGAACCAACCAGTTGTGCAGCAGGGAGGTTGCAAAAATCAAAACGAAAAAATAACCTATGCAGGTGGGGCAAGTCAGGTGTGGTTGGAAGAATTTGTCGCGTTGTGCGGTTGTTCTGGAGTTTTCTGAACAGGAGAACTTGGCGATGATTCGACGGATCGTGCATCGGCGGGCGCAGGCTTGGCGGCGGCGGCGGCTTTTTCGCGCTGTATGGCCAGAAAAACTTCTTTCCGGTGGACGGGGACGGTATTCGGAGCGTTAATGCCCAGACGCACTTTGTCGCCGCGGATGTCGACAATGGTGATCTCTATATTCTCGCCGATCATGATGCTTTCATCACGTTGGCGCGAGAGAACTAACATAATTTACTCCTATGGGTAAGCATCGCTGTTTGTACGCCTGCAGCCGAGCTTTATACCAGCATAGTCCGCATAAATATTGTATACCTGCCAATTCGACCCATCTGGTAAATTCTTAATATTGGTGGGTTTACAGTCCCGTGACGCCACGAGCCTGATTTTACCACCCAATAAAATTATGGGCGGATAAAAACCCTACATAAATATAATTCGTGCAAATGAAGGTATATTGTCCAATAAAAATGCAATAGGAGACGACATTTTCGCAAAAGCGGCGTAATTTAATATGCGCAGCCAGTATTGTCTCATATGATTAGGCTTCTGGTATGATTTGCTGCGGCGATGGATGCCGTCAATGTTCTTATGGAGATCGGCCATGATTCGCGCTAAAGGTGCATTTGCATTTGTCGTGTTGGGGATATTTGTACTTGCCGGGCTGGCGGCGTGCAGCCAGAACGACAAC
>DATJSN010000036.1:0-16731 GCA_035504095.1 Phycisphaerae bacterium | reverse complement strand
GATTCGCTCGGGGGGGCGCGACGCCGATCCAGGCCGGCGGCAACACGATTGTTTTGTGTGTCAGTCGATTCGATTCGCTCGGGGGGGCGCGACCCGGATAAGCCTCAGCCAACCACAGCCCAAACTGAGTGTCAGTCGATTCGATTCGCTCGGGGGGGCGCGACAAAAGGTGTTATACCCGCTCATAGGTTCTCCTTTCGTGTCAGTCGATTCGATTCGCTCGGGGGGGCGCGACTGTCGCACTCGCAACTCCTGAATTTAAGGCCTGTTGCGCGGCCTTATACGAGCGAAACGTGCAAATTGGTCGATTCATCGCGCACCTTTGCAGGGCAATCGCCCAACCCCTGATTTTTCAGGCGCTTACGCGCCGCGAGCGTACCCAGCGCCCCCCGACGCCACCGGCGCACTCGCACCCAACTTGTCAAAGAACCCAGAGCAAAACGAAGTAACTTGCTTGAGCCAGGCAGAAAATACCGCCATTCAAAAGAATCACCCGGTGAATTCCTCGCGGGCTGAGCCACACTAGAGGACGCGGGCTGAAGACACGTACTCAAGACACCGAAATTTTACCTCATCACGCAAGATTTTCAATCATCAGAATCTTCTGAATCTAACCCCGATTGAGATGCATTTGTAGCCTTAATGCCACTTGCACATGACTTTGCGGCTTTTCCCCAAAAGTCCTTCTTGGCAAACCAGTAATCATTACATAAAAAAACACCACTTGGATCGCGAAACAAGTATCGCTCATCGAATTGTTCATCTTCATCAATTGTTGATTCGTTTGCTACACCATCAACCGCACCATTTCTCTGGTTACTTTCGATCCAAAATGGCACATCTCCATCCTTGCCCTCGGTTCGAGTAAGAACCGTATTATTTGGCATGTAGCCAATGTTCTTGACTACCTTCCCGCTAGAATTAATTTCAATGCGAATGGCATCAACTCCTCGCAAGAACCGCAAGCCAATATTAGCTGCGGCATTCTCATCAGCGTTGATCGGTTTGCAATGAACAGGACACTCACTATTAGCACAGACAAAATGCGTTCCGCCATCGCGCAACACCCACGGTCGATTAGCCACATTATCGAATTCGTGCGGATTCTCTTTAAGTTTTGTATATACACGGCATGCAATTCCCTTCATAGCAGCATCACGGATGTCACCGGATTGAAGGATTTTCTTCATCCATGATTGATTAAGCCATGCCGGGTCAAAACGAATAGTCCTGTATCCAGGCGCGCCGCAGTACGAACAGTAGCGCGAAGAAAAACGGGCATCCACAGTTGCAACCTGGACGCCAAACAAACCTCCGACATGTTGGGCGAATGAGAGAATACGTCGGTGCGACCATCTGGCGAGGCCGGCATTTTCGTTTTTAGGCCGATCAGAACGCATCTTGTATCGTGTGAGATCTTCGTAAACGAGCACATGAGCAAGATTGAAAACAGGATGTGGATACCAGACCTCTTTTTCTGAAAGGTTATCTGGTGCAGCGCATTGAATAAGCTTGTCGTTATTCTCCCGATAAAAATGACCGCGCTCGGGACAATGCCAGAGTAGTTCACCGGAGGAAGTGTCGCAAAATTGCCATAGACCGCGACGGAGGTCCTGATTAAACCCGAGAGTTTGCGCAATATCAGAGTGAGCGATCAATTTTGCGCGATGTTCTCTTAGATGATCCAGATGCTCAGTATCGCAACGGTCAAATTTCTCGTCTTTAGATATACGTCGAATATCACCGGGCCAACGCGAACGACAGGACCAACGGCGGACAAAGTTCTTTACATCATCAAGAAAGTTGAGGCGTTGCATCGATAATCCGCCGCGATATGTTTTTCCATGCGGTAAGTTGTTTACTTCATCCTTTCGATCATTGTGCTTTGTAATCGGTGGTTTGCGAAGGAGGCGGAACAAACCCGTCGCCAATTGCTTCGGCCGATCCTTTTCGTCACCACGATCTGAATAACTGATTTCACGCAGTAGTGCACGGTCAAATTCCGCCCATAAACCGGATTTGACACGGATTTGTTTGGCAGTGTCGTAATCATCGCAGAGTGCTTTGGCTAGAGAAATGCGCATGTCATATACAGCCTGCGCGAAAGCAGCATCTTCTTTCACTCTTTGATTCTTAAGCGCCTCACGATTAATACGACGCTCCTTGGCCTCTTTTTCCGATGGAACGTCCGTTTTCGGCAACTTTAACGCTAAGTGGTTAAGCCGCACGTCGCGAGTCGACAGCCAATCCCATAATGAACGGTCATAGCCGATTGCTTTGAGCGATTCAGTCATCGCATCAGTTGCTGACCATCGAAGCAATTGCTCACTTGCTTTTTGACAGTTGTCCTTGATCTCGCCGGCGTTGATTGTCTTTGTTTCAGTTTTCCATCGAACACCAGTGTGCTTCGATGTGCCATCAGTGCGTTTACGGATTTTTTCTCCTATTCTCCTTCGAACGGTGACTGATTCGAGCGTGAGTAATCGAACTAAACGCAGAAGCGTATTGTTGAGGTTAAGACGTGGACGAAGTGAATAGAGCCGTTCGCGAAGCGTTTGTTCTTCCGGCGGGAGGGATTCACCATCACCAGGGAGGGAAACCGCCGCAGTGCGTTCTAATAAAGCATATACGGGCTGACCGCCACACTCGCCAACTCTCCAGGCCACTTGCCCTTCATTTTTTATCAACGATAAACGCCACCAAGCACCTGCCGATGATGTACGATAGCCAAGATCAGTGCCGCGGATCATCAAACCATTTTCTATCGCTTCTTTTGGCCAATTCCGCGCGCCTGGTGGGAGTTGTGCTGTACTATCTTGGTCTGGAGATTCCTTAGTAATGGTTTTCTTTAAAAAAAAGACTCGCGTCATTCCATCACGGGGCTTCTCGAGTTTTACATCTGAACCGACGTATTGAATGAGCCACTTCGGTGCGATAGCGGTACCTGCATCGCAACTGAAGTTAGCATAAATGCGGGGTTGAACTTTGGTTGGATTATATTTTCGTTTCTGTGCCTCTAATTCCTCACGTTCCCACGTCAGTTTCATGCCACTGAGGGTCCCATTGCGAAGCTTGCCACCGAGTAAATCATCTCGAAACACTAATTGTTGCTTTGGGGAGATTTCCGCTGAACCACTCGGTACAACGAAACTTTTCTCGAAGTCATCGTAGCCGCGAAGGGCAATTTTGACATTATCAACCGCAGCATAAGAACCGTCTATCTGTTGCGATAAAAGTTGTTTCAGCACAATAAGTAACCGTGATTTTCTTTCAGGTATCTCCTCTTTGACGAGACGGTATTTAACAGCTGAATTCTCACCAAAGTATGGCCAGACTGGGTGTTTGATCGAATCGCTGCGCGTAAAAGTGATCGATTCAGGTTTATCAGCAAGGCGTTCATTGTGAGCAATGAAAGCGCTGATGCAATCGCGATCATTGCGCCCGCAGTTGTTGTCATTTCCCTTGTCGGAATTATCCCACAACCAACGGCGGTCTGGCACGGCAAGCCATTCAAATAGTCGTTGATCTCCGAACTCGCGTGATTTTCTTGAGCGCATTTCGTTAAGTGCTTCAATCAAATCATTAGTTGATGGAGATGATTTACCACTCTCTATCGACTTTTTAATCAAATTAATCCATTTCTCATGGATTTTTGACCAGCCCTTAGCCGTCTTATTGCGAATTCGTTGTTGTTCGGCAGCACCGAACGCAACACCTTCTAGATGTTTGGGCATTTCATTCAATTCATATTCTTTAAGCGAGGTCACCCATTTGTTCCCCGCATAGGCATCCTGTCGCATAAAATCAGAGATTTCATTATCATTTGGCGCAATGAACCGTATATCTTCCGGTTTCAGGTCTTCTTTTTTAATTTTCTTTTCACGACGTTTGATTCGAATCCATCCACCGCGTTCGAATAGTGCATTCAACAAATTCCATACGAGCCGTTCGTCTGCTCTACGTCGAACCCAACCAAGATGACTTCTCACACGTTGACCAGCCATATTCCACATGGCGCGTTTCCACTCACTATCAACAGCTCCAAGAGCAACAGAACCTAGCGTTATACCTCCATCATTCTTCATCAAAGCAAAATTAGGAAGAGGAAGACAATCAGCTTTAAGTAATTGTTCATAGGCCGAAATTGCGCCTGATTTCGCTGATTCGTTGCGCTTCGATTCGGCCTTCTCTTTGGCGATTTCCCAATACAAACGGTATTCCGATTGTAGTTCCTTAGATGCTTCTTCCCAATTTTTATCCTGATATCGTTTGCGCCATTTCTTCTGAAGCTTTGACACATCTTCTTTAGGAATTAGGGTCAAATCAGACAGTTTATTGCAAAGTTCATCGAGCGAACGAACATTTGCCACCAATTGAACAATTTGAGAACGATCTTCCTCCAGAATTTTTAATTTAATATCCCCCCACGACTTGCCATCATATTTGCTTTTTAACGCTGCAATTTTCTTTTGGCCGTCTTTTTTGGCGCTGCGAAACTCATCACGATGCGCTAATGCACTTATTAGTGCATCAAGCGAACTTGATTTCTTGGCTTCTTCACACAGAGCTTTTTCGAGCATCCAGCCGGGGCGCTTTCCTGAAACCTTCTTCGCCATGCCTGTTTTAGATGTACCACGAGACCGAATGTTCTTGGCTGTTGATTTACTATTTGTCAGAAGATCGAAATCGTCCCGCGGCATTTGGGCGCCGGCACCATCTTCGCCTGGGGGACACAATTCCTCCGCAATTCGTCGACAGCATTCGGCAAGTTTGACGGCATCAGCTTCCGTTTTTCCCTTGTCTTTAAATACAAACAGCAGCTTATGATTTTCAATGAGCGCACACAATGCAGGATCAGTTTTGTAATGGTTTCTTGCGCTCTCAAGTTTTGTGATAGTGGTAATCTTCTCCCATTCCCGCCAGATGCCGTCTTTCTTTTCCCGAAAGATGCCCGCACCTCGGTGCATTATAAGAAGCCAACCCGTGAGATAGTCCACACCTTTGTTGAATGCTTCACGTGTGTCATCCAACCAGCGTTGAACTGTTTGCACCTCCTCGGCACGGCTTTTGAAACGACGACTATCTACAATCAGTTCGTGATCTCGAAAGTCCAATCGTAATTTGTAGCTCTTTGTTGCCACCCCATTCTCCTGCCGATCTGACGGGCAGACATCATACCACGACTACGCCCGTTTCACCTTTAGGTAGGCTCTCTGTACTGAAGACGTTTTAACCGCCGTCGATTTGTTTGATACAATGCGGTCCCATTAAAAAGAAACGCCGCCTTGCGGCGGCGTCGGTCCGGAGATGCTATCTCCGGAGGGGTTAACATTATTACTTCAGGTAGTATATGAAATCGGAGCAAAATAGTCAATTTCTTGAGATGAAATCTCCATCGCCTGCCCTGAAGCGGGTTATTGCGTATGTCGATGGATTTAACCTTTATTTTGGACTAAAAGAAGAAAAATGGCGGCGTCTATATTGGTTGGATATCGCATTGTTGGTTAAGAATCTGCTCAAGCCTGACCAAATCTTATCATTCACAAACTATTTTACATCACGGGTTCGAGGTGCCGCACCTGGAGATTCCGCCGGCGCCGCCGCAGATCGAGAAGCCAGCCGCCGCCGTCAAACAATCTTTTTGGAAGCGCTTGCCACATTTCCAAATCTTAAAATTGTTGAGGGGCACTTTCTATATAAACCGGTGAAATGTCGAAACTGCAAACAAGTAAATTATAGATTTGAAGAAAAAATGACGGACGTGAATATTGCAACACAATTGCTCGTTGACGCTTATGCAGACAAATTCGATGTTGCGTTTATCATTTCAGCTGACAGCGATTTAATTTCGCCGGTCAAAGCGGTGCGCCAGCATTTCCCATCGAAACGGATTGTCATTGTATTCCCGCCTAAACGAGATTCTCGAGCTCTTGCCAATGTTTCCAATGCTTGTTTGCGCATCGGTCGAAGGACTTTATTGAAAAGCTTATTGCCTTTAGTTGTATCGCTTCCAGATGGACGAACGGTGCAATGTCCTCCCGAATGGCGATAACCATAAATTCAATGAGATATGCACAATTAGTAATTCAGTTAACTCTTATACAACCACTACTCCAGTTTCCCCCTTTGGTAGGCTCTCTCCCAGCACCGTAGCCGATTCACGCGCTGCTTCTTCATCCGGCCCAAGGTCGAGGATAATCGCCTGATCGTCCTTCAAATTCAGTTCCTCCTCCAACGCCGTCTGCATTCGCACGCGATCGATATCCTTGAGCACACAAAAAAAAACGGAATATTGCCAATGCTCGCCGAAACCCTTCATGGCCTTGAAAACACGCCGCCAGCGTTTCGGATCGCGAATGTCATAACAAACCAGAAAACAGCGCCGCATGTAATTCCTCTAACGAGTGGTTAGAAATGACAATGTATCGACGTCGCCTACCAGCCATGCAGCAATCATCCGGGCATGCAGCATCACCATACGCCGATAACTCAGGCGATAGCCATAGACCGGATGCGTGATTTCGGTATCCATGCGTCTGCCCCAGGCTCCAAAGAATGCCTTGCGGCCTGAATCGGTCATAGCGCACCCGGCGGCGGTTTTGGAAAAATGACCTTCAACGAGTTCCCCACGATTAAAGCTGGAAATAGCAACTGAATCCGCAACTAATGGACGGAAGGGTTCCATCAAATCCAGCGCCAACGCCGGGCGACCGGGGCGGCAAACATGAAACGCGCCGATGGTTGGTTCGAGCCGCGCCAGACGGAGGGCGGAAACGCATTCATGCGTGAGCATCGTGTAGCCGAAGGAAAGCACGCAATTAACCGGATCGGGCGGCGGACGACGCTGCCGACCGTTAGTGTCAAATTCCCGCGCGAACGATTCTTTAAAAATGGGACCAAAGTTTCCAAAATAAATTGCCGCCGCCTGACCCTCGAATCCGCGAAGTTCATCGGGTTTTTTCGCCTCCATGCTCTTGCGAGCTAAATCCATCAGATCGGAAGCAACGTTTGACGACAAGTCCGAACGGTTGCGCATTAGAATGGTGCGCTGATTGGTGATTTTAGCGGCGATCAGAACTCGCGAAAGTTCCAATACAGCAGCCGGATCGTCGAATCGGCGAACCTGACTGGTGCGGACCAATGCACTGACGGAGTCCAGGGGGTCGATCATGGCCACAAGCCGCCCCGCGGAAGTCATGTAAGCAACCGGAATTTCCTGATCCGCCAAAACGCCCAGCGCCTGAGTGGAAAGCTGCACGTTTCCCACGATGGCCAGACTCTCCATACTGGAGAGTGGAATTTCACGGGCCAGTTGGCCTTCACGATCCGTAACGCGCAAACATTGGCCGCGCACGCCGATGCGAGTACCTTCCTGCTGTGCCACAAGATGAATGGCGTCATCACGCAAAGGCCAGATGCGGCGCGGTGATTGATCCTGTTTTTGAGCAAAAGCGACTTCATCGGGCAGGCAGATGGGCTGGAGCGAACAACGCAGACAACGCGAATCATGAACCAACGGCGGCGGTCGCGGGCCGGTAGAGCAATTTCGCGCCGCGTCCAGCGTACTTAAAGCTTCCTGCCGCAGTGCATCATCAATTTCCACGTCGAGACGGCGTTTTTCTGCGGCATAATAAATTACGCCGCGTGTAACGCGATAACCCGCATCTTCCAGCAGTAATGCCTGCAAGCCAAGCTGGACGCGGTCCGTCGGCCAGGGCGACGCCGCTGCTAATGGTGGATCGTCGCTTTCACCCGGATCGTCCGGCGGCGGACTCATGGTGGCATATTGCGGCCGGCCTTTGCGGTATTCAACGGGAACGGCGGTTTGTCCTTGAATTTCCGCAAGATCCAGGGTTGCGGTGAGGTGATACTTCTCACTCGTGAGAACTAAACTTCGCGCGACTTTCGGGCGATTGATATCAACTTGATCCGCCGCACCGTTGCCATTGGATTCATGACTCGGTTTGTCCACGCGTTTATGGACGGCGTTGCCTTTTTCCGTGTCAGCGTTGGCCAGATGAATGCCTTCGACTTCCATCATGTAAAAGAGTCTCGGGCAGTAGGCATATTCGGCGACATTGCGCGCCGGCCAGTAATATTCGTCCATGGCGGCCCCCCGCAAATTTCCCACAATCCGTTGAAATGATTTGTCCAATAATTTAAGTATGGCACGTGAATCTAGTTATGCAAATTTATCGAATTATTTTGATGTAAAGCAGAATATTATCGGAACACGATACCGTAATTCTATATTGACGTGCTAACCACATTTCGCCGTCGATTTCTACACAACTTCAACGCGCGGCTTTGCCGCGAAGTAAAAAGTTAAAGGAAGAACGGCTATGCCGCAGGTTTAAGTATTTGCAATCGCGAAGGAATGAAGAGGGCTCACCGAAGTCAGATTCCACAGATCACAATTTTGCGAACAAAAACAATCCTTACTGAACTTCCTTATTTGCTCACCTGGTCGCCTGATCAACTGTTCTACTCTCTCGGCGTGGCTTCGCCGCGCCGGTTGGTTTGCCTATTCAGTGTATAGGCTCTTAAGGCCGGTTCTTTGACAAGTGAATAAGAAAAGTGACAAATCATCTGATTCTACGGAATCCGTCTGTCCATTCTCTGTCCAGATGACCGATTGTCACTCTTTCGGGACTAAAGCAGGAAAAATCTAACCGCTACAGCGCTACAACCCCTGAAAATATAGATGTTTCCTCCACTCTTAAAGGCGCAACAAGCATTAATCATGTTACGGATCAGAAAGTGTGAAATACTCTATAAAATAAGCCTTTGTAACGTTGTAGCGCTTAGAAGGCCAAAAATTGGAGCAATAAATCCTAATATGTGTTTAGTGTCTCTAACAAAATTAAGGCGGGAGCTGTTAATACTTTCGTGCTTTTCGTGGTTAGAAATCGTCGTCTCTTTGTGTCGTTGTGGTAAAAACTCCCGTCTCCCGTCTTCCGTCTCCAGACTCGGTATAGCTGCCGCCTCTGTGGCAAAATCGTTTTATCACGCTTCCTGGACTAAAGCAGGAAAAATCTAATCGCTACAGCGCAACAACCCCTGAAAATATAGATGTTTCCTCCACTCTTAAAGGCGCAACAAGCACGAATCATGTTACGGATCAGAAAGTGTGAAATACTCTATAAAATAAGCCTTTGTAACGTTGTAACGGCTCGGAGGCCCAAAATTGGAGCAATAAACCCAACTATGTAATCAGAGGCGCTCAGGACATTGAGGAACTAAATGCAGCCGTCGTTGCGGTGAAAAATCTGTATCAATCGGCGTCATCAGCGGATCGTTTTGCCTTTTTACTTTTTCCTTTTTACTTCAACTATTCCCTGTCACCTGTACCCTATCACCTTCGTTGTTTCCGCGACATTTTAGCCACCTGTACAAATTGTTTTGCCGAATCACCGAGAACTTCGCCGCGCTCATGACACGAATATGTATTGCGAACGCCGCCAATAAACCGGGCTTTAATTAAATTCCAATACGCCGTAGCCGATCTGGCCGTTGCGGACAATATCAAATCTTACCTGTTTAGCCTGCGGCATAAGCGGCAGGAGCGCGCCCAGATCGTCAAGCGTACGTATACGGTTGCCGCCAACGCCAACCAGAACATCGCCAGGCTGAAGACCGGCGTTGGAGGACACGGAATTGGGATCGACTTCCTGAATTAACAGGCCATTGTCAATCGGCAACTGATATTTTGCCGACAAAGCCGGCGTGAGTTCCACAACGCTGATGCCCAGTTCCTGTTTGGCTTTAAGCACAATCGGGGATGGAGGCACCGCGGAAACAGCAAATGTTTTTTGCGTGCCGTCGGAAAAACCAACGGTAACCGTTTTTTGGTTCAGCGTGACATTCAGAAGGTCGGCGCAGGCATCCACCAGCGTCGGCGTAGCCTGGCCGTCGATGGAAGTAACGGCGGGGCCATTAGTTCCAGAGAGAACAATGATTTCATGCGGACCGTTAGGCTCGGTGCCAGTGCGAATCGCGGAAACCTGCGCCGGGATCTGGACCTGATTGGTCGTCGCGGGGCTCATAAGTTGCGGCAGTATTTGAGTAAGTTGATCCACCCCAATGGCAAAACCGATATTCTCGGCGCTTTGACGAATGGCGGTATTAATACCGATCACGCGCCCATAGGCGTCCAGCAAAGGGCCGCCGGAATTGCCGGGATTAATGGCCGCATCGGTCTGAATAAGATTTTTGAGTGGAGTGGGATTGTCGGGTTCGTCAATTTCGCGGCCAATGGCGGAGACAATTCCGGAACTAACGCTCTGGGCATAGCCGAAAGGATTGCCCACGGCGATCGCCGGCTCGCCAATCATCAGGTCGCTGGAGGTGCCCAGCGGGATCGTGGGAAATGTTTGATTGGAATCTATTTTGAGAACGGCCAGATCCGCGGTTGAACTGCTGCCGATTAAATGAGCGGAAAACGTTTGTCCGTTCGAGAGCGTGACGGAAATGCTCTGCGCCTGATCGATGACGTGATTATTGGTGACCACGTAGCCGTCTTTCTGGATGATGAAGCCGCTGCCAAGGAAATTCTCCTTTGCCCTTCCAATCGGAATCTCTTCCTGCGGCATGTTGTACATGCCTGCGAAAGGGTTATAAAACGCAGTAACAATCTTGTTGGCGGTGATGCTGACGATGGCTGGTCCATAATGCTGCACGATCTGGGCCGTAACGCTATCGCGAAGATTGTTGGGATCAGCTTGGGGCTGCCAGTTGTCATCGGCCCAGATAGGGCAGCAGGTAAAAAGAGCCGCCAGAAGGGCTATAGCTATAGTTTGTAAACGCATCGAAACCTCCAAAACCATACTAACTATACGTTATAAATGAGGGAAAAGCTGCAATTTCGGGGCAGGAAGGTGGTAATATTTCAAATAACCCCGGCAAGAAATGCCGGGGGCTTTGGATAAAAACCCGCTGCGTCCTTGGTTCACCCTAAGCGTTTGGCGCGGCGGCGGGAGCAATAAGTAAATCGAGCAATTCATTGCGGCGCAGAACGCGAATACCGGTATGTCGGCCTATAAACTGGTCGGTGAGTATGCGGTGCAAATCATCCACGCCTGCTATAGGTTTGGAGTCCAGGGCCAGGATCACGTCGCCGTCCTGAATGTCGGCTTTAGCGGCGGGGCTGTTTGATTCTACTCCAACAACCAGGACGCCCGTCTTCAGGGGAAGATGGTAAAAATTGACGAGGCGCTGATGCACCGGAACATTTTGTCCGGCCACACCGATATAGCTACGGTGAATTTTACCATCGCGAATCAGGTGCGAAGCGACAAATGAAGCCGTGTTGGCGGAAATGGCCAGACAGATGCCCTGTGCGGGAAGTATCACGGCGGTATTTACGCCGATGACTTTTCCATCAGAAGCCACAAGCGGGCCGCCGGAATTTCCCGGATTAAGTGCGGCGTCGGTCTGGATGATGTCGTCGATCAGCCGCCCGGACCGCGAACGCATGGAGCGCGCCAGGGCACTGACTATGCCGGCGGTTACCGAAGCCTGGAAACCAAGGGGATTGCCCATGGCCACGACAAGTTGCCCGACACGGAGTTTAGATGAATCGCCAAGCTCGGCGCTGGATAGATCATCCGCGTCGATGCGTACTACGGCCAAATCGGTATGTGGATCATCGCCAATAATGGTCGCGGGAAATTGGCCGCCGTCGGCGAGGGTCACAAGGATTTTTACCGCGCCATGAACTACATGGCTGTTGGTGAGGATAAAACCGTCCGGCGTGAATATAAAACCCGAACCGGCTCCGCCGCGGCGTGGTTGGTTGTCGCCGCGCTGGGCATGAAAAACTTCGATGTTGACCACGCTGGGACCGACTTTTTCGACCACATCAATGACGGCGCGGGAATAAGCGTCGAGAAGCTGGGCGTCATTATCGCCGTTCTGGGTGGTAAACGCCTGATGGCGGCTAAGCCCATCCAGCGTGCTGGAAACGAATTTTACCCAAGCCATGAAGGCTCACAATGCAGCTCTGTTTTTATGGCAAAGGTCAAAGTCCCCGGAAACGCACGTGCCGGCGGGCTGGAAATCTTGGAGCTTCATCAGACAGAGCATGCAAAGTACCGAAGTGAAGCGGTCCGTAATTGCCGTACAATTATAGGCGCGGCGGCAAGTGCGAAGTAAAAAATCAAAAGTAAATATGCAATAGGAGCAAGAGCGGCGGGACGGCCGTATTATTTTGTTAAAGACGTTACGAGCCTTCTATCGCTTTTTTGAGCGGTCCGAGGTGCTTTTCATAGTTCCGCCATTTTCCAACGGACGAATCATAAATCGGCTCGCGGACCTGCAGAACGCTCGAGGTGACGACGGCGCGCTTGGTTTGATAAAAACGCAGGCAGCGATCATCCCAGGGCAGATCGACAAACTGCACCATTCGCCGGGCCTGGTTTTCCGTATCTTTGACCAGCTCTTCATAGTTGACGTTTAGAATCGGTATGTCGAGAACTTTGTTCCAATGCTCCATCAACCGATGGTAATCACGATAAAAAATGCCCAGATTTGTCAGGTCATATTTGAATTTGTGACCCGTGTTGAAGGAAGTCATAAAGCAGGAAAGGCACGTATCCATCGGATCGCGCTGGCAGTGTATGATTTTAATACCCGGCAAGAGCGACGGAGCCATGCCCAGATAGAGAAAATTCATCGGCATTTTGTCGGTAATGCGCTTTGCTTCGGGTTTTAAGGCGACCAGCGGTTTAATATAAATCTGCGCCAACCCGTCGGCCTGATCCGCGGTGAGGTTGTCCAGGCAGCGGGGGTAATCGGTAATATTTGCCCGGAGCATTCCCAGCGCGCCCATGAACATCTGGTGCATAAAATCCAGTTCGCCAGCGCCGTGCACTTCCGGATGGGAAGCAAGAATTTGCTCCACCAGAGAAGTACCTGACCGCGGCATGCCGAGAATCAGCACCGGTTTGTCGTTGTGAAGCGTCGCTCTGGGTAAAGAAGCGAGGCGCTCGCGAGTGAAATATTCAATGCGCGCGTCGGTCCACTTCGTCTGCTCCGACGGATCGTAGCCAACGGGACGGCCCATCTGGTTGCCGCGCATGACATAAGAAAATGCATCGTCGTATCGTCCGGCGCGGTCGAGTAAATTAGCCGCGGTTAAATACAAACTGAACTCCCTCGGGTTGATGTTGTTTTCGAGTATTTTCAATATGACGCGAAGCGCTTCTTCGTGCCGGCCATATCGTGGCGCCAGGCGCCCGTATAATCGGGCAAATGACGGCGTGATTTGATTCCGAGCGACCAGCTTTTCAACGAGTTGCCAGGACTGATCAAGTTCGCCGGCGGCTTCGAGAACCCAGGCGCGGCCTTCCATAAAGAGCGGGTTGTCCGGCTCAGCTTCAATGGCTTTTTGGGAAGCGGTTAAGGCGTCCTCGATAAGTCCGTGTTGCAGGAGCCATTGCCCCAGCCAGGATTGAGCCACGGCTAGTTTCGGGTTTATCTGAACCGTCGTCTGAAGATAGGAGCCGGCTTTTTCAGTTTGCCCCTCTCCCCAAAAACTCATTGCCGCAGCCCAATGGTAATAGGCATCTTCGGGCGCCAGTCGAATTGCTTCAAGAAAACATGCTGCCGCCTGTGCCCACTGTTCTCGGGAAAAAAAAGTTTGTCCGGCCCGCGCCTGTTGTCGGGCCTGGAGACGTGTGTTTTGCGCAGGCGCAACCCAATGCGCGGAGTCAGAGTCTTCTTTATTAAATGGATAATTCATGCAAGCCCACAATATCTACGTTTGGGAACAAAAAAAGTTGCATCAATCGAAACAATGAAACTCATTGACCACTACAATACACGAACGTCACACCACCACTTTATGGCGAGATTCCAAGCGACAGTTGTTCAAAACAAACGGTGAAAAACCACCCACGGCTACAACGACCTTCGCTTAAACATTATATACGGCGCAGGGAACATTAGCATTGTATTAATTCCGCGGATTTTGATCTGCTGTATGAGCATGTCCCTGATAGGTGTTTATGCTTATGTGTTGGATGATTTTATCTTACAGATGTCAGGCCGTTAGCTATCGCAAATTTCGTCAGGCCGGCGATGGAGTGAATCCCCAGTTTCTGCATGATATTGAACCGGTGTGCGTCAACCGTGCGCGTGCTGATATGCAGGAGCGCGGCAACCTGACCACTGGAGCGACCCTCGGCCACTAACTGAAGAATTTCCCGTTCGCGGCCGGAGAGTTTGTCCAGTATATTTTCAGAAAGTTTTTTCCCGCTCGCTCGGTCAACGTAATCCTCCATAACCAGTTCCGTCAGCGGCGGGCTTAAATACCGGCGTCCGGCTTTTACGAGGCGAATCGCACTGAGCAGTTCGTTAAATGCGGCGTCTTTAAGCACATATCCCACCGCGCCCGCACGGAGTGATTCGAAAACGTATTGCGGTTCCGAATACATCGAAAGCATGATTACTTTAGTTTCGGGATGTTCGCGGATAATTCGGCGGGTCGTCTCGATGCCGTTGAGTTCACGCATTTCGACGTCCATCAATATCAGGTCCGGGTTAAGCCGCGCGCAAAGCTCCATTGCCTCGCGGCCATTGCCGGCTTCGCCCACGACTTTTACCTCAGGGGAATCATCAAGCAAAGACCGGATTCCGGAACGCACGAGAGTATGATCTTCCACCAACAGAATCGACAGGGTCATGCGTGTTGCTCCTGGGTAACGGGGACTTCCAGCACGGCACGTGTGCCGGTTTGCGTATTGGACTCAATTCTAACATTACCCCCGAATGAACCAAGCCGCTCCTGGATGCTCGCAAGCCCCAGTCCTCTGGTAACATCGGGCGCCAGAACCACACCGGGTTCAAAACCGCTTCCATCATCATCAACCACGATGCGCAGCGACGCCGGCGACCAATAAAGCGAAACAATGATTTGTTTTGCGTGACCATGTTTGGCCGAGTTGTTGAGCAATTCCTTGACGGCGCGAAAAATGTAGTTTGTGATAACCGGCGGAAGCGATTGCGAAACGTCTTCCTCGTTGATTGTCACATCAATGCCGGTTTGCTGGGTGAACTGTTTCGCATGGTGGCGCAGAGTCGGGGTTAACCCCAGATGTTCCAGCATGGCCGGATGCAGATCGAACGTAAGCGTGCGGGCATTATTAATTAAATCGCTCACAATATCTATGGAAGACTTGATTCGATTCCACTGCGGCGAATCCTGCCGGCTTTCGGACAGACTTGCAGCCAGGCTTAGTTTCAACGCGGACAACATCTGGCTGAAACCGTCATGAATGTCATGTGCCAGACGGCGGCGCTGGATATCTTCGGCTTCGGACAATTGAGTCGCAAGCCGTCTTAATGACTTGGTTCGCTCCTCCACCATCTTTTCAAGTTGAGTGTTCAGATCTTTAAAAGCACACAAAATAAGAACCGCGATGGAGAGAAGCACGACCCTTGTGATGGCGTTGGCAATCGCATATTTCAGAGGCAGGGTCACTCCGGAATAGCCCAGCCGATCGGCGGAGTACCACGTCAACATGGTGATGACCATCATTAAAAAACCGGCTTTTCTGCCGAGGTACCAAGCCATCAAAAGCACCGGCATGGCATAAAAATATGAGATGGCAAAAGGACCGGTGTTTTTGTCCAGGTAGAGAACTGAAGCCAGCAGAAAAATCGCTATAATAAAAACCACCAAAACTGGCGGTCGGGCAAAAAGAAACCGGTGGAAAAACGAAGGTTTCCTCTCCGACATTTCGGAAAAATCGCGCCGTAAGTGATCAGAATGTTCGGGCGCGACAGGAGTCGAATTTAAAGTGGATTGCTGCATGATTATGCCCTGATCTTAGCTTAAAAGACTGCCGGATTAAACAGCGTGTCGATTTTATGAAATATAAGGGTAAAGAAGATTGTCCCCAACAATTTTACAAAGTTGTTTGATTTTTGTGAAAAACCTTCGCCGTCGACGTTTAACGGCAAATTTTTGCTTTCAGACATAAAACCCACGGAACCGACGGAACGTAGAGTTTTGTATTTCCGGTGGTTTTATGCTTCAATATGACAAGTATTTTGGCAGGGGATGCCGCTTTTCGCCTTCTGGTTGCAGGATAAGCATGAGATTACGGTGGACGAAAAAATGGCCGCTATTTGCGGCGTTATCCGTCGTTTTGTTAACCACTGGATGTTTGAAAGTGGACGACAAGCCGGCAACGGACATTTCCCCAGACGCTTTCATGCGTCCGAATGCACCGGAAGATGTGCCAACCACATTTCCAACGGCGCCGACGCAAACGATGGCGGATCCGGCGCCGGACCAGCAGCAGGAAGTTGAAGTTTCCACGGATCCCAACCCCGCACCGATTCCACCACCAGTGCCCCAAACTCCGGACATCCAGGCCGGTCCGGAGCCGCAACCAGGCCAGGTGCTCTCGGTAGCTGGGCTTCTGGGGACCGTCAACGGCATGCCGATCTTTGTAAGCGATGTTCTGAATCCGATAGCCGATCAGCTTAAAACGGCCGCAGCGCAAAGCCGTACGGAAGATTATTTCCGCGAACAGATTGTCCAGGCCATAGGGCAGCAGGTGCAGGGGAAAGTCGACGACATACTGATGCTTCATGCGGCACAGGCGTCGCTTACCAGCGACGATATGAAAGAAGTGGATGCCTGGGTGGCGCAAAAAAAGGCGGAAATAGTCGCCCAATATCAGGGCTCGGTAGATCAGGCCAATCTTGAACTCGAAGCCTCCA
>DATJSN010000035.1:0-57261 GCA_035504095.1 Phycisphaerae bacterium | reverse complement strand
AAGGCAAGGTATTTAAGGTCATGATGATCGCCTGCCTTCGGAAACTACTCATTACCTTGAACGCTATTTTAAAATCGGGGAAACCATGGGAAGACAAACTCGCAAAAACCTGTTGACAAACAACACAGCCGCTCTGTGGCTGGAGCATTTCCACTACAGATATGGCGCCTGCGTTGGTGTAGACGGGATTGGCCGCAAGCAAGAGCGACAAGGCGGGTTTGCCAAACCCCGTCGCTCAGCGATGACGCAGCGTACGACCCCGTCTGTGCCAACTCGTAAGGGTCGCTTCAAGCGACGCGGACGCTATAGCTGGAGTGGAACTGCTCTAAGTAATCTCTGGCGGGGCTTCGGAGAACCGGTCGCGGATGTCCTGAAACGCGTCTTCATTGCGCAAAAACGCCTGAACCACGTCGCGGTCAAATTGCGTACCGCCGCCGGCGACGATCATCGAACGCGCGATTTCATGGCTGAAAGCATCCTTATAAAGCCTGCGGGAAGTCAGCGCGTCATATACATCGGCGACCGCGACGATGCGCCCGCTCAGCGGAATCTCCTCTCCGCGAACCTGCGTGGGATATCCCGTGCCGTCAATGCGTTCGTGGTGCGAAGCCGTGATTTCGCGCGCGATGCGCAAAAACTCGGCGTCGGGAAATTTCCGCAGCGCAATATCAATCGTATTGGCCCCCAGCGTCGTGTGCGTTTTCATCAGGGCGAACTCGCGATCGGTAAGCCGGCCTGGCTTGAGCAAAACGTAATCGGGAATCGCGACCTTGCCGATGTCGTGCAGCGGGCTGGTCAGGTAAATCCAGCGGATGAAATTGGCGGTGACAGAACTCTGGAAACGCGGCGACCACGCCAGGTCCTGCGCCAGCAGGCGCGAATAACCCTGGACACGCTCCAGATGCATGCCGGTCTCCGGATCGCGCGATTCGGCCAGTTTGGCCATCGCAAAAATGGCCACGTCGCGCGTATCCATCGACAGAACGCGTTCACCGCTGCGCACGCGGGCGACAAGTTCGTCGGGGTCGAAGGGCTTGCCGATAAAATCATCAGCGCCGGCGGTAAGTCCGCGCACACGATCCGCCGGTTCGTTGTGGGATGTCAGCAGGATCAGATAAACGTAACCCCAGAATTCCTCGCGGCGTATGAACTGGCACAAATGCAGACCGCTATCCGGCTTGTCGACGTCCCAGTCGGTCACCACAAGATGACAAAGCCCCTGATTGACGATGCTTAAAGCTTCTTCACAATTATCCGTGATGAGTACTTCATAACCGGCGTTGGTTAGCGTATTACGAATCAGGGTGAGTGCAACTCGATCGCCGTCGACAACCAGAACACGCATGAGAGCCTCTAACAAAATAAGCTAGGAGCCGCGTTGGACCGCAAATGGCCCAGATGCTAGGCGGAGGCCCGAAGCCGTATCCGAAGGATGATACATCGAGGGCCGACAACGCCGCAGATGGGCCATTTGCGGCCCAACCCTTCGGGACGCGGTGCCTTTTGGCCCCATACGGCGTCGCTTCTCCTCGCTGTATTGTATTGTAATACTTGCATCGTCGAAGCTCCTTGTCTGGGACCAAAATTCCCAGCGTCGCGGCCCTATCTTATTTTGTTAGAGGCTCTAAGAAACGTCTCTCCGAAATCCCTTAGGCATAAAGGTCATCTGGGACCTCTTATAACAACCCACCGAGGCCGAGATGCTACGACTACAACTATACAACATTGCGCCAAAGCGCAGTAGTCCCTCCAGCTACCATCATTGGTTATATCGGCCGGTTTTTGCCAAAAAGCCCATAAATTCAAGAAGACCGCCTGAGGAGCGGCGCTTTCACAGGGGGCATATCCACCCCTTTTCTATGTGAACATAACTTTTCGCGAACAAAAAATCGGGTAGAATTCTCCAATGCACCGGCGGTTGAAAGTCCGCGGTGTTAAGAGCCTCTAAACGTTGACATAATTTATATGGGACAATTATGAAACTGCAGAATAAAACAGCCATTGTTACCGGAGCAGCCACGGGAATCGGACAGGCTATCGCTTTGCGATTCGTACAGGAAGGAGCTGCCGTGGTGATCGACTACGTCGGCAAGCCGGGCAGCGCCGATGAAACACTGGGGAAAATAAAAGCCATCGGCGGCAGGGCAACAGCCGTCAACGCGGACGTGTCCAGTCCGCAACAGGTGCAGACTCTCGTGGACACCGCGGTAAAAACCTTCGGCGGACTCGACATTCTGGTCAACAACGCGGGAATCGAATTTAAGCACCCGTTTGTGGAATTTCCCGTGGAGCAATTCCAAAAAATCCTCGCCGTCAATCTCATTGGGCCGTTCGTTTGTTCGCAGGTCTCTGCGCGGCAAATGATCCAACAGAAGCGCGGCGGGCGTATCATCAACATTTCATCCGTGCACGAAGATTTGCCCATGCTCACCAATGCCCCTTACTGCGCCAGCAAAGGCGGCCTGCGCATGCTGATGCGCACCATCGCGGTGGAACTGGCGCCGCATCAGATCACGGTCAACAACATCGGCCCCGGCGCGATTTTTACGCCCATCGACAAAGACGTGGAAGCCAACCCGCAAATCGAAGCGCAGCTTCTGGCGGAAATTCCGCTTTCCCGCTGGGGTAAACCCGAGGAAATCGCGGGGCTGGCCGCCTGGCTGGCCTCGAATGAAGCCTCCTATTGCACGGGTTCAACATTCTTTATGGACGGCGGCATGCTCCGGCAGGCGGGAAGTTTGTAACCCCCGCACCGCGGCGCCGGCCTCGCGTCCAAAACTGATAAAAGGTTTTCATGAGTAGTGCGTATTTAACCGGCGATCTTCCGGGCATCGGCGGGCGAATCAAGGACCATCCCGCGGATTTTATCGTCGAAGAAATCCCTCTCTATCCAGCCGGCGGCGTCGGCGAGCATTGCTACATATTGATCGAAAAATCCGGCGCCACCACGCTGGAAATAAAAAATTCTCTGGCCCGGGCACTGGGCGTAAAAGCCATGGACATCGGCTACGCCGGGCTAAAAGACGCCCGCGCCGTGACGCGGCAGAGGTTTTCCATTTTCGGCCTGCCCTCCGATCGGCTGCGCGGCCTGGAGTTGCCCAACGCGCGGATCATCGAAATCACGCGGCACCGCAACAAGATCAAAATCGGACACCTCGCGGGAAATCGTTTTATCATCAAAATCCGGCATGACGACTGGGTCGCCCATGGCGGATCGGTGACGGATTCGCTGCACCGCGCTGAGGAAATTCTGCGCCGGTTGATTAATAGCGGCGTGCCTAATTTTTTCGGCCCGCAGCGGTTCGGCATGCGCGGCGACAATCACCTGCTGGGCCTGGTCCTGCTGCGCGGCGATGCCAAAGAATTCATGGATCGCTGGCTGGGCGATCCCGATCCCGAGCGCGATCACGGTTCGGTGCTTCAGGCCCGGCGCCATTACATGAAAAAACATTTTGACCTGGCGCTGGCGCACTGGCCCGGACATCTGCGCGAAGAGCGGCGCGCCCTGAGCATCCTGGTCAAAAAACCGGACCATTACGAAAAAGCGCTGCACGCCGTGGACGCGACGCTCAAACGGCTTTTAATCAGCGCTCTGCAGGCGCATTTATTCAACCAAACGCTGGAAAAAAGGCTCAGCCGTCTGGGACAGATTCTCCCCGGCGATCTGGCCTGGATACATGAAAACGGAGCGGTCTTTCTGGTCGGCCCGACTGAAGCGGACGCCCAAACCGAGCAGCCGCGCGCTGACGCAAAAGAAATTTCCCCCTCCGGGCCCATGTTCGGTTATCGCATGACCGAACCGCAGGGTGAGCCGGCGGCAATGGAGGCCAGCGTGCTTTCCGAACACGGCCTGAATCCGGAAGCCTTCCGTCTGCCGCGATCAGAAAAAGCCAAAGGGTCGCGCCGCGCCATGCGCTTTTTCCCCAAAGAGCCGGATTTAGGTGCGGGTACAGACGAACGCGGGCCGTTTATTCAGGTTGGTTTTAGCCTGCCGCCGGGCTCATTCGCAACCGTTTTACTCGCGGAAATCATGAAAACCGACGTGCAGGCCGATTAGCGTGGCCGCTTATGGTTGCGAAGTGGAAGCTTGCGCCGCCGGGGCGGTAGTGGTCACGGTGCGCGGCGCAACCAGAAGATACACGCGCGAAAGCGCATTGATAATCGCCGCGTTTGCCGGACTAAACAAATTCAATTCCACGCTAAACGATTGTGGCGTAAGCAAAAAGCTGCCCGGAAACGCGCTGATGCTGCGCGTGTGTAAACCCTTCGCATCGTTCCAGCTTACCGATCCGGAGGGAATAAGCATCGCCTTTAATTCATCAAGGCCGGGAAAAATGCTCGTAAGCGATGGAATCACAACCAGGGCCGTGGCCGGTCCGCCCGCGGCCTGGGCCGTCTGTATCAGCGACTGAAGAAACAGATAACCCTGAGATACCAGATCGGGCGCATCGGTATATGAAACCCCGGCGTAATCCGCCGGAGCCCCGACTTGCGCCAACATGTTCTTAAAACCCGGCGCATCGAGAATGGATTCCCCTCCATGGTGTACGCGAACAACCTGCTCAAGCGGAATCGGAAACAGCGCAAAATAAAAGTCTCCCCCATAAATCATCCAGGATGGCGATAGGTCAGGCGTCTGGACGCTGTTGATAATGACGCCTCCCATATTAATTTGATGAAGTTTGCCCGGCGGCCCCTGGTATCCGGATTGGTGCAGATAGGCGTTCAGGCCGAGCACTACCATCGGCCCGACAATTTCCAGGTTCTGCTCCAGCGTTTCCGCATCGTTCAAATGATTGACCAGCACGTCGCCGCGCCAGCCTTCTTCCTGCATGGTGTTGGAATGATAAAACAGCCAATGCGGCCCCAGACAGGCCAGCAGATCGTTTTTCAGGTCCAGACCGGTCATGGAATTGGCCTGCTCGATGGAGCTGTTGATCATATCCGCTTCATTTCCGCCGACCTGATTAGCCATGAATTCCACCCAGTCGTACATGGCGCCGGGATCAAGCGTAAATGTCGCCAGGTCAGGCGAGTCAACCGGTACAATGTGCAGCAGGTGCTCGATATCGGTGGTGCCATTGCCGCCGGCGTACGAACCGCCGAGAAATTCCGCGGTGACTGAATTGCCGTTCACCAGGCCGCCGGAGAAACCCAGCGTCGTGTATGCCGCCAGAGGCGCGAACGGATCAACTGTTTTGTAAAAGCTCTGAATGCCGAGTGGAACGTCCGGCGATGCCGTCATTGCGGCGGCCTGCGTGCGCAACTCCGCCAGGTTCACATAAAGCGCATAAGCCGGCTGGGACGGACCGTCGGCCAGCGCGCTATCAAATCGTTCGTCGCCGGACAACGGCGCAACCAGATGGTCGAATTTGCCGCTCGCAAGGCTTTCCATATCTGCAGTCGGATTAATCAGGTCGTAAACAATATTCCCGGCACTGCCGATCATGTGATCCGGACCCGTCTTTCCCATATTGATCATCTGCAAAATGCCGGATGTATCAGCGCCGGCGTCGATGATAAGCCCGATCCGGGGAATCGGTTTTCCTCCGGCGCTCGCGGGCCCAACCTGCATCACGTATAAAGCAAAAGGATGGGATAAAATCGTGTTTACATCATTGACGGCCTGGGCAAGAATCAAACCCATGAGCGGGTTATTCTGTGCCTGCGCCTGCACAAAACCGTTAAAAATCGGCTGGACTAATGCGCCGAGGTGGCTGTTGGTTAGAAATGTTTGAAATCGCGACCCCGAATACCCCGGCCAATCCGACGGTTGCCCGGCCCAGCCGAAATAAACCAAGGCCCCGGAAGGAACATAGCCCGCCAGCGGCGCCGAAGCAGAAGCGCCCGGTGTTTGGGCGCGGGCCGCGGGTATCGCTGCAAAACAAACCAGCGCTGCAAGTACCGTTGACCCTGCAAATCGCCAAATCTTCATAACATCCTACTCCTCTGGCCTATAACCAACATCGTAGTTTAACGATGCGCAATGTGTAAGCAATTGTCCAACGTCGTTTCAGCGTTCTGTATTAAAAGTTCTTCCGATACCATCTAAGAGCCACTAGAGCATTTCTACTCCAGATATGGCGTCTGCGTTGGTGTAGACGGGGTTGGTCGCAAGGAAGAGCGACAAGGCGGGTTTGCAAAACCCCGTCGCTCAGCGATGACGCAGCGGACGACCCTGTCTGTGCCAACCCGAAGGGTCGCTTTAAGCGACGCAGACGCTATAGCTGGAGTGGAACTGCTCTAAGGATCTTTTACCTTTTTATTTTTTACTTTTTCCTTAAACTGTGGCCTGTGCCCTATATCCTGTCACCTCTAATGCGGCCATTGACAGTGATGGGCTAAATGTGCATCATTGTCACATGGAAAACCACCCTAAAATCTTTGGCGAAGGCATTACTTTCGACGACGTGTTGCTGGTCCCCACCCGCAGCGATTTTGTGCCCGCCGAGGCCGACGTTCGCACGCGCCTCACGCGCAACATTGAGCTTAACTTGCCGCTGCTTTCCGCTCCGATGGACACGGTCACCGAAGCTTCCCTGGCCATTGCTCTGGCCCAGGAGGGGGGGCTTGGCTGCATTCACAAAAATATGTCCGTGGAGGTTCAGTGCCGCGAAGTGGAAAAAGTAAAACGGTCCGCCAACGGCATTATTACCGATCCGGTCACGCTTGGGCCGGAGGCCACCGTGGGCCGGGCGCGGCAAATCATGAAGGAACAATATATCAGCGGCATTCCGATTGTTTCCGGCGACGCCAGTGAGCTGGTGGGCATTCTCACCCGCCGCGACATGAAATTCATTGATGGCGACGACAACCGCCCCGTCCGCGAGTTAATGACGCGCACCAACCTGATCACCGCGCCGCCTGATACCACACTCGACAAGGCGGAAATTATTCTCAATGAAGCGCGCGTGGAAAAATTGCTGCTCGTCGATGCCGGCCGCCGCCTCAGGGGCATGATCACCATGCGCGACATCGACAAGACGCACCAGTTTCCCCGCGCCTGCAAGGACGCCCGCGGCCGGTTGCGTGTTGGCGCCGCCGTTGGCGTCATGCAATACGATCGCGTAGCGGCCCTGATTGAAAAGGGCGTGGACGTATTGGTCGTGGACACCGCGCACGGGCATTCCAGCAACGTGATCCAGACCGTGCGCGAAATCAAGAAACGTTTTTCCATCGACGTGATCGCCGGCAACATCGCCACCGGCGACGCGGCTCGTGACCTGATAGACGCCGGCGCCGATGGTCTCAAAGTCGGAATCGGCCCCGGCAGCATCTGCACCACCCGCATCGTCACCGGTGTGGGTGTTCCGCAGATCACCGCCATCATGAATGTCGTCCAAGTCGCCCGGCCCGCCGGCGTTCCGATCATCGCCGACGGCGGCATACGCCACAGCGGCGATATCACCAAGGCCCTCGCCGTCGGCGCCCACACCGTCATGATGGGATCCCTGTTCGCGGGCCTTGATGAAAGCCCCGGCGAACTGGTGCTGCGCCGCGGCCGGCGCTTCAAGAGTTATCGCGGCATGGGATCCATGGGCGCCATGGTCCAGGGTTCCGCGGACCGTTACGGCCAATCGGGTGTGCGGCAAACCGGCAAACTGGTTCCGGAAGGAGTCGAAGGCCTCGTTCATTACCGCGGGCCGCTGGGCGATTTTGTCTATCAGATGATTGGCGGGCTGCGCGCCGGCATGGGTTATTGCGGCGCTCACAACATTGAAGAATTACACGCCAAGGCGCGTTTCGTGCGCGTCACGCACGCCAGCATGATCGAAAGCCATCCGCACGACGTCACCATCACGCGCGAAAGCCCTAACTATCACACCCCGGAACACTTCGGCGATGAATGATCGGAATATGTAGAGCAACCTCTCTAGGTTGCTGATTAAATGTAGATATAGAGTGAAACGGTGGTGCAGCTAGTATTTTGCCGCTGCCAATTTCCGCAATGCTCAGTTAGCGCGTTCGCAATTTTGCGAACATCCATATTTGCTCTCCTGATCCACTGTTCTTAATTCACCTATTCTCGGCGTGGCTTCGCCGCGCCGTCGCTCCCGTCTCCCGTCTCCCGACTCAGAACTCGGCGTGGCTTTGCCGCGCCGTGGGGGTTGGTTTCCCTATTCAGTATCAGAGCCTCTTAAAGCCGGTTCTTTGACAAGTAAATATCAAGCGGTGCCGTAGCATTTGTGCTTCGATGTTCACTCTGCGCCAATCTGACTTCGGTGAGCTCAGTCGAACCGCGTAATCTCTGTGGATCGTTTTGCTGCGCTCTCTGGACTAAAGCAGGAAAAATCCAACCGTGACAACGTGACAACATCGGTAAATATAGAGTCTTTCTCACTTTTCTAAGCGTGACAAATGAAAATGATGTCACACTTGAAAAATGCAAAATATGCTGGAAATTAAGGGTTTGTCACACTGTCACGCTTAGAAGGCCCAAAATAACAGGGATGATAAGGCTGTATATCTTTGGACCTGGAGCAACAAAATGTAGCCACCTCCCCCCGCGCGTTCGCAATTTTGCGAACATCCATATTTGCTCCACTGTTCGCCTGATCCACTGTTCTACTCTCTCGGCGTGGCTTTGCCGCGCCGTCGCTCCCGTCTCACAACTCCCGACTCGGCGGCAAGGCCGCCGTTCTCTGTGGCAAAATCGTTCTCTTACACTTTTGGTCTGAGCCTCTAACAAAATGAGGCGGGAGCCGCGTTTGGCCTCCAAGTGGATAGATGCAAGGAAGAGCGACGAGTGTATATTCGAAAGATAATATGGCGAGGAGCGATGACGCCGAAGATGGCCGCTTGGAGGCCAAACCCTTCGGGACAAGGCTTCCTGGCCCCGAATCCGGCGTCGCTCCTCCTCGCTTTATTATATTGTAATTCGGGCTTCATCGAAGCTGTTTGGCTTGTGGCCACGCCGCCGATGTCGCGGCCCCGTCTCATTTTGTTAGAGGTTCTTAGGAAAAATCCAACCGCTACAGCGCAACAACCCCTGAAAATAGTGATGTTTCCTCCACTCTTAAAGGCGCAACAAGCACTAATCATGTTGCGGATCAAAAAGTGCAAAATACACTATAAAATAAGCCTTTGTAACGTTGTAGCGCTTAGAAGGCCAAAAATAGGAGCAATAAACCCGACTACATAGTTAGGACATTCAGGAACGAAATGCCGCCGTCGTTGCGATGAAAAATCTGTGTTAATCGGCGCAATCTCCGGATCATTCACTGTCCCCTGTCACCTATTCCCTATCCCCTCCGCTGTGTCGTCGTGTCATTGTGGTAGAAATAATTTTTTTCTGCATCCTTATTTGCTCTACTGTTCTCCTGATCACCTGTTCTAAATTCTCGGCGCGGGACGCGCCGCCCTCTGTGGCCAAATTTTTTGCGGCGCCAGCGTTACTTCATCAAGATCTGCAGCACGACGCATTGCAAGATCATCCATACGTATCGCCGGCGCAGGAATAAATCCCATACAAACTGAATCATTGAAGTAATAAACATGACAGGCCTCCATTAAAAAACCCCGGAGCGATTCCCTCGCCCCCGGGGCCGAATGTTCCTGACGGCTCACTTTTTATCGACGGTTTCCAAACCGCTGACCCCATCCATAGCCTGCAAAATGGTGGTCATTGTGAGACGCCCAGAAACGAAAGTCCGGGTGATACGCCGGGTAATACACCGGCGCCGATTGATAAATCACCGTGGCCTGCGGCGCATAACAAACTGGCGCTGGGGTCGGAATTGCCGGTCCTGACGTATAAACCACCTGCGCCGGAGCTGTGGCCACGACCGGCGGACCTATCAGCCCGCCCAGGTTGAGTGCGACTCCGATCCTTACATTGCTTGCCTGGGCGGGCGCTGAAGCGGCCAGCAGCAATGCGCCTGTGCCGCCGATTAATGCCAGTTTGATTCCCAGCATTTTTTTGCCCATTAATCCTGTGAGTGTCTTGCCAAACATGTGCTTCTCCTTACTTTCGAGCCCTGCACGGGCTCATCTTTTTCCGGTTGCCCCGGCCCGTGGCCGGCATTCATTCAACCTTCTTACTGAGTAATACGGCGCACCACGCAAATAGTTACAATATGTTAAATATAGTTCTATTGAAATAAATTTCGCGTCAAAAGCGGCTGTTGTTTTCGCTTATATAAATATTATGCCTTCTTCTGGTGGCCCGCTGGCTAGAGCATTTCCACTACAGATATGGCGTCTGCGTTGGTGTAGACGGGATTGGCCGCAAGCAAGAGCGACAAGGCGGGTTTGCCAAACCCCGTCGCTCAGCGATGACGCAGCGGACGACCCCGTCTGTGCCAACCCGTAAGGGTCGCTTCAAGCGACGCGGACGCTATAGCTGGAGTGGAACTGCTCTAAGGTATTGTTCAATAAAGTAGTCACAGACTCAAAATAACGTGGTAAACTCTGGGCATCTTTATTGTCCTTTCGCACATAAACAGGAGACGAAAAATGACCAAAGGAAAATTAGTCAAAAGTATTCTCATCGGCGCGGCGCTTCTTATCGTCGTTCTGCTGGTGGTTGTCTGGTTCTCGATCAATTCCATCATCTGTACAGTCGTGAACAAAGAAGGCACCACCGCCCTGGGCGTTCAGACGACGCTCTCCAGCGCCAATCTGAATGTTTTTGCCGGGCACTTAACGCTCAGCGGACTCACGATCGCCAACGTTCCCAACTATCCTGACAACACGTTTTTGAATATGGGCTCCTGTTCCGTCACCGTGGACACCGGCTCGCTGCTTACCAGCACCATTAAAATCCCCGATATCACGATTAATGGCCTCCAGATATACGTCGATCAAAACGGTTTTCGCAGCAATCTCGATGACATTCAGGACAAGCTCAACAAAAACTCCTCTTCGTCTTCCAATCAATCTTCTTCCAGCTCATCTTCTTCGGGTAAGCAACTCGACGTCGGTCGCGTGCTTTTGACCAATACGGTGGTCATTTACCGTTTCGGTACGGCGGCGCCTGTGACCATTCCGCTTAACCAGATCGAAATGGACCAGCCGACCAATCCGAATGGCCGCCCGATGCGGATTGCCGATCTGATCGGCCAGATCACCCAGCAGATCATTGTCGCCGCGCTTAACAACGACCAGATTAAGAACGCCCTCAAATCCGGTACGCACCTGTTTGAAAATTCAGCCAACGGCGCGGGCGGAGTTCTTCAGGGCGCGGGCAATGCCGTCGGCAATCTGCTCAACGGGTTAGGTGGCTCGAACAATAACAACGGGGCCAATAAGTGAACTGGTCTTATCTTGCTGCGCCGGGCGCTGTTTACTGGCCCGACGCCCTGATCTTCGCCGCCACCTATATTGGCCTGGCCCTGGGGGCGATTCCCGGCACGCGGCTCGATCGCACCGGCATTGCCGTTCTTGGCGGCATCGCCGTGGTGTTAACCCGGCGTATGAACTTTGACGACGCCATCGCCCAGATCAATTTTCCCACGCTGTTTCTGCTGGTCAGCATGATGGTCATTTCCGCTCAGCTTCGTCTGGCGGGCTTTTACGAATGGGTGATGCGTCGAATCGTCGCCGCATCGCACAGGCCAACGCAGCTATTGGGCGGCGTTATTTTTTCCTCCGCTTTGCTTTCCGCGCTTTTCGCCAATGATGTGATCTGCCTGATTTTTACCCCGGTCCTCTGCGGCGCGCTGCTTCGCGCCAGGCGCGACCCGATTCCATTTCTGATGGCGCTGGTTACGGCGTCCAACATCGGCTCCGCGGCCACGGTGATTGGCAATCCTCAGATCATTCTCATCGGCCAGACCGCGCATCTGTCATTTCTTCGCTATTCAATTACGGTCATACCGCTGATCGTGGTTTGCCTGCTGCTCAATTATGCCGCCATACGATTGATTTACCGTCATCAGCTCCGGGCGCAAGTGAAACACTCGCCTGGGCCGGCAAACCCCACCCATAAACCCCATCCGGCCCAGCATTGGGATTTGATCACCAAGGCGCTTTTAATCATGGGTTTGCTTTTGATCGCCATGATTCTTGGCGACGTTTTGAACTTGCCGCGTCAAGTCGCGGCCATGGCCGCCGCAGGCCTGATACTTATTTCCCGCAAAACCAAAACGTCGGATCTTCTGGCCCTGGTCGACTGGAATTTGATTTTGCTGTTTATTGGATTGTTTATCGTTATCGGCGACGCGCAGCAAAATCATCTGATTCAACCGGCGTTTGACTGGCTCCAGCAGGCCGGCATCTCGCTTAATTCCCACGTTTCCCTTGCCGGCGTCACGCTGATATTGGGCAATATTGTCAGCAATGTTCCCGCGGTGCTGCTGATTAAATCCGCCCTTGCCCCGCAAACCAGCACCAATACCTGGTATTTGCTGGCCGTGATCAGTACGTTCGCCGGCAATCTCACGCTGCTTGGCTCGATCGCCAATCTCATTGTGTCCGAACAGGCCAAAACTTTTTCGATCCGCCTGGCCTTCACGGAATATCTCAAGGCCGGCGCGACGCTTACGCTCATCTGTTCCGCCCTGGCCCTGCTCTATTTTCATTGGATCTAAAACCCGGCGATTCTTTCACGGTTCAATTGTGCAAGCTGTAATCTGCTATCTGAAATCTGTGTATTCTGTGGCTTACTTCTGGCTGTGAACTTTCTCTCTCACATCCCGCGCTTGGGTCAGAAATTCGCTTACCGCCGCGGCGTCGTTGCGGCGGATGGCGGTTTGAAGTTTCTTGAGATTGCCGGAAAATTCTTTTAACCACGCCAACAGCGCCTTGCGGTTCGTCATAAAAATGTCCGTCCACATCGCTGGATCGCCTGCCGCGATGCGCGTCGTGTCCATAAATCCGCCGGCGATGGCAATAAACGCCTCAGGCTCTTTGGCCGCGGCATTCACCAATACAGACGCCACGGCGTGCGGCAGATGACTGATCGCGGCAACCCACCGATCGTGCAACACCGGGTCGATCCTATACGTGCGCATCCCCAAAGCTTTCCAGAAATGTTCCACCCGATCGATGGCGTTAGCCTGACGGTCGGCATTTTTTCCGCGCACTTTCGGCGGACAGATCAGGCACAAAGCGTTTTGATACAAATCGGCGCGGGCGAATTCCGGCCCGCGCTTTTCCGAGCCCGCCATGGGATGCGAACCAACAAAAATAGCGCGGCGCGGCAAATCGCGTGCGGCCCAGCGCATCACGCGCTCTTTGGTTGAACCCACGTCGGTAACAATGGCCCCGGACTTAAGATGTGGCGCGATCTGCCGGAAGATTTCCGCAAATTTCCCGACATTAACGGCGACGATTACAAGATCGCAATTTTTTATGGCTGATGGTTCAGTATCAGCGTGATCAAGTGCGCCGCGGCTGTGCGCGGTTGTATGAGAAACCGAGCCCGGCCGGCCAATGCCGATGACACGATCGGCGAGTTTGCGCTCCTTGATCGCCAGACCCAGCGAAGCGCCGAGCAAGCCCGTACCGATAATTGCGATGGATTGAAAAGTTTTTTCCGGCATCAGATAAAGTCTAACACGAGCGCAACAATTTGGCGCAATGGCCCGGCAGGAAATCCCGGGGCTTTGCTGCGCATAAAAAAACCCCGCATGCTTTGGGAACATACGGGGAAGCTTGCCCCGAGGGGGCGTAACTGAGCCGTTGGGGGAGAAATCGGGACTTTGGCGCTTGGCTCAGTTTTAGCTGCACTCTTTAAGTTATTGGGGAGGAGGAGGTGGATTGCCACCGCCGCCGCCGTTACCACCACCATTGCCGCCACCGCCGCCACCGCCGCCGCCGCCGTTACGGCCGCCGCCACCACCACCACCGCCGCCGAAGCCTTGGACGGTAATCGTGCCGGCATCGGCACTGGCGCCGGCGCTAACCGCGATGGGATTTTCGCTGCGGCCCATTTCGCGCTGACGTGGAACAGTGACCATGATTTGATAGTTGCCTACGGGAGCATTATCGAGAGTGAAGGTGCCATCATCGCCTGTGGCTGTGATGCCTACGGCGATCCAGGTGGTTTGACCAGCCTGAGGAGTCGCACCGCCGAGCAGCATTCCCATGCCACCGCCGCCACGACGTCCACCACCACCGCCGCCGCCGCCGCCACCATTGTTATTGTCGGCCTGATCGCCGCTGGCATTAGCGGGAATTTCGTGGGCAATGACCATTGCTCCGCTGACGGCGTTACCGTCGGAATCAACGACCTTACCAGTAATAGTTCCGGTGGCCGCAGGCGTTGAATCATCGGCCTTGGTTATCCGCGGCGCTACCAGCGCCACGCCCATACACAGGGCAAGAACAGTAAGTGATTGCCAGAGTTTAGACATTTGTAATCTCCTTTATGGTTAACTCTTGCGTTTTCCTCCGCGCCGATCGCTACGGATCGCCTGCGGAATATTCAACATCCAGTAATACGCGCCGCCAAATAAAAGGTTTCATCGAGTTTTTCAGATGCAAGAGGACAAAATGACGCTAAATCGATAAAAATCCCCGTAAATCATTAAGACTTACGGGGATTCAGTATTTTATTCTTTTTTGAACAAAATGAGACTTATTGTGGCTGACCGCCACCATTACCGCCGTTATTGGCACCGTTATCCGCACCATTGCCCCCCGCGTTTCCGCCATTATCGGTGTTAGGCGGGGTAAGCGTAATGGTTCCAGCATCTTCCGTGGAACCGTTGGTAATGGTAACCGGCTTATCCGCCTTGCCTTTACCGGCGGTTTTGTCTTTGACGGTAATTGAGTATTTTCCATCCGGAACATTATTAATAGTGAAGGTTCCGTCGTCGGCGGTGGTGACGGCAGGAATTTTGGCAGCGCCGGCAACGCGCTTGGTAAGCTTGGCCATGACCTTGGCGCCGGCAACCGGGTTGCCGTTGGCATCGACCACTGTTCCAGTGATGGTACCGGTCGCGGTGGCGGTGCTGTCATCCGCGCGAATCAGTGATGGACTAATGACGGCAAGCCCTGCGAACAAAACCAGCGCCAAAAAAAGACTCATTAACTTTTGCATGAACATACTCCTCAACAAATATAAAGGTTAAGACTTTTGAGCGATCGCCGCCGCACGGACACCCTTGCGAATTTACCCGGCCACTTGCTCCTCACGATCTGCATAAACGCTGCTTCAGGGATTTTGTTTCAGTTATATTATTAAGGCCTGTCTGATGAATCCTAGGGACAAAGATGAGGTTCGCTAAGGCGAATAATCTGGTTGTGGGTATTTTGCTTGTCTAACGCTTCTGGTCACTCATAATGTCGGCCATGAGATTGGGTAAATTTCTATTTTCCATTTTGCTTCTGGCAATGCTGGCCATGTTTTCCTGCGCGCTGGCGGGTTGCGCCCCCAGCGACACCTGGCCCGCCGGCATCACCGATGCCGACCGCGCGACGCTGGCCGCGGCGCCGCTGGATGTTCGCCCGTGGCCTGATGGCCCCGACGGCGGCGTGATTATTTTTACAGCCCACTACCGCATTCACACCACCATTCAGGATCAGGCCGTGCGGCAAATGCTGGCACGCGTACTGGAGGCCGATTACGCGCGGTTTATGCAACTGGTTCCCAACGTGGGAACTTTACCGCCCCTCAACGGCTATGTTTTCAGTGACCGCGGGGAATGGCAGGAATATGTCGTGGAAAACACGGGAAATCAGGCAACAACATACCTGCATATATATCAGGGCGGTTTTACCCGGAATGGCGTTTTTGCAACCTTCCGCAGCACTACCGATGAAGTGCTTTCCGTCGTGGCTCATGAAGGCTGGCATCAGTTCAGTTACTGGGCGCTCAAAGATCACCTGCCGGCGTGGATCGATGAGGGAATCGGCACGCAAAATGAACAAATGAGCTGGGTGAACGGCGAGCCGGTTTTTGATCCGTGGCAAAATTATCAGCGGTGGACGGCGCTTAGGGCCGCAGTGCAGGATGATAATCTTTTGCCGATGCAACAGTTCGCGGCCATACAGGCCGGCGACATCGTTGTGATGCAGCCCCAATATGTGCAGGCTTACTATGCCCAGCTCTGGTCTTTAACGTTGTACATTGAAAGCACATCCTATCGGCAGAACCTGCTGGCGATGCTGGATGCGGCCAGAACGGGCAAACTGGGGTTGCTTTTGGACCCGGCGCTTCACGATGGCCAGCTTACGCCGCATGACCTGGCGATTCAAAGCATTCGCTGGAACCGGATCAGCGGACCGATTTATATGAAAGCCTATTTTGGACCGGACTTGAACACGTTCGACCAGGGATATCTGAAATTTGTCCAGCAATTGCTCTATTACTGGCCGCCGGTGAAAAACTTTGACAATGACTCACTGATGGGAGCAGAGTTGCAAGCGGCGCCGCAAGGCGCCGGAGGCCCGATGTGATCTGGGCGGCATGGGGATTATTTTTATTATTGGCTGTGGTGCTGCTCATTATGGATCTGGCGATGCCCCATCGCCGCCGGATGAAACTACCAGTCAAGATCGCGCTGCTGCTGTGCCTGATTCCGGTGGGGATCGCGCTGGCCTTCGGCGTGTGGCTGCACTTCGCATACGAACATCATTGGCTTGGTCTGGCCGGTTCTACTCAAGACGCGATCGGGCCATGGTCTGCTTCGCCTTTTCTGGAATACACCACCGGGTATTTACTGGAATTGGGCTTAAGTGCGGACAATGTCATGCTTTTCGTGCTGCTGATGCACGCGTTCCAGACGCCGCTGGAAAGCCAGGGGTTCGTACTTTTCTGGGCGGTTTTGGGGGCGATCGTGCTGCGTGTGCTGCTGATTTTAACCGGCCTGAGTCTGGTGATTCACATTCCGCTTTTGTTTTATGTTCTTGGCGCGTTTCTGGTTTTCGCGGGCATCATGATGTTTTATCGAAACCCCAAGGAATGGAAATTTGGCGCGGCGGTTCCGCGCGTTATTTCGCGCTGGGTTCCGCTGACGCATATGTATGACGGCAACCGCCTGTTTGTCCTTCAGGATGGCAGGCGCTATGCGACGCCTTTGCTTTTAGTCATGATTTTGATCGCGCTGACGGATGTGCTCTTTGCGCTGGATTCGATACCTTCAATTCTGGGCATCACCGAAGACCTGATGATCGTAATATCGAGCAATGTGTTCGCCGTGCTGGCGCTGCATTGGTTGTACTTTGTGCTGGCGCCTTTGATGCAGAAACTCAAGTACGTCAAAGTCGGGCTGGCGGTCATTCTGGCGTTCATCGGCGTGAAGATGCTGCTGCCCGGCGTGGAACGGCTTTTTGGCGCCGCGGGCGAATTGCGGATAACGGTTCCCTGGTCGCTGGCGTTCATCGGCGTGGTGCTGGCGATCTCTATCGCAGCATCGGTAATCAAAAAGCCCCAGACCCCGGTTGAAGGAAAAAATAAAAGTTAAAAAGGAAAAACTGCGGCGGCTACGGCGCTGGATTTTTTGTTGGCATGTGGTTTATTGCGGCCTTATTCTTTAGTCTTATGAAATACCAGTGGACATTGCCGAACATCATTTACCGCGCTGGAAACGCTTTCCGGCTTGCGGTGGTTTTGTTGGTTCCAATGTTAGTCAGTGGTTGCAATTCTTCCGGCGGAAGCGCCCCGCCGCAGAATACTTCGGCCGAACAGGCTATTGTGCCGCCCGCACAGCAGGCTGCACCGCTGGTCCAGCGGGTGCTGCCGGTTTATGTGCAGGTCATCAAAGCCGATCTGCCGCTGGGAACGTTTACGCAAAACCCGCAGGTCCAGGAACTCCTCACGCCAACAACCGCGGGCAATTCCGCTGCGGCGATTTATTCACTCAATGGTTTTCGCGCCCAATCGGGAAGGGTGGATCAGTGGGGTAAACTGATGAAGCTGATCGGCGGGAAACAGTCGGTATTTACCAATATTTTTTACCGGATCGGCACGATGCAGCCGGCCGATGTTCCACTGCAGCAGAATATTCAGAATGAATTGCTTTCGTATCGTGCGCCGAATTCGGAGCTGGCCCTGCGGACCTACAGCAGTTGCGACAACGCTCTGCAAATCGCGGCGATGACCGATCCCGCCACGGGGGCGACGCATCTGGACATCCAACCGGTGGTTCAAATGGGAATGGTGACCTTCACCCGCAGCCAGAATACTCTGGGCGTTCTTCAGGGGAATCAGCCGGTTACGGAATCTCCGGGCGATTTGCAATTTTCCGCGACCATTGAACCCGGGGAATTTTTTGTGCTTTCGCCGGATATTAGTGCGGGCAACCCAACCAGCATCGGGGCAACGTTTTTGACCCACACGTCGCCGCCGGCGGTTGAAACGGTTTTGTTTTTTGCCGCGCTAAAGCCGACTTCGGCGGGGCATTAGCATTAACATCTTAAGCGTTTTCTACCGTCATCCTGTATTAATTAAATTAGACCACCACGGTTTGCACTGATAACATGCCTGTATCACACGGTCGAGGCGGACCGCTAATGGTCAACTCAATATCTGATGGGTGCCTCTTATATGCTTGCAGATCTAGGTTTACCAATGATTTTCATCCAATGGCCGCTGATGCTCTGCGCCTTAATTCCGGTCATTGTCGTGGAGGCGCTGCTCATTCGCCGCTGCGTGCCATTGTCCTATCGAAAAGCGTTCCTCGGCATCACGCAAGCCAATCTGCTTTCTACATTCGTTGGTGTTCCACTGGCGTGGTTGTTTATGTTGGCAATTGAGTTGGTGGTTATGGCGCCGCTTGAGAGGCTCGCAGATTATTATCATCATTTTGCGCCGATATTCGGCGTTTTCTATTTTTTAGCAACTATTGCATGGACAGCACCAGAAGGACAATATTGGATCATTCCGACCGCAGCGGCCCTGTTGCTCATCCCTTGTTTTTATGCTTCGGTTTGGCTTGAACGGCGAGTTTGTCTTTGGGCTTGGCCAACTGTCGACAAAACGTTGGTCCACCGCGGTGTTTTTCTCGCCAATTTAGCGTCGTATGCCATATTGTTCGTTTTGGCATGCGGGTGGATTGTTTATATATTTTTTGTGACAACCCCGGATTTCTCCAGATATCCGCAGACTGATCGTTTTAAGCACTATCTGAGTTTGAATACCGATGACGCATGGAATTATAAGCAAAGAAATTTCCTGGTGATTTCAACATTCCCAGATGGCGATCTTTACGCCGATGAATATTTCGTGACCCTGGATGAACGCGTGACCAACCGTCGAGACGTTTATGATTGGGCAATTCAGGGTGGAGGCTGGAAGCAGCTATCACAAGCAGACTTTGGATCTCTGTGGTCAGCCGTAAGAGATCTGCCGATCCAGAGCGTGTCGCCACCACTTGGCCGGTTGGTCATAGTGAGTTTTCGCGATGGTTTAACCTGGGAGACGCATACTTATGACAGCAGATCGCTTCCAAAGCCGATGCAGCAAATTTTTAATATCCTCAGAGTAAATGAAGTTGAGGGAGGGATAAGATCAATAAAGCGACCTGAGATCGCGACGAGACCTCAGACAAGACCGGCGCTATAGTTCAAAACAATTCCGGAGAATCGGAAGCCGCTTCTCATATAGCCCCCGACTTGCCGGGGGCAGTGATCCGTGAACAACCAAATCCGCTCGTTGAGCGATAAAAGTCGCAAATTTAGCGTTCGGTAATCTCTGCCCCGGCCAAGGCCGGGGCTATGTGGGATAGGCTCAGGCTGGAGAGCCTGAGCTACACCTCAAAACAATTCCGGCATATCGGCAGACGATTTTTTCGCCGGTGGCGTGATTTTCAGATGCGCATAGCCCGCGGGCGTGAGCTGGCGTCCCTTGGGCGTGCGGCGGATCAGCCCACACTGAAGCAGAAACGGCTCGATTACATCTTCCAGCGTATCGGCTTCCTCGCCCATGGTCGCCGCCAGTGCTTCCAGACCGGCCGGGCCGCCTTCGTAATCGCGCGCCAGCACCAGCATAAAACGCCTGTCCAGCGCATCGAGTCCAACCTGGTCGATGCCTTCGAGCTTAAGCGCTTCATTGGCCACGTCGACGGTGAGTTTCCCTTTGCCGCGTACAATGGCGAAATCACGCACACGTCGCAACAGGCGATTGGCCACCCGCGGCGTGCCGCGAGCGCGATGAGAAACCAACTCCAGCGCTGCGGCATCGGCGGGAAGTTCCAAAAGCTGCGCCGAACGGCTTACGATGATGAGCAAATCATGCGGATCGTAAAAATCCAGATGATGCACGATGCCAAATCGCGAACGCATCGGGCCGGATAATAGGCCGGCACGTGTGGTCGCGCCGATAAGCGTGAAGGGTTCAATCTGAATGTGAATCGACTGGGCGTGCATGCCCGAGCCGGTGACGACGTCGATGCAGAAATCTTCCATGGCCGGGTAAAGATATTCTTCGACCGTCGGGGGAATGCGGTGAATTTCATCGATGAAAAGTATTTCTCCCTTGCCCACGTTGGTGAGCATGGAGACCAGATCGGTCGGACGCGCCAACGCCGGGCCGCTGGTGATCTTGGGAACAGACCCATTAAGCTCACTGGCGATAATGTGGGCCAGGGTGGTTTTGCCCAGACCCGGTGGGCCGTGCAGCAATACGTGTTCCATGGCCTCCGAACGCCTGCGGGCGGCGGCAATGCTGATGCGAAGTTTTTCAATCAGTGGCTTCTGGCCGATGTAGCTGTCGAGTGTTTTGGGGCGCAGCGTCAGCAGTTCGGAGCGATTGGTTTGATCCTCCGGAAGCGGGCTGCTTTCAACTAACCGTTCTCTGGCCATAAATTATCCGCCTGCCTTGAGGCGATATGCCGCACGCATGATCGTGGACGATTCAGTCAGCGACTTATCAGCGCGGCAGGCGCGATCCACCCAGTTTTCGGCCTCGGGCCGTTTTTCGCCCAGCGAGACCATCGCGACTATGGCCTGTTCCTGTTCATCGGTGCGCTGCTGTACAACGACAGATGAACCGGCGGGACCGGCGAATTCGTCGACCTTTCCGGAAAGTTCCGCGATGACATGTTCCGCGGTGCGCTTGCCGATTTCCGGCAGCCCGGTCAGGTAATGCAGATCTTTACGGTTGACGGCGGCGGCTATTTCCGAAACCGGGGCCGCCAGCACGCGCAAGGCACGCCGCGGGCCGATTCCTTTGACGGTAATGAAGCGTTCAAAAAATTCCTTGTCCTGACGGCGCAAAAAACCGATCAAACGCGGCGAAAGCTGGCCGAAGCTGGCGTTGCCTTCGATGTATTCAAGCGTGAAAAAAGCGACACGACGGCCTACCTGCGATTGAAGATGAGGGATATCGACGGCGGGCACAAGTACTTCATAGCTAAGTTCTCCCACCGCAACCAGAGCCGACTCTTCGTTTACCGCTTCCACTGTGCCGTTAATCCGGGCAATCATTGTTTTGCATCCTGCAAAAAAGTTATAGGGTTCCAGGAGACACCAAGTATAAGGGCGCGGCGCGGAAGTCTCCACGACTCTCCTGCTTTTAGAATATACTACATTGATGTAGCAATACAATTAATTTATAATCCATTGATGTATAAATTATTTTCTGTCTCTACATTCAGGAGTTGATGGTGAATTTACCAACACGATTGGTCCGCGAGGTAACCGGCGCGAGTCTGCGACAGTTGGGATATTGGGCAAAAACCGATTTGCTGGCGCCCGGCGGATCCCATCATGCGGGCCGAAGCCGTCGTTATTACACATTTCATGACGTTGTCGCCGCACTGGCGATTGTGCAATTGCGCAAAAAGGGGTGTCCGTTGCAGAAAATCCGGGTTGCAATTCAATATCTGCAACAACATTTTCCCAACGAATCAAACAGCGCCAAGCTGAGCCGCCTGACGCTAATGACCGACGGTAGAAAAGTTTATATGCTCAGCAAAGAAAGAGAAATTTTTGACGTCGTTAGCCGGCAACATGTCTGGAGCATCGCCCTGGGGATGCTGGTGCGCCAAGCGAAGCAGCTCATGGATGCTCTGCCCATGGAATGGGTTCAAAAAGTCGCGGTCGAGGGAAAATCATATCATTTGGTTGTAAACCGCGATCCGGAAAAAGGCGAGTACATCGTCCAATGCCGCGAATTGCCTGGCGCCCTGGAACAGGGTGCTACGGCCGAACAAGCAATCGCCAACGGTAAAGATGCCATTGAATCTGTTCTGAGATTCATGAAACGAAAGCACCACCATTCAGAGGCGATTCATGTCAAGGCTGGCTAATGCAAACGTGACCAGCCGGGTGGTGCGGGCTCTGAAACGTTTCGGATTCGAAGAATATGCTGGCTCAAAACACACCATCATGACCCATCCCGATGGACGGTATACCACCGTGCCGCGACATCCACGCATCAATCCAATGCTGCTTAAAAAGATTCTTAAACAGTGCGGGATCGGCGAAGACGAATTCATCAGGAATTATTAATCCGTATCGGTTTGCCACAAATTTTCGCGCTGCACAGGTTCCGCGATGGATGGTAAAATTAACAAACGATGAATCCTGCTTCCGCAACTTCGACTCCAACGGCTCTTAAAGCGCCCGACTTGTCTGTCCGCATCGGCAAAATGCAATTGGCCAATCCGGTGATGACTGCATCGGGCACCTGCGGCTACGCCGACGAATACGCGCCATACGCGGATTTAAGCAAACTCGGCGCGTTTGTCACCAAGTCGATCAGTAAAACGCCGCGGAAGGGCAATGAAAGCCAACGCGTGATTGAAACGCGCGCCGGGATGCTCAATTCCATCGGCCTGGCCAACATCGGCCTGGAAAAATTCATCTCAGAAAAAGTTCCGCGCCTGGCGAAGATGGGCGTACCGGTGATTGTGAACGTGCCCGGCTGGTGCACGGAAGATTATGTGGAAGTGGCCGAACGGCTGGACAAAGAAGTTGAACTGGTCAAAGGAATCGAGCTCAACGTTAGCTGCCCGAACGTAAAAAACGGCCTGAGCTTCGGAACCGACCCGGTGCGCCTGGCGGAATTGGTTTCGGCGGTGCGCAAGCGCATATCGCGCACCACGCTGATCGTGAAGCTTTCGCCCAACGTCGCGGATGTAGCCATCACCGCCCGTGCTGCGGTTGAAGCGGGCGCCGATTGCCTTTCACTGGTGAACACATTCACCGCGATGGTGGTGGACATTGAAAAAGGCCGGCCCATGCTGGCCAATGGCACCGGCGGCCTGAGCGGCCCCGCGATTAAACCGATCGCGGTATTCATGGTGCACCGCGTTTACACGCAGGTCGCCAAATCACATAACATTCCGCTGATCGGCATGGGCGGCATACAGACCTGGCAGGATGCGGCGGAATTTTTGCTTGCGGGCGCCACGGGCATCGCCGTGGGAACTGCGCTATTTATTGATCCGGCGATCCCGCTGAAAATCTGCGATGGACTGAAAACCTATCTGGCCAACAAAGGCAAAAAGAGCGTGGCAGATATCATCGGCACGCTGGAGTTTGAGAACTCTTAGCCGCGGCGTTTGCGCAGCAGCAGACTGGCGCATATAATTCTGAGGGATGACCACAAATACCTCTGATCTAACTGACCAACCGCGCCCGGGGTTTTCTTCCACCTTAGCCGTGTTCCGCACACGCACCTTTCTGTATCTGTGGTGCGGGGCCTTAATCTCCAACATCGGCAACTGGATGGAAAACGCCGGCCAGAACTGGGCGGTAGTCAGCGGCGTAAAGGACAATCCGCGGTTAGCCGCTCTTTTGACCGAAGTGCTTAACTTCGCCGACTTTGCGCCGGTGTTGCTATTGGCCCTGGCGGCTGGCGTGATCAGCGATCGGGTGGACCGGAGAAAGTGGCTGCTGATTCTGCAATCGCTGGCGTGCCTGCTGGGCGCAGGGCTGGCGGTTGTAGGTTACATGGGACTGGCCAGCCCCGGCGTGGTGATCGGATTTACCGCCGCCGAAGGCGTGGTCTGGGCGTTTACCGGTCCGACCTGGCTGGCCTTAGTGCCGGCGGTGGCGCCGCGCGAATATCTGCCGCGAGCCGTAGCCCTTAACAGCGTGCAATTCAATCTGGCCCGGCTGATTGGGCCGGTGCTGGCGGGCTTGATCATCCTGCGCTGGAGCGTGAATCTGGCGTTTGCCATCAACGCGGCAACGTTCGTGTTTGTGATCGCGGCCTTATTTAAAATTCCGCCGCAACCGCCGCGTGCCGATCGAGTGCGCCGACATCCCGTGCACGATCTGAAAGAGGGTTTACGGTTTGTGACTACGCATCGCGGCATACGGCAACTGGCAATCATGGCGATCATATTTATGTTTCTTGCGGCGCCCGTGCAGGGACTGCTTGCGGTTTATGCTCATCAGGTTCTCCATGGCCAATCGGATTTATATGGATGGATGCTCGGTTCAATTGGGCTGGGATCGGTTCTAGGCGCATTATTTTTGGGGCGGATTCCATCATATTACCCGCGGCATCATTTGATTCCGCTGGCCATGACTCTCTTTACCATTATGGCGCTGGCTTATAGCTTTTCGACGATTCCACTTTTAAGTTTGCCGTTGTTACTGATGTGCGGATTTTTCTGGCTCATGGCGCTGAATTCCTCCAACACTGCCAATCAATTGCTGGCCAGCGACGAAATGCGCGGGCGCGTGATGAGCGTCATGTTTTTATGCATTCAGGGTTCTCTGCCGCTGGGACACCTGGCCGCCGCCGGCCTGACCACTTTGATGCCTGCGACATGGGTTTTGCGCGGCATGCTGTGCGTACTGTTCATTTGCACTCTGGTATTTCTAATTCGCCGTGAACCGGCGATTGATAATCTCACGCGGCGGCAGGGCATACGCCGGGAAAGTTTTGGTGAGACGATTTGGGAAGCGATCACCGCCGATTCGCATCGCCCGGCTCGTGCATCAGACTCAGGCGAAGGCCCGGCGGAACAGGCGTAATTAATTACTATTAGAATCTCCCGTATTTTGACGATAATTATGACATATATGTCGTATATTATTGTTGATTTTATGATATATATGACGTAATATTATGCTTAAGGTGCTTTATGACATCTACTTTAATGAATTTACACAAAGAACTGGAAACACGCAGGCGAATACTTGGCATGAGTTGTTCGGCAGTGGCAAAGCGTACTGCGCTTAGTCTGCGCACCGTACAAAGGGTGCTTTCTGGAAGAGAAAAAGATCCTGGATTTCAAACCATCGCCACGATCACTAATTGTCTGGGAATGAGCATTGATTTTAAGGCCACAGACTCAAATGATCTTCGACGCCGGCAAGCCGAGCACAAGGCGAATCAACTGGTATCCATTGTTCAAGGTTCTTCCGCACTGGAAGCACAAGGAGTGTCAGACGATACAATTCGCCGATTGAAAGAAAAAACGGTTCATGAACTGCTCGCGGGTTCATCCCGAAAATTATGGAAGTAAATTCCAGGTTCGCGACGTGTTATGAGACAGAACCGAGATGAATACATGGCAAAGCATCCCGGGCGAAACGCCGATTGATGATATCTCCGGTCTGATTCCCAAAGGCATCACAACCAGAAGCCAACTCAACGATCTTGAGGCCGAAAATATTCGCGAGGCGGTCGTCGTTTACCTTGCGGCAAAACCGACGAAGCGTCAGGCGCCCTTTACACTGAATTGGATATACAAACTTCACAAACACATGTTTGGAGATGTCTGGACCTGGGCCGGAACCAAACGGACGATGGAGGTTAATATCGGCGTATCCGTTCATCAAATTGACGAACAACTGCAGAACATGCTGGACAATCTCGAATATTGGCGCCGAACCGGCACGATGAACATGCTTGAACAATCCGCAAGACTCCACCATCAAGCCGTTTATATTCATCCGTTTCTGAATGGAAATGGCAGGTGGGCAAGGCTTTTAGCCAACATCTGGCTGATGCGTAATGACAGTCCGATTACGATTTGGCCCGATCAGGCCGTAGGTAATAAAAGCATCATTCGCGATGAATATCTCGAAGCCATCCGGGCTGCAGATGCGGGAAATTTTGCGCCACTCATCGGGCTTCATCATCGCTATTCAACGGAAATTTAGCCTCTAATATCCTCCCCAACATCTGCGGTCATCGGCGTAATTTGTGGATAAAAATTTAAGATGAATCCGCAGATGACGCAGATTTCCTCAGAAAAATCCGTGTAATCATTGATTCGTATTAACGGCTTACTTTGCGATTTTAAACGCCGAAGGGCAAAGATCCGCCAGCGTACACGATTCGCAATCTGGTTTGCGGGCGAAGCAGACTTGCCGGCCGTGAAAAATCAGCAGATGGGCGAACAAGGCCCACTGTTTTTGCGGAACCAATTTCATCAGGTCCTGTTCGACTTTTTCGGGATTGTCCTGCCTGGTTAAACCCAACCGACGGGAAATTCGCCCCACGTGCGTATCGACCACGATGCCGACGTTTTTACCAAAGGCGTTTCCCAAAACGACATTGGCGGTTTTGCGCCCTACGCCACTGAGCGAAGTGAGCGACTCCATCGTGTCGGGGACTTTTCCGTTGTAGCGCTCGACGAGCAATTTGGCGGTTTGCTGAATGGCCCGGGCCTTGGCGCGGTAAAAACCCGTGCTGCGGATGATTTGTTCAATGTTGGTTATGTTTGCGGCGGCCAGAGATGCCGCATCGGGAAAACGTTTGAATAATTCAGGCGTGACCATGTTCACGCGCACGTCCGTGCACTGGGCGGAAAGGATGGTCGCAATCAGCAATTGCAGCGGCGTGCGATGATCCAGAGCGCAATGTGCGTCAGGATAGGCTTTTTTGAGCCGGGCGATGATAGTCGCGGTTTGTTTTTTTTCAGCGGTTTGAGTCGCCATAACTTTTCTGCGTCATTGATTTTTCATCTGCTGATCCAACCCCACAGGCGCGGGACCGGGAGTTTGTGTAACAATCTGCTGAACATATTCCCAGCGCGTGGGGTAGTTAACGCCCCATGCGGAGACGATTACCAATAACAGCAGAAGAACTGCCTTAATTTTGCCGTTGCGTTCAGCTTGAGAATGCAAAGTCTTGAAAAGCGCCTGATTCTGCGTGGCAAGATCGGGGTTAGAGTCCGTGTTTTTGATCCATTGATCGTGGACGGTGCGAATCTTCGGCGAAAGCAAAAAGATGTCCTGGACCGCGATGATGGCCAGAACCACAGCCAAAGCGAGGCGCAGCCAGAGCCAGACATCCCAGATATACATGTACAGGGACATCTGAATCACGATGGGAATCAAAATCAGCGGCAGGCAGATCAATTCCACGAGATTAAACAGATGTAGAATGTTGCCGAAAACGCTGCCGGCCAATTCGGTGGCCGGATCTGTATGAGGACTGGTTCCCGTGATTTGCGCGCCAGCGCCGCGGATGGTGGAAAAAATCTGTGACGCGACAATCGGCCCAAGCAAAAACAGGCCGCCGAAATAGATGCTCAGTCCCAGCCAGAAGATGACCTGCGTGAGTTTGAATCCAGCCATAATTAGCCACCAAGCACACGAAGAGCGCGGAAGGATTCTACCACAACGACACAAAGACACGACGATTTAACGAAGGCCGTAGCCAATAAAAATATAAATTAAGGCGTCTTATATTACCCATTGGTTGAATCGGCATGCGAATTTTGGCCGTTGCCCCATCGTTCGCCCAGTGGGATCGCCAGCGCGGCAAGAATGGCCGGCAGCGCCAGCGCCCACAGTCCAAAACGAACTTCCAGAATGGCGCCGGCGGCACACCCGACGGCGAATCCTATGACGCTCGCAAAAGTCATGACGCTGCGGCGACGAGCCCTGGCCACCTCGCCGGCCTGCCCCCAGCCGCCGGCAAGCGTTACCAGATCGATGGTTAACTGGGTGATGTTCGTGGTCATCACTGCGGTTGTCGGCGCTCCCGGAAGGGCCAGCCTGACCAGTGCATTCTGCGTGGCCATCGCCGCAACGCCAAGCATTCCCACGAATACCGCCATTGGACGGTCGACGTTGGCGAATGGTCCGAACGCGGCCCCGAATATCAGGCATCCCATCAAAAGAACTGCTTGCAGAATAAGAAGTGCGCGGCGCGGGAAATGGCCCGTCCGCTCAAGTTTCCCTGAAACCAACGTCACCGTGGCCAAAACGGCGATAAAAACCGGCACGGACAAGACCGGCCCGATTTGGCTAAATCCACCGGTAATGTAATGGGCGGCGAGGATAATTATGTTGCCGGTGATATGGGCGGTGAAGAGCCCTCCCAGCGTGAGGAAAATAATGACATCGACCGCGCCGGCCGTTGTGCCCAGAACAATCGGCAAAAGCCAATTCGTGTTAAACATGGTGCCTTGTGCTGTCATTGTTCGAGACCTCCATATCCATTGCTTGCATATCCCGGCTCGTAGTGCCGGCGTTTGAAGAAAAGGTGCGCGTCGGACGATTTACCAACACCAGTCAAACCGCTCGCGAAGAAATGTTACCACATGTTTTAAGGGACATGTGACAGGGCGCGGCGGCGTGGCCGCCGAGTAGGGTGTTCTGAGACGGGAGTAGGGAGTGCGAGGAATAATAGGCTGGAAGCCTGTCCCACATTGTTTTCAAGGCAAATCGCGAAAACCTTAGGTTTCTATAGAAGTTTGTTGTGTTCTCTTTAATCTACTATTCTTATGCACATGAACCGGGCGGAAATTCTTAGCGGCATAACGAACATCGTGGTGAAGGTGGGCACCAATGCGCTCACGGATGACGGCGGACGGTTGGATCACCAGATCATCCGTGTCTTAGCCGAAGACATCGCCGGGCTTTGCCGCGAGAAGAATATCCGCGTCACTTTGGTTTCCAGCGGCGCCATCGGCGCGGGCATGGCGGAACTGAACCTGCCGGCAAGACCCAAAGATTTGTCCATGCTCCAGGCCACCGCCGCCGTCGGGCAAAGCCTGCTGATGCGCTATTTCGCCGAAGCGCTCAAGCCGCATAACCTGCACGTCGGGCAAATCCTGGTCACGCGTCATGATTTTGAAGACCGCCTGAGATATCTGAATTTGCGCAACTGCATTCACGCGCTACAGCAAAGCGGCTGTTTGCCGATCATCAATGAAAATGACGCCGTGGCCGTGGATGAAATCCGTTTCGGCGACAACGACCTGATTGCCGCACACGTAACCAATTTGCTGCAGGCGGATTTGCTCATCCTGCTTTCCGTCGTAGACGGCCTGCTGGACGAAAAAGGGAAGGTCCAGGATCTGGTAACGGAAATGGACGACTCGGTGACCGGCATGGTAAAAAAGGAAAAATCCAGCCGCGGCACCGGCGGCATGACCAGCAAACTTATGGCCGCAGGCACGGTGCAAACCGCCGGCGAACCGGTGATCATCGCCAATGGCAAAACGCCGGGGATATTGGGTAAACTGTTGGCCGGCCAGCCGCTGGGCACGCTGATTGTGCCGGGTAAACGCCGTCTTTCCGCGCGAAGCCGCTGGATCGCTCTGACGGCCAAAACCTGTGGCGTGATCGTCGTGGACGCGGGTGCGGCGGCGGCTCTAAAAAATAATAAATCGCTACTGGCGGGCGGCATTGTTTCCACTTCGGGTGATTTTTCCCCCGGCGACGCCGTGGCGATCCAAGACGCTTCCGGCAACCACATCGCCCGTGGTTTAACCAATTACAGCCGGGGAGACGTGGAAAAAATAAAGGGGCATAAATCGCGCGATTTTGGAGCTTTGCTGGGCAGCGAAACCTGGTACGACGAAGTGGTTCATCGCGATGATCTGGTCATTCATGAGGCTTGATGGTTACAATACCTCTCGCTGCCTGGAAATACTTCAGGGCTGTGACGTTGAAAATTTCGGCCCCAAAGCAGGAGCTTTGACGAAGCAGGCGTTAAGATACAATACCGTTCGGAAAACAGGCGCCGCATGATTGAACAGCGCGCGACCTGAAATATTTCCCGACAGATCCAGGGTTTGTTTATCTCGGGCAAATGCTATGAAGCTATGTCGGCTTATCAACTTTCTTTTAGTCATACAACTCTGTTTATTCACCTTGCTCGTGGCGGGCTGTTCGCTATTTGACCTGGGAGGACCGAACCTGAACAGCGACGATCCGTCCCAAAAAATACCGGCTATGAGACAGGCAGCGCAAAATCACGACATCAGCGCCATACCCGCCCTGATTGATGCACTCGGCAGCGAGGACCCGGCCATACGGTTTTACGCCATCTACGCGCTGGAGCAGATTACGGGGCAGCAATTCGGATACGTTTACTACGCGCCCGAGCCGCAACGCGACACGGCAATTGAACGCTGGAAAGAATGGCTGGCTAAAAACAATCCCAACAATTCCGCCAAGGTGGGAGGAGCCTGAAAATGTTCAGCAAAACTCACATGCGCCGCGCTTCACTGGGCACGGCTGAACACATGTCGGACGGTCGCGTTTTTTACCGGCTCACCGCGATGATGAAAATGTCGGCGGTGCCGGACTTGCGGCAGGAAATTTTTGAGGTCGTCGAATATTTCAAACCCCTCAAGTTCATTCTGGAACTCGATCGCCTGCATCGCTTTGGCGGCGCGGGGCTGGCCATTTTGGTGGAGATCATGCAGCGTATGCCTGAAGGCGGCCGCATTTACCTGGTGCACGCGCACACCATGGTGCGCGGGATGATCGAAATCGGACAATTGCAGAGTCTGTTTACCATTGTGGACGATATGCCCCACAATGAAGCTGTCGACCTGCTCAACGGCACAACCTGCCTGCTGGAAGCGCCATACGTGGACAAGATTCTCTCCGGACCGCCGATTGATATCCACGGCGCCCTGGAGGACGGTCATGCGTGAAACCTTTGAAATGTTCGGGGACCTGGGCTACATGCTGCTGGACGCGGCGGCGGGCATCAAGCCCGCGCTCCTGTCGGGGCGCGGCACGCGGCAGGGATGGCATAATCTCTGGACGCAGATGAATCGCATCGGCGTGGAAAGCATTCCCATCGTCTGCCTGGTGATGTCCTGCATCGGGGCGATTCTGGCGCTGCAACTCGGGCCGCAGTTCGCTCGCTTCGGTTTTGTCCCATACACCGCCGACGCGGTGGCCCTGGCCACGTTCCGTGAAATGGGGCCTCTGGTGGCGGCGGTGGTGCTGACCGGCTTCGGCGGAGCGGCCATCGCCGCGGAAATCGGAACCATGGTGGTGGGCGAGGAAATTGAAGCCATGTATGCGCTCTCGATTAATCCGATTCGTTTTCTGGTCACGCCGCGCATCCTGGCCTCGATGATCATGATGGTCTGCCTGACCGCGACGGCGGACATCGCGGCGGTATTCGGCGGGATGCTGGTTTCCTCTCTCTCACTGCACATACGTACCCTGCAATACATTCACCACACGGTCAGCAGCCTGAGCGTCGGAGATTTCGTCAGCGGCCTTATTAAAGGCGCCGTGTTTGGGCTGCTCATCGGCGCCATCGCCTGTTTTCTGGGGCTGCGCGTCACCGGCGGGGCTGAGGGCGTGGGTATTAACACCAGCAAAACGGTTGTGATGACCATTGTGGCGCTGATTGTGGTGGACCTGTTGTTTACGACCGTGTTTTTCTACCTGGGTTTTTAACCAATACCGGAGTCTCGCGGCATGCCTGAACCGATCTTTCAACTTCAGCAGATATGCAAGCAATTCTCGGGTCGCGTGATTTTCGATCACCTGGACCTGGATATTTTTCCCGGCGAAACTCTGGTGGTGTTGGGCCCTTCCGGCACCGGCAAATCCACTCTGCTGCGGGTTTTGACGGGATATATCAAGCCGGATTCGGGACGGGTCCTTTTGCGCGGAAAGCCGATGAACGATTTTTCCGAGCACGAACTGAGCGCGTGGATGCTGTCGGTGGGAATGTTGTTTCAGTCCGGGGCGCTGTTTAATTCCATGACGCTGCGCGAGAACCTGTCGCTACCGGTGCGGGAAAACACCGACTTGCCGGAGGAAACCATCGAGATCATGGCCAAAATTTATCTCCAGCTTGTCGGGCTCCGGGAACATATCGACAAACTCCCGGGGCAGCTCAGCGGCGGCATGAAGAAACGCGGAGGACTGGCCCGCGAACTGATGATGCAGCCGCGCATCATGTTTTATGATGAACCGACCGCGGGGCTGGACCCGGTCAGCAGCAGGCAGATCGCTCAGCTCATCATGGATCTGAATAAAAAACTCGGGGTCACCGGCGTGGTGGTCACGCACGACATGCAGTCCGCCTTTCACATCGCCGACCGCATGGTGCTTTTACATGAGGGGAAGATCGGCGCCGCCGGCGCTCCGGAGGATTTTCTGACCACCAGCGACCCGTACGTAAGACAATTTGTCGACGGTTTACTGACCGGACCAATGATCGGTCAGAGTGATCTAAATGCTTATGAAGCCGATATTCTTGCAACCCGAATAGAGGGTTAGAACCCCTAAGGAGAAACTCATGGCCCGAAAACAGCGCGATGCCCTGCGTGCCGGTGTGTACATGCTGCTGAGCCTGATCCTCATTCTTGTCGTCATTCTCAGCATCAGTCACGTGTCCGGACTGCTGCAGCCGTCGCAGATACGCTCCGCGCGTTTTGAGCTTACGGTCGACCTGGGCGGGCTGGCCACCGGCGACAACATCCGGCTGGGTGGATTTACCGTCGGATCGGTGCGATCGATTGATCTGATCGCGGATCAGGGCCCGCCATATATTTTGGTGCGCTTTAACCTGCCGGCAAAATATGTTTTGCATCAAGGGGCATACGTGGCCGTCGGCGGCACGCTCACGGGCATAAGCTGGCTGAACTTTACCAGTCTGGGAACCGGCGCGGTGCTGCCGGACGATTACGTGCTCGAAGGACACCCCAGCGCGTTTTCGGACCTTTTCGGCTCCATTTCTCAATTCACTCCACGCATTGGAAGTATCCTTGCTCAGGTACAACAGCAAACATTGCCCCTTGTAAACAACGATCTTTCCAAAGCGGGCCCCATGATTACTTCGTTCCATACCGCGGCGGACAATATTTCCGGGCTTTCTCAAAACGTCAACGACCAGGTTCCGGACATTATGTCCAAATATGATAAAGCCATGGATAGCGCCCATTACGCCCTGGATCAGGCCGGCGATACGATAGGTTCGGCGCACACCGGCGCGGTAAGCAACATCAACGACATGACGGCGTCGCTCAAGAAGCAATTACCCGGCCTGATCAGCCTGGTGCAAAATGATTTGCAGGAGATGCACAATACACTTGCGAATACCACGCATATCAGCGGACAGGCCAGGCAAATCGTCGATGCCAACGCCGACAATATCACCGATATGCTCCAGGCGCTGGACGGCGCGGCGGACAATTTGAAAATTTTCAGCGTTGAAATCCGGCACAGCCCCTGGCGCCTGCTGTACAAGCCCAGCGATCAGGAAATGGATAATCTGAACATTTACGATTCGGTGCGTGAATTTGCCGACGCGGCGACCAAACTTCAGCAGGCAGCCGACGCGCTTAAGGCAACGGTGCAGGCACAGAACGGAACGGTAAATCAGCAGCAGGTTTCTGCGCTTTTGAAACAATTGAACGACACGTTCGCCAAGTTCCAGCAGGCGCAGAACACATTCTGGAAGCAGACGAAGGATTGATGGTGGCTGCGCCGCAATGTTCATGATTTGTGTATAGCAAATTGGGTCGCGTAGTCTCAAGCGAAAAATTTTACGGTCCGAGCCGTGTATTTTTTGTGCTTTTCGTATATTTCGTGGTTAAACCTGCGTAATCTGTGGATAATTTTGCCTTTTTATCTCACCGCCCCTGATTTTTAAATCTTACTCCCGTCGTGCGGCTGAAGATGAACAACCCGGCGACGATAATCAATATCCCCACAAGAATAAATATGTAGGGCGCAGCCCCCAGGTCGCGCTGCAATATGGAATCGGCGGGATTGGCCGGATTGTAATAAATCGTACAGACTTTGCCCGCCGGATATTGGTTCACGATAGACTCTACGTCGTTCTGTGACAGGCCATACATGTCCGCCTCATTGTAGTGGCGGCCGGTGTATCTTTGGCCATCGACGCTGTAGCTGAAAACGACGATGGGATAATAAGCCACTTGTTCCGGGCCGGCGGGCTGGCCTGCGGCATTCCGACCCGTGGAATTCTGGCCTATGCTGCTGGAAACCATGATGCCGGTCGTTGGCTTAAAGCTCATTGTCTGCTGTTGGCGCAGGATGGCATGAAATCCTTTATAGATGAAGAAGGCCCCGAAAAGGACCATCGCGACCAGTAAAATAATCTGGACGCCGCGAGTGAGTGGATTGGCCATCGAGCAGCTCCTGTTTGTTCTCCGCTGGTTGCAGGAATTTTACCCATTTATATGGGGTTGCACGGATAAAAATAAGGTCGCGTGGATCGTTTTTCTTTTTTACTTTTGCCTATTTACTTTACCACGCCTGGCATCGCCTCCGCAGCTTCCATGCTCCTATAACCTTGAAACCAGGTAATTCAATCAAGTCCTAAAACACCGCTGCCGATAACTAATATAGATTGATGTGTTCATACCTTGCATCAGCCTGTGGCGGCCAACAATCCAGACCGCCCCATGAACGACGTGATTAACGAATCCGCCCTGAACCCGGGCACTCACGTCAATATCGGCGCATTTGTACGCCTCAGAAATTGAACGGGTGGATCATGCACGCCGCGCACGCAACAGGCCGCGCCAAACACTGCTGCACTTGCCACAAGAATGTTGCCGGCCGATGGCGAACCAAAAATCAGGCGGGGCAATACTTTTGCCGTTCCTGCTTTGAAAATCTCAGCGTGACGGTTCGCTTTGCCCGTGAACGCACGCTTGCCCCCTCACCTTCGGATACCCATACAACCGTACCTTTCCGTACACTCTCCTCATCGCATAGCTGGTCCAACCGCAGGCATTGCAAAAAATGTCTGACGGACGTCTCCAAAACCTGGTGCATCGAAAACAGCGAGGGAAAATATCTATGCGAACACTGCCATGCCAAAACGCCTCTCTTGTCGCAAGAGGAAGGCATTCGCCGCGATCCGGACATAATCCAGTCCCGCGATTTCGTTGGCTAACTTCCGCGTAAAAACGCCGTGTCGTCGTACCGTTGTGGTGAATTGGTCTGTTTGGGCTTTTCGTGTATTTCGTGGTCTACTTTCTACTTTCAACTCACTACTTTCTCGGCGTAGCCGTGCCCTCTGTGGCTAAAATTTATCCGCGCCTTCTGCGTTAAAACATTTCTCATCCCCGTGCTGCCGTTTCGCATATCTCACAAATCACCCAAAATAAGATACGTCTATGCGTAGTTTTCGAATGTTTTATTTGGGAAATATTAATTTTATCGACAAAAAACAAGATTTTTTTGACAGACCCATAAATCTGATGTAGATTCACTACATCCGCATGGGGCTCAGGTTGTCTGCCTCAGAAGTATTTTGCAGATATTTATTTTTCTAAAGGGAGATTTCAAATGAAATTACGTCCATCGCGTGGCCTTTTGGCTGCGATTGTATCCGTCGGAGTCCTTGGCTTGCTGACCGCAGGGGCGGCCCGGGCTGACATGGTCACCTATACCGGTGATTTTTCTTCGACAACGTTAGGCAGCACCTTGTCAACAGACCTGCCCCAGTTTAATAGCGCACTCGGGACGTTGACAGGCGTTCAGATCACGCTGAACATGACGGTCACCCCTTACGCCTCTGCTGCCAATTTTGGGAGCCCTAGTACCCCCCTGATTTTCGACCCCACTTCATGGACTTCTGCGACTTTTAGTCCCGCCATCGGCAACTGGACCGTCTCTTATGCCACTGATAGCTGGACCTTGACCGCGCCGACGGTCTCGACCGGAGACATCTACGGCAGCAATCAGTCGGTTCCGTTCCCAACTATCTTGTCGTTTACTGGCGCCACTTCGGCGTCTGCGAGCTTAACGAATGTATCCGGCTCGGATTTATCTGCCTATATCGGCTCAGGAAATCTCGTCTTTGGAATAACCGGGCCGGGCACTTGGGCCGGCGGCGGGCCGTTCTATAACTACGGCTACGGCTATACCGGCGGCGGTGCAAATCTGACCAGCACGGATGGCACGGAGTCTGTCACGTACGATTATTCTTCTGTTCCCGAACCCGCATCCATGGGACTTATGGCGATGGGCGGGATTGGACTTTTAATCAATCGTCGCAAAAAAGCCTGATCACCAAATCGGGTTATCTAAATTGTTTACAGCATGACGGCGGGTTTATCTCCGCCGTCTTTTTTGTCCTCTGTGGCTTAAATTCCTTCGTTCTCATCGCTTCTTTGCGGCGAAAAACACCTCTCTATATCGCATGCCTTGCTCTACGCACGCCGGCAATTTTGCGAACAAGGGAAATGGAGCAGTATCTGCTATTTTCCGCAAAGCAAGGAGAATCACATCAAAGCCTTGAACAGACGTCAGCCCTGCGAGTCTTTTGTTCCCTCGCGGACAGTCCGCTTTTTAATTATTTCTGTATTATAAACGTCCCAGATTTCCGTAATCCGTATTGTAGCATCGAGACGGTTGGGGTTGGTGGTAATGATTACCCCAACTTTATCACCTTTTTCGTCCGATGAGGCGGTCCCTGTTTTTCTACTTATTTTGTTTCTAACGCGATCATATTGTTTGATTGACATATTCCCGACCTTTATCCGGTTATCAAAACTGCGGCATTCCCTCATGATCGATTCTGCGTCGTTGTCCCTGCTCCGCATTCTTTCCAAATCCCGGTCTCTGCATCTTTCATCGCAGCGATGATTTTATCCAAATCTTCTTTTAATCCTGCCATATGATGCGTACAAATATGTGCGGCGCGGGATGAATATCCTGATAGAACCGGGGTTTTTCCTGACCGAATATTGTCTATCTGGGCTTTGTGATCAGATAGTCGATTACTCAAGATGGTCCCGAAGTGTTGCATCGCTTTGTAAGCTTCATCAAATTTTGACATATAATTATCTCCAAAAAATAAAACCAACCTATTATACACTTGCTTCCCCATCGATTACCAGCGCCGGGCGCTCTTATGCCGGCGGGTGATCCGAGGAGCAAAACGCCGACGCCGCGGGTTATTTTCACGAAAGCAACGCGGCACGGCGCAGTGAAACTGCGCCGAGAGCAGGAGAACAGGAGAGCGAATAAGGGTGTCAGAACAGAAGAATCACAAGCGGATGCCACCGAGAAAGTGGAGAGTTGCAACCACGAAAGGCATGAAAAACACAAAGATTGTAACGCGGAGGAGGCGGAGATGCGAAGAGAACGAAGGCTTTAACGGATAAAAAAATTTATTGTAACCAACAAGCCGGTAAGAAATAAGTTTTTAGCACAGTTCACGCGGCGGGCAGGCTGGCGCATAATAGCAGGCGTTATGGCGATACTGGGACATGGCGTGGATCTGGTGGAAGTCGCACGCATTGCCGAAATGATCGAACGGCACGGGGAACACTTTCTTAATCGCTGCTTCACCGCGACCGAACAGGAATACTGCGCTTCATATAAGGATTCCGCCCCGCATTACGCCGGTCGATTCGCAGCCAAGGAGGCGATCGCCAAGGCACTGGGCACCGGTTTTCGCGGGCAGATTAACTGGACAGACATGGAAATTCTGCCGGATACCGAAGGCCGGCCCGTGCTGGCGCTCAAAGGGCCTATTCGGGAAGCAGCGGGTGAAATGGGAATTTCGCACTGGCATGTTTCGATCAGTCATACAATGGAACACGCGATGGCCAGCGCAATCGCCGAAGGCTAACGGCGTGGCGAAGCCACGCCGAGAACAGGAGAAAAGTAGAGCAGGTGATCAGGTGAGCAAATAAGGAATTTTTGATAGCACTTTAATATTAAACGAAGGTGATTTATGCATCATACAGCAACGGTGGAGTGGGAACGAAAGGGAGCGGTTTTCATAGATAACCGCTATAGCCGCATGCATACCTGGAAATTTGACGGCGGCACGGAAGTAATGGGATCGTCGGCCCCGCAAATTGTCCCGGCGCCGCTATCCGACCCGCGCGGCGTCGATCCGGAAGAAGCGTTTATCGCCTCTCTGGCCAGTTGCCACATGCTCTGGTTTTTGTCGATTGCGGCCAGAAAAGGGTTCGTGGTGGAAAACTATACGGATGTCGCCGAGGCGGAGTCGGGTAAAAACGAGGAAGGAAAAATTGCCATCCTGCAGTTGACGCTCAAGCCGGTGATCTTCTTCGCGGGCACGAAAAAGCCGACCGAAGAGGAGTTCCGGGCCATGCATCACGAAGCACATGAAAAGTGCTTCATCGCGGCGTCGGTTAAAACACATATTAAGCATGATCCGAGGATGGTAATCCAACCATAATAAGTATATTATATTTTACTTGTGATAAAATTAGTAAATATTATTATACTATTGATTTATATACGATATTTACGATAATCTAATAAGTGGCTAAAGTAACGGGAAAGTATCGCCAAATAAGTGTTGATGGCAAACAAGCGTTTGCTTTTATTCCACATTCACTGCCGCCCGCAAGCCTCCTTTTCGCTCTGGATTCTAAAGTCAAAGATACCCTTCTGCCGGAGATAGCACGACTTTCCGGGCAGGCTGCATTGTTGGTTCAAACCGGCATAGAGATAGACGCCTTGAACGAGATATTGGTTTACCGCGAAGCGGTTCTTTCGTCACAAATTGCCGGGGTGCGCACAACGTTGCGCGACGTTCTGGAATTTAGCGCCTGTGGCATCAGCCAGAATGAAAAACAAGTCAGGCAGGTACTCAATTACGCCGAGGCTTATAGTTTTGCCCGCGGCCAGATCATTCGCGTTGGCGCATTCCACATCGACATGCCGACCATCGAAGAAATCCATCGGCGGCTGATGCAAAATGAGGCCGATTCGGGGCAGGAGTTTTACACGGGGCAGGGCGAGATACAGCTTGGCCCCCCGCCGGCAGATGCCGCGTCAGAATCACTTGGTGCCCTGCAGCGCTGGCTTAATGGCCCTGATGATTTACCGCCGGTTCTTCGCGCGGCCCTGGTGCATGGACAATTCTGTTTGCTCCGTCCGTTGCCCGGTGCGAATGACCGGGTTGGACGGTTGCTGACTTTTATTCTATTGGAGCATTTCAAATTGGGCGAAAGTATTTTGCTTTGTCCGAGCGCTTCATTTAAAAGACGCCGTGAGGAATATTCACAGCGGCTGGAGGCGATTCGCACACACGGTGACTGGGAAGGATGGACGACGTTTTATATCGAATCTCTGCGCGACGCGTTGCAGGAGTGCATCAGCACGGTGCCGCGGATATTTGCCGGGGTCAATGCCCATCGCGAATTGCTGATGGACCATGCGGAACTGACGATTCCCACGATGCGGCTGTTTTCCAAACTATTGCAGCATCCTTACGTCACACTGGCGCTGGCGCTCAAATTACTCGACGCCACCAAGCCGACGGCGTCGCGGGCGATTGACCTGCTGCGACGACTGGAGATTCTGCGGGAAATCACCGGGCGACAAAGAGATCGGGTATACATGTATCAAAGTTACGTGGATAAATTGGCGAAGGAGACGGAATGACGCGGCGAAGACGCGTCAAGAGAATAAAAAGTAGTAAGTGGAAAGTAGAGCAAATAAGGATTTTTAAACTAAAATGTTCCACTAGTTTGTACAGATAAGCAGAAAGCAGAGAACTTGTTCAAACAACGGATGCTCCTGGGGATTTTGATTAGCGCTGCGCTGCTGACGATCGTCTATTTCGATCAGGTCACGGCGCGCGGCTGGCCGGCACGGACCTGGTCGTTTCCGCCCGGAACGCTTATGGCCATTGCGCTCGCGGGCATTGTTCCTTTTTCCGTGGGTGAAATGCGCAACTTGCTGGCGAATCAAAAAATCGTCATTTCCAAACGGGTCTGCGTAACGGCAGCGCTGTTGTGCCTCCTCTGGCCGTGGATGCAACTGCTTTCGGAACTGCTGCTGGAGAATCCGCAGGGGGCGCATCCGCTGGCCATACAAATCGCCCGATGGATTCATTCGGTGCACCCGGAATACTTAATTTCATCGGTGCTGGGGCTGGCGTTCGTGGGCGCCCTGCTGATGTTCAGCCGGAATCAGAAAATCGAAGGGGCGATGGCCTCGGCAGGCGGGTCACTATTGACGATTATTTACCTGGGTGTATTGCCTAGTTTTTTTCTGCCGATACGTTTGAGCCATTCCTCGGGAATGATCGTTTCGATTCTGCTGATGGTTAAAGGAGCGGACATCGGCGCCTATAGCTTTGGTAAAAAGTTCGGCAAACACAAATTAATTCCGTGGCTCTCGCCCAAAAAAACGTGGGAGGGATTTTTCGGTGGACTCTTTTTGTCGGCGATCATCGGCGTTCTTCTCGGGCACTTTGCAACGGGATATTTCTGGTGGCAGGGGCTTGCGGCGGGGATCATCCTCGGCGCGGTGGGACAAGTTGGGGATTTACTCGAAAGCCTGCTCAAACGCGACGCGGGCGTAAAAGATTCCGGTGCGGTTCCGGGCTTCGGGGGCGTGCTGGACATGATCGATTCACCATTATTAGCCGCACCTGCAGCCTATTGGTTGCTTAAACTCGTTCATTAACGGCTACGTGTTAGTGAACGGTTTTCGTGGTAAAATCTGCCCTTTAAATGCGGGGGGTTTTACCCGTAATTCCCTGTTGGCGGAGACCCAGATGTTTGACCAGGATGCCCGGATAACAGACCTGCAAATCGAGACCGAGCTTTCCGAAAGCTATCTCACATACGCCATGAGCACCATCATGGACCGGGCCCTGCCCGACGTGCGCGACGGCCTGAAGCCTTCGCAGCGCCGCATCCTGGTGGCCATGAACGACCTGCAGCTTGGCCCGCGTTCCAAACACCGTAAATGCGCGAAAATCGCCGGCGATACTTCGGGCAATTATCACCCGCACGGCGAAATGGTCATTTATCCCACGCTCGTTCGCATGGCCCAAAGCTGGAACATGCGCCACCTGCTGGTGGACGGACAGGGAAACTTCGGCTCGATCGACGGCGATCCGCCGGCTGCGATGCGTTACACCGAAGCCCGCATGGCTGACGCCGCCGCCGAAATGATGGAGGACCTCAAGGAAGACACGGTTGATTTTATTCCCAACTACGACGAAGTCCGCCACGAGCCGACGGTTCTGCCGGGCAAATTTCCCAATCTGCTGGTTAATGGTTCACAGGGAATCGCGGTGGGCATGGCCACCAGCCTGCCGCCGCACAACTTGCGCGAAATCTGCGATGGCGTCGTCAAAGTCATCGATGAGCCGCAGTGCACCATCAGAGAGTTGTTAAAAATTGTCAAAGGGCCGGATTTCCCGACCGGCGGCATGATCTGCGGGCGCGGCGGCATCGTTGAAGGGTATGAAACCGGACGCGGGCGCATTGTGGTGCGCGGCAAGGTGCATACCGAGCAACTTAAAGGCGGCAAGGAACAAATCGTTATTTCCGAAATCCCCTATCAAGTGCTCAAGAAAACCATCATTGAATCCATCGCCGAACAGGTCAAAGAAGAAAAAATCAAGGACATTTCCGACGTTCGCGACGAATCGGATCGCGAACACGCGGTGCGCGTGGTAGTGGAGCTGAAGCGCGACGCGGACCCGAATATTGTTATCAACCAGTTGTACCAATTCACGCCGCTGCAGAGTACTTTTTCCATCATCAATATCGCGCTGGTCAATCGCCAGCCGCGCACGCTGAGCATTAAAGAACTCATCGAGCTATTCGTCGGCCATCGCAAAGAAGTCATTCGCCGGCGGACGCAGTTCCGGCTTAAAAAAGCCCGGCAACGAGCGCACATACTTGAAGGTCTGATTCTAGCCCTGGCCGACATTAATACCGAAGAAGTCACCGGCAAAGCTTTGCGCGGCGGCGTGGAGGTGATGGGCGTGATTGAAATTCTGCGCAACCGGAAAATCAGTCCCGACGTGCCCACCGCCAAAGCCAACCTGATGAAAAAGAAATTCACCGTCGACGAGGCGCTGACGTGGAAAGCTGCGATTCCCAAGGCGTTCCGCAAACGCATCGACGACGCGGCGGCCAAAAACGGCGGCATGACCCTTTCGGCGGCACAGGCGGATGCGATCCTGATCATGCAACTCCAACGGCTGGTGGGGCTGGAAATCGACAAGCTTACCGAGGAATACAACAAACTGGTCGATGAAATCGCTGATTATGAGATGATCCTCAGCGATGAAAAGCTGGTGCTGGACATCATTCGCGAGGACATCATCGAGCTTAAAGAAAAATACGGCGACGATCGCCGCACGCAGATCACCAACGAAGCCACCGATATTAATATCGAAGATCTGATCGCTGACGAACAGGTGGTGGTGACCATCAGCCACGAGGGATACATCAAACGTATGCCGGTGGACACATACCGCAAGCAGGGCCGCGGCGGACGCGGCGTGGTAGGCGCCGACTCCAAGGAGGGCGATTTTATTGAGCATCTGTTCATTGGCTCCACGCACGATTACCTGATGTTCTTTACCAACCTGGGCCGGTGCTACTGGCAGAAAGTTTACGACGTGCCGCAGATGAGCCGGCAGAGCAAAGGACGCTCCATCGCCAACCTGGTGGCGATGCAACCGGATGAAAAACTCGCCGCGGTTTTGGTGGTACGCGATTTTTCGGATGAAGCCAAGCATTTGATTATGGCCACCGCCAAAGGCATTATTAAGAAAACACTGCTTAAGGCTTACGGCAATCCACAGAAGCGCGGCATTATCGCCATCGGACTGGACAAGGGAGACAGCGTCATTGGCGTCGGCGTTACCAATGGCAAGGATCAGATTGTGCTGGCCACGCGCGAAGGCATGGCGGTGCGCTTTGAAGAAACCGAAGTTCGCGACATGGGTCGTCAGGCCGGCGGCGTCAAAGGCGTTGAACTGGAAAAAGGCGACGAGGTCGTCGAAATGGTCATCATCCCGCAAGGGTTGGACCATGGCGATAACCAGGCCACGCTGCTGACCGCGTGTGAACACGGTTATGGCAAACGCACGCGAATAGAGGAATACCGCCTGACGCACCGCGGCGGCAAGGGCGTCATCAACATCAAAACCACCGACCGCAATGGGCAGGTCGTTTCGGTCAAGGCCATCAATGACAACGACGAATTGATGATGATCACCCGCGGCGGCCAGGTGGTCCGAATCGGCGTGACCGGTGAATTACGTGAAATGGGCCGGGCCACGCAAGGCGTGCGGCTGATCCGCCTGGAAGAGAAAGATATTCTGGTAAGCGTGGCGCGCGTCGTTCCGGAAGATGAGGAAGATGCGGCTGCGGAAAGCCCTAAGTCCTGAAATTTTTAAGAAAAATTTTTACCAAGGGGTTCCGTATTGTGCGGCTGGACTATATGATTTAGCGGGTCATGGCCCAAGTGTCCTTTACACACCTGTGGCTACCATGGCGAAAATTGGAGTCGCGTCGTGATTAAAAACAATAAAAACATGTTGCGGGAAATGCCTTTTTTTTCCAGCGCCGTCCGTCCGGCTTTTATAACCATCCTGATGCTTTTTGCGACAATGGTGATTACCGGCTGCAGTGATCAATCCTCCACCAGCTCCAACACCAACACCAGCACCAGCATCAGCACCAGTTCCAGCCAGGTCGGTCCCGGCTATCACGCGGGAGATACCTATACGCTTACCTGCGATGTATTTCTTTCCAAAAAGCCCGCGTACATCGTCCAGCCCGGCCTTACCCCGGAAGATAAATGGTCGCCGTATTACCTAAATCCCCCGGCGGATGACGCGGTTACACCGCCCACGATTGCGGATTATCAAAAAGCACCGCTTACCTGGCCGCAGGTGATGGGGATCGTACCAGCGGGAAGCAAAATCGAGTATTTGTTCACCGGCACTTCGGCTAAGAATCACAGCTCGCAGATTGGATTTCCATTTTTTGAAATTGAAACCGGCCCATATGCGAATTTTGTGGTTGATGGTTCTCTTGTATCAATTTTGGGAAGAGCTGATATACTGACCCCGGAAGCAGATCCTCGCTATTTGAAACCCGCGGCGCAATAGTCACAGCCGCATTAAAAATATTTTGGGCGGCGCAAGACATTTAGTTGAAACAAACATTTGTTTTGCGCGTGTTACATACCAAGAACACATTACGGGCTTTGAGTACGATAAATGAATCGTTGTCTGTTTGGCGGAGTAATGTCGAAAAAGTGGTCAGTAGCAGGTAGGACGCTCTGAAGTTCATTCCTCCTGTTCGCGCGCCGGGGCAGTGATGCCCGGTTGCCCGCGAACGCAGGCCTGAAACGATTTCAGGTCCTGAACAAATCAAGTTCATCAGGGATGTCACATCCGACAGATGCGCATGGGATGCATCTGGAATGGATGTGTGTTCAGGCGAATCCTTTTGGGGACTTTGGCCTGGGGGCGGAGAGCGAGAGGGGGTTGTCTTTATTCTAACCGTGCGCTTCGAGTCATTCGCGGAGCGCATGGTTTTATTTTGCGCCTTGCCAAAAGACTCTATGGAGGCGTCGCTTCCCAACCGCCCCCCAGCGCGTTGTAGAGCGTAATTAAATCCGTATCGACGGCGGTGAGACTCAGGACATATGAATCCTGGGCCGAAAGCAGAGCCTGCTGCGCGGTAAGCACATCCAAAAAAGTATCCAGACCGTTTTGATACAATTGCATTGAAAGATTAAACACCTTCTGGTCCGCCACCACTACGCCTGCAAGCTGTTCGCGATGTATCTGATCCTGCTGCAAGGCTATCAGTGCGTCTTCGGTTTCCTGCAACGCCGTGAGCACGGTCTGTTTGTAGGTAATCAGCGCCTGATCGGCCAGAGCCTTGTCCTGGTCAATAGTCGCATTCACGCGCCCGAAATCCCAGAGGTCCCATGAGATTTGCGGTCCGAACTGATAAAACAACGAATTAACATCAAGCCAGTTGGCCGAATGATTGGATGAAAAACCGCCGGAACCGGTCAGCGTAAACGTGGGGAAAAGGTTCGAGACGGCCACGCCAATCTGGGCTGTCGCTGCATGCAGGCTTTCCTCGGCGCTGCGGATGTCCGGTCGGCGCCACAAAAGGTCGGCAGGCATTCCCACCGGCACACTCGAAGGAGGATGCGGTATCGGCGCGGTGACCGACAAGGTTTTCATCAGTGTTCCGGGTTCCTCACCGAGCAACACCGAGAGGGCGTGGATGGTCTGGTCTTCGCTGATTTTTAGTGGCGGCAGCAGAGCCTCGGTTGTAGCCAGTTGCGCCTGCGCCTGCTGCACCGCCAGGGAATTGCCAAAACCATTGCCGTTATTGAAAAGCTGTTGGGTCATCTTCACCGTACCCTGTTGGGCGCTAATGTTGTTTTGCACAACCTCAATCTGCCGTTGAATGCCGCGAAGCTGCACGTAATCCAACGCCACTTCCGACGTAACCACCACCAGTGCATCCTGCTGGTCATATTCCGACGCAGCCAGCGACGCGGAAGCCGATTCAATTCCCCGGCGAATGCCGCCGAATATGTCAATTTCCCAGGAAGCGTCGATGTCGGCCAGATAATTATTGGATATTTCCTGATGTCCGCCCGGATTGTAGCTTGGTTTTTGACGATTAAACGAGGCATTGCCGGTAAATTCCGGCAGAAGGTTGGCTACGGAGCCATTAAGCACCGCACGGGATTGCTGCACGCGGGAAATCGCCAGTTGCACATCGAGATTGCTGCTCATGGCCTGAGTAATAAGCGAGTTCAGTTCAGGATCATTGAACTGATTCCACCATGCGCTTAAATCCGCCTCGCGCTGTTCGAGCGTCACCTGATGCGGATACGCTGGTTGCGTTGTCGCGGCGGGCCGCGTCGCCGCGGGCTGTGTGGCGGCAGCCGGCAATTCACTGAAAGTTGCGGGTGATTTGGTTTCCGGCGGTGAATAATTCGGTCCGACCATGCATCCAGCGGGCAAAAAGGCTGCGGCAATCAGCGCCAGAACCGCTCGCCTGGACAAAGGATTGGAAAAATTGAACTTTAAGGATCCGAGCATTCGGTTGTTCTCCGATTATTCATAACGCAATGCCTGAATAGGGTCCAGCTTTGATGCTTTCCATGCCGGGTAATAGCCGAACACCAGGCCCACGCTCACAGCCACCACCACGGCGGCGATAATCGCTGGGACGGAAACCTGCGTCGGCCAATGCAACAGGGCGCTGATCAGCCACGACCCGCCCATTCCCAGACCGATGCCCAGCGCTCCTCCGAGCATGCAAAGCAATACCGCCTCGAACAGAAATTGCAGCAGCACGTCGCGGCCGGCGGCGCCTACGGCCATGCGCAAACCAATTTCCTTTGTGCGCTCAGTTACGGAAACCAACATGATGTTCATGATTCCCACGCCGCCGACGATCAGCGAAATTAAAGCCACGCCGAGCAGAAGATTCGTCATGGTATTGGTGGTCGCGGCGAGCGTATCAGTGATTTCCGTCATATTGCGAATGGTAAAATCGTTCTCATCATTAGCGGTAAGCTGATGGCGCGAGCGGAGTAATTGGGTGATTTGGTCAATGGCGGGATCAATGTCTGAGGCCGACCATGCCGATACCATGATGCCGTTGACATTGTCGAAGCGGGTAATCACCGGAAAATCAGCGGTTTCCGCCGCAGTTTCGCTATCCGCCGGATATAAATCATCGGTTTCTGCGGCCTCTGGATAGAGTTGATCGGTGGTGATGGTGGACTGTTCGTCCGCAGCGCTCTGATTGTTTTCGCTGAATGTACTGCCGATTACGCGATATTTCAGGGTTGTCCATGGCAAAAGCAGAATATCATCCTGGTCCATGCCCAGCATATTGGCCCCTTTGACCTTAAGTACGCCGATGACCTCCAGCGGCACCGACCGCATGTAAACTTCTTTGCCGATCGGAGAGTCCGTGCCGAAAAGTTGATTGACCGTTGTTTGGCCCAGCACACAAACCTTGGCGGCGCTGCGCACCTCGGCGGAGGTAAAACATCGGCCGGAAGCCATGTCCCAGTCCTCTACCTGAAGGTACGCCGGTGTGGTTCCATAGATTTGATTGGGAACGTAATTATTGCCGTTGTAAAGGACCTGCACGCGGGCGCGCACAAATGGCGCTACATAGCGCACGGAGGCACTATCACGGGAAATCGCGGTTGCGTCGTCTGTGGTCAGGTTCAACCCGCTTCCCGAGCCCATGCTCACCCCACCCAGGGTTACGGTGCCCGGCATAATCATCAGGACATTGGAACCCATGTTGGCAATTGTGCTCTGTATGGCCGCCGAAGAACCGGCGCCGATTTCCATCATGGCGATAACCGCCGCGATGCCGATCACAATGCCCAACGTCGTAAGCGTGGCACGTAAGACGTTGCGCTGCAGAGATCGCACCGCTGTTTTGCCGTTCAAGAGCAGGTATTGCATTAGGCGCCCCCTTCCACGCCGACTGCCGCCATGATCTGTGCCGACGGCAGGTCGTCGATAATCTCGCCGTCGCGAATGCGGATGGTGCGCTGCGTGTATTTGGCCACATTCGCATCGTGCGTCACCAGTACAATCGTAATACCCTCATCGCGATTGAGATGCCCAAACATCTCCAGCACTTCCAAACTGGTATGGGAATCCAAGTTTCCGGTCGGTTCATCGGCAAATAATATCACCGGAGAATTTACCAGTGACCGGGCGATGGCCACTCTCTGCTGCTGGCCGCCGGAAAGCTGCGACGGATAATGGTCCATGCGATCGGCCAGGCCCACCTTCTGGAGCAACCTGGTCGCGATGTTTTTTGCTTCGCGCTCGGAAACAAACCGGTGCGAATAAGTCAACGGCATCAGGACGTTGTCCAGAGCGCTGGTCTTGGGTAACAGGTTAAAACTTTGAAACACAAAGCCTATCTTCTTGCTGCGCAGTTCGGCCCGTTGATTGGATGAAAGCCTGGATATTTCCTCGCCATCCAGCCAATACCGGCCGGAGGTCGGCTGGTCCAGGCAGCCCAGGATGTTCATCAGCGTCGTCTTGCCGGAACCCGAAGCACCCATCAGCGCGACCATTTCTCCCCTGCGAACGTTCAAGGTAATGTCTTTGAGTACCCTTAGTTCAACCTCCCCAAGCAAATAGGTCTTGCTCAGTTTTTCCAGTCGGATGATGTCTTGTTCTGAATTCATGATCGACGAATATCCTGCAACGTCCTGTACTTAATGGTGGAATTGCGGCAGGAAAGGATTGGTTGATCCGGCAGTGCCGCCGCCGGAGCCGCCTGCCTCCGCGATCACCACTTGCATTCCTGGTTCTACACCATCACCGGAGACTTCCACGTAACTATCGTTGTCCAGTCCTGTCTGCACGATAATCGGCTTGAGATAATTACCTTCAACGACCCACAAAACGCCTTGGGAACCGGAGGATTCCGAAGTTTCTGAGGCTTGAGTTGCCGCCGGACGGGTTGCAACCGTTGTCACGTTCAACGGCGGCGGCAGATTGAGCGAGCGGAATTGCGGATCAACCTGACTCTCGCTCGTTGGCTGAAATTCCAGCGCTTCAATCGGCGCCATCAGCACGTTCTTATGTTGGGCAACAATGAAATCAAGATCGGCTGTCAGATAGGGCAGAATGACTCCATTGGGATTCTTCGTATCAACTACCACCGTATAAGTAACAACGTTCTGGCTCAGTGATGCATTGAGGCGAATTTGCTCTACCGTTCCGGTGAAAGTCTGGTTGGGCAGCGCATCAAGCGTAAAACTTACTTTCTGCCCATCATGAATTTTGCCAATGTCCGCCTCATCAACCGATGCCCACACCTGAAGGTTGGTTAGATCCGTCGAGATCAGAAACAGGCTCGGCGTACTTAAACTCGAAACCACCGTTTCGCCGATATCGACTCTCCGGTCGATGATCACGCCGTTCACCGGCGAAATGATCGTACAGTAATTGAGGTTGATCTGATCATGATCCAGGGTAGCCTGAGCCTGCTGAATCGCCGCCTGTTCCTGCAGAATGTTTGCCTGAGCGACGGCCACATCGGCTATTGCCTGTTCATAGGTTGATTTGTATTGATCGTATTGCGTGGCGGCCAGGGCCCCGGAATTTTCCCCTATACTTTGGGCACGGTTCCAATCCGCGGCGGCATCATCCAGGGCTGCCTGTTTTAACTGCAGATTGGCCTTACCCGCCACCAGATTGGCCTGCGCCTGGGCCAGCGCCGCTTTGTCGGATTCGACTGCTGCGGCATAAAGCGAATCGTCAATTCGCGCCAGAACTTCCCCTTTTGTGACCTTCGAGTTGTAATCAATTTGCTGCCCGGGATGGTTCGGATCGTCGCCAAATGATTGAATCAGGCCATTTACCTGCGCACCAACATCGACCACCTCGCTCGGCTCAACGGTTCCCGTGGCGTTCACGGTGACCTGAAGCGTTCCTTTGCGAATTACCGCAGTGCGATACTGCAGCGGCGCGGAATGCCATTTAAACCACCAGAATGCGCCTGCGGCCAACGCCAGCACCAAAATCACAAAAATAAAGAACAATTTCCGCATTGCCCGTATTACCTTTCTGAGCATATCAAACAGAACAAGCTAGAGAATTATACGATTCTTCCACAAAATAGTTACATTATGTTAACTTTTAACTTTTGATTAAAATCACCCCCGCTTATGCTATGCGCCACGCCTGCTCGGCTGACAAAACGGTTATTGAAAACAAATATTGCCACTGAATACTTGTATCAGATTTTATTGCCCAGACTGGTCATCAGGAGCTGGTGCTGGCGATGCGGCTGGTGCCGGTGTGGCCGGTGGCGGTGGTGGGGGTATAGCTGCTTCTGCTGACAACTCACTCGCATAAGCAGAAGCCACTGGGTCTTTATCCGTCCTGGCAAACCCGGCTAATTGGCTACCGGCGGTTTGAAGCTGATTCGGATCGTTGGCTGCCTCCGCCAAAGCCAGAAGCCGCCAGTAACTGGCCATACGGACGACCGAATTAGGCGATCCAGTCAGAGAATTAATGATCGAAGCAATATTATCCGGCAGGCCGCTCAGCGGAGCGCGGCGCACCAGCCAGGCTTGCGTCAGTGGAGCTTGTGGATTGGAAGCCGCATTCAAAACCGCCGTGGTCAGCGTGTCCATCAGCGTTTGTTGATCCGCCGAAGCATTGGCGGCGTTGGCATTAAGCCCGGCCAGTACACAGGCGAGCGTACCCGCCGTGAGCATCTGATCGCTTCCCTGAAGAGTCGGCAGCGATTTAGCCGTCTCGGTCAACGCCGGCGGGTCGCCGGAACAATACCCCTGCACGTTGAAATCACCTGCATCCAGTTGCTGACCGCCCAGGCCGGGCAGCAAATCAGCGCCGCTTGTCGCCGGATTCGTGACTACCATTAAGTCACCGCTGAAAAACGTCGCGGGGTTGTTGAATAAAAGCTCCCTTAAAACGCCTTGATCCACACGATAAGTGATGGTCACATCGGCGTTGGGATCCAGCCGGAAAATTTGTTGATCTGAATCGACCGCATACGCCCCCAGATCGGTTGTGCTTAATCCATTACTCGCCGCAGCCAAGGCGATACCGGTGGTCAAGCCGGCATCCGGTCCCACCGCCAGCGTCCAAGGACTGGTATTGACGTAGCGCACATCGATATAAATCGGCTGGCCCAATGTTGCAAACTGGTTTTCCCAGTTCACCGTAACCTGCACGACGTTGGAAGGATTGTCCGCTGCATGCAAAAGCTGGTCGGGGTATGCCGCTGCGGCGGCACTGATTGCCTGTTCGTCAGAGGTTTGTGTAAGCGTTATTCCCTGCAAGCGCGCTTCCTGTGCGACGTCCAGCGCCAGAATATTTGCCAGATGGGAATCCCAAAGGTTCTGGAGAATCTTCCCCTCCGCGTCCTTATCTCCTTTGAGCGCAGCGATATGGGCCAGTCCCAGAAGCGCATAGGGGTCGTTGTCCGCAGCCTGAAATTGTTCGCTCGCGGCATCCAGACGGCCCTGCCTGAGCAAGAGCCATCCTTCCAGGCGTTTTTGCTCAACCACGCTGCTTTTTGCGCCCAATTCCGACACTCGAGATTTCATGTCGGAAGGCAGCACAGGGTTATAAAACAGGTCCAGCCAGGCATCATCTATTTCCAGATCGGTTTTCTGATTGGGGTCGGACTGCATCGTTGAAGCAAGCTGGTCGTGCAACTGTTGTAACAATCCCTGAGCTTTGCTGGTAACGGCAAAACTTCCGTTCGTTTGATTAGTCAGGGCAATCATCAAAACCTGCGTGGAAGGCTCTTGGAGCGCCAGAAGTTCATTCAGATACGGGGCAAGCAGATTTTGCTGGCCGGCAATCGCCCAATAGGCGGCGAGGTTTTCCGCCAGCGCCGGATCCAGTTGCTGCCCTGCTTGCTGAAATTGCTGGATCGCGGCGTTGGTCCAGCTTGCCGCCTGTTGATAATCGTTTGCTGAAGCCAGAATCTGTGCTCCGGCGGCCAGCGCTCCGGGCTGATAAGGATCGCAATGCAGAAGCTCCAGCAAGGCATAAAGCCGATCCATTGGAGGAGAGTTGTTAAGCACCAGCACACGAACGATTTGCTGCCAGGCTGCAAGATTCGCCGAATTAAGCTTCACGGCCGTAAGGTACATTTGAGAAGCGGCGGCATTACGACCCTGCTGCACAAGTAAATCGCCGATACGCCCGGCCATGACGCTTTGCACCTGCGGGTCCAGGTTCGGGTTGTTCAACGCCGCCTGATAAACAGCGATGCGATCGGCGACCGTTTGCTTCTGATTAGCCAGTGCGTCCATGAACTGAGCCTGGACGACGAGATTATTCGGCTCGAGCTTACTGAGCGCCAGCAGGGAATCCTGCGCGAGCTTGAAGTTGGCATTGGCATATGCCGCCTCCGACAACAGCTTGAGCGCTTTGGTGGAATTTGGATCCAGACGAACCGCTTCTTCGAGCAAAGTGAGCGCCTCGCGCGTCGCCAGATCGACGGGAATTTTCAGATTTCGTCCGGCGCTTTGGGCATCGCTGAGAAACTGCTCGGAAAGTAATGTTGCCCCGCCCGGCGTAGTTTGCGCCTGGCCCCGCGCGATCCCAAAGGTCACAACCGACGCGGTCAGCGCAGTAATCAGGGCATATCGCCGGAGTTGCCGTATCACGTGTTTACCTCGTTATTTAGAACCTTTAACAAAATAAGCGCTGGTGCGCCTTATTTTGTTAGAGGCTCTTTGCAGACTTATATCGGGTCCGCACCCCGGCGGTCAATGCTCTCCCTGAAGCACAACGATTTCAAATTATGCCTGGTCCGTCAGACTTCAAGCAGCAACCGTGCCGGATCTTCCAACGCTTCTTTGATGTTTACCAGGAACATCACCGCCTGTTGACCGTCGATCAGCCTGTGGTCATAAGAGAGCGCTACATACATCATCGGCCGTATGACAATCTGGTCGTCGACCACCACGGCGCGTTTTTCTATTTTGTGCAGGCCGAGAATGGCGCTCTGCGGCGGATTAAGTATGGGCGTGGACAAGAGCGAACCAAACACGCCGCCATTGGTGATGGTGAATGTTCCTCCGCCGAGCTCCTCTAGTGTTATTTTTCCTTCGCGGGCGCGCCCCGCCAGACGTTTGATTTCTGTTTCGGTCTGGGCCATGGAAAGTTTGTCCGCGTAACGCACGACGGGAACAATCAGTCCCTTTTCCGTCGCCACCGCCACGCCCAGGTGCACGTGATTTTTATAAACAATCACTCGATCCTGCAGTTGCGCATTTATGATCGGCGATGCCTTGATCGCCGCGCACGCAGCGCGGGCGAAAAAGGAAAGGAACCCCAGCCCAACGCTATGAAGCTTTTCAAAACGTTCTTTGTATTTTTCCCGCAGAGACATCACCGCGGACATATCAATTTCATTAACTGTTGTGAGAATCGCCGCTGTGTGCTGCGCTTCCACCATACGGCGGGCGACGGTTTCCCGAAGCTTGGACATTTCCACCCGGGTTTCCTCCGGCCCATCCGCGGCCAGAGCTTTTGGCGCGGTGCGCGGCGCGGGCGCCGGTGCTGGCGCGCTGCGTTTTTCCGGTGCGGCAGGTGTTGCCGGCGCGCTTGCCGCAGCGCCGCGCGATTGCATGTAATTCAGGACGTCTTCCTTGGTCAGTCGGCTTCCCGGTCCGGTCGCGGAAATTTTTTCCGGGTCCAGTTTATTTTCCGTCACCAGCCGTTGCACCGCGGGCGCCAGCGGCGGCTTGGCAGCTGGCGTTGGCGCCGGTGTTGGCGCTGGCACGGTAGAGACCGCGGCAGAGGCTGCAGGAGTTTGGGCCGTCGGAGAAATCGGCGGTTTGGCCAAATTTTCCGCCGCTCCCGGTTCAATGCGGGCGATCACTTCGCCGATGTTCACCGTCTGGCCCTGGGTTTTCACAATCCGTAACACGCCATTGGCCCCGGCGGGCAGTTCAACAGTTGCCTTGTCGGTTTCGAGTTCCGCGACAACTTCGTCCGGCGTTACGCGAGCTCCATCGGGTTTGACCCAATTCGCAATGCGCGCCTCGGTGACGGATTCACCTAGTCCGGGAACCTGCAAGTCGATAAGTGAGGTTGACATAACAGCGGAAATTCCAGTTCCAAATTTCAACTTTGAAATTTTAAGTTATTACTTGCCCACTGGCGAACTATCGGTAACTTCCACTTCGCTGGGCTTGGGTTCTTTTTCGGCTTTCAGCGCCGCCTGATCGGCAGGCTTGAGCACTTCCGCAGGCGTCAAATTCAGCGCCCGGGCAATGATTTCCGCCTGCTCGCGAACGTGTTGTTCATGCGAGCCCGCGGCCGGCGAGCACGATGGCTTGCGCCCGATGTAAATCAATTTTTGCATGCCCGGCCAGTGATAGTGCAGCTTGGCGCCGATGAACGGATATACGCCGTTGTTTCGCGGCTCTTCCTGCACCCAGATCATTTCCACGCCCTTGGGGTACGTACGGGCTATTTCCGTCAGTCGTTCCGCGTGGAACGGATAAATTTGTTCCAGCCGCAGAATGGCAATGTCCGTAATCCGATGCCGCGTGCGCTCCGCCAACAGTTCGTAATAAATCTTTCCGCTGCACATAAGCACGCGCCGCACGCGCGACCGGTCAATCTTCGACCCTTCGTCGATGATCTCTTCGAATTGAGCGTTTGCGAACTCATCCAGCGTCGAAACCGCCAGTTTACTCCGCAGCAGGCTCTTAGGCGACATCACGATCAGCGGTTTGCGGAAACTCCGCAGCACCTGCCGCCGCAAAAGATGGAAATATTGCGCCGGCGTCGTCGGGTTGCAGACCTGAATATTGTCTTCAGCGGAAAGTTGCAGGAATCGTTCCAGCCGCGCGTGGGAATGTTCCGGACCCTGGCCTTCATATCCATGCGGCAGCAGCATCACCAGCCCGCTGAGTTTGCCCCATTTGCTTTCCGCGCTGACTAAAAACTGATCGACAATCGGCTGGGCCATGTTCACAAAGTCGCCGAACTGCGCTTCCCATATCACCAAAGCGCTCGGATCAGCCGAGGAAAATCCATACTCAAATCCCAATATTCCCAGTTCCGAAAGCATCGTGTTGATGATGACAAACCGCGATTTGGCTTCGGAAAACGCCGCCAGCGGGACAAACGGTTTGCCCGTTTTATTGTCGTAAACCACCGCGTTGCGATGGCTGAACGTTCCACGGCACACATCCTGTCCGGTCAGGCGCACCCATACGCCTTCATCGAGCAGCGAACCCAGCGAAAGCATTTCCGCCGTGCCCCAGTCGATGTCTGTTCCTTTGCGCACCGCGTCGAGGCGGTTTTTGTACATCTGCGCCACCTTGGGATGTACATTGAATCCTTCCGGGAACCGGCAGACCTTTTCGGTGATCTCCAGCAGTTTCGCCGCCGGCACCCCCGTCGCCAGGCGCCAGTCCTTGATCTCGCGCGGCACTTTCACAAAATCCTTCCACGGCCCGTGCACCGGAGGCGGCGAATCAGTCGGTTTGAACGTTTGGGCGTATTCGTGCGCTTTTTCCAGCCGCTCATGCACGTTTCGCGACATCTCATCGAGTTCGCTTTGCGTCACCAGCCCCGCTTCCTTCAGCCGCGTCGCGTAAAGCTGGCGCACCGTCGGATGCTTGGCGATCTCGGCGTACATCACGGGTTGCGTGACGGATGGATCGTCCATTTCGTTATGACCCCGGCGGCGATAGCACACCAGATCGATAATCACGTCCGCTTTGAAGCGCTGGCGGAAATCCATCGCCAGCCGCGCCGCGTGTACCACTGCTTCCGGATCATCGCCGTTGACGTGAAACACCGGCGCCTGAATCGCCTTGGCTACGTCGCTCGGATAGCGAGTGAAGCGAACTTCGCCGGGCTCGGTTGTAAAACCGATTTGATTATTTACGATGATGTGTATGGTCCCGCCTGTGCGATAGGCTTCCAATTCGGACATATACAGCGTTTCAGCGACAATACCCTGGCCCGTGAAGGCCGCGTCACCGTGGATCAACACCGGCACCACGCGCTGCCGTGTGATGTCCGCCTTGCGATTCTGTTTGGCCCGGACGATACCCTCCACCACAGGATCGACGACTTCCAGGTGGCTGGGATTGGCCGAAAGCGAAAGGTGGACGTTTTTGCCGCTCGCCGTGGTGTGATCGCAGGCATATCCGAGGTGGTATTTTACGTCGCCGTCGCCGCCGGTTTTCTGCGGGCGGTCCATCACTTCCGCCAGAATCATTTCGTAAGGTTTGTGCAGAATGTGGGCCAATACGTTCAGGCGCCCGCGGTGCGCCATGCCGGTCACCATTTCATCCATGCCCAGGTTCGCGCCCAGTTCGACAAGTTCGTCCATCAATGTGATCAGTGTCTCGGCGCCTTCGATGGAAAAACGCTTTACCGTTGGATGCCGGCGCTGTAGGAACAATTCAAAATCTTCCGCCGCGATCAGCCGGGCCATGATGTTTTTGCGATCCTCGTTGCTCAGTTGCGCCCTATTGAGCGTCGGTTCCATGTGTTCCTGCAGGAACGTGCGCTGCGTCATATCGCGGATGTCCATGTATTCGACGGCGAAGGTGCCGCAGTAGGTTTGCCGTAAAAGCGCGATAAGCTGGCGCAGCGGCATGATTTTTCCGCCGCCGAACGGCCCGGAATTGACCATCCGGTCCAGATCGGATTCATTGAGGCCGAACTCATCAAGTTCCAGCATAGGGTTTTCGGTTTCGTTATGCCCCAGGGGGTCCAGATTGGCGATCATGTGCCCCAGTTCGCGGTAGCTGTGGATCAGGTCCCCGACCTGAATATAGGGTTCGGTGCTGGTTGGAGGCGGGGCCGCCGCAGGCATGGCGGGGCGGGCAATCGGTTCATGGTCGGCGGCGAGTTCAAAACCGCGGAAATACCATTGCCACTGCGGGTCTACGGACTCAGGGTTCTCCCGCCAGCGTTCGTAAAGGTTTTCTAAAAACTCTGCTCCCAGACCGTTAACGGCGTCGACAGGACGCCCGAGGGGATCTGAATTATCCACAAAAACTACTCCAAAAGCCGGGCCGAGATACCGGTCCCAAGGGCTTTTCTAGCACAACTACCGCTATCTATCAAATCGACTAAGACACGTCAGACCGATTTGAAATTCGCACATAACGGCACATATATCTAGTACGGCAGAAATACTGCCCTTGTTATATTTTACGCATCGAAATTATTGTGCGTTACGAAAAACATTCTCAATGACGAATTTTACACCTCCATGTGTATAAATGCAGGCTCAATTTAAAGGTTATTCGGCAAAATTAGCTTGCCAACATTATAGGAACCGGAAATGGCATGTATTTCGCATTAACAAATATAATATAAGTTAAAAGTTAAAATATAGCTCAGGCTCACCGGCCTGAGATTTCCTTGCGCATACTCCTGTCTTGCTATTCCCTATTCAGAACTCGGCGGCTTCGTAGCCCTCCGCTATCTTCGTCTGCGTTTGATTCACCGGCATTATTTCGCCATCAATCATTTCGCCCTTTTTCTTCTCATCCAACACCACAATCAGCTGCTCGGGATCACTCAGTTCAGCATCGATCGATACATCATTATTCTCACTGGTCTGGCCGAGCAATTGCCTGCCCAGCCAGATCATCATCATGACACTGCCTCCCAGCGCCGCTTCGATTTGGACCTGGCGCAGATGTTTGCGCACTTCGGCCCGATTTTTGGCGAGAATGGCGGCAAAGCGCCTTGAGCCTATCATCTTTTCAGAACAGCCTAGAGCAGTTCCACTCCAGCTATAGCTTCTGCGTCGCTTAAAGCGACCCTTCGGGTTGGCACAGACAGGGTCGTCCGCTGCGTCATCGCTCCGCGACGGGGTTTTGCAAACCCGCCTTGTCGCTCTTCCTTGCGGCCAACCCCGTCTACACCAACGCAGACGCCATATCTGGAGTGGAAATGCTCTA
>DATJSN010000034.1:0-18034 GCA_035504095.1 Phycisphaerae bacterium | reverse complement strand
CTCCGAAGCCTTCAGGTACTATCGCCATGAAGGAGTTCCACAAGTCATTTGCGAGCAAAAACATATGGGATCTCGTGCCGTTGTAATCGTCTGTCGTGACGAAGACACGGCACGGAAGCGTTTTGGGGTTATTGGTGAAGGCATAGGTATATGCTACACACGTACAGGACGGCGATTCTTCGAAAATCGTTCTCTGGAAAATCAATTATTGGATCACGTCCGTGAATCCATGACGGCTTGTGGTCTGTGGGACGAATTCAAAACGGAATGGGCCTGCCTTGATTGTGAACTTATGCCGTGGTCCGCAAAGGCATTAGAGCTACTCCGCAACCAATATGCCGCAGTCGGGAGCGCAGGCAAAGCGGCCTTCGCAGAAGCAGTTCAATTGCTTCAGCAAGCAGAGCGACGTGGTTCCGAGGCCATTAGCGGTGTAAATGGATCGTTACTTGATCGCTATTGTCAACGGCAACAGATGCTCATTGATTATATCGCCGCCTACCGACGCTATTGTTGGCCCGTTAACTCAATCAATGACTACAAACTTGCACCTTTTCATCTACTGGCAACCGAAGGTCATGTGCATACAGACAAAGACCACATCTGGCACATGGAGGTAGTCAAACGACTCTCGGGTGCCGATGTTCCAGGTGGATTGATTATGGCCACTCCATACAAAGTGGTTGATGTAACTGACCCAGGTCAACTAACCGATGGCGTGAGATGGTGGGAAGAACTCACCGCATCTGGTGGTGAGGGTATGGTATTGAAGCCTTTGAGTTTTATAGTCAAAGGTCAGCGCGGACTTGTGCAGCCTGCCATAAAGTGCCGTGGGCGAGAATATCTCAGGATTATCTACGGGGCAGAATACACCGCACCGGAACATCTTCAGGAACTTCGAAACCGTGGGCTTGGCGCCAAACGATCACTGGCCTCACGCGAATTTGCACTGGGGATCGAATCTCTCGAACGGTTCGTCCGACGAGAACCGCTTACGCGCGTTCATGAATGTGTTTTCGGTGTATTAGCTCTTGAAAGCGAACCGGTTGACCCACGCCTTTAATTGGGACTTTACAAGTTTTACACCCACAATTTCCCTGGATTTTCGATCGTGAGCTTGTCTACCGTGGCCTCGCCGACCAGATCGATCGCATGTTCTAGGCCCGCCATGCGCGTGGCGATTTGATCCGGACGGTGACAATCCGAGCCGAGCATAAAATAGCGCCCATCCATTAGAAATTTTTCCGCTATTTGCTGGACGTGCAAAGATTCTGATCCGCCCAGCGGCCCCAGATTTCCCTGAAACAAAAGCTCGCGTTTGGCTAATTCACCAATAAAGTCCGGATTCTCTTTGATGCATTCCATGCGCTCCGGATGCGCCAGGATGACGGTAAGCCCCTGGCCATGCAGCCAGTCAATCGCCGCATCGGCCCAATCCGGCCAGTCCGGCTCCCAAAGATCGGCCAGGCAAAAAATGCTGTTCATACCAAACGTCGGAATCTGATCAAGATTTTCCAGCGCCGTCGTTTCAGGCGTCAGCCGCAATTCCCCTCCGGCTCGGAATTCGGCTGTGATGTTCATTTGCGTCATGTGCCGCTGAAATTCGCTCATGGCCGCCCGCGTGATTCTCGGATGCAGATCGCTGAATTCCGTGGCGCCTGTATGCGGCGTGAGAAAAAAGCGGCTGTAACCATAGGCCATCATGCGTTTGATGCACTCGGCCGATTCTTCGTACGTACTGCATCCGTCGTCGATGCCGGGGAGGAAATGATTGTGTACGTCGGTGCGATTCTGACCCATCGGGATTCCATTCCGGGAGGAATGGCCTTATCTCCAAACGCCCTTCAATTCTCCGCTGTCTCCATTGCTTCTGCGGCCCGGCTCATGCGTTTGCGCTCGTTTTCCTTCAGGTAGCGCTTGCGCAAGCGGATGGTCACCGGAGTGACTTCCACCAGTTCATCGTCTTCAATGTATTCCAGCGCGATTTCCAGCGACATGTCGCGCGGCGGTTTGAGAATAATGTTCTTATCGCTGGCGGTGGTGCGCATGTTGGAAAGTTTCTTTTCGCGGCATACATTCACTGGAATGTCGGTGTCTTTGTTGTATTCGCCGACGACCATGCCTTCATATACTTCATCGCCTGGTTTAACGAACATCACGCCGCGTTCCTGGAGCGTATCCAGGGCGTAAGCATTGGTTGTTCCAAGTTCCATGCTGACCATCACGCCGTTCTGCCGGCCCGGTTGAGCGCCGCGAATGAACTGATAATCATAAAACGTGTGGTGCATTACCGCTTCACCCTGCGTCGCGTTGAGTAATCTTGTCCGCAGGCCGATCAGCCCGCGCGCGGGAATAGTGAATTCCAGGTGGCTCATGTTTCCCTTGGTGTCCATGCGGACGATTTCACCGCGACGGTTGCCGACGGCTTCCATCACCGCGCCGACGGCCTTTTCCGGTACGTCGATAACCAGATTTTCAATCGGCTCGCACTTGTGGCCGTTGAGTTCCTTGAAGATGACTTTGGGCTTGCTCACCTGAAGCTCGTACCCTTCGCGGCGCATGTTTTCAATTAAAACACCTAAATGCAGCAGGCCGCGCCCGCTCACGCGCAGCGCATCGGGGGATGATGTATCTTCGACGCGCAGGGCCACGTTGCTCTGCAGTTCGCGCATCAGCCGGTCGCGCAGGTTGCGGCTGGTGACGTATTTTCCTTCACGGCCGGCAAAGGGTGAATTGTTGACGCTGAAGATCATGCTGAGCGTCGGTTCGTCCACGTCGATCAAAGGCAGCGCCTCGGGATGTTCCGGTGCGGCAATCGTGTCGCCGATGTCCACGTCCTCGATACCCACGACGGCGCAAATGTCGCCGGCTTCCACGTGATCGGTTTTTTCCCGTCCCAGCCCGGAAAATAAAAATACTTCGGCGATGTCGTGCGCTTCCACTTTACCGTCGCGTTTCATGAGGGCGACTTTCTCGCCTCTTTTCAGATAGCCGTTGAATACACGCCCGATGCCGATGCGGCCCACGTATTCGTTGTAGTCGATATTGGTGATCTGCATCTGCAGCGGTTTTTCCAGGTCAGCCACGGGACCGGGTATTTTCTGCACGATGGTTTCCATCAGCGGGCGCATATCCTGTACGGTATCATTGGGGTCCAGGCGGGCATAACCTTCGCGTCCGGAAGCGTAAATCACGGGGAAGTCCAGAGCGTCATTGTCCGCCTCGAGTTCCACGAACAGATCGAAGATTTCATTGAGCACTTCATCGGGCCGCGCGTCGTGGCGGTCAATTTTGTTGATCACCACAATCGGCTTGAGGTGATAGTGAAAGGCTTTTTTAAGTACAAATCGCGTCTGCGGCATCGGTCCTTCAAACGCGTCCACCAGCAATAGTACGCCATCGGCCATTTTCAATACACGTTCCACCTCGCCGCCGAAATCGGCGTGGCCGGGCGTGTCGATGATGTTGATTTTGCGGCGAATGCCTTTGGTGTCGCTGTAATTCATGGCCACATTTTTGGCCAGGATGGTGATGCCGCGTTCGCGCTCCAGCGGGTTGTTGTCCAGAATCAGCGTTTTTTCGTCCATTTGTCCCACGCGGAACATGCCCGACTGGCGCAGCAAGGCGTCCACCAGCGTGGTTTTGCCATGATCGACGTGGGCGATAATGGCGATATTGCGTAATTCGTCGCGGCGTTTCATGAAGTCTTTTCCATTTCCTAATGTTACTTAATCAATAGTTTAGGCAAATCCTAGCCCCGTATTGTAGACAAAATCGGTCGACACTTAAAGCTGACGTGTTCCGCGGATTTTCACGAAAGGACATAAGAGTGTAAAATCAAGCGTTTATGAAGTTCCAGAGTAACCATGGCCATATTATCCATCAGCAACGTCAGCAAAGCTTATGCGGGCAATCCGATTCTCACGGACATTTCCTTTGAGATTCAGCCCGGCGATCGGGTGGGCTTTATTGGCCCCAACGGCGCCGGCAAAAGCACGCTATTGAAAATCATCGCCGGCGAAGAAGAGCCGGATGAAGGCCGGGTTACGCTGTCGCGCGGCGCCGAACTGAGTTACGCGCCGCAGCAACCGCACCTGAATCCCGCCGACTCGCTACGGGCCCACGTGCAGAAGGTATTCGAACATCTGCAGGAAATTGAAAACCAGATACAGCAAACCGCGGAAATGTTAGCTCAACATCCCCAGGGGCCCCAGCACGACGCGGCCATGGCGCGCTACGACCACCTGCAGCATCAGTTTGAACACCTTGGCGGATGGGATGCCCAGCGCCGCGTGGAAATGGTGCTCGAAGAACTTGGATTCCATCCGGCCGAACTGGATTTGCCGATGGGGGCGCTTTCCGGCGGGCAGAAATCGCGGGCGCAATTGGCGGCGATGCTCCTGGAGCGGGGGGACGTATTGCTGCTGGACGAGCCGACGAATCACCTGGATCTGCCGATGCTGGCCTGGCTGGAGACCACGCTGGCGGGCATGACCGACGCAGCCATGATCATCGTGAGTCACGACCGGTATTTTCTGGACAAAGCGGTCAACCGCATCGTCGAACTGCGAGACCAGAAAATCGAACATTATGTGGGCAATTATTCGGCTTACCTGACGCAGCGGGCTGAAAGGCTGTTGACGCGCCAGCGGGTATTTCAGCAGCAACAGGCGTTTATCGCCAAACAGGAAGAATTTATCCGGCGTTTCCAGGCGGGGCAGCGCGCTATGCAGGCCCGCGGAAGAAAAACCCGCCTGGAGCGGTTTAAGAATGAATCGGCGATTAATAAACCACGGGAAAACGACGAACGCATGATTCTTAATTTAAAGGTGGCCCGGCCCAGCGGGCGCGATGCGCTCAAGGTGGAAAACCTGAGCAAATCTTTTGAAGAAAAAGCGCTCTTCTCCGGCGTTACGTTTGAACTCGAGCGCGGCGAGCGCCTGGGGATCGTGGGTCCGAACGGATCCGGCAAGAGTACGCTGTTGAATATTCTCGCAGGAGAGTCGAATGCCGATGAAGGCGAAATCAAATGGGGGCACGCCGCGGCTCTGCAGTATTTCCGCCAGGAACACCAGGACCTGAATCCGCAGCAGACGGTTTATGAAGAATTGCGTTTGGTTCGTCCTGTGATCACTGATCAGGATTTAAGGGATCTGGCGGCGCTATTTTTGTTTGGCGGGGATGCCGTGGGAAAGAAAATATCCAGTCTTTCCGGCGGGGAAAAGGCCCGTGTATCCATGGCCAAGTTATTGCTCAAGCCGGCGAACGTGATTCTGCTCGATGAGCCGACCAATCACCTGGATATGAACACCAGCGAAGTTGTCGAAGCGGCGCTGGAAAGTTTTGACGGCACGCTGATCGTGGTTTCACACGATCGCTATTTTCTCGACGGCGTGTGCGACCGGATTCTGGCGCTGGAACCCGTGGAAAACGGACCACCTCAATGGCGGATGTTTAACGGATCTTGCACCGAATATCTGGCCGACCTGGCGCAGCGGCGAAACGCGCAGGCCAAAACCCAGCGCGAACAGGAATTACACCGTAAACAGCGCGAGAAGGCGGCGAAAACCAAACAGGAGACTCCCAGGTCCCAGAAGCCCAGGGTTGCGGAAAAATTTACCAAACTCACCGCCGCTGAAATTGAAAAACTCATTCAGGAAAAAGAGGCCCAGTTACGCCTGGCGGAGGAACAATTCGGCGATTCAGCGATTGCCGCGTCGCCGGAAAAGGTTCGTCAGCACCGGCAGTTGTATCACGCACTCAAGAAGGAAATTGCCGAGGCCATGCAGGTCTGGGAAATTAAGTCATCCCAATAGTTTTCCGGACGCGGCGCTGACCGGACACGCTCATCAAAAATTGCTATAGTAGTCTTTTGCAATCGGAGGGGTTTGGCCTCGCAGGCTCAGGAGCGTTTTGATGGATCGTATAAGCAGGAAAAACAGCGGCGATCGCGAACGGCTGGACACCCAGCGCAAGGCGCTGGAAATCAACCTCGATCCGCGCCGCTATGGAACTTTTGCTGAAATCGGCGCCGGCCAGGAAGTCGTCCGCTGGTTTTTTCGTGTGGGCGGCGCCTCGGGCACCATTTCCAAAAGCATCAGCGCGTACGACATGTCCGTAAGCGACGCGATTTATGGCAAATCCGACCGCTATGTCAGCCGCGCTCGCCTGGAATCGATGCTCAATTACGAACAAAAGCTCAACATCGAGCGCCTCAACGATTCACGCGGGGATACCACCGCCTTTTTCACCTTTGCCAATACCGTCGCGGCGCGCAGCTACAAGGGAACCACCGAATGCCATGGCTGGATGGGCGTGAAATTCCAGGCCCATCCACACGACCAGGACAGCCAGATCATTCTGCACGTGCGCCTGCTAGACAAGGAAAACGGCCTGCAGCAGGAGGCGATCGGCATCGTCGGCGTGAACCTGCTCTATGGCGCGTTTTTTTATCATTATGAGCCGGAAGTTTTGCTTGAGTCGCTGCTGGACGGCCTTGCCTCTGATCGCATCGAAGTCGACATGATCGAATTTTCCGGCATTGAATTCCGCCACGTCGATAACCGCATCATGAGCCTGCGCCTCGTGGAGCTGGGCCTCAGCGACGCGGCCATGTTCAGCCCCAGCGGGGCGGTGCTTCAGCCCTCCGAAGTGCTGCATAAAAAACCAGTGATCGTCGAACGCGGCAGCTTTCGCCCCATTACCTACGTCAACGTGGACATGCTGCGCTGTGCGCGGGAACGATTCCTTCAGGAACCTGCATCCAACGGCGAAGAACCCGTCGAACTTATGGAAATTACCATGCGCAACCTCAAAGCGTCCGGCGACGTGGATTTGCGGGACTTTCTCGCCCGCGCCGACATGCTGGCCGCCTGCGGCATGACTGTTCTGATCTCCGATTATTTTGAGTTTTATCGCCTGGGTGCATATCTGTCGCAATTCACCAAAAAACGAGTCGGCCTGGTCATGGGCGTGCCGACGCTGATCGATCTGTTTGACGTAACGTATTACGCCGATCTGGAAGGCGGCATCCTCGAATCGTTCGGGCGTTTATTTAAGAACGACCACAAGCTTTACATTTATCCGTTAAAAAAGCCGGATGGTTCGCTGGTCACCGTGGCCAATCTGGATTTGCCGCCCGAATTAAAAAAGCTCTACAGCTTTCTGGTGGATGCCAAGTGTATCGAACAGCTTGAAAATTATAACGAAAAATATCTGCATATTTTTTCCCGCGACGCCTTGACGAAAATTCAGAAAGGCGATCCCGCCTGGGAAGAGATGGTCCCGCCCGTCGTCGCCGAAATCATCAAGAAACGCGGTTTATTGGGCTACCGTTCCGCGAGCCCTGCCATGCAGGGATAAGGCACTTAGAGCCTCTCACAGCACGCCTTTGGTGCTCGGAATATCTGTAGAACGCGGATCGCTCGCCACGGCCTGCCGCAGCGCTTTGGCCAGAGCCTTGAATATCGCCTCGGCGATGTGATGTGAATTCGAACCATAGGGCACATTCACGTGCAAATTCATTCCCGCCGCATTGCTCAGCGAGCGCAGCGACTCCCGCACCAGTTCCACGTCAAATTCGCCGATCTTGGACGTGGGGAACTTGACGTTAAAAACCATCGCCGGCCGGCCTGAAAGGTCCAGCGCTACATTGGCCAGCGCGTCTTCCATGGGCACGCTCGCCCAGCCATAGCGGTAAATACCGCGCTTTTCACCCAGCGCCTGGGCAATCGCGCCGCCGAGCACCAGCGAAACGTCCTCGACTGTGTGGTGATAATCCACGTGCAGGTCGCCCCTGGCTTCTATACTCAGGTCAAAGAGCCCATGTTTGGCCAGATGATCCAGCATGTGATCGAAAAAACCGACGCCCGTTTTATTTTCCGCCTGCCCCGAACCATCAAGATTCAGGGAAAGTTTGATTTCGGTTTCGCGCGTTTTCCGGCTCGTGGTAACCGTGCGGGCTTTGGCCATAGTGTTCTCCTTTGGAGCTCCTAACCATTTTTCGCTGTTGCCGGTTGTGCCACCAATTCCCTGATGGCAGTCAACAACGCCCGATTCTGCTCCGGCGTGCCGATCGTGATCCGTAATTTATCGGTCAACCGCGGCAAATTAAACCAGCGCACAAGAATATTTCGCGCTTTAAGTTGTTCATAAAGCTTCCCGGCTGAAAGCCCTTCCGGCGTTTGGGCCAGGATAAAATTCGCGCTGCTGGGCGGAATCACAAATCCCCATTCGCCCAATTGAGCACAAACCATTTCCCGCTCGCTGCGAACCGCTTCCCACGATTTGCGCGCCCAATCCTGATCTTTGATTGCCGCCGTCGCCGCGGCTATCGCGACAACATCGCATGGATAACTGTCGCGAACTTTATTCAGTTCGCGCAGCAATTCCGGCTGCGCGATGCCGTAGCCAAAACGCAATCCTGCCAGCGAATACCCTTTGGACAGTGAACGCAGAAGAATCAAATTCGCATGTTTTTTTACCAGCGCCAGGGCATTATCCGGCGCAAAATCAACGTATGCTTCGTCGATGAGCACCACGCCGGTAAATCCGCCGATGATGCGCGAGAGTGTTTCCCGATCGATAAACGTTCCCGATGGCGCGTTCGGGTTGACGATCAGCAGCAGCCGGGCACTAAGCTTAAAAATTTCCCGCGGCAGCTCCCAGTTGGCGCCGCTGATTTGATAGGGGAGTACGATCTGTTTAGCCGCCTGCATCGCCCCCAGGATCGGGTAAAGCGAATAACTCGGATCCAGAAACGCCGCGGCCTGGCCCTCGCCCACGCAGGCGCGAAAAACCAGCGCCAGCAGTTCGTCGCCGCCGTTGGTGGTCATGATCCAGTCGGCGTCCACGCCATGAACGCCGGCGGCGGCCTGGCGAAACATCTGTGCATCGGGGTTGGGATAACGCCGGAGTTGTTCATCGGCGATGGATCGGACGGCTTCAAGCACGCGCGGCGAAGGGGGATAGGGGTTTTCGTTGGTGTTGAGTTTGATGACCGACAAATCTCCCGGTTGTTCGCCGGGAGTGTAACCCTTCATGGAAGCAATATTGTCGCGCACCAGACCCATTTTTGCCTTCCCGCAGCTATGGATTCACTAGAAACTAGATTATACATAAGACCTTTGATCTATACCCTATACTCTATTCACTGAGTTATATATCTCGTGGTTAAAACACTAATTAGTATAATCACAATCTAATTTGTGATAATTTAAAGCTACTCGATTGCCCATGGGATAGGACCGATGGAAAAAACAAAACGTTTATGGCTTGGGATTTTTGGCGCTTTTTTAATAGCCACTTTTGGCGTTGCTATTGCTGTATATTTTTTATATGCAAAAAGTGATTATCAGCGCGCGCTGGAAGCCTATAAACAAAAAAATTACGTCCTGGCATTTGATTTATTTCAAAAGGCTGCGGCGGATGGAAACGTTGGCGCCATGGAAAAAATTGGCGAAATTTATATTAATGGTTATGGTTTGCCCCGAAATTCATCACAAGCTTTTGTTTGGTTCCAGAAAGCCGCCGCGAAAGGAAATGCTGATGCCATGGTTGGCCTTGGCTTGCTTTATGTCTACGGCGACGGCGTATCATTGGATTATAAACAAGCTTTTATCTGGTGGCAGAAAGCCGCCGCTCTTGGGAATAGAGACGCCATGAATAATATTGGTGTGGCTTACATGAAAGGCGACGTGATTCCACAGGATTACATGCAGGCAATGATCTGGTTTCAAAAGGCGGTAGCCAAAGGCGATGCACCAGCCATGGAAAATATTGGTGAACTTTATAGTTTTGGTCATGGCGTGCCTCTGAATTACAAGCAGGCAATATTTTGGTATCAGAAAGCTGCAACAATGGGTAATTCTGATGCAATGAATGGTCTCGGCTGGTTTTATGAACACGGGTATGGGGTAGAGCGGGATTATCAACAAGCCATGAAATGGTTCCAAAAAGCCGCAACTTTGGGTAATGCTGATAGCATGAATAACATCGGCTGGCTTTACGCGCATGGTTGGGGCGTGCCTAAAAATCCCTCAATGGCTTTAACCTGGTTTCAGGATGCTGCGAATTCAGGTAATCCCAATGCAATGGAGAATATCGGCTCATTCTACGAGCGCGGAATAGGTGTATCTCAAAATTATCAGGAGGCTTTCATATGGCTTCATAGAGCCGCGCTTTTAGGCGACGCTGATGCTATGGCCAATGTTGGCTCGATATACGAGCGAGGTTTAGGTATACCTCAGGACTACACTAAAGCAATGATGTGGTATCAAAAGGCCGCAGCTTTAAATAATGCCGAAGCTATGACGGGTGTCGGCAGTCTGTATGAAAACGGTTTGGGCGTATCCGTAGACTATCAACAGGCGCTTGCCTGGTTCCAGAAAGCCGCAGCTCTGGGAAATTCTGAAGCAATGTCTTACATAGGCTGGCTTTACTACAACGGGTGGGGAGTTGATCAAGATTATTCACAGGCGATGGTCTGGTATCAGAAGGCAGCGGCATTGGGTGAATCCGAAGCTACAAATAATATTGGTTGGCTTTATTATAACGGTCAAGGGGTTGCTCAGGATTTTCAGCAGGCTTTAATCTGGTACAAGAGGGCCGCAGCTTTGGGTAATTCCCAGGGTATTTATAATGTCGGATGGCTTTATCAGAACGGTCAAGGCATATCCCAGGATTATCAACAGGCTCTGATCTGGTACAAAAGAGCCGCAGCTTTGGGCCATCCTGACGCCATGAGTAACATCGGTTTGTTTTATCAAAATGGTTGGGGTGTATCAGTAGATTATAAACAGGCATTTATGTGGTATTTGAAAGCCGCGTCTTTAGGTAATGCTGTAGCCATGTATAACATTGGCATGCTTTATGAAAATGGCGAGGGTGTAACTAAGGACTATAACCAGGCGCGAGCATGGTTTGAAAAAGCTGCTCAGCTTGGATATCAAAATGCTGAAAATGAACTCGCCAAACTGCCCGCGCAATAACTACATTTTAATTTGTTTCCTGTTGTTTGTTTATTTCGTGGTTAAAAATCGTCGTGCCGTTGTGGTAAATGTTCCGCACTTTTCGTGGTTCAAAACGTTCTAATCATCCAGCCGTTGAACAAGCTTTGCGTCCGCGGCAAGATTCGGACCTTTAACGAACTGTCGCTTACGCGCCTGATTCAGTCCGCGTTGCACGGAAGAGAGTGCCGATTTGTTTTTGTAGAGCCATGCCTCACGTTCCGGGATAACCACGGCGGCTGTGATTTTGACTGTCGAATTGTCGATCTCAGTGACAATAACGGTCTTTCCGGCAAAACGCCGGCCCAGAGTAAGTCGTCCCTTTTTATCCACTTGTGCCGTGGTCATAATCAATCTCTGAAAGGTAGTATAACGGACTGGGCCACAATTTTCGTAGTTCAATTCTATTTGGTCCGGCTTGTTTCACACTAACCATGAGGTCATACTTTTGGTATGAAAACGACCATTTCCATTCCCGATAGTCTTTATGCCCGCGCTCAGAAATTGGCCAAACGCACAAGCAAGTCCTGCAACAAGCTTTTCAACGACGCAATAAGAGATTATCTGGCCAATCACGCATACGATGAAGTCACCAAGGCCATGAACCGCACTTATGCCGAAGTGGGCGAAGAATCTCGTGAGTTTATTTCTTCCGCAGTATCCCGGATTCTTAGATCTGGCCACTGGTAATTTCCGGTGTCGACAGCATACTAGGCAAGTGATGCCTCAATAAATCCCTCCTTATTTGTTCTCCTGCTCTGCTGATCCACTTTCATCTGCTCGCGGCGCGGTTTCACCGCGCCGCATTTGTTCTTCAATAGCCTGCAGCCGCTTGGCCAGCTCGGGCAACTGGAGAAAATGAAAATAAACGCGCCGCGCCCGTTTAACCTCCATCGCCGGGCTTCCGCCGATGTCCTGGTTCGGTTCCACGTCCTGCATAATCCCCGTCTGCGCCGCCACGCGCACCATGTCGCCGATGTTTAAATGACCCGCGACGCCCACTTGCCCGGCCATCACCACATACTTGCCCGTATTCGTGCTGCCGGCGATTCCCACCTGGCTGACCAGCAGATTATGTTCGCCGATCTGGCAGTTATGGCCGATCACCACGCTGTTGCCCAGCTTGGTCCCTTTTCCGATCAGCGTGCTTTCCAGCGTGGCGCGCTCGATGACCGTATTGGCGCCGACTTCCACATCATCTTCCAGCACCACGTTGCCGATCTGGGGAATTTTGTTATGCACGCCTTTATGTGTTGCAAACCCATAACCATCGCAGCCGATCGACGCACCGGATTGAATCACGACGCGGTTGCCCAGAACGCTCCGGTCATAAATCGTCACGGTCGGATAGATAATGCAGTCTTCACCGATTTGCACCGACTCCATCACACTCACGCCTGAATAGAGCACCGTGCGGTCGCCGATGACCACGTTATCGCCCACGGTGGCGAACGGCCCAATGCTCACATCGCGCCCGATTTTTGCGGTTCGCGCCACGGCCGCCAGCGGAGAAACCCCGGGCGCCGGTTTTGGCCGAAAGCCGTGCAACAACACCAAGATCTGGCGAAAACTAAAATACGGATCTTCGGCCTGAATCAGCGTCAGCGGTTCAAGGCCTGCGCGGTCGATCTTTCCCGGGTCAAAATCCTTGCCCACCACGACGCAACCCGCCTTGGTTATGGAAAGATGTTTGACATACTTGGAGTTGGATAAAAAACTTACATCTTCCGGCCCGGCGGCGGTAAGTCCGTTGCAATGCGCTATCAGGCGTGTTTTATCCCCGATCACCACGCCGCCCACTTCCTGGGCCAGTTGTTCGACGGTGCGGGGCGTTGTTTGTACTGAAGGCATATTAAATCCCGTAAAGTCCTGTCCGATAATTCGGCGATGTTATCTTTGACAAACCCAGCCGCTAATTATTGCATTGGGCTGCTTCCATCCTGGAATAAATTTGCACTTGCGCCTTGTTCATGGATGCTTCAGGAATCTAAAGTAGAAAGCTGCGAACACCAAAACGATTCCAATATTCACTATCAACCGTTCCCAGAATCGGTGTCGGAAAAACGCGAAATCTACTCCGACTATGACGGCTACCATCGCCACCACGTAAAACACGTTCGCTATCGCTGATGCACCTTGTTTCATGGCCGATCACGTACTTTCTGAGGGACCCGCGGGTTTGAGCTGCGCGATCCAGAGCAGCTTCGCCTCAAACCGCTCTTTGTCCTGGTCGCATTTGCGGCGACGGGCGACAGATTCAAAGTCCTGCGGGGGGCTCACCTGAACTGGGCTTGTGCCCGCCATTTTTAAGAGACTAAGGTTTAAACAATGATGTTGTCAAACTAAGTGCCCCTAAGTTATCCAGAATTCCTTATTTTGCCCGCCTGTTCTCGACGCAATTTTATTGCGCCGCACCACTTGGCGTCCCGCGTTCCATTCAATAGAATAAAGACCTCGCCGTACTCGGAATGTTTGTTATACGGCTGCCCGGGGCTTAAGCCTCTTTACATGGGTGAGAACGTGAAAACCTTGGTAGAAGCGGCCCAGAAAATCGAACCTTCCACCGCACAAATGATGGACTGGTACCGTCAGATGGTGCTCATACGTCAGTTTGAGCTGCGCAGCGCCCAGTCCTATCAGCAGCAGAAAATAGGGGGGTTCTGTCATCTTTATGTGGGCCAGGAAGCCGTCGCCGTCGGCTCGCTGGCTGCGGTGCGGCCCTCCGATTATGTGATTACCGCTTATCGCGATCATGGCCACGCCATCGCCCGCGGAATGGATATGCATCCGCTGTTCGCCGAACTCTATGGCAAAAAAACCGGTTGCTCGCACGGCAAAGGCGGCTCGATGCACTTTTTCGACGCGAGCAAAAATTTTTTTGGCGGCCACGCCATCGTCGCGGCGCACATTCCACTGGCGGTAGGCCTGGGCTGGGCGGTCAAGTACCGCAAGGAGGATCGCGTCGTACTCTGCTATTTCGGCGACGGCGCGATGAATCAGGGTTCCTTCCACGAAGCGCTCAATCTCGCCGGTTTATTCAAACTCCCCATTATTTTTCTCGTCGAAGACAACGGTTACGGCATGGGCACACACGTGCACCGGGCTTCCGCGGTTACCGATCTTAAACTCCGCACCGGCGATGCTTACGGCATTCCCGGCAAGGACGTCGACGGCATGGATTGCCTGGCGATGTACCGCATGACGCTTTCCGCCGCCGAATACTGCCGCAAGGGCAACGGTTCGATTTTCCTGCAGGTTAAAACCTACCGTTACCGCGGGCACAGCATGTCCGATCCGCAGAAATACCGCACGCGCGAAGAAGTCGCACAATTCCAGGAGCACGACCCGATCGGCCGGCTGGAAAAAGTTCTCCGCGACGCAGGCGTTCTGGACGATCAGAAAATTCAGGCGGTCAATGACGAAGTGCACAAGTTGGTTGAAGAAGCCCACCTTCGCGCCGACGCCGACCCGTACCCCGAACTCGACGACGTGTGGACGGATATTTATTCCAATCCATTTGATCCTTATAAACTCTGATTTTGTTTGAGGCTCTAAATATGCCCGTGATCCAGTTACGTGAAGCCCTCAATCAGGCCATGTGCGAAGAAATGCAGCGCGACCCGGACGTATTCCTCATCGGCGAGGAAGTGGCCGAATACGACGGCGCCTACAAAGTCTCGCAGGGCATGCTGGCTAAATTCGGGCCGATGCGCGTCGTCGATGCGCCCATCTCCGAATGTGGTTTCGCCGGTTTGGGCATCGGCGCTGCGATGGTCGGTATGCGGCCCATCGTCGAATTTATGACGTTTTCTTTTTCGCTCGTCGCGTTCGATCAAATGGTCAACAACGCCCCCAAAGTTCGCCACATGTCCGGCGGTCAATTTAAAATACCCATCGTATTTCGCGGCATTTCCGGCCCCGGCCAGCAGTTGGCCGCGACCCATTCCTGGACGGTCGATGCCCTGTATACACACGTGCCAGGTCTGAAAGTCGTGATCCCCTCAACGCCTTACGATGCCAAAGGTTTGCTCAAAACGGCGATCCGCGATGATGACCCGGTCATCTTTCTGGAAAACGAAGCCATGTACGGCGTTCGCGGCGAAGTGCCGGAGGAGGAATACACTATTCCCTTCGGCAAGGCGGATATCAAACGCGAAGGAACCGATTGCACCGTGGTCGCCTGGGGTCATACCTGCCAGACGGCGCTCGCCGCGGCGGAAAAACTCCAGCAGGAACACGGCATTAACGTCGAAGTCCTCGATCCAAGAACTCTGCGTCCATTGGATATGGACAGCATCATTGCTTCGGTACGTAAAACCGGCTATTGCGTCACGGTCGAAGAAGGTTATCCCACCTGCGGCATTGGCTCGGAAATCGCCTATCAGTTGCAGGAAAAATGTTTTGACGATCTGGATAATTCCGTCACGCGCGTCGCAGCGCTGGACGTGCCCATGCCCTACAGCAAACCGCTACTCAATCACGTCGTCCCCGGTGTCGATCGCGTCGCCGAAGAAATCAAAAAAACCATCTATTTTCAGGGCTAACAATTTAGGCCATAGGGCACAGGGCATAGAGAGCCTGAAAGGCTCATTGTCAGAAAATAAAATGTAGCACAGGCTCTCCAGCCTGTTCAGCTCATACTGAGCAGCCTGGAGAGGCTGCTCTACATTACTTTCCTAATCCGTTCGTTTGTGTCTTTCGTTTTTTTTCGTGGTTAAAAATCGTCGCGTGATATCTTTAATCCAACTCGCCATTTTTTCTCAGCATATTCAAGCGCATTTGCCGCTGGATTTGCCACTGTTGATAAACTTTTTGAGCTTCGTCCGGCGTGAGGACCGATGCCTGAATAAAAAACAACACATAATCCGGCGTGGCTCCCCCATAAATTGTTTTTCCTCTGACAATAGTTGAATTCACGCCTTCCGGACTTGCAATCGCCACAATACCATCCATCGGAATATCAACTGTCGTAAATATGTCGTGATTAAGCAGCGCCGGAATCTGGATAAATCCTCCGTGATTGGTGTTATTTAGATGCAGGGCGATATTTTTGATGTTTTCAAGGAGCGACATGCTGATGTTCAGCCTGGTCATAATGTACTTTTGGTCGGCTGATACCGTCGGCATGACGTCTATTTTGATTCCGGGATTCAACTCTTTGATAAATAATTGCAAATGGTTCGCGTTCGAGTTTATAGGCTGACAATCGGAAACATAAGCGCATTCGTATTCCATCGCTAAATAGGAATCCTGATTGTTATATAATGTCATCTTTGGGAAATTGATAATAGCGTTGGTATGTTTGGATGGATTGTTTTCATCATCGAAGTTATACGTTGAAGTACCGGTAATGACCTGGGAATTTTTGGCTTCGCGTTGGGTTTGCAAAAATTCTTCCAATTGTGATTGTGTCAGAAAACCAACGATATTGAGGGGACTTTTCGCGGGAATTGGAGTGGTTTTGGCGTCGGGCAGAATGATATCTCCGGCACTTGCCTCGGCGACTGTGGTGACTTTTACATGATTAAGCCTGCCAATCAAAGCTTTGAAAGTCGCCTGATCCGTTCGCACGACCCAGGATTTAATGGTCACGATTGTAGGTGTTGCGTTGATTGGTTGTGTCGCCGGCGGATCTGCCAGAGCAAGATCAGCGCCGAATATAAAAAATAAAACGGCGATTAATAGCACCGGATTTATTTTTAACATCGGCCTTACCCCGCCAAAATCCAGTCTTGGATTATCCCGCCGCAGATAGCAATTTACAATAAATTTTTTCTGGCTCGCCTTTATCCGTGATATTCGTGCTATCCGTGGTTAAGGTTAAAATCATTTCCCATGTTGAAACGAATCCAACATCCCAACGGCGTGGTGCTTTACCAATCGCCGCTACTGCTCGATGCCGGCGTGGTCCACGGCTTTTCCACGCGCATCGGCGGCGTATCCACGGGTCCATTCACTTCGCTTAATCTTGGCAATCCCCAGGGACAAACCAAAGACTCACCGGAAAATATTTCTACGAACTACCAGCGGCTTCGTGAAGCTTTGGGCGCTGCTGATACCCCGTTTGCCTGGGTCCATCAGGTGCATGGCAATGAGGTCGCGATATTAAAAAGCGAAGGGGAAAGCGAATATGCCGAATCGCCTGCAGCGCAAATTCGCGACCGCTTCAGCGGCCAGACCTACGCCGACGCGATCGTGAGTGACTGCCCCGGCGCTCTGATCGCGGTGCGCATCGCCGATTGCGTGCCGATTTTGCTCTCTTGGCGTAATGCCCGTCTGGTCGCGGTGGTTCACGCCGGCTGGCGCGGCGTGGTGGCCAACGTCATTGGCCAAACGCTTGCGGCGTTTGGCGAATTGGGAGTGAATCGAGCCGAGATTCTCGCCGCGATTGGCCCGGCTATTTGTCTGGACCATTTTGAAGTTGGACCGGAAGTCGCGCAGGAATTTATTGCGGCCGGTTTAGCCGCCGCGGTGGAATCCAAACGCTGGCCCAAACCGCACGTCGATCTGGCCAAAGCCGTTGTTTTGCAATTGCAGAATGGGAAAGTAGAAAAAATAGACGCCGGCGAATTGTGCACCTGGAAAAATTCGACGGACTTTTTCTCCCACCGCCGGGACAACGGCGTCACCGGCAGGATGGCGGCGGTCATAAAGGCCAAACATTAAGCGGGCTCCGCTGCGTGCGTCCTGCGCGTTCGCAATTTTGCGAACACGACCGTCGTGCCTTCGTGTCTTGGAGGTGAAAAAAAGCGGTTTTGGAGGTTGATTGTCCTATTCAGTATAAAGGCTCTTAAAGCCGGTTCTTTGACAAGTGAATAAGAGCAGTGACAAAATGTCTGATTCTACGGAATCCGTCCGTCCACTCTCTGTCCAGATGACCGATTGTCACCCTTTCGGGACTAGAGCATTTCCACTCCAGATATGGCGTCTGCGTTGGTGTAGACGGGGTTGGCCGCAAGGAAGAGCGACAAGGCGGGTTTGCAAAACCCCGTCGCGGAGCGATGACGCAGCGGACGACCCTGTCTGTGCCA
>DATJSN010000033.1:0-46359 GCA_035504095.1 Phycisphaerae bacterium | reverse complement strand
CGCCAATAGCGAAAATCCTTTTTCTGATTGGCTACACCCGCGATGTCCAGGTGCGCCCACTTGATTTTTGCAGGTACGAATTCCCGCAAAAACATTCCGCCCTGAATTGGATGTGCTTCACGCGCTCCGCTATTAGAGATGTCCGCATGCGGTGCGTCGAGAAGTTTGCGGTAACGTTCATGCAGCGGTAAACGCCAGAGCCATTCACCGGTCTGCTGGCCGGCGGCAATTAAATCTGAAGCCAGTTTGTCATCTGAAGAAAATAGACCGGCGAACACGCTCCCCAATGCCACAATCACGCCTCCGGTAAGCGTTGCCAGATCAATCAGAATATCGGGTTGGAATTTTTCACAGGTATAAGCCATGGCATCGGCAAGAATCAGTCTGCCCTCTGCATCGGTGTTGGAAACATCCACAGTTTTTCCGTTGTACATGCGAATAATGTCGCCGGGACGATAAGCTCGAGAGCCGACGGAATTTTCCGCAATGGGTATCACGCCAATGATATGGTGGGGGAGTTTTAACTCGGCAGCCGCTTTCAAAACGCCCAGAACCACCGTGCCGCCGCATTTGTCATATTTCATGGTGCCCATGTCCGCGGCGGGTTTGATGGAAATTCCGCCGGTGTCGAAGGTAACGGCCTTGCCGGTGATAGCGAACGTTTTCAATTTTCGGCCAGCGCGGCCAGGCGGAAGATATTCCAGAAAAACCAAACCGGGCGGCTGCGTGCTGCCTTGCCCAACGGCGCATAACCCGCCCATTCCCAGTTTTTGCGCCTGGCGAGCGTCAATAAGTCTAAATTTGAGTTTGCTTTGCCGAGCCAGATCGCGAGCGACGGCGATCATCGCGTTTGGAGCAATAACATTTCCCGGTTCGCAGGCGACGCGACGGGCGTAATTAGTCGCCGTAGCGATGGCAATTTTTTCTGCGACCTGCCGTCTAACAGCCGCATTAAGTTCAGGTTTAGTCAGCAGGTTAACCTGAAGAGTTAAGGGTGATGATAATTCTTCAGTCTCGTCAGTCTTGGAACTTTTGTAATCCACGAAGGCAAAGCCGCCGAGTAAAAATCCCTCCACAAGTGCGGCGGCAGATTCCGGCCAATGCATCGTGGAAAGTTGACCATAGTGAATAGTGATCTTTTTGGCTTTGACGCGCTTGGCCTCTTTAGCGGCCAAGGCGCCCGCCCACCGGATGACGTCAAGATCGAAGGGCTCGCGCTTTCCCAGCCCAAGTAGAACAATGCGTTTTAATTTTTTTGTTCCGGGAATCGACAGGGAGGTTCCCGGCGCAGCCTTAAAATCGCCAAGCCGCAAAGCGGCAGCTATGCACCCGCTAAGATCATCAGGAAATTGCAATTTTTCCAGATCGAGCTCCGATGGCGGCTGGAAGAATGGGACAAACAATACGTCGCTTGCGTTGTCCATACGAATGAGAATGTTGAATACCGGGCGCTGGGATTTGTTTTTTAGGGTGTTTTTTTGTGTCGGCATAAATGATCCTTAATGTCTCTGAGTCCAGGGTTTGAGCTACATTGTGTACAGATTGCCTCCGCATCGCAAATTGTCCCGCATTCGTATATCATTTAGTTGGTGCGCTAGTCCTTAACGGGCCGAAAGGTAAGAAGTAATGCAGGATGATTTCATTCAATGGCTGGACTCTCACCAGGGTGCGCAATACTCGTTGCACCAGCAATATATGAATCCGGCTTTTGTCAGGATGCTCAAAACCATCGGTTTTGATCGTAATTACACCCGTGGTGAAGGGTGTTACCTGTGGGATGATAAGGGAAATAAATACCTGGACTTGCTGACGGGGTGGGGCGTTTTCATGCTCGGACGCAACCATCCTAAAGTTCGATCCATTCTTCATCAACTTTTGGATTCCTCCAGTCCAAATTTGGTGCGCATGGAATGCAGCGTGCTCAGCGGATTGGCCGCCAAGTCGCTCGTATCGCATCTTTCAGACGGTCTTTCGCGGGTCTTTTTCACCAATAGTGGAACCGAATCGGTGGAAACGGCAATAAAGTTTGCCCGTTGTGTCACCGGCCGCAACAAAATCATTTATTGCGAACACGCCTTTCATGGCCTCACGACGGGATCACTGGCCATTAACGGAGCGGAATTTTTCCGTGAACGCTTTGGTCCTCTGCTTCCTGAGACCGAAGCGATTGCCTTCAATGATCTACCCGCATTGGAACAGGCATTAGCCAGGCATGACGCGGCGGCATTTATTCTTGAACCTATCCAGGGCAAAACGTGCGAAGCTGTCCGCGATGGTTATCTTGAGGAAGCCCAGCGTTTGTGCAACAAGGCCGGCACGTTGTTAGTGCTTGATGAAGTGCAGACCGGCATGGGAAGAACCGGAAAATGGTTCTGTTTTCAACATTGGCCAGGCGTAGAGCCGGATATCGTGTGCACGGCCAAAGGACTCTCTGGTGGCTTTATTCCCGTCGGGGCGGTGATCACTCGGCCAAAAATAATGGATCGTGTCTTTAACACGATGGAGCGATGTGTGGTCCATTCGAACACCTTTGGTCAAAACGATATGGCTATGGCCGCAGCTCTGGCGAGTATCCATGTGATTGAAGAAGAAAAACTGGTTGAAAACGCGGAAAAACTGGGCCAGTATGTAATGACCCGGTTATCGGAAATCGGAAGGAGTTGCCCATTTGTTACTGAAGTTCGTGGGAAAGGGCTAATGTTTGGCATCGACTTCGCCCGGCCTGCGGATTCACTTAAACTTCGCATGGCATGGGATGCGCTGCACAAGCTAAATTTCGGCGTATTCGGCCAGATGATTATTATTCCGCTGCTTCAGAAGCATCGGATTCTTACGCAGGTGGCGGGTTATCATACGGAAGTCATCAAGTTTTTACCGCCGTTGATCGCCACGCAGGCGGATATGGATTGGTTCCTCAATGCCATGCAGGACGTGCTGGCCGATACGCAGCGCATACCCGGCACAGCATGGGATACAGTTTTTTCGATGGTTCGGAACGCCGTCCGCGCGGGATAAAAACATAATCAGATTCTTATTTGGCGGACATCCGGATGCTTGTGTCGCCGGGAAGACGTCCGGCCGGGAATAATAAATGTTATAAGCTGGACCAATGGGCCCGGTTAATCGACAGATTCTTAACATCGTCATCCGTCTGCTTCGTAAACCGAAGTTCGTTCTTTCCATTGCATTAATCCTTGCTGGCGTTTCGGTGGTCTGCGCCTTCCGATGGCTCACGATATCCACGGATGAAAACAAACTCTTTTCTCCTGACGTCACTTTTTTCCATCAGTATTTGACATTCATTAATGAATTTCCGGAAAACGAAGCGGCATACGTTGTTTTGCAACCGCGTGATCCGGCCCATCCGCCTCCAGTACGACGCTGGATTCAGGCAGCGGATGCGATTACTGCGGCGCTTGAAGCTTTGCCCAATGATGTAGGAAGCGTTGATTCACATATTCCCATTAACAAGCTGGGAAGCCAGGCTCTGCTTTTTGCGGATTCAAGCACGGTGCAACAAGCTGCTGCGGGAGCCGGGCAATTTACCCAGCTCGCACAGGTCTGGGGCGCCGCGCCGCAGGGTTTAATGGCATTTTTGGGCGCATCACCGATGGAGCGATTCGTACGCGGCTTACAGACGCAAAAACCATCGGAGAAGCCGGCGTCATTCATCAATGAACTTGCTGGTTGCTGGAACGCGGCAATGACCACTGATCCTGCGCAATGGAAAACGGGCAGCGAGCTATTGGATATTTCCAGCTTATTGCCGCAGCAGCAGCAAACGCCGGCAACATTTGGTTATTATTACATAGAGGCGAGCGATAATTCTTCTGAACATCTGCTGATTATCAATGTTTATCCAAAGTTTACTTATGATTCGCTGTCCGCGGTTTCCGCTCCCCTGGAGCACATCCAGGCTGCGATGCTTAAGGCGGCGGTTCCGTTTGCCGGAGATTTTTCCGTCGGCCTGACCGGCCGGCCCGTACTTTCCGCGGACGAAATGCGCATCACCACGCAAGACACCAACTGGGCTCAGACTCTGGCGATGATTGTTGTGCTGCTTGGGCTGATTTTGATGCTCCGTTCCATATGGCTTGGTATTGCGGCGGCCATCACGTTGTCCATCGCTATTGCCTGGACGTTCGGGCTGGCAACATTGGTTGTAGGACACCTGAATTTGCTTTCGACAATTTTTGTGATCGCATTAATAGGCATTGGGATGGACTATCTGATTCAGATCATCACCCGTTACCGCCGCGAGGCACAGCGTTATGAACGCATCAGCGCGATATGGTCGAGGGTATTTCGTTACGCCGGGCCGCCGGTCGCGACCGCCTGCGCCGGTGCAGCGGGGGCGTTTCTGGTGGCGTTATTGACGAATTTTCGTGGTAATGCCGAGTTGGGGTTAATAGCCGGTTGCGGTTTACTTTTATGTCTGGTCTCTGGGTACACCGTTTTGCCCGCGCTACTGTCTGTATTTCCGCCGAAATTGGTTATGTTGGATCCATCGCGACGTTATTCTGATCACCGTCCTCCGCCGCCTGCAAAATGGCACAGCTATATTGGGCTGGTCGTTTGGCTGGCTGTATTGGCAGCCCTGATACCGTCAGCTTTGAAAGTTGAATTTGATCCGAATCTACTGAACCTGCAAGCGCCTGGACTCGAATCCGTGAAGTTGGTTCATAAACTTCCGACCTGGTATGCGGTGGTTTTGGCGCCGAAATTGGATGATCTGGCCCCGATCAGGGAAAAATTGAATCAGGCCGCTGAAAATCCCGATTCAGTGGTCACTTCCACCAGCAGTTTTCTGGATGCTATCGAGAATCAGAAGCTTTTGGCGCAAAGTGGCGTTGCACTTAGGGAGGTTAAATGGCAAACGCCGCCGGATATCACGGTCAATGGTCTTAAAGCAATCGGGCAAGTTGCACAATCACTCTCGCTGGACTATTCATCAGTCGCGACGGCAAAAACACCTGGTCACGATCAGTTTTCCGCCGCGGCCGGATCGCTGGCACGATTTTCTGCGGCTATCAGTCGCGCTTCGCCGCAAGACCAACTGACATATGCGCAGCGGCTTTCAGAATGGCAGCGGCGTTTTGTCGACGAACTTAAACAGACCGCCGAAGTGTTGTCCCCCGGACCGTTTGACATGAATGCATTGCCGCCGGAGGTAAAAAATCATTACGTCAGTCCCGGCGGAACTTATGCGTTGTATATCTATCCACGCTTCGATTTATGGCAGCAAAGCCAGCTGCGTGCTTTCGTCAATGCGCTGGAGGGAACCACTTCTGAACCGGGCTTGGCGCGATCTCCCACCGACGTGCCGATATTAACCGGGGTCGCTGTACAGTTATATCATTCGACCGAATCCATCAGACAGGCTTTTCTGGAGACCACCATTCTGGCGTTGGTTTTGGTTGTGATCCTGGTATTTCTGGACCTCAGGCGTGTTGGGCAAACTCTGGGAACGGTGAGCGTGTTGTTACTGGGGCTTCCAATGCTGATCGGATTGATGGGACTCTTCGGCTTGAAGTGGAACTTCGCCAATTTCTTTGCTATGCCTATCCTGATTGGAGCGGGCCACGAATACGGCGTGTTTTTAATGCACCGTTATCGCGAAACGCTTCATAATCCACGTCGCGTCTGGCGCTTCTGGGACGTCAGTGAACGGGCATTGCTGCTCTGTGCGTTTGTCACCTGCAGCAGTTTCGGATTTCTGGCGCTGACGCGCGATCGAGGTATTGCCAGTTTGGGCCTGGTGATGGCCACGGGCATCGGCTGTATTTATCTTTCGGCGGTTTTTGTGGTGCGGCCTCTGTTAACCTGGCGGCTGGGACATAAAGGCGTCTATGAAAACAACGGGAAATACGACGAGAGGAGAGAGTCTTGCGCTAATGGAAACAACGTGCGACCCATATAGCGCGGGGACCAAACCCCGCGCCAAGGCAACAATTAAAAGCCCCCGGGTTTGCACCTAGGGCTGTAAGGACGACGATTAATCGCCTCAATGCGATTCACAATATTCCCAGTGGACAATTCGAAAAAATCGTATAGAGTTAAACTAATAGGACTTTAAGAGGTTTTAATGACCAGAACGAATCAGTCGTCTGAAATCCCCTCTTCGCTGCGTGTACTGTATTCCGGACCGGAACAGTCCCGGCAGAACTGGCTGCAGATTGCCCGCGTGTACGCGCGGTTCACCCGACGAATGGAAAATGTGTTGCGCCAGGTAAACCTTACGCCGGCGCAATTTGAGCTTTTGGCCATTCTTGCCAGGCATGAAGGGATATGCCAGCAGGAACTCGCGGATCATCTGCTGGTAACCAAGGGCAACGTCTGCACCGTGCTGGATCGGATGCAAAAGGGAAAGTGGGTGCGACGCAAGCCTGATCCCATGGATGCAAGGGCATACCGGCTTTTTCTGACGGCCAAAGGCAAGGATGTATTTTGCCGCGCCCAACCATTGGTATGTTCCGATCTTAGCGAAGTGATGAACCAGCTATCAATAAAGCAACAACAAACCCTTCAGGATTTATTGGAAATTCTGGAACGTGGAATGAAAGAAAAAGGTTAGGCACGGACGCAAATTGATACGAAATATGAGATTACGGCTGCGAAAATTTATGTGGTTTTTTACAGTATGCATGGTCACATCTGGAAAATGGCCGAAGCCGTCGCCGCCGGGGCTAAAGAAGCTGGCGGCGCGATGATTATAGGAATTGGTTATTCGGAACAAGAATACAAGTTCCAAGCTGCTGGTTTTTAAATGGAGGCAAGGGGGCTCGAACCCCTGACCTTCTCGATGCCATCGAGACGCTCTCCCAACTGAGCTATGCCCCCAAAATGTACATTTTCGAAGTTATCCGAACGCAAAGGGCGGGTCAAGCAGACCAAATCACCCCAAGCTGCAGTAGATCAACCTTCGCGCCGGTGGTTATTGGTCGTAAAAGCGATTGAATACATGATTTGTGCAGTTTGACACCGGTTTTTCCGCTGTTATACTATTTGATCTTGCCCAGAGGTCAGCAGCCTATGGGACATAGACGTCGCCAGGCGGACGAGACTCTTAGCGGCGGTATAGAAATATTGACGATAAACGTTAAACGGAAAAAACGGATAGGAAACTATGGCAGTAGGGCCGCATGAAAGAATCAGAATTCGCATGGAAGCATACGATCACCGGGCGCTGGACGCATCCGCGAAGGAAATTGTCGATCACGCCAAGCGTACCAGCGCCAGAGTATTAGGCCCGATTCCCATTCCTACCCGCATCGAAAAATTTACTGTTCTCCGCTCGCCGCATATTGATAAAAAGAGCCGGGAACAGTTTGAAATCCGCACGCATAAGCGGATCATTGATATTCTCGAACCGACGCCGCGAACCATCGAGGCACTCAATCGGCTGGTGGTGCCGGCGGGCGTGTTCGTTAAGATCAAGGCGTAAAGCGGTCGCCGCCGCTTTACAAGGCATGAACGGTATTAATTCCGTCGTTCATCGCCACCTGAGTGATCTCGGATGGGCCAATAGCTGATTTTGATCGGCTTGTTTTCAGGTCCCATCTCGCAAAAGCCGGTGAATTGGATTGAATTGTCGATCCAGTGCGGCCGGACGGGATATCCGGGAGAACCTGACACCGCATCGCTGTGCGGCAAACGGGTTCCCAGATGAGCGTGACGACGGCAGAGGTATGCCATGAGCGAAAATGGTACAAGCCAAGCTATTTCCCTAGCCGCCATTCTCGGCCGCAAGGTTGGAATGAGCCGCGTATATGACGCTTCCGGAACAATCGTTCCGGTGACGGTCGTTCAGGCCGGGCCGTGCGTGATTACCCAGGTCAAAACTCAAGACGGCAAGGACGGCTACAACGCCGTGCAGCTTGGCTTTGAGGACATTAAAGAACGCCGAAGCACAAAGCCGCTCGTCGGTCACTGTCAAAAGACCGGCCAAACTTCTCCCAAGCGATTTTTCCGTGAAGTCCGACTCCCCTCCAAACCAACAGTTGCCCCCGGTGCTACCATAGATGTATCCAGTTTCGAATCCATTAAATGGGTCGACGTTGTCGGCACCAGCAAGGGCAAAGGTTTCCAAGGCGTCATGAAGCTTTGGAATTTTGGCGGTCAACCGGGTTCGCACGGCACCGAACGTAAACACCGTTCGCCTGGCGGCATCGGCGGTGGCCAGGGCACACGTGGTCACGGGCGCGCGATCAAAAAAGGTAAAAAAATGGCCAGCCACATGGGTATGGAACGTGTGACAACACGGAATCTGGCCCTGGTGGCGGTGGATAAGCAAAAGAATCTGCTGCTGATTAGAGGAACCGTTCCTGGCGCCAATGGTGGGCTGGTGTTTGTGCGCCAGGCCAAAACCATTGCCCATGAGCAGGCTAAGGCGGGTTAACGAAAACGGATAATGCAATGATTGAGTTACCTGTATACAACCAGACCGGCCAGGAAGTGGCCAAGTTTTCGGTCGATGAGGCACTACTCGGCGGCGACGTGCGCCCGGCGCTATTGAAGCAGGCGGTGGTGATGTATCACGCCAACCTGCGCCAGGGAACCGTTGCCACGAAGGGGCGCGGTGAAGTGGAAGGTTCCACCAAAAAACTTTACGCGCAAAAACATACGGGCAACGCGCGGCGCGGCAATATTCGCACCAACGTGATGAAGGGCGGCGGCATGGCGTTCGCGAAAAAACCGCGTGATTTCCGCCAATCCATGCCCGCCAAACAACGCCGTCTCGCCCGTAACAACGCCATCCTCTCTAAAATAAAATCCAACAGCATCAAAATACTTGATCAACTAAGCGTACAAACCGCGAAAACAAAACAAATGGTGGGTGTATTAAAGGCCCTTAAGATTGATCGGACGGTATTAATTGCACCGGAATCCGCCGATCGAAATTTACTGCTGAGCACACGTAATCTGCCCTACGCCGTTATTAAACCCGCCAAAGAAATAAACGCTTTTGACATTTTGCAATCCCGCACGCTGCTGATGACGCGCGACGCGCTGGATGGGGTACTCAAAGCGTCGGGAAAAGCTGACGCCCAGAAGAATTAAAGGACAGGTTAATCGCCCCAGCTTTGCTGAGGATGGTGAATGATGGAACTTCAAACAACACAGATTATCAAACGTCCGCTGGTATCAGAAAAGAGCGTTTTTCTGGGCACGAATCGCAACGCGTACAGCTTTGAGGTTGATTCCCGGGCAGATAAAACGCAGATCAAAAAAGCGATTGAGGAGCTTTATCACGTAACAGTGACCGACGTTCGCACCATTGTGGTGCCGGGCAAACCCAAGCGGACGCGCAGCGGCGTGAAAACCACACCGAAATGGAAAAAAGCTGTTGTGCAGGTGCACGCGGACCAGAAAATTGATGTTTATTGATGCGTATTAAGCGAGTTTAAAGATGCCGATCAAACAATATAAACCAACTTCCGCGGGACGACGATTCAGTTCGGTGAATGCGTTCGCGGAACTGACGCGCTTTGAACCGGAAAAGTCACTTACTGAACCGAAGAAAAAAACCGGCGGGCGGAATAATCGCGGCTGGATCACCTGCCGGCACATCGGCGGCGGCCACAAACAGTTGTATCGCAAGATTGATTTCAAGCGCAACAAGGACGGCGTTAAGGCCAAGGTTGAATCTATTGAATATGATCCGAACCGGTCGGCGTTTATCGCACTACTCGGTTACGAAGATGGTGAAAAACGTTATATTCTCGCGCCGATGTCGCTGAAAGTCGGCGACGTGGTGGAAAGCGGCGTTAAACACGACATTGAGAAAACACCCGGCAACGCTATGCCGCTGGAAGCGATTCCGGTCGGCCTGGAGATTCACAACATTGAATCTGTTCCGGGGCAGGGTGGTAGCCTGGTGCGCAGCGCCGGGGGCGTGGCACGCCTGATTGGTAAAGATTCCGGTTTTGCGACCATTCAGTTGCCGTCGGGAGAAATTCGCCAGATCAACTGCCTCTGCCGCGCAACCATTGGTCAGATCGGCAATCCGGACTGGATCAATATTCGCTGGGGCAAGGCCGGACGCATGCGGCATCGGGGCATTCGGCCCACGGTTCGCGGCGTGGCCCAGAACCCGGTGAGCCATCCGCTGGGCGGCGGCGAAGGGCGTTCCGGCGGGGGACGCCACCCGGTAAGCAAATGGGGTGTGCCGGCCAAGGGCGGCAAAACCCGCAACCCACGCAAAAATTCCTCCAGCAAAATCATCCGCCGGCGCATGACCGTGCGTTACGGCGAGTCGGTTCTGCGGAGACGTTAATATCGCTCGTGAAGTTCGCGACTGGCGATTTAAGGAAATTTTGTTAAGCCGAGGTAGGCATGAGCCGTAGCGCAAAAAAAGGTCCGTTCGTGGCGTATCACCTTCTGGAGAAGGTCAACAAGCTCAATGAACGGCGTGCAAAAGAGCCGATCAAAACCTGGTCGCGCGCCAGTACCATTATTCCGGATTTTGTGGGCCACACGTTTTTGGTTCACAATGGCCGGCTGCATGCGCGGGTCTTTGTGACGGAAGACATGGTGGGCCACAAGCTCGGTGAATTTGCCCCGACGCGCGTATTCAAGGGCCATACGATGGTTAAGAAGGAAGCTGAAGAAGCATAATTCGGCACGGCGCCAATGCGGTGAAAGTTCACCATGTTGAGGCGCGTTGTCGGCAAGAGGTTGAATATGGCATACGTTTCGACATGGCGATTCGCACGCATCGCGCCGCGTAAGGCGCGGCTGGTGGTCGATCTGATCCGCGGCAAGCCGGTGGGCGAAGCGCTGGATTTACTGAAATTTTCCCGCAAGCGGGCCGCGGTAATGGTGGGCAAAGTGTTGCGTTCGGCCATTGCCAACGCAGACAACGGCGAAGCGGACGTAGAGGATCTGTACGTCGTACGGAGTTTTTGTGACGGTGGGCCGATCATCAAACGCATGCAGCCGAAGGATCGCGGCAAAAGTTATTCGATCTTTAAGCGAACCTGTCACATCACGATTGAAGTGAATGAAGGCGCGCAGGATCGCAAAGAGAAGCTGACGGAAAAGAAACGGGCGAGAAAAGCGGCGGCGGAAACAAGGGCTCAAAAGAAAAAGACGGATAAATCCGCCGCGACGGCGTGAGGCCGGATGACAAACGGACCGGCCTGAAAGCTGATCCGCCTTATTGAGGTTTATATGGGTCAAAAGATCAATCCAATCGGTTTTCGCACCGGGATCACGGAAGGCTGGTCCAGCAGATGGTTTGCGCCCAAGAAACTTTATGGCGAGCTGCTGGTTGAAGATCAGAAAATCCGAGATTTCATCGACGAAAAGCTCAACCGCAAACCGCCTTATGCGGCGGTGGCCCGCGTTGAAATTGAACGCACGCGCGAAGAACTTAAAGTGGTTCTGCATACGGCACGGCCTGGCGTGGTGATCGGACCCAAGGGAGCGGAAGTGGACAAACTGCGTGAAGAACTGGAAAACCTCACGCAGCGCAAAGTCAAAGTTGAAATCGCGGAAATCGGCAATCCCGATCTGGACGCCAAACTGGTGGCCGAAGGCATCGCCGAGCAATTGAAAAAGCGGGCGTCTTTCCGCCGGGTGCTCAAGCAGAAATCGGAAGCATCGCTTAATGCGGGCGCCTTGGGCATCAAGATACAGATTTCCGGCCGCATCGGCGGCGCGGAAATCGCGCGGGTCGAAAAACAGATTACTGGCAGTATTCCCCTGCACACGTTGCAGGCGAATATTTCCTACGGCCTTGTGCATTGCCGGACGCCTTACGGAGTGATCGGCATCAAGGTATGGATTTATCGCGGCTTATACGCCGATCTGGACGCGGCGGCGGAAGCCGCCGGCGCGGCACGGGCCACGCGGCGTCCGCGGCGGCGCTGAGCGCAAGAGGAATTGAGTCTTCCACGATTGGTGGAAGTTAAGGAGATTCGGCTATGGCACTTATGCCGGCAAGAGTCAAATGGAGAAAGCAGCAGCGTGGCATCATCAAGGGCAATGCCACGCGCGGCAATCGTGTGAGTTTTGGCGAATTCGCACTGCAGTCGCTGGAGCCCGGACGCATCAGCGGCCGGCAGATTGAAGCGGGTCGCATGGCGTGCTCACACTTTTTGGCGCGTGAAGGACGCGTGTATATCCGCATCTTTCCGCACAAGAGCTTCTCCAAAAAGCCGCTGGAAACCCGTATGGGAACCGGAAAGGGCGAGCCGGAATTCTGGGCTGCGGAAGTTAAGCCGGGGACGATCCTTTTTGAGATCGCCGGCGTAGAGGAAGCCGTGGCGCGAAGGGCATTTTCCCGCGTGGCCTGCAAGATGCCGGTGCGTTGCCGGTTCCTGCAGCGGCGGCACACGATGTAAAGGCGGCCGGAGACTATTGATGCGTACGCGATGCTTTGTGCGTCGCGGCTCCAAGAGGTGAATATGGCGGTCAAACGCAAACAGATTCTCGATGAACTCAAGGCGCTGGATGATCAGCAGCTTCGCACGCGCGAAACAGAGCTGCGCCGGCGTCTTTACGATCTGCGGGTGCAGCAGGCCACCGACAAAGTCGCAGACTTAACGCAGTTCCAGAAGAGCAAAAAGGAAATCGCCCGGATTCTCACGCTGCTTGGGCAGCGGGAAAAGAAAACCGCCGGTGCGAAATAATGCAACGGAAGAATTGTTACGAGAGTAAATATGACTGATACCGCGCAAGAAAAAAATGTGAAACGCCGCCTGCGGCCGCGCATCATCGGCGTGGTGACCAGCGACAGCGTTAATAAAACGCGCAAGGTGGTTTTTGAATACCTGGCGCGGCACGCCAAGTACGACAAGTTCGTCAAACGCCGGACGGTTTTGCACGTTCACGACGAGAAAAATGAAAGCCACGTCGGCGATCACGTGGAAGTGATGCAGTGCCGCCCGATCAGCAAAACCAAGACGTATCGTCTGACGCGCATTGTGAGCCGCGGACCGAACATTGATTTGTCCGTCATACAGGGCGAAGCGTCACGGATGTTTGAAAAGAAAAAGGCCGAAGCTCCAGCTCCGGCCGCTCCGGCAGAAGCTGCAAAGAGTTAAGCCGATTTGCAGGGATTTGGTTGTAACCAAAGGCCAAAAGGAATTCGGAAAAGTCTGGTGTACGCATGATTCAACAGCAAACACGCCTGGATGTGGCCGACAACACCGGCGCCAAGCAGGTGATGTGCATTAAGGTTCTTGGTGGTTCTTCCGCCCGCGGAAAATTTACGCGGCGGACGGCCTCGGTGGGCGATTTGATCGTTGTGGCGGTGAAAAAAGCCATGCCCAATGGCGACGTCAAACAGGGCGAAGTGGCTCGCGCGGTGATCGTGCGAACCAAACAGCCGACGCGCCGCCCGGACGGCAGTTATGTGCGCTTTGATCGCAACGCCGCCGTGCTGGTTGATAACGAAGGCAATCCGCGCGGAACGCGTATTTTCGGCGCGGTGGCCCGTGAACTTCGTGAGAAGAATTTTATGAAGATTGTTTCACTGGCCAGTGAAGTGGTTTGAGGATTTTGCGGCGGCCGGAGTTTCGGCCCCAGGGGTGATTTTATGGCAGTTCGAATTCGCAGGGATGACGTGGTGTACATTCGCTCCGGCGATGAACGCGGCAAAACCGGCAAGGTGCTTTCCGTCGATTATAAAAACGGTCGTGTCACCATCGAGGGCATCAATATGGTTTGGAAGCACTTAAGACCGACGGAAAAAAATCGGCGCGGCGGACGCATCCAAAAGCCGGCGCCACTGCACCTAAGCAAGGTTCAGCCGCTGGACCCCAAAACCGGCCGGGGAACAAGGGTGAAGTTTCTTATTCAAGACGGCTTTAAACGCCGGGTCGCGGCAAAGACTGGCAGTGACCTGGGCGTTGTGGCAAAGGCCTGAATCCGAAGTTTTCGGCAGGCAGAGGTGATTGACTATGGCCAAAGAAGAAAAAGACAAGAAAGCCAAAGCGCCGCGCACGCCCGAGCAGATCGAGGCAGAAAAGGCCGCCAAGGCCGCCAAGCAGGCGGAACACGCCGCCGCGGCTGCGGCCGCGCGTAAGGCCGAGTCCGGTGCGCCCAAGGCTTCCAAGGCAAAAGAGAAAGAAGAAGAACAGGCCGCACAGCCGTTTCCGCCGGGATATGTGCCGCGACTTTACAAGCGTTATCTCGAGGAAATTGTTCCAGCTTTGCAAGAGAAGTTGAAAATCAAAAACCGCATGGCTGTACCGCGCATCACCAAGGTGGTCGTGAGCATGGGTCTGGGCAAAGCTATTGCCGAAAAAACGCGGCTGGAAACGGGAGTCAAGGAACTTACCGCGATTACCGGGCAAAAAGCCCTGATCTGCCAGGCACGAAAGAGCGTTTCGAATTTTAAACTTCGCCAGGGAATGGAAATCGGCGTCAAGGTGACTCTGCGCGGCCAGAAGATGTGGGAATTTCTGGATCGTCTGATCATTCTGGCGATTCCCCGCGTCAAGGATTTCCGTGGCCTTTCGCCGAAGGCTTTTGACGGACGTGGCAATTACAACCTGGGTCTGACCGAGCAGACGGTTTTCCCGGAAATTCGCGGTGATCAGGTGACTTTCCATCAGGGATTGGCGATTACGATCGTGACCACTGCGGAAAATGATACCGCGGGCTTTGAATTGCTGAGTTTGTTAGGGATGCCGTTCCGTACCGACGCCCAGCAGTCGACGGTTCGCAAGGCCGGTTGAGTTGATTAGTTAGATAAGGTTTTTAGATAGGCAGGATTATGTCGACCAAGGCATGGAAAAATCGGTACAAGAAGCGAATGGCGCTGGTCACTAAATACGCCCAAGAGCGCAAACAGCTTAAGAAGGAAAAGAATTACACGGCTCTGGCTAAGTTGCCTCGCGATTCGAGCCTTACCCGTTTGGCGCGTTTGTGCGAACTGACCGGGCGACGCCGCGGTTATTACCGGAAATTCCGTATTTCGCGTTTGATGCTTCGCCAATTGGCGGCTGAAGGAAAAATTCCGGGGCTCAGGAAGAGTTCCTGGTAACGCATTGGATATATAAGGAATTGCTGAAAACGATTTTGAACTGCAAGAGGAACCCATGACCGATACGATAGCGGACATGCTCACAAGATTACGCAACGCAGCTCACGCCCATCACAAAACGGTGGACGCGAAGAATTCGCGCATCTGTGAAGGCATTGCACGCGTGCTTAAGCAGGAAGGTTATATCAACGATTACAGCATCCTGGACGACGGCACCAAGCAGGGATTGATTCGTATGACCATCAAGTATACCACGGCTGGTGAAGCGCTTATTCGTGATGTACAACGCGTCAGTAAACCCGGATGTCGGGTTTATCGCGGCGTAAACGAATTTCCGCGCGTCATTAATGGGATGGGTATCGCGGTTTTGTCCACCAGCCGCGGCGTACTTAGCGATCGCCAGGCGCGCGAGCAGAATATTGGTGGAGAGTTGCTGGCGACAGTTTATTAATGAGTCAAGCAGAGCTGATTTTCCACCCGGGCGGTTATTAGTCGTGGGAAGATAAGCTAAGCGAGGTCGAATATGAGCCGAATTGGAAAAAAACCTGTAGCATTTCCCGCGAACGTTAAGATCGCGGTGCAGGGGCGCATGATTAATGTTGAAGGACCAAAAGGTAAATTGTCTTTCGAACATCACCCCAACGTAAAAGTGACGACCAAGATTGAAAGCGGTGCGGGGCAGGTGATTGTGGAACGAATTGATGATGAAAAAATCAGCCGCTCCGTTCACGGCCTTACACGCATGCTTGTGGCCAACATGGTCAAAGGCGTTACCGAAGGTTTTGTGAAAGACCTGGAAATTCAGGGCGTCGGTTATAAAGCCGAACTTCAGGGAAAACAGATCGTGCTTTCCGTCGGTTTTGCCAATCAGATCAAACTCGCCGTGCCCAATGGCGTCGCGGTGAAAATCGACGGCCAGGGGACACGCATCAACATAACCGGCCCGGATAAACAGGTCGTCGGGCAGTTGGCTGCAGATATCCGTCGCACGCGCAAGCCCGAACCCTATCAGGGTAAAGGTATTCGGTATGCAGGCGAAGTGATACGCCGTAAGGCTGGTAAACAGTTTGCGGGCGCCGGTGCTAAGTAACATTTGGAAATTTTTGTATTTGGGAATTGAACATGAGTTCAGCGAACAGCATAAAACTTGAGCGACGGGCGCGGCGTAAGGCACGTGTTAAAGGCGCGGTGCGCGGAACGTCCGAACGCCCAAGGCTGGCGGTTTTCCGCAGCCTCAAAAATATTTACGCCCAGATTATCGATGATTCCACGGGTCGAACGCTCGCGGCCGCAGGTACCCTTGAAAAGGGTGTTCGCGGCACAACCAGCGGCGGCAACATCAAGGCGGCAATGCTGATTGGCAAGCAGATCGCACAGCGTGCGGTTGAAAAGGGAATAAAACAGGTGGCCTTCGATCGGGCGGGTTATCGATATCACGGACGCGTCAAGGCTTTGGCTGATGCCGCACGAGAAGGTGGTTTGAGTTTTTGATTTTTCGGTGTCGTGGATTGAGTTCCAATGACCGCGAAACCGAAGTCTGTAAGATGTGATATTGGGAAAAAATATGGCTGAACGTCAATATGAAGAAGATCGTGGCATGGAGTCCAGCACCGTAGGCGTTTTCCGTAGCGCCAAGGTGGTCAAGGGCGGCAAGAACTTTTCATTCGAAGCGCTGGTTGCCGCTGGCGACCGTAACGGCAGCATCGGTTTAGGATACGCCAAGGCCAAGGAAGTCCCGGCCGCCGTCGACAAAGCTACCAAGGACGCACGCAAGCGCATGCTGCACATCGCGCTGACGGAGGGGACCATTCCCCACGAAGTCGTCGGTCGTTTTGGCGCCAGCCGTATCAAGCTGGTGCCTGCACGTCCGGGAACCGGCGTTAAAGCGGGTCGATTTGTGCGGCCGCTGCTGGAATTAGTCGGCATTCGGGATGTACTCACCAAGGCTTATGGCTCGACGAACAAGAAAAATTTGTGCAAAGCCACTATGGCCGCGCTGGAGTCGCTTCGTACGCGGGAACAGATTGAATCCACCCGTGGTGTAGCCGTCGGATAAACGGCGCTGGTCAACAGGAGAAGCAACAATGATGATTCATGAAGTTACCGCCCGTGCGGGCGCACATAAGAAACGTAAGCGCGTTGGCAGGGGGGAAAGCAGCGGTCACGGAAAATCTTCCACCCGCGGCACCAAAGGCAGCGGTGCCCGCGCCGGCGGCGGCCCGGCTTTCGGCAGTGAAGGCGGCAACATGCCTTTGTTTCGCCGGTTGCCTAAGCGGGGTTTTAATAACAATTATTTCACCCAGCGCTTTAACGTAGTCAATGTCGGCGATCTGAACCGGTATTTTCTTGACGGCCAGACCGTTGATGCCGCCGCGCTCGTCACGCAGCGCTTGATCCGCGATGAAAAACTTCCTGTGAAAGTTCTTGGCGACGGTGAAATTACCCGCAAGCTGACTGTGGTTGCAGCCAAATTCAGCAAACAAGCCGCAGATAAAATTTCCAAGGCGGGTGGCAATATCAAAACGCTGGATCTCGACCGCAATAAGGATAAAGTGGATCCTAAAAGCGGGCGTTTCCGTTCCCGCAACACAGTTGCAACGCAGTCCAAGTGATCCATGTAATCAGAAAAACCGGCCGAAATTCGCACTCGCGAGTTTTTGCCCGTGATGCTGTTATCCGAGGGGATCGGCGGATAAAATAGTATTCTTTGGCGTACTTTGAGGTAAGCAGAATCACGTGTTCCGCACTTTAATGAACATCTTCCGCATTCCCGAGTTGCGTAATAAGCTCTTTTTCACTATCGGCCTATTGTGCGTATATCGGATCGGATTTTATATTCCTCTGCCCGGCGTGGACTCCGGCGCCCTGAACAATTACATCAAACTACAGAGCACCGGCAACACGGCCCTCGGACAAATCAATAACTACCTGAGTCTGTTTTCAGGCGGGACCTTGCAATATGCCACAGTTTTCGGCTTGGGCATTATGCCTTACATCAGTTCGGCGATTATTTTTCAGTTGCTGGGTACAGTTATCCCCTCACTCGAAAAACTCAAAAAAGAGGGTGAACCCGGAATGCGAAAAATCAATGAATGGACTCGCTACGCCACAGTTGCTTTGTGCGCCGTTCAGGCTGTCTTCTGGCTTTACAGGCTCTCCTCACGCGATCAGGACCATCCACATGGTTTTCTTTATCCTGATGTTTATTACAACCATTTCATGATGTTCTGGGTCATCGGTATGTTCGCCATGATCGCCGGCGGCATATTCCTGATGTGGCTGGGCGAACAGATCGATCAGTTTGGCATTGGTAATGGAATATCTCTGATTATTATGGCGGGCATAGTTTCCCGAATTCCGGCCGCTATTCAGGACGTCTGGTCTAATACCTCGTTTCGCGTTACCGCTTCCGCCACCACCCATTATGGCATTGGAACGATTCTTTTTCTGGTGGCAGCTTTTATCGGTGTGGTGTCCGGAGCTATTCTTCTGGAAATGTCGCAACGGCGCATCACCATTCAACAGGCCAAACATATTCGGGGCCGCCATGTTTATGGGGGCCAGTCACAATACCTGCCGCTGCGCGTCAATCATGGCGGCGTCATGCCCATCATTTTTGCCAGTTCGCTGATGTTATTTCCCCAGCTGCTTTTTTCAGCGCTGGCTCCTCATTTCAGCCAAAGCAACGTATTTGCTGTTTTCTATGAATCGTTTCAACAGGGACAGTACCTTTATGTGCTTGCCTACATCGCCATGATTTATTTCTTCTCCTATTTCTGGAATACTGTTCAGTTCCAGCCCAAGGAAATGGCCGATCAGCTTCGTGATTACGGCAGTTTCATCCGTGGATTGCGCCCTGGTAAACGGACCGCGGAATACCTGGAAAACGTCATGATGCGCGTCACTTATTGCGGCGCCGCATTTTTGTCCATCATTGCATTGGTGCCGACTGTGGTATCGCACTACATGGGTGTGAACTATACCACCACGCAGTTTCTCGGCGGAACGGGTCTGCTTATCGTGGTGAGCGTGTTGGTTGATTTTATCAACCGCGTCGAAGCCAACCTGGTCATGCGAAACTATGAGGGTTTAACCGATGCCGGCAGTTCAACAACCCGCCCGCCTCGGCCGCCCAATTCACCACCCCGCCTTGAAGCGTCGAATTCGCGCTATCCGAATCCCAGCATTAAAGGATTTACGGCATGAGGTTGGCCCTTCTCGGACCGCCCGGTGCCGGCAAAGGGACTCAGGCCGCCCGTCTCTGCAATATGTTCAATCTTATCCATCTTTCCAGCGGCGATATTCTGCGGGCGGAAAAAATGGCCGGTACATCCATCGGGCTCAAAGTCCGTGATTTTATCGATAACGGCCTGCTGGTTCCCGATAATCTCATGATCAGCATCATGGAGAAAAAAATTCTGCCCCTCAAACAGGGGTTTGTGCTGGATGGTTTTCCGCGCACGCTTCCTCAGGCCGAAGCGCTTAAAAGCATGCTGGATGGCATATACAAACCTCTGGAACTGGTGTTAAATTTTGTAGTTGATTCTGAAATTCTCGCACGCCGTTTCGAAGGACGCCGCGTTTGTCCGGTTTGCTTAAGCGTTTATCATCTCGACACCATGCCGCCAAAAATTCCGGGAAAATGCGACAACGATGGTTGTGAACTGGTTATCCGCCCGGACGACGCGCCGGAAGTTGTTCGCAAACGAATCCAAACGTATCAGGAAAGTATGGCGCCTTTGATCGCCTATTATGCCCAGCAGGGGAATTTTAAAACCATCAACGCGTCGGGGTTGCCCGATGATGTTGCCAAACAAGTGCTGGAAAAAGTGCGAAGACATTTTGAATTGGATTGGCCGCATTAAGCATTACCTCTGGCTGATCGTCGTCGGGTCATGAATCATGAAACTGATTTTGAAATCGCCTGAAGAATTGCGGATGATGCGCAACGCCGGCCGAGTCGTTTTTCAGACGCTGCAGCGCTGTCGCGAAGCTATCCGTCCGGGCGTAACCACCGAAGAAATAGACCGGCTGGCGTACGAAACGTATACAAGTCTCGGCGCCCAGGGGCTTTTTAAAAATTATCCAACATATGAAGCCGGCAAGGGTTTTCCGGGCAACCTCTGCATTAGTGTCAACGAAGAGGTTGTTCATGGCATCCCCGGGCCCCGGGCACTCAAAGATGGTGATCTAGTCAGCTTGGATTGCGGCGTCAAGCTCGATGGTTGGTGCGGCGATTCAGCTATTACCGTTCCGGTGGGGCGTGTTGACCCACAAATTGAAAAGCTGATCCGCGTTACTCAGGAAACCCTTGATCTGGCGATTTCGCTGATCCGACCGTTTGTAAAATGGAGTGTTGTTGCTGCGAAAATGCAGGAATACGTTGAAAAGAATGGTTTTTCATGCGTTCGTGAGTTTGTCGGGCATGGTATCGGTAAACGTATGCATGAAGAACCTAAGGTTCCCAATTTTGTTTCTCGAGATTTCGAACGTTTCGGTGACTTCTATCTTAAGCCTGGCCTGACCCTTGCGATTGAGCCTATGGTGATCGCCGGCCAATCTGATGTGGCCGTATTGGATGACGGCTGGACCGTGGTTACCAGAGACAATACGTCGGCAGCTCACATTGAACACACGATTGCGGTAACTGCGACAGGTTGTGAAATCTTGACAGATGGCCGTTAATGCGAAATAATACATGGTCTCCAAACGGAATTAAAAGCCCTGAGACGGGTTCCTTGGATTATTAAAATAACCGCTTGGCGGGACGTTATCGCCCCATTGAGGATTAATGCCGAAAGAAGATGCCATTCGCCTTGAAGCTCTGGTGACCGAAGCTCTGCCTAACGCAATGTTTCGGGTCAAGTTGGAGAATGGTCATATACTTTTGGCTCATATATCGGGAAAAATGCGTGTGAACTATATCCGCATTCTTCCCGGCGATAAAGTTACGGTGGAAATGTCTCCCTATGATCTGAATCGCGGACGGATCATTACCCGGAATTAGCCTGCCCTGGAAAAAAAGACCGGGGTAAGTGAACTGGCAAATCCACAAAAGAATCATATAATAATAGGTTTGTACCTCGGCCAAAAATGGCGGGTATCCGCGTTAGGATATTGAGTTGGAGTCAGGGCTATGAAAGTTCGATCAAGTGTTAAACGAATTTGCGAACATTGCGTAGTCGTGCGCCGAAATGGTGTATTGCGAGTAATTTGCAAAGCCGATCCACGGCATAAGCAGCGCCAGGGATAAGTATGGTTCCGCTACCGGCATGCCGGAGCGTTTATAGCTTTCGAAGGAGTTTGGATTTATGCCGCGTATCGCCGGTGTGGATATACCCCAGGATAAACCTGTGAGGATCAGTCTTCGTTACATTTACGGGATTGGTCCGGTCAACGCGATGGATATTCTCAAGGAAGCTTCCATTGACCCGCAGAAGCGCGCAAAGGAACTTACGGAAGATGAGATCGCCCGGATCGGCAACATCATCGATCGAGGTTTGGTGGTCGAAGGCGCCCTGCGGCGGCAGGTGCAACAGAATATTGCCCGGCTCAAAGACATTCAAAGTTATCGCGGTTCGCGCCATCGTCGCAATTTGCCGGTGCGCGGCCAACGCACGCGTTCCAATGCCCGTACACGCAAAGGTCCGCGCAAGACCGTTGCCGGTAAGAAAGGCGTGAAGGAACTCCACGGTTAATGATCCTCGTTTAACGGTGGCTGTGAATTACTACCGCGCGGGGTTTAATGATTTTCAGAGGTCACAATGGCAAAGGCAACAAAGAAGAAAGTACGCAAGAATGTGGGTCGCGGCGTCGCCCACATCAAGGCCAGTTTTAACAATACCCAGGTCACCATTACCGATGTCAATGGCGAAACGCTTGCCTGGGATTCCGCCGGCACAGTCGGGTTTAAGGGCGCGCGCAAAAGCACACCTTTCGCCGCGACTCGCGCCGCGGAAAACTGTGCCGCAAAGGCCAGGAAATACGGTGTCCAGGAAATTGAAGTCCATGTCAAAGGACCAGGGCAGGGGCGGGAATCCGCCATCACGGCTTTGCAGAACAGCGGCCTGAAGATTACGTCTATCGAAGACAACACGCCTCTGCCGCACAATGGCTGCCGGCCTCCCAAGCGCCGGCGAGTTTGAATGTGTTTTATACGAGCAGGGGTATGGAATGGAGAATTTAATTTTCCGGTTCAGCACAGTTGTCTGGATGTGCCCAAAAGAAATACTTTGATTTTGCTCCGCTGCGGTGACAGATGCCTCCATGTTGGAGGCGATAATCCTGCTGCGGGTAACATGATGGAGACTATATATGAGGATGCGTTGGCGCGGGCTTGAACTGCCCACAAAGTTTGAAGTCGATCACACAATCGCGTCGGAAACATACGGTAAATTCGTCGTTGAGCCGTTTGAACGCGGTTTCGGAACCACCATTGGAAATTCCCTGCGGCGCACGCTGCTGAGTTCCCTTGAAGGCGCCGCTGCCGTTTCCGTGCGCATTGCCGGCGCGGAACATGAATTCGCTCAGCTTCCCGGCGTTGTTGAAGATGTCACCGACATCATTCTCAATGTTAAAAGCCTGGTTGTATCTCTGGAAGGTGACGGACCCAAAAATCTCACGGTGCATAAGCAGGGGCCCGGCGTAGTCAAGGCTGGCGATCTGACCGGTGACGCCGCGCTCGTTGTTCATAATGAAGATCTCGTCATCGCTACTCTCACCGGCGATAACACCTTTGATATGGAACTGGAAATCCGCAAGGGACGCGGCTTTGTCACGGCTTTGGAAAACACTCCGGAAGAACAGATTATCGGTGTGATTCCCATTGACTCCGTTTATTCGCCGGTGACGCGCGTGCGTTACAAGACCGAAGATACACGCGTCGGTCAGAAAACAAATTATGATCGCCTGATACTCGAAATCTGGACCAATGGTACCATTTCTCCGGAATTAGCGCTGGTGGAAGCGGCCAAAATTCTCCGTAAACACCTTAATGCCTTTCTCCATCAGATTGAGCCGGGGCTGGAAATAGACGCTCCAATGGAATCCGACGAGCCGATGGTTCCCGCTGTGCTTAACGACGAACTCGCCGCTAAGCTCGGACAGGCTATCTCCACGCTCGAACTTTCCGTGCGGGCCAGCAATTGCCTTGAATCGGCCAAAATTCACACCATTGGCGACCTGGTTCGCCTGACGGAAGGCGATCTTTTGAAAGTCCGCAGTTTCGGTAAAACCAGTTTGCGTGAAGTCAAACGCAAGCTTCAGGATTTAGGGCTTACGCTGGGTATGGCCGTTCCCGCTCCAGAGCCGGAAGCTGCTGCGGAACAAGCCCCAACAAGTTGATGGACTTAGCGTACCAGGTGTTAAATTAATGAAAACATGCCGGTTTCCTCGGACATCGGCATTTTAACTGAGGGTTTCCCATGCGGCATCGTGTTGTAGGTCGAAGGCTTTCCCGAACGGCGTCTCATCGCAAGGCGTTATTGCGCAATCTGGCCCAGTCATTGTTTGAACATGGTCAAATTCGCACCACTCTTCCGAAGGCCCGGGAATTGGTCCGTTTTGTTGATCCACTGATCACTTTGGCCAAAAAGAACACCCTCGCCGCCCGCCGATTGGTCATTTCGCGTCTGCATGACCGCCTGATGGCCGATCCTCACGATCCCGACATGCTTCTCGACGACACCATCGTACAGAAACTTTTTAAGGAAATTGCCCCCACATATTCCGACCGTAATGGCGGATATACCCGAATTGTTAAAACGGCCGAGTGGCGTATTGGTGACGCCGGCGATATTGCGATAGTGCAACTTGTGGATATCGCCAAGGTTCGTCGCAAAACCGCTGCTTCCGTCAAACAAGCTGCCGCATCCACTTGATGTTAATACCGTTTAACGTGAATTCAAAGGCCAACGTAGAACTCAGATACAATGAATTCAAAAGCTCCCCATGACCCCTCTTGTATATTTTGCAGGATCGTTGCGGGAGAAATTCCTTGTTTTAAAATTTTTGAGGATCATGATCTTTTGAGTTTTTTAGATGTTGGTCCGGTTGCGGTTGGCCATACGCTTATAATTCCCAAAGCTCATTACAAAAATGTTTTTGATATTCCCTCTGACCTGCTCGCTGCCCTCGGCAGCCGCTTGCCTGTTCTTGCCCGTGCGGTAGTCGCTGCGGTCGACGCTCCGGCCTGCCATATCCTGCTTAATAACGGTTCAGAAGCGATGCAGTCGGTTTTTCACCTGCATTATCACATTATTCCGCGGAAAAACGGCGACGCTTTTCATGTTCCATGGCATCCTAATAAACTTGAATCCGGCAACGGCAATCAACTTATGGCTAAAATCAAGGCCGCCCTTTAAATTCGCTTAAATGCCCAAATTTTCACCTGTGTTGTCCACAATTTGCCTAGATTTCAGCAGGTCGAAATGATGTCCTTTTGCATGATTGCAAAGTGTTCTTTCCGCCTTTAGTATGATATCCCTGCGGAGGACGGTGTTAGTGCGGCAGAATGCAATCACATGGGAGGGGTTCGACTAAGGATGCAACATTAATGCTCAAACCACTTAGTCTAATTCCAGTCATATTATATTTTGCCTGTCTGGTAATCCTGACCATTTATGGGGTCCACCGGTACTGGCAAGTGTATTTGTTTTATCGTAACGCGCGGAAAAAAAGCTCCGCACCGGTGAATTTTAGCCAACTTCCGTTCATTACAATTCAATTACCCCTGTATAACGAACGATTTGTCGCCCAACGTGTAATTGAAGCTGCCGCCGGTATGACTTATCCCGCTCATCTGCTTCAGGTGCAGGTATTGGATGATTCCACCGATGACTCAGCCGAAATCGTCCGCTCTGTATGCCAGCGTCTTTGTGATCAAGGCCGCGACGTTCAGTACATTCATCGTTCCAACCGCGAAGGCTACAAGGCCGGCGCCTTGGAAAATGGTTTAAAGAGCGCCAAAGGTGAATTCATAGCGATTTTTGACGCCGACTTTGTTCCTCAACCCGACATGCTTCTGAATGTAATCCACCAGTTTACAGACCCGAACATCGCCTGCGTGCAAACACGCTGGGAGCACATTAATCGTGAGCAATCGCTTTTGACGCGATGCCAGGCGGTATTTCTCGATGGTCATTTTATTATTGAACACACCGCTCGTAATCGCAGCGGTCGATTTATCAATTTTAATGGCACTGGTGGAGTCTGGCGCAAAAGTGCCATTACTGATGCCGGCGGTTGGCAACACGATACATTGACCGAAGACATGGATTTATCCTACCGAGCCCAATTGCGCGGCTGGAAAATGATATTTTTGTCCGAGGTGGTTTCTCCGGCTGAATTACCGCCGGAAATTGCAGCTTTTAAACAACAGCAGCACCGTTGGACCAAGGGAAGCGTTCAAACCGCAGTTAAACTTTTGCCATCGGTTTTACGCGCCGCGTTGCCTTGGCGTATTAAGCTGGAAGCGTTTTTTCACCTTACTTCCGGCGTGGTTTACCCGATGGCCGTTTTACTTTCCATCCTGATTTTCCCGGCGTTCTGTTTCACTGACAGTCTTCGCACGCCGGCGGCCTCCCCTATTCTATGGGGAACCGTGATGAGCTTGTTTACCATTTTGACTTTTTCCGCGGGGACTTTTTATGTCGTGTCACAGCGCGAATTGGGTAAAAACTGGATTGGGTGCATGATTATGGTACCGTTCCTTATGGCTGTAGGAATGGGCATCAGCCTGGCCAACGCGATAGCCGTACTGGAAGGGCTTTTCGGCGGTCCGAGTGAATTCATCCGCACACCCAAATATGGCGTTGCGGCAGGGGAATCCCGAAAAGCCTGGAAGCTTCGTGCTTCGAATTTTAAACGAACAACCGAATGGCTGCCGTTCGCTGAAATGATTCTCGGTTTGTATTTGTTTATATGTGTATTGGCGACACTTGCGATACATCGCGCGGAACTGTGCATCCCGTTCATGGCCATTTTCATGATTGGATATCTCTACGTTGGTTCGCTGTCGCTATATAGCCTGTGGCTCTCCAATCGTGGCGCCACGCCGCTCGCTGTATATAGCGCCCGGAAGGCGGCCTGAGTTCATCCATGGATCGGCATGCAAATTATTACCGTTGGTTGGAATCCCGCGGTTGACCGCATTGTGCGTTCCGATCAAATTTTTCCAGATACCCATCAAAAAGTCCAATTAGTCGCACGACTTGCCGCCGGAAAAGCCGCCAATGTCAGTCGTGCGCTGGCATTGCTCGGCGTCGATTCGATCGCTATGGGCATTGTCGGCAGAGGTGAGGCGGATTTATTTTCCAGCCAACTTGAGACGTTGGGCCCGGGTAAAATTCAATGCCAATGGATTTTGACCGACCAGAACACGCGTGAAAATATTACCCTTCTTTTCCGTCAGGATCCGCATGAAACCCATCTGCGCCAAGACGGTTTTCATCTAGCCGACGCCGAAATCGCCGCTTTGGAAGGTCAACTGTTTTCACAAACCCGCCCAAATGACGTTGTTATTTTCGCTGGGGCGCTACCCGATGGTTTGTCAGTCAGGCGGCACGCCTCTATTGTGGATCGGTTGAATAAATCCGGCATTCGGGTGGTCATTGACACCTCCGGCGACGCTTTGCGTCATGCTTTCTCGCAACCACTTTGGCTTATTAAACCGAACCTGGAGGAACTCTCTGAAGCACTGCGGCAAAATATTCCGAATGATCCGCGGGCAATTGTCGCGGCTTTGGAAGCCGCAAATGTTCAGCCGGAAAATATACTCGTCAGCAGGGGCGCCGATGGCGCCGTTTTGGTTTCCCGGACCGGCCACTGGAGCGGCAACCTTAAATCGCCGGGTCCAATCGTTCGCACGGTTGGATGTGGCGATCACCTGCTGGCAGGTTTTGTTGCCAGTGCAATCAAAGGTGCATCAGGCCCGAAATCGCTTACTGCCGCTTTGGCGGTCGCTTCATTGCGGGCAATTTCACCTGATCCGGGCTTCTTTGACGCATCCCAAGTTGGTCGATTGTCTCAAAAAACGGAAATTATCCTGCTTTAGCACTGTCGATTTAACTGGATTAACGTACTCACACGCGCTAGGTGGTTCAATTATAGACGGCGGTAAGACGCAAACTCAGCACAGCATAGCGGAGGTATTAAGCCATCTCATGCACCATCCCCCAGCTCACCCAGGGCGGCTATATCGCCACAACACAAAGTCATAACCGGTGAGGGGGATTCAGTGTATACAATCGCTGCACTTCTGACTATTTGAGTATAGGTGCCGGGGGGCATATAAAAATGCACTTGCAATTTTGGTATAACAAAGTATAACAGTATAACAATGTAATACTTTTTGTGTTGTCCGCCTGCGGAAATGGCCGATAGCACTAAAAGGATCTTTAAAGAAAGGAACCCTGCCCATGTCCAACTCCGCCGTACTCGAAGAAGCGCCCCCGGAAACAATATCTACCGAACGGTTATCTGAGATGTCCTTCACCGCCGCCACGGCGGCCGAAGTACCCGGCGCAATCGGCTCACTATCTCTGGAGGGCTTACGTAGAAGCGTCAGGTTGCCCGATATGAATGCCAAACCCTGGCTGAAATATCTGGCCTTCGCCGGGCCGGCGTTATTAATCAGCATCGGCTATATCGATCCGGGAAACTGGGCGACGGACCTTCAGGCTGGCGCGCAATTTAAATACCAGCTTATCTGGGTCATTGGTCTGGCCAGCCTCATGGCCATGATTTTGCAGATTATTTCCTCGCGCCTGGGCGTAGTCACCGGCAAAGATCTGGCGCAAACCTGCCGTGATCATCTGCCGCGCTGGACGCGCTGGCCCAACTGGCTCAGCGCCGAACTGGCCATCGCGGCCACAGATCTGGCGGAAGTGCTCGGTTGCGCTGTGGCTATTCACATGCTCTTTCCCCATATTTCACTTCTGGCGGCGGTGATCATCACCTCCTTCGACGTGATGTTGCTATTGCTGCTTCAGGGCCTGGGCATGCGCCTGATTGAAGCGATTATTCTTTTGCTGATCGTCACCATCGGAGTCTGCTTCTTTATGGAAATCTTCGTCTTGCCACAAACCAAGCCGAATTTCCCGGAAATCGGGCGCTGGATGTTCGCTCCGGACATGCCCGGCTTTTTCAAAAACAGCGATCTGGTTTTCCTGGCCATGGGAATCATCGGCGCCACGGTTATGCCGCATAATCTGTATCTGCATTCGGCGCTGGTGCAAAGCCGGAAATTTTCCAAGGATCAGACGGCTGTCCGCCAGGCAGTAAAATACAATGCCATCGACAGCTCGGTGGCGTTGGGCGCCGCTTTTTTCATCAACGCCGCAATCCTGGTTCTGGCCGCCGTTGTATTTTTCGGAAAAGATCACGTGACTCTTGGATCGGGCAGCGTCGTGACTTTTGATGATAACACCGACTGGATACAGGCCTCATATCTCACGCTCGCGCCGATTGTCGGAACGATTGCCGCCAGCATAATCTTCGCGATCGGGCTTTTGGCCAGCGGCCAGAGCAGTACGCTCACGGGAACTTTGGCCGGCCAGGTAGTCATGGAAGGATTTATGCACTGGCGAATTCGGCCGTGGATTCGTCGCATGATCACGCGGCTTTGCGCCATCATTCCGGCGATTTTTCTGATTGTCTCTCAAGGTCGTAATCTCAATGTCAACAATTTGATTAACCTTTCGCAGGTTATATTGGCGCTCCAGTTGCCGCTGGCGATGTTTCCACTCATGTATTTTGTAAGCTCCAAAAAACTCATGGGAACCCATCGTCCCGGATTACCGCTGCTCGTTGCCGGCTGGACGTTTGTCCTGATTATTACGGCTCTGGACATTTACGGTCTGCCGGGCACTTGGCAACAGGGAATTGCGATGTTTACCGGCGGGTCAGGATCATAGAGCAGTTCCACTCCAGCTATAGCGTCTGCGTCGCTTAAAGCGACCCTTCGGGTTGGCACAGACAGGGTCGTCCGCTGCGTCATCGCTCCGCGACGGGGTTTTGCAAACCCGCCTTGTCGCTCTTCCTTGCGGCCAACCCCGTCTACACCAACGCAGACGCCACATCTGGAGTGGAAATGCTCTAAGCGGCACGATGGAACTATGGCCGCGGCGCCGCAGTGTTCGGTTTTCAGTATTTGCAACCTAAAAACGCCAGAGGCGGCGCGCGCAGCAAAACTGCGCTGAGAATAAGTAAATTCAGGGTAGGCGAAAAACAGTTCTACTTTTTCACCGACACGGGGCCGTGATCGTCGCAATGATCGCCATGCGGATGATGCAAGCGGCCGTCAACAAGATAATCAACGTGGTCGCCATGCGGGATTGCCTCGTGGCCGCACTCCGGCCCATGCTTGTGCTTTTCTCCGGCGATGGGACGGCAGATGTCCGGGTTCTTCGCCGAAACCGCGATGACATGTTCGTCCACATGGTCGCCATGCGGGTTGTGGAGATGGCCGTCGTGGAGGTAATCGACGTGGCCGTCATGCTTGATGGCGGTATGGCCGCAGGAGGAACCGTGTTTGTGGGCGTGGTCTTTGTGGGGCTTGCATGTTTCCATGATCTTTACTCCTTTTGTCTTTTGAATGGTGGAGGGTGTGCCGCCGCGCAACACGCTGCGGCGACCTGAGTGGCGAACGGTACGCGGGCTGCATTCCTCGACGTGCGTGACCATGTCGCTGAGCATGTGGGCGACATGTCCGTCGGCAACCTGGTAAAAAACCCGCCGGCCGCGACGCTCGGCGTTGGCCAGGCCGGCCGAGCGGAGAAGGCGCAAATGGTGGCTGGCCAAAGCCAGCGACACTCCGGCTTCTTCCGCGATGTCGCTTACGGCGCGTGGTTGATTGCGGCAGACCAGCACCACGCCCAGACGTTTGGGATCGCCGAGGAGGCGAAACATGTCGGCCAGTTTTTCGGTCAGAATCGGGCTCATGGGATTCTCTAACAGTTAAACAACTATTAGATTATCGCATCCGGTGCGACCATGTCAAGTGCGCTTTGTTAATTCTTTTGACCCCCATGCGCCAGACGGGTACCCGTCTGTGATGCTGGCGCACTGGGATTCGTCCGACGGGGCGGCTGCAATGAACTGCTACGTCATTGACACTTGGGACAAGTGCCATGCAACATGACTTCGGCATAGGTCACCAGACGCCGTTTGTTCGTCTTCAACAGTTTTAGAAAATCTCCTGGGAACGTCACTTCCTTCACGCATTCGATACGTCCGCAACCGTCACAAATAAAATGAGGATGCTGCTGAGCATGCGACTCCTTCGCTTCGCTCACGGCGTAGCGCCAGATACGGTCCTCGCCGCGCACGCGATGGATGATCCCCTTTTTGACCAGCGAATTTAATGTACGGTAGACCGTCACCGAATCGGCGTGAGGAGGCATTTTTCCAAGAATGTCGCTGGCGCCCAGGGGCGCCGTCGCCTCGGATAAAATCCCCAGAACGCCCATGCGCGCCGGCGTCTTTCGCAGCTTGGCTCGCTGAAGCATACGTTCCATTGATGGGTCAGCCATGTCCGCACCTCATTTCATGAGTTGACACAATATTTCGTCTGCCGAAGGGGCAACACCTCCGCAACTTCGAACATCGAAACATTCCTTTCAGCGCCCATAGGTCGAGCGCAATGACGTTGAGTATACAAATGCGGGCATCAAGCCGGCTTTTGTGCGCGGCTGGCAACGCGCGCCAGTTTCCGCCACTCTGCAACGGTACGCAGGGGGTCTACGGTCTCTTTCGGCCAGCGCTCCAAACATGCCCTGCGATAGGCAATCCCGGCGTGTTCCATGACCCAGGATTCGTACTCTGCGATCCATTCTAGAACGGCAGGCACGAGGGTTCGCGCCAGGCGAAGCTCGGAGGTTGAACGTACAGAGCGCATCCGAGGAAGGTCGTCTAGTTTCCAGACCGACGGTCCAAGTTCGAATTGGGACGCAAGCTGCGGACAAAAGCCGAAGCGGTTTAGGAAAACGCCGGCATTGGTTGCTGGATCGCCATAGAAGATGCCAAACCCCCAGAGATAGACCCGGCAACCGTTGAGAAGTTCCAGGCGATATTGGGTGGATGCCTCGACTCCAGCGGGCGGGCGGTGGCGCGTAAAGCCGCAGGCCAGCAGCAGATTGCCTTGGGTCCGGCGAATATCACAGCCAAACAACCAGCATTGCTGATCGAGCAGCACGCGCACCGTGTGCCGATGGTGCCGGGAGAGCAGCGGCGTGGCAGAGAGCGCAGGCACGGCAGGCACTGCGATCCGGGGAGAGAGTTTTGCCAAAAAGGTGGAGAGAGAGTTGGTCATTCCATCACTCGCAATTTCAGCGTGCTGTCGCCCGGTCAGTTGCGCGCCACAAGAAACCCCGCATACACGGTCATCACGCCCAGAATGAGGGTGATCCACGGCCACTTGCCGGAGGCGGGAGAAATAACCTCCGGTGCGGGCGTCACCTTGGGAGTGCCGGGACGAAAATGTTGAAGGGCAATCACCGGGAAAATAGCCAGCAGAACTACCAGACCGGTCAGGAGCGTTCCCCGACCGTACGATCCCGCCCCCATGCCGATCAAAAATGCATTCAAGAACGCGAGGAGAGGCGCGAATACCAGGGCCCACGTGGGCATCCGGAAGGGCCGGTCTTCCTGTGGACAATCACGGCGAAGAATCCAGAGGGCGTTCAACGCAAGAAAAACAAAAACCATGTAACAGACATTGGCTGCGGCGAGCACAAACATGGAGTCGGACAAGAGTAGCAAGCAGGCATTCACCGCCAGATCCGTTGCCATCGCATAAGTAGGAGACCCTTGGCGGTTGGTTCGCGAAAGGTATCGCGGAAACCACCCCTCCATGGAGGATTGGTACAACGTGCGTGCCGATCCCGCCATGATTGAAGTCATGGAAAGGAACAGCGCCAGCACAAGAATGGCAACAATGATGTTGGCGGTGTAAGGCCACGCAGGGAGCATGCCCGCGAGGACCAGTCCAACGCCCGAGCCATCGTTGATTTCACTACGGTTGAGGCCCTCAAGGCCCAAAACACCCTGAAACGTCAGTGGAACCAGCGTGTAGAAAAGGAGGCACAGGACAGCGACGGCGCCTATGGACCTGGCTGTATCTTTCCTTGGAACCTTGAACTCCCGTGTAAAACAGGCCGCGGTTTCCACGCCATACGTGCTCCACCCCGCAATGAACAGGCCCGCTGCAATGGCTGTGATCCCTGCGAGATTCCAGCTTCCGTCGGTCACGCCGCCTTGCGCGTTATGAATCGAGGGGACTAGCGGCAGGAAATGATCTCGCGGCACGGCCCCTGTGAAGAGAGGAGCGAGGGAGACCAGCAGCAACGGCACAAGCGTCGCCACGGCAAGAATCTTCTGAATCTTCGAGGTCAGAAGGATGCCTCGATGCTGTATCCAGAAAGTCGCAACCAACAACACGAAGGCAAGGATTGATACGAGGTTGATGCGAACCGTCAATCCCGTCTTCAGGAATGAAAGATCAAGGAACTGGAGTTGCCAGACGCGTGCCGCAGCATCCGGAGGCAGCAGCAAAGACAGGATGTATCCCGCGGCCAGACTTGAACCCACGGCCAGGACGACTGTCCACCCTACCCAATACGCCCATGGGCACAACGGGGCGAGGGGCTTTCCGTAACGCTTCCAGGCAATGCCGGCATGGACCGCCACGCCGCCTGCGTGCTTTGGATGCATCGCGGCGATCTCAGCAAAAACGACCGATTGGACCAGCCCAATCAGCATCGACACGACCCAGATAAGCCAAGACATCTTCCCCGCGATTGCGCCCACCGCGCCGATTGAAAACAATACCAGCGGCGCGATGCCACTGACGATCCAGAAGGCCCCCGCCCAGGATAAAGTGCGGCGAAGCGCGACGGGTTTTGTGTTGAGATCTACAGCAATAGTGGTCATGGGCATTCCTAAAAGGGAAAGGATGTCAGCACGTGCACGCCTGTTCACAGCACGTCAGATCATCCAGATAGAAGTTGTGTTTGCGGTATTCATCCATCGGCGGCGTTGCAACACCCAGCCGTCTGGCGATTTCCTGGGCGACGATGGCAAATCGCTGGCGGAACTTATAAATGAAGCAGAAGACAACTTTTTTCTGTCGGACCGCAGGGCCTACCAGAAATACGCCGGGCACGCGTGTCGACTCGTCGTTGGGCGTCAGGCGCACGGCGTGGTCTTCGGCAAATTCAAAAAGCGGTCGGATCAGGCTCAGGCTTCCCACAAATCCCGTAGCCAGGATCGGTTGCTGCCGGGTCCAAATGGGAGGTCCTTTGGCAAGGTCGCATACGTAGGCGTCGCCATCCCTGCGAACTGCGACCACTTGCGAATTGTGGGTGAGTTGCAACCTGCCGGTTTCCATTGCGCCGCGAAGTCGCTGCAGAGTATAGGGGGAAGGAATGCGGCTGGGATCGTATTCCTGCTCCGGCTGCCACGGCGCGTGCTGATCCAGGACCGTCACCTTCTTGCCGGCCAGGACCAGCGAGATGGCGGCATCGAGTCCGCTTTCATAGCCGCCAATCACGCATGCCTCATCGCCGGCACACTGCGTCCATGAAACAACTCGGCTGTTGTGCAGGCAATGTTCCGCCCCCGGAAACGGATTCAGCCGCGGATACTGAAATTCCCCCGCCGCCCAGACCACCATCTTTGACAAGATCGGTCCCTGCGAGGTCTCAAGGCGAAAGCCTCCCTCATCGGGCGTTACACTGTGCACGTCAATGCCGGTTCGAACAGAAAGTTTCGCATTCCTCGCTCCGCTCGCCAGATAGTCGGCATATTGCATGCCGCTGGGATGCTCCGTGCGCAGTACGTGCGCGGGAGAACTGTAAATGGCGATGGAGTTGAGATCGATGTTTCCGAAAAAATTCCCGGGAAAGGAGGGCGTGATGAATCGCATTTCGGCGGGCCATTTCCGAAACGTCGCCCCCACTTCGGTTCGCTCCACAACCATCGTGCCCCCGACTTTGAGTTCACGCAGAATCAGGGCGATACCCAGGCCCGCCGGGCCGGCTCCGACAATGATGACATTCCATCGTTTGTTCTTCATGCTTGACTTCTTTTGGAAACTGTCTGTGGGAACGTTAAGTTGATTTGCGACCGCGGGTGTTACCGGCGCTGAACTCCAGAATCAAAATCGGTCGCACCAAACCAGCACACGGACCATGATTGATGCAACTGAGTTGCATTTATATCGCGCGACCTTTCATAATGCAAGTCACTTGCATCTGAATTTTACCTCTCAAGCCGTGGCTGATGGCCATCGCCCGTCATGTGGCCGCGAATTATGGGAGGCAGCGCTCTCAGATATGAAACGGCCTGCCGGGCACCTGGCAACAGGGAATTGCGATGTTTACCGGCGGGTCAGGATCATAGAGCAGTTCCACTCCAGCTATAGCGTCTGCGTCGCTTAAAGCGACCCTTCGGGTTGGCACAGACAGGGTCGTCCGCTGCGTCATCGCTGAGCGACGGGGTTTGGCAAACCCGCCTTGTCGCTCTTCCTTGCGGCCAACCCCGTCTACACCAACGCAGACGCCATATCTGGAGTGGAAATGCTCTAAGCGGCACGGTGGAACTATGGTCGCGGCGGCGCAGTGTTCGGTTTTCAGTGTTTGCAACCTAAAAACGCCAGGGACGGCGCGCGCAGCGAAACTGCGCTGAGAATAAGTGAATTCAGGGTAGGCGAAGAACAGTTCTACTTTTTCACCGACACGGGGCCGTGATCGTCGCAATGATCGCCATGCGGATGATGCAAGCGGCCGTCAACAAGATAATCAACGTGATTGCCGTGCGGCACCTGCGGATGGCCGCAGTTCGGACCATGTACGTGTTTTTCACCCTTGATCGGGTTGCAACGATCCGGATTGGTTTCGCTGACTTCGATCACATGTTCGTCGACGTGGCCGTCATGCGGATGATGCATGTGTCCATCATGAAGGTAATCGACATGGCCTTTGTGTTCGATGGCGGTATGTCCGCATTTTTCGCCATGTTTGTGAGGATGATTTTCATGAACTTTGCATTGGTCACTCATGATCCGCTCCTTTTAATTCGCAGACACATGGGTCTGCACGAAAATCGGGCATAGCCAATGAGCTTATGCTTTATACAAAGTATTATATGCGGTGAAGGGGAGAAAAGAAATGGTGAAATTTTCTGTGGGTTCTTCCAAATGAATGAATGAACGATTTTGAAAACATTGCTGCAATCCTAACTAGATTTTTCCGGTGTGCGCGACAATCATGCCACGCATGCAACCTGTATCCCACTGCCCGCCGGACCTCCCCAACCTGCGTCGTTGGTCTGAGGGTCGTCCGTATCTTATACGTTAGCTTGTTCTTATCTTCGTTTCTTCGTTTTCGCTGCTGATACCATAAAGACGGGACCGATTTGACTGTGGTAAAGTACCCACGCACTCTACGCGGTTTAGTTATGCATGTCACTAAGACGCAAATTATTTACAAGGGATAGTCCGATCATCAGTACAGTTAGGATGCGGGGGACCATCTTTTCGCGGATTATATTGCCCATTTGATCCGATGGATCGAAGGACCTGAAGCGTTATCTGCCGCTTTGGCGGTCGCTTCATTACGGACAATTTCACCTGATCCGGGGCTCCTTTGACGCATCCCAATTTGGTCGATTGTCTCAAAAAACGGAAATTATCCTGCTTTAGCATTGTCGATTTAACTGGATTGGCCCTATAATAAAACTCCTTGGCAGTATTGGTGTAAATGCGAAAATTGCTCCTGGTGTGACCAAACGAATTAACCAAAGAGGTTCAGGGATGAACAAAACTGGCTTGGAAATCGTACTTACCCTTCAGGCGGAGGGTGTTATTCATTATTGGATGCCCGGCAGCCGATAATATAGCCGAGAGATTGACTGTCTCGGATATTAAATGCCGCTGGGCGGTTGATTCAATTTGAGAGTTAAGCAAGAAAGTTTGACCATCTTCGAACTTCGAAGTTGGTGTGGTTTGCACCCTCTGGAGATGGAGTCCTTGTGAACACCGAGTCTGCAGCAACAACACAATCGGAATCTCAATGTAATGATATCGATGCAGGTATTGCCTGCGCGTGCGGGGACGAGCACGACAGGAAAAACGGCTCACACAACCACGCTGGCGTGTCGTTGAATTTTCAGCTTACCGTTACTGTCCCCATTACCGTAGCGCTCCTGATTTTAGCCTTCATTTTTTATCAATTTCCAACCCTGCAGGAAGTTGCCGGTGCCCTGGGTTTGCTGGCGGCACTGGTTTCCGGTGGTCCGATCATCTGGCAGGCTATCAAGGGGATCTCTCACGGAAGAACAAACGTCAATGAACTCGTGGCCATGAGCATCATTGGTGCCATCACTCTGGGATTATTTATTGAAGCGGGCTTTGTGGCATTAGTATTGCAGGTGGTATCGTTGATTGAGCAGGTCGCCGCCGAAAGCGCCCGCAACGCCGTTCTGGCTCTGCAAAATCTGGCTCCAGTACATGCCCGAGTTCGTCGCGGCGGCAAGGATATTGTCATTCAGGCCGAACAGCTTCGCCAAGGCGATATCCTCATTATTCAGCCTGGCGAACGCATCGCCGGCGACGGCGTGTTACTCAGCGGATCAACCAGCGTTGATGAATCAATGGTGACCGGCGAATCAATTCCCGTGGATAAAACCACAAATAGTATGGTTTTGGCCGGTACCATCAATCTGACCGGATCCGCGGAAGTGCGCGTGACGCGCGTCGGTGAACACTCAGCTCTGGGCCAAACCATCGCTTTGGTCCGTCGTGCTCAACAATATCAACCGACTATTGTCCGCGCAGCGGATCGTTTTTTCGCTTTTTACACGCCCATCATCCTGGTTTTATCCGTTATTGCCTGGTGGGTTACCGGAGTCCCTAGCCGTATGGTCACTATGTGGGTTGTCGGGTGTCCCTGCGTGATGTTATTCGCGTCGCCGGTGGCGATCGTGGTAGCCTTGGCGCGTGCCAGCCGTAGCGGCATTCAAGTCAAAGCTGGACCGTTTATTGAAGCATCCGTTCATCTTGATACCGTAGTTTTTGATAAAACCGGCACTCTAACCACGGGTAAATTTGTGGTCCAAAGCGTCCGCCCCGTACAGGGCGTTAGCGAGGATGAACTGTTGCGCCTGGCTGCGGCCGTAGAGAATCGCAGCACACATCCATTGGCGAGGGCCCTTATTAGTTATGTCAAAGATCGCGGCATCAGTTATCACGAGGCCGCCGACGTACGCATTTTGGAAGGCCTCGGCGTCGAAGCTGCCGTTGAAGGTCATCTCACGCGTGTCGGTTCGGCCAAAATTCTTTCTCCGCAACTTGTTTCTCTGGCTGTTTCCCTGGAAGACTCCAACGAAGAATTGCCTTTGGTTCCTGTCTATGTCACGCACGATGGTCGTTTGCTGGGCGCTATTTGCCTTACCGATGAAATTCGCCCCGAAGCCCGCCGCGCCATTAAGCGACTGAGGAATCTGGGCATCAAACGCATCGTTATGATGACCGGGGATCGCCGTAAAGCCGCCCAGATGGTCGGACGCGCTGTCGGTTGCGACGATGTATATGCCGAACTTCTTCCCGCGCAAAAAGAAGAACTTGTCCGCCAATTACAGCGCGGGGATCACGGCGTAGCAATGGTCGGCGAAGGAATTAATGACGCTCCATCGTTAGCGGCGGCCACCGTAGGCATCGCGCTAGGCTTGCGCGGCACTGACGCCGCCATCGAAGCCGCAGATGCAATTTTGCTCAAAGATGATCTGACGCGAATACCGTTGCTGATTTACCTGGCTCGGCAGACGCGCATAGCCATTTTCCAGAATCTGGGTTTAGCATTGCTGTTTTCTGGTTTTGCCGAATTCGCGGCGGCTTTCGGCTTAATTAACCTTATTTGGGCGGTGATGTTGCACATGATGGCTGGAGTGGTCATAGCGGCCAATGCCGTCCGGTTGGCCGGCGACGTCGGTGTAAACCGTAAGCCATTGCCGGTTCAACCCAAAGAGCCGTCGGAAGAGCGAGTTCAGCCGGTGCTCCAGATGGCATAATGATATAACGGTTTGGCGGAATAAGAGAACTTGGAATAAATAAAGGCATGATTTTGTGAAAAAAGCGCAACTCATAGCACTCTGGGTTTGGCTGGGATTAATGGCCATCACCGGCGTTCTGGGTATAGCCGTCTACCAGTATGGCACGATTTGCTTCTGGGCCGCCGCGTTTGCCGCTGGTCTGCAAAGTTTGCTCGCCGGTCTGGCTTGGTGGGGACTCAGGTTGGCCCGGCAGCAGGCAGCGATGGTTGAAGAAGCCGGTGCTGCGACCAAATTCACTCCCTTGGCGCCGTTGGGCTCATTTCACATGAGTTATGAGGATCATGTTCCCAAGCAAGCGCCGGTGCAAAGAATTATTGATCCCGAGGAAATTACCAGTCTGGACACCGGTTTTCAGCGCGTCATTATTGCGCTTTCGGCGTTTTTATTTCTCGCGCTGGCTGCCGTCATTGGTTACATGGTCTGGCACGATTTCGCTGCGGTCGGTCCTGGACAAAGCATTATTATTTCTCCCAATCCGATCGATCCTGGAGCGGTTGTCGCCGCCGGCGCGGCGCTGCTCGTTTATTTTCTGCTCATCTCGTTTTCGCGCGTTACCGCTGAAACCGAAGGTTATGGCGATGCTTCCCATGGCATCGTGCTTCTGGGTTTGCCGGGTACGTTTGCCTTGCTTGCTGCAGTCATTGCCGCCTGGATGAATGTCGCTTATGCAACCCAGATTGGGGCGATTTTCATCGGTATCGTACTGCTACTTCAGGCGCTGGAGTTGGGTGTCAATTCCGTCCGTAATCACGGCGCGATTGAAGAATTGGATCAGCCCGGCGTGGACTTACAGCAGTTGCCTCTGGTCCCCATGCTCACCAGCGGATGGCTCGTCGGCTTACATGTGCTGGTTACGGAAATATTCAGTGTCACGGGACCGGGAGCGACGTGGACGGGGGCATTCGCCCGTGTGCTACCGCGTGTGGTTCTCTTCGGCGCAATCGTGCTCATTTTCCTGAGTACCATTCATATTGTCCCCACAGGCGAAGTCGGAATACTCCAACACCTGGGCACAACGACTCCGGAAAACCTGGCTAATCCTTTGCCCGCTGGAATCCACATTTTGTATCCCTGGCCGATCGATAAGATTGAAGATGTGCCCATCAGTCGCATTAATGCCGGCGATATTTCCACGGAAGAATTTAAAAGTTCGGCTTTGGGACCAATGGCCTTTTCTTTCTGGGACGAACATCTGTCAACTCCCGGAGATGAAATTCTTACCGGCGATGTGAATTCGGAAGGCACCATCGCACCTGAATTGCTGGATGGAACCATCGCGGTCTGGTGGCGCGTAAAAAACGCCGGCCAATACTTTCATAATGTCTCCAATGAACAAGTTATAGTTCCCGGCAACCAACTTATTGAATATGGAATCAATGCTACCGATACTCAGTTACAGGATGGTATTGCCATGAATATGGATCAGGTGTTGGTTCATCAGGTTGCAATGAGTGCCATCACAAGCACCTTCTCCCATCACACATTAAATCAGGTCTTGAGCGATGCTACCGCCGAGGTAACCGCAGAATGTCGCCAGGAAGCGCAGCGGCAGCTTGACGCCTTAAATTCCGGCATTGAGATTGTCGATTTGGGCATTTGGGACATTCATCCACCCGCGGGAGAAGGTGAAATTCAGACGCCTGAAGGCCCCCAGCTTCCGCCTGCCGGTGCTTATGAAGACGTGGATGCCAAGCACGAATATATGCAACAATTAATTGTGTCTGCGGTGTATCAGGCAATTCAATTGCAGGCACAGGCTCTTGGTTATTCCAATACAACCATCGCCGAAGCCAACGCCTACGCTGATGCCGAGGTCAAAATACAAACCGGTGAAAGCAACGCCATAAAACTCCAATCCGGCGCCTTTTCCCAGGCTGGTGATGCCGCCGCCAATTGGGAGTTTTATCGCGCGCTGCAAAATATATTTCCTGATATTACCAAGGTCATTCTCGGGCCGAACGTGACGCCGCCGGAGATATGGCAACTTGGCCGTCAGCAGGGTGAAGAAATTATGATGCCGCCTGAAAGCGGCAGCGGCGGCGGAATAGACAGCGGGATGTCAAATAACCCTTCGGATTCGCCGCAAGGGCAATAATAAAATGAATCAGATTAAACGAGGAAAACAGATACAAAGAGGATAGCCATGCGAAAACTTGTTATAGCTATTATCACCGTCGCCGTTGTACTGATGCTGTTTTTGGAACTATGCACGTTCGTTCAGAAACCTTATGAAAAAGTGATTCTGGACCGTTTCGGTCAGATTGTGACCAATCCGCCGTGTATCGCCTACAACTGGTATCTCTGCTGGCCGACCGATCGCGTAATCCGCATGGACATGCGGCTGCACCTGTATCAAAGCGACAGCCGGGAAATCAATACCCTGGACAAAGAACCAATCAGCATTCGCGCCTTTGCCCTCTGGAAAATCATCGATCCGGTGAGTTTCTATAATCATTTGCCCTACGGTCCTGATGAAACCAACCAATTTTTGGATACCCGGATTCAATCCAGCCTTGTGCAGGTTTTGGGGCAATATGACACGGACCAGATTTTCAACACCGATGTGTCTCAGATCCAAATGACCCAGGCCGAAGATCAGATTCAGGATTTGATCAACCAGGGGACGCCGCAAAATCCGGGCATGGAAGCGCTGGGTGTACAGGTTATAGCCGTGGGTTTCGCTCGTCTGACATTCCCGCCCAGTGTGGCCATGGCGGTTTATTCACGCATGAGCGCTGAGCGTGAAGGCAAAGCCACGCAATATGTAAGCGAAGGACAGGCTCAGGCGCAAACAATTACTGCCCAGGCTAAGCAACAAGCCGCGAGCACTACAGCCGCCGCTGACCAAAAAGCGGCCGAAATTCGCGGACAAGGCGACGCCACGGCCTACCAAATTATTAATGACGTTCAGACGACGCCTCAGGCCAGGGAATTCTACCGATTCTGGAAATCATTGACGCTTTTCCAGAATTCCATGGGCCGCGGTACCTACTGGGTGCTCACGCCTGATAATCCGGTCACGGCGCCATTATTTGAACAAATGGAGATATATAATAAATCGCTCATGACAAACGATGCCGCGCCGGCAACCCAACCGGCGGGAAATTGATTTTTTTAATTCCAGAGACGGGTGTGTTAAAAGCATACGATTAGAGACAAACTCATGACGCAATTAGAACAATCTTCTGTCCGCACCAATGGTCGTCCGGGCGTTGGCGAAATTCGCCGACTACCAGCGGCGGATTCGGGGAATAATTCTGCAACCTGGTTTACCGCCCAATTGGCGCTGCTGATTTTTCTCGTTGGGGTCTTTTTGGTTTGGATATTCAGCGGCTCATATCTTGTCGGCAACGGTGAGATTGCCGTTGTGGAACGGCTGGGCCAATATCTGACGCTTCCCGGCGGCCAACCGCTGCAGGTGCCGCCGGGTTGGCATTATCACCTGCCCTGGCCGATTGACACGGTTTATGTGATTCCAACTTCACGGACTCAATTGTTGGAAATCTCTGATTTCAATCAGTCGCCGACGTCTTATGAAGATTGGGAAAAGGAAATCCTGCGTGAAAATCCCCAAATTACCACGGACGATCTGGATGCTATATTCAATCCTTACCTGATTACCGGCGACCGCAATGTGCTTCATTCAACGATATCAGTTCAATATCAGATCGCCGATCCTGTGGCCTATTTACAGTCGGTTGCCGCCGCTCCGGGTCAGACTACCGAACAGGCCGTGCAAGGTGTTCTGCAAATACTCGCCGATCATCAATTGATCATGAAATTCGCTGCTTCAACGGTCGACGAAGCACTCGAATCAGTAAATCAGGCACAAAATGTTCAAGCCTATAACGTTGAAGAGTCTAACAACAGCATACAGGGGCTGATCACGCAGCTTGGACTCGGCCTGCAGGTTCAAAAAACTCAGGTCGAATATGTACATTGGCCAAATGAAGTAGATCAGGCATTTTCGGATGTGCTCAACGCGCAACAGAATGAAACCACCGCGATTCAAAACGCCGAAACACAAGCCACCCAGATTATCTATCAGGCCAAGGGCGATGCTCAAACAATAGAGACTACGGCCAAGGCCGATGCGAACGAAGCGGTTACAGAAGCCACCGGCGAAGCCAAAGCTTTTTCTGTCGTTTATGCCCAATACCAAAAGGATCCCAAAGTGGTCACGCTGACGCTGCTCAATGACACGCTCAGCAACGTATTAAACGGCGCCGCTCGCGTATTTGTGGTGCAGCCCAATCAACGTATTTTGATTACCTTGCCGCCGCCGCAGGAGCAGGTCATTGTTCCATCGGGACCATGATATCAGAGGACGGTTTTAACCTGGTGTTATAGCCTCCGTTATTTATCTAAAACCCCCTGGTTGTGTGGATGGCTGTGAAAATATGCTGCGAAATTATATTTGGAGACTAATTCATGGTTGATCAGGGCCTGGCGATACAAACCCGCCAACTGACTAAAGTTTACCCGGGTTTCTTTCGCAGCCAGCATGTCCAGGCGCTCACGCAACTGAGCCTGAATGTTCAGCGCGGCCGTATATTCGGGTTGCTGGGTCCCAACGGCAGCGGCAAAACTACTACGATCAAGCTGCTATTGGGATTGATCAATCCCACTGCCGGCGATGCACTGGTGATGGGGCAGCCCGCGGGAGATCAGGAAACCCGCCGTCGCATCGGTTATCTGCCCGAAGAAAGTTATTTATATCGCTTTCTCAATGCGCCACAGACCCTCGATTTTTATGCGCGCTTATTTAACATGAATCGCCCCCAGCGCCGCCGTGCCGTCGATTACTATCTGGATTTTGTCGGCCTTGATCCCGCCGTTCGCCGCCGTCGTATTGGGACCTATTCCAAGGGCCAGGCGCGCCGCGTCGCTTTGGCGACGGCGCTATTGAACAATCCGGACCTGATTATTATGGATGAGCCTACTTCCGGCCTGGACCCGGTGGGTATGCTGGAAATTAAGAAGATGATCTCTCGTCTTGGGGAAGCGGGGAAAACGGTGCTTCTGTCCACCCATCAGCTTTCCGATGTCGAAGACGTCTGCGACCGGGTGATTATTCTTTATCGCGGCCGCGCCCAGGTGGAAGGCGCCCTGAGCGACCTTCTGGAGCAAAAGGACGTATTTCAATTTGAAGCTCGATCGGTAACGGAGAAATTGCAGGAACAAATCGTAGAACTGGCCAAAAATAACGGCGCCGTCGACATCCATACTGGTCGTCCGCGCGTTCGACTGGAGGATTTGTTCAGGCAAATGATTGAATCGAAGCGTCAAAACGAAGAACCGCTGGTGAGTTCCGGGTCGCGCCTTTGAGCCTATCGATTAAAAATTTCCAATATCCGCGGATCCCCTGCGACAATGCTCACGCAAAACAGGTTCAGGGTCGGAGTAATTTATGCTGATATTCAGCCAAACTTTTGCCATAACGCGGATGCTTTCGGATGAATATTTTCAAACAAATATTCTCAAAGCACAACAGACAGACTATATGGCCATCGCCGCTTATGGTCTTGTCGCGCTGTTGATTCTGGCGTTTATTCTCTTTGCCTTCCGGGATTTGTTTAGTCTGCGCAACGGATCGACCAGAATTTGGGGCCTTGCCCGCAACACTTTTTTTGAGGTCTGGTACGCACGGCTGTGGGCCATACCGATCATCTGGTTTGTCGTATGTTTCATACTGAATGTGGCTATCGTTCGTGGCTACGCGCCCGCTGACGAAGTGCGCATTCGCCTGAGCATCTTCCTTGAGGCTCAGGAAGTTCTCTTGCTTTTATATCTTGGGATCATGGCGTGCGTGACGCTGCCGCGTGAACGCGAACGAAAAACAATTATGACCACGGGCAGCAAGCCTATTACCCGCCTGGAATTACTCTTGGGAAAAATTGTCGGGCTGTCGGTCGCGGCATTTTTTCTGCTCCTCATGATGATGATTCCAACCTGGCTATACATGAAAGTCGTCGACCATGGGATCAAAAATGACGCCGCGGCTTTATACGCGTCCGAAGAGCAGGATTATGACAAGCTCATACGGCATGTTCCGCCCGGCGAGGGCACGCTGTATGTTTCACAGCATGGAGTCCTGGAAGCACAAAACTTCGTTTCCGGGACCATGCGCATCGCCGGCGATGTGGAATATGTGACCAACCCTCCGCTTCGTTTTCTTAAGGGCGGCAGCGCCGAAACGCTTTATCTGGATTTTCCTTCTCTTCCTGCGTCGTCGCTTTATCGTCCCGAATTCGATTTTATCTTTCCCATCAAAAGAGTAAGCAACGCGGACGAACCGGTGAAAATCAATGTCACGCTGGTTGCCCGTTTAAATCCTATGCACCAGGAAAACGCGACTTTGACCCTGCAGGAACGCAACGACGTTGGAGTCGCGGCTTATGTACCCAAAGATCCCTCGGAATTTTTCAGTTATTACGACTCTCAAACCGGGCAGCTTTTTGATCCCGGACCGGTTTATCTCACGGTTAGTTGCGACACACCAGACGCCTATCTGGTGGTTTCCGATGGCCTTAATTCTCAGCAACCGAGCTGTTACGCGGTGAATCTTGATGCCGATCGCACGCCTGATGGTAAAACTTTAATGGCGCCGGCCCCTAGTCCGGAAATTCACGGTTTTGAAGCCTACGGCAAGCAGGAAATTGTCGGCCCCGATCCGAATCATCCGGAGCTTCCGCCGGAAGTGGCGTCCTTTGCCTTCGGTGATTTAAGCAAAACGCCGATTCCTCTCGACGCGGACGGGAATTTCACCGTGCATTTACTTCTCGACGTCGACAAACAGTCCAATGAGGACCAGCCGGCCCGGGCTCTGTTGCGGGCCTATGATGCAAACAATCCAAATGGTGGGGTGGAGCAATATGTCCTCGTGGATGAAAAGAATATTACAACACTCAAACTGCCTTCAACGCTTTTAAGTGCCGACAACCTGGTCATCGACCTGCGTTCCGTTGTTCCTGGTCACTGGCTTGAGATGACGCAGGACTCCGTGCGGATCATGCAGCCGCCGTCGCCGTTCGTGCTCAATCTGGCCAAAAGCGAAACAGTCATATTTTTGGAAGCGGTTTTACTCGTGACCATAGGGGTCACCGCGGGAACAATTTTAAGCTGGCCGGTTGCCCTGCTGGTTACACTGGTCTGCTATATCCTCGGCAATTTGTTTGCCTTTGTCACCGATATGGCGTCCACTGGCGGATTGAATATTCTTACCGCTTATCAGCAGCAACAATTAAATGGGGTCTGGTATTACGAAATTGGGACTTTCATCAGCGGAGTTCTGGTTCGCATGCTCAATATGCTTGTGCACCTGATGCCCGACTTTACCAAGTTTGATTGCCAGCAATTCATCATATATTCGCGGGATATGCCCTGGCCGGTTTTGGCTTACAATCTGGGCTGGACCTTGGCTTTTATGTTCCCGGCGCTGGCCCTGGGTTATCTTTTGATACGAAAACAGGAGTTGGCTTGATGCCGACGGATACACAAATACCTCCCACACCCATTGCACCGGCGGATCGGCCGATAAATTTGCTTTCGCGCATACGTAGCGAGGCTCGCCGCGATCAGTTGATTTGCGCAGCGCTGATTGTGGTTTTTCTATTGTGCATTTTTGCCATTCAACCATTCATTCAGTCGCAGCGATCCCAGCTCGTGGTTTCCGATGATAAAAGTGTCGGCAATCTGCTCTTAACCTTTCCACGGCTTACCTTGGGCGGATTTCGCGGGATTCTGGTCACGGTTTTGTGGGAAACCGCGGAAAACGACAAAAACAACCGTAACTGGATTCCCCTGCAATCCGACTATCAGGCCATCGCTGCCTTGGAACCCTATTTCAGTTCAGATTACATTTTTAACGCATGGAATGAGAGCTACAACCTTTCGGCCCAGTTTCACAGCTTGCCGGACAAATACAAATGGGTGCTTGATGGCCTGGTTTATCTCTACAGGGCCGAGAAGTTTGTTCCCAACAATGCCGATATCATTACCAATGAAGGCAACGATTTTTTTCTTAAACTCGGCACCAGTTTTGAAAAGGATTATTATTGCTCCCGATGGCGTTCCGACATTGCCAACATGTACCTTTTTGATCCTAAAAAAGTCGATCCCCAGTTAAGCCCCCTGCAGGATATCAAGACCATCGTTGAGCAGCCGCAATTCAACGCTGTATGGCTTCCCGCGCTTGATGGAAAAGGCCCCGTCGGACACGGCATTAAAATAGGCGACGTGGAGTATCGTTATGGCAT
>DATJSN010000032.1:0-64186 GCA_035504095.1 Phycisphaerae bacterium | reverse complement strand
TCTTCAATGTCTACGCCAACGTAAAACAGCTTGGGACCCTTCTTATTCTGTCTACCCATCATAAGTATGTGCCTCCATGCAATCGATTAATGTTATTTTTAGCGCCTTTTGGTGATTTGGGCAACAGTCCCGGACTCTGTGGCTCATCGTTTCACCGCGACGAGGAAGGCATGGATTTTGGCGGCGTCTTTGATTCCCGGTTGGCCGGGGATTTCGACGCCGCTGGAAACGTCAACGGCCCACGGCCCGGTTATCTGAATCGCCTGAGCCACGTTCACCGGCGTCAAACCGCCGGCGAGAAGGATCGGAGCAATATCACCAAGGCTGCCCGAAGCACGGACATCGCGAATCCAGTTCCAATTAAATGTTTCGCCGGTGCCGCCGGGGCGCTGTGGGGAAAAAACATCAAGAAGAATGGCCGCAGGCGAAAAGGCCAAATGCCCCAGGCGCGCGGACAAGCCGGTTAAATCGGCTGGCGAAGCCACTCGAAGCACGGGCCAGAAATTCAGGGAAATTTTTAAATCACCTGGCGGCGTAAACTTATCCCAATCGCCATAGAGCTGAAAAGTCCGGATGTGCAAATTTTCCGCAAGCTCGCGGATTAGACCAACGTCAGAAGAATCGACCAGTGCCACGGGTGGATGCGCATGGTCTACGAACGGGTACGCCGGGGGAGCGAAAAACGCAAGAAAAAGGCGATTATCGCGGTATCCCGGCATTTACTGATTCGTCTCTGGGCGATGTTACGCGATGGAACGCACTGGGAGGATGTACCTAGGGTAATTGTTGAGTAAAACCCGGCGATGTCGATAGATTAAGGACCAACAGGAACAACGTTCATGTTTGAATCCGGTGATGCATCCAGAATCATGGTCGGCAGCTCGGTCTGCGTAATGGTGGTAATGACCTCGTCGCAGAGAATGGGCCCGACCATTCGTTTAGGTTGAATGGGCCCGGAATGTTCAGCGTTTCAGCAGCCCGGATAGAAGTATGAGCTGGATGGCACACAGGATTCGAGCGGGACGATGGAGCATTTATATGACAGGCTTTACTTAACGCTTGACAGCTTCGGCTTCATAGAATGACGCAGATTTATGGCCCCGGCAAGAAATGCCGGGGCTATTTTATTCTGTTTCCGGCAGGATAAATCCCGACATGCGCGTCGGGACTCACTCCTGCTCAATTTTCACTTGCTCTGTTTTGGCTAAACGGTCAAGGTTGGGAACCGCAGAATAGGTGAACAGGTGATCGCAGGTGAAGCGAGACCTGAGAAAAGAATGAAATAATTTAACTTCAGCCTTATTTGCTCTCCTGATCCCTTGTTCCAAATTCACCTGCTCTAGTTCGGCCAAAGGCCGAATTCACACTTTTCGGTTTTCCAAGCCATTGATCAGGCCGGAAATCATCTTAGCGATGATTTCAATTTCTGCCCGACATTTATTGTAGAGGGCGTCGTCGATGAGCTCGCGTCGTCGCGCCAGTTCCAGCAAAGGAACACACTCTTGAGTCGAACCGCGCGCGATCATAAAAAAGTTCTGGCGATCAGCCTTGGTGAAATGGCCGTTCCCCTCGGCCAGATTGGTCGATATCGAGACCGAAGCCCGATTGAGTTGATCGGAAAGGAAGTAAAAGCCTCGAGGAAAGCCAGAGGTCGCGGAAAGTACGATCTCCGCCAGATCAACGGCTTTTTGATAGACCTCTAGATTTTCGAACATAAAGGTCAAGTTTGCTCTCAAAACTAATTGAAAAGGTGATCAGGTGAATAGGTGACCGCAGGTGAAGCGAGACCTGGGAAAAGAATGAAATAATTTAACTTCAGCCTTATTTGCTCTCCTGATCCCCTGTTCCAAATTCACCTGCTCTAGTTCGGCCAAAGGCCGAACTGCGCCCAGCAGGAGTCGAACCTGCAACCTTCGGTTCCGTAGACCGACGCTCTATCCAATTGAGCTATGAGCGCTTAAGCGACGTAGAACAGCTATTATCCGGCGACTATGCTGCAGATTCAAGGCGGCGCGGCCGCGCCGCAGATTTCAGATAGTAGATTAGGGGGTGGGGTGGCGGCGGATTTCGACGAGAAAGGAAACCAGAAGGCCGGCTAACGCAATCAAAATAAGCACGCCGCGGATCGGGGTAAGTAATGCGGGCATCATCCACCAGGGTAACGGAGGAACCGGCGTAGGCGTCACGGGGATAAGGGATTCATCAATGAGGCTTTGCACATCGCGCTGGCTGGGAACGCCGTTGAGTGGAAGAACCTGTTCGGAGGGATTGACTACATCCATTTGCCGGTCGGCAAGGCGCTGCATCAGCCGCGGATCGGAAGCGGCCATCTGAATGAAACGATCCTGTACAGCAATTTTCTGGTTGTACTGATCGAGCATGGCCTGCATATCGTTGCGATGGAGTTGGGCGACGTAAACATCATTGAACGCAGGGGCAAGAATGACCAAAGCGATAATAGCCAGGGAAGCGAGCAAAATCATCCAACTTAAAGCACCGGCGCCAAATATCAGCGGCAGGAGAATGAAGCGGGATGGATGTTGAACTTCGCGCATGAGTCGGGGTCCGAAGGTAATGCCAGCCGGCTCAAAAGAGCCTTTTAACATTGTGACAATCATAAAGCATGGAAACAAGTGGCCTAGACGAGATTTCAGATTACAGATGCCAGAATTTTTTAACTACAAAAGAAATTCGCTGGCAGGCAAGATGCCTGTCCCACATAGATAGAGAGAATAGGTTACAGGGGGCGGTTTTTAGCCTTTGTTCCAGAAGCGGGAACCGAAGACGGCCTGCTCGCCGAGTTCTTCCTCAATGCGCAGCAACTGGTTGTACTTGGCGACACGGTCGGAACGAGCCGGCGCGCCGGTTTTGATCTGGCCGCAATTGCAGGCCACGGCGATGTCGGCGATGGCGGCATCTTCGGTTTCACCGCTGCGGTGACTGATCACGACGGTATAGCCGTTGCGCATAGCCAGTTGGATGGCTTCAAAGGTTTCGGTAAGCGTTCCGATCTGATTGACCTTGACGAGAATACTGTTGGCTACGCCCATATGAATGCCTTTTTCAAGGTATTTGGTGTTGGTGACGAACACGTCGTCGCCGACAAGCTGGATTTTTTTGCCGAGCTTGTCGGTGATTTTTTTCCAGCCGTCCCAATCGCCTTCGGCTAAACCGTCTTCAAGGGAACGAATGGGGTATTTGTCCACCCAGCCCGACCAGATACCGATCATATCATCGGCGGTGAGCAGGGTTCCGGGATCACTTTTGAAGAGTTTGTATTTTTTCTTGTCGTGATCCCAGAGTTCGCTGGCGGCGGGATCGAGCGCCACAAATACATCCTTGCCGAACTTATAACCGGCGGCTTTGATAGCTTCGGCGATGACTTCAAGGGCGTCATCGTTGGATTTGAGGTTGGGCGCAAAGCCGCCTTCATCGCCGACGGCGGTGCTCAGGCCCTTTTTGTGCAGAACCTTTTTGAGTGTGTGATAAATTTCCGCACCGATGCGCAAGGCCTGGGCGAAATTCTTGGCGCCCCAGGGCTGGATCATGAATTCCTGAAAATCGACGTTGTTGTCGGCGTGTTTGCCGCCATTGAGGATGTTCATCATGGGCACGGGAAGTACCTTGGCGGACGTGCCGCCGAGGTAACGATACAGAGGCAGGCCGCTGGCCGCGGCGGCAGCTTTAGCGACGGCGAGCGAAACGCCCAGGATGGCGTTAGCACCGAGCTTGCTTTTGTTAGCCGTGCCGTCGAGTTCGATCATCAGGCGATCGATGTGTTCCTGGTCGTGAGGGTCCATTTCGATAAGTTCGGAGGCGATTTTGGTGTTGACGTTTTCCACCGCCTTGAGCGTGCCTTTGCCCATGTAGCGTTTGGAATCACCATCGCGAAGTTCAACGGCTTCGTTTTCGCCGGTCGAAGCGCCGCTGGGAACCGCGGCACGCCCGACGGTTCCATCGTCGAGAATGACATCAACTTCAATGGTGGGGTTTCCGCGGGAATCGAGGATTTCCCGGGCGTGAATATGTTCAATGGTGAGGCTCATAAAAGCTCCTGAGTTTAAAAAATTAAGCGGAGCATAGGTTACACACTCAGATATGAGGGGGCAAGGGTGGCGGCTGGACCACCACAGATAACAAAATGCAGATGACAGATAAAAAGGCCATAGATCAGGTGATGAGGATAGGGACGATAGGGAGTTGGGTGTCGGGCGATAGGCGGGGACGTTATATTTGCGGCGGTTGAGATGAAGATTAAAAAGCAAAAGTTTTGGCTGCCGCTGTCGATTTTTGGCTGGCCGTTCTGGCTGCCGATATTGCTGACAGGGCTGATTTTAATCCTGACGCTGAGCATTCTCTATGTTCCACTGGCGTGGCTGATCGGAATTGTGACCCTATTATGCTTGGCGTTTTTTCGTGATCCGATCCGCAAAATACCCAACGAACCGGACGTGATGGTTGCGCCTGCGGACGGCAAAGTAACCGAAATTACCCGGCTGGAGCGGCTGGAGGAATTTGGCGGGCCGGCGCTGAAAATCGGAATTTTTTTAAGCGTGCTGGACGTGCATATTAACCGCAGTCCAAGTGACGGCGTGGTGGAGAGCGCAGAATTTACTCCAGGGGAATTTCTGGATGCCCGGCATCCGGAATCGGGGATGCGAAACCAGGCGACGAAAATCGTATTAAAAAGCGGTTCCGGGAAACTGATCGTGCGGCAGGTTGTCGGCGCGATTGCCCGGAGAATTATTTGCCCGCTTGAACCGGGCGACCGGCTGGAAAGAGGAGAGAGGTTCGGAATGATCGCTTTCGGCAGCCGAACGGAACTGATCGTGCCGGAACCGGAAGCATGGCGGGTCGTCGTGCAAACGGGTCAAATGGTGAAGGCGGGAAGCTCCGTGCTATTGCGGCGGATTTGACGGGTCCACTGGTGCGCGATGTGGTATGAAAGACTTCCATTATTGTCTGAATTACATCTTGCGGAATATATCTATTCGCGGATAAACTTTGATTAGAGGCTCTTATAGCTTTCAGATCACGCCGTATCGTGGCGGCGCCAGGTTGTCAGGACATTGTGAACCTTTTTGAGAAGGAGTGCGTACATGACCAGCGTACAACAACCACCTCCGGCGGGTTCGAGTCCCAGCAAAGATGACATCAACATTGCCATATTAAACTGGGTATTAACCATATTTTTCGGGTTTATTCCCAGCCTGATCATCTGGTTACTTTATAAAGATAAATCCGAATGGGTGGGCAACCATGCAAAAGAAGCGCTGAACTTTCAGATTACGCTTGCCATAGCCTGGGTGGCCGGGATTATTTTATGTGTTATTGTTATCGGGATTTTTATTCTTATGGCGGTTGGCATCCTGCATCTTATTTTCTGCATCATCGGCGCGGTTAAGGCGAGCAAGGGAGAATCGTATACCGTTCCCATCGCGCTGCATTTGCTCAAGTGATTGTCGCGGCACAGCCACGACAAGACTTTCAGATTACAGCGTTGTGTGTTCAGCCAATTGTGTGTTCAGCCAATAAGGACTTTGTGATTGGTTTTAATTGGCCCCGGAAAAAATGCCGGGGCTATGTCAGTTGTGCAATGAGCCGTATCGCAAATTTAAATTTCCCTGTTGGATGGGGATACGATCATGTACGAAAACCAATCGGACACTTCGTCGGCTATCGCGGGCATATTCGCCCTGATTTTTCTGCTATTCTGGCTGCTGATAAAAGTGGGAGTCAGAGTTTTTGTCTGTTGGATATTGTATTCATGTTTTAAACGCCTGCCCAAAGAATTCCGGACTCAGGAGCCAGGACTGGTATGGCTGCTATTAATTCCTGTTTTTAATCTCATATGGAATTTCTTCACTTTTCCGGCACTGGCAAATGGTTATAAAAATTATTTCAAGAGCGTCGGGCGCTCGAATGTTGATGACTGCGGATATGGCATCGGATTGACCTATTGCATTTGTGCGTGCTGTTCCGTCTTTTATTACCTGGCTTTTTTATCCCCCATACTTTTTTTTATTGTCGGCTTTGTTTTGTTCCCCATATTTATCATTCTTGGCATTTTATCCGCACTGGCATCGCTGGTTTTCCTGATTGTTTTCCTGGTCAAGGCGTGGAATCTACGCGGCCAGATTCCACCAGAGGCGGCAACTCCACAGGGAGCAGCGCAGGGCGATGCGCCCGCGTCCACCAGTTGAACATAAAATAAAAGGGGTACTGAAAATGGAAATCAAATGCAGCAAATGTGGCAAGGATGTCAGCAACGCCGCTCACTTTAGAGATGCGAGCGGGAATTATTTTTGCACGGAATGTCAAACTTCAGCGGTAAAACCGGGCGATAAAGGCATTCCACCGCCGGTGTCGACGGCGCCGAGCGAGCCCGGGCCTGGAGCCGCGGCGCAACCGCCGGTGTATCATTACATGCAGCAGCCTGCTCAAGTACCCCAAAAAGCCAATGTGCTGGGCATTTTATCGTTTATTTTTTCGCTTCTCGGCATCTTTTTTATTATCACCGCCCCGATCGGCCTGATTCTCGGAATTTTAGGGCTTAGACGGCAACCAAGGGGATTAGCGCTGGCCGGAACAATCATTGGGGGGATGATGACGGCGGTTCTTCCAATTATGGCACTGATGATTGCAATTTTGCTGCCCAGTTTAGCCAAAGCCAAAGAACTGGCGAATCGAACAGAATGTGAGGCAAACATTAGAAGTATTTTGCAATCCATGACCATTTATGCCCAGAGCAATAACGCTACTTTTCCGTGTGTGCTGGGGTCTGTTGATTCGACAGGCGATTACGGCAACTCAGCTTCAAATATTCCCAGCAATCTAGCAAGCGCCCCCGGCTCCAATACTGCCGATATAATTATTTCATCCTGGTATAGCACCAGCGATGCCAACTCTGCCGCAGACGGCGCCGCGAGTCCTCTGGGTTCGCTATGGATACTGGTGCTTCAGGGGCAGCTTACGCCCAAGACTTTTATCTGCCCGTCAGATCCATTTGCCAATGCCCCATCTCAAGAATATGCCGTCGTGAATGGTACAGTTACGCCTAATTTTCCCAACTTTGGCTTCATGACCACCACTGGAACGACCGTAAGCGATTCGGGCCAGGGAGAAAGTTATTCGATCGATTTTCCGTATGCATATAGTCCCAACGCGAGCACTTCGGCGCCATTGTCCGCCGGAGGATGGTGGGTAAACGACAGCCATGCGGATCAACCAATTGTTTCTGACATGGCCCCGCAGAGCGGCGTGGGGAGCGGCACATTTGAACGAAATACAACGGTAACGTTTCAGGACAACACATTTGGCCCTTATATTTTTAATTCGGGAAACCACAATGGAGACGGGCAGAATGTTGGCTTTGCCGATACCCACGTTGAATGGGACACCACCCCGTATGTTGGTGAACAAGGGGACAACATCTTCACTTATAACAATTCGGCTGCGTTTCCCAATGGCAATCAGCAGGGGATAACGGGCACAGGCGGCAATGGGACAATTGGTTTGAATACATTTCAACCGACGGTACCGCCTTATGATACGGTTATGGTTCCCGTGAGGAATGTGGAAACCGGAGCGTGGTGATTGAGCGGGTAAAAGAGGCCGTTGGTCCCGGCAAGTCCTTCGACGTAGCCCCTCGGTGATACTCGGGACAGGCTCAGGCTGGGTTATGCCGGGGTTATGTGGGTTATGCCACTTAACTGTGCGGTGAGACTGGTTTGTGCGTGACTGCGGCGGAAGCTCCGGAATCGGTGGGTTTTAATTCCACGAGAATCATGTTTCCCTGAAATTGTCCTCGTTGCAGCAACCCTTGAGCTCCCTGAAATCTCCCGCCCCCACGCTGACCAAACCCCTGCATTTGAGGCTGGCGGCGCTGCATCGTTATTTGCATTGACGCAGCAGCCTGCACCGGGGTCCAGACCGCCAGCCGATCGATTTGGGTATAGGCTGTGCGCGGAACAATCGGCCAAATCTGCGACGCCGGAACCAGATAATAAACCTCTTTATGATCGGCCCAGGCGCGGGCGGCGATGTTAAGTTCCATGTTGTGTAATTCAACAAGTGTTTTGGATTCCCATCCGCCGTTGGGCAAAAAATAACCAAGAAGTTTTTCATAAACGTCGGCGCGAGCCTTCTGCAAAGAAATCGGCCCGACGTGATCGGCCACCATGGCAAAGCGGTCGATTGTGCCCGGAGTAAACAGAGCTGTGGAATAAAGGGTATAACCGCCGAGCGTGTCGAGATAATTGCAGGTCTGTTCATCGGCGAAAATGACGCTGCCGGGTTTGATGTTGTCCTGAATCACCCGGCTGGTTTGCAGCATCGCCAGTTTACCGGCCTGCTGGGCAAGCATGCGCGGGGCAATGATATACGAACCATAACCGACGCCAAGCATGGTAAGCAGACCAACGGTGACGGCGCGCGCCGCGCCGCCGGCGCCAGCGGCACGAGACAGGAACCATATGGCAACCATGATGAGTGCGGGAAAAACGTCGAGAAAAAACCGCAAATAGCCGGTATTAAAATCGTTGTCGGGGTCCCAGTAGTAAAACAGATACACCGTTACGCTGGGAACCACCCAGAGTGAAAGAGCCAGAGCGAGTTTCCAATGGCTCCAGTACAAACGGACAAGTCCGGCGAGCGCCAGCGGGAACAGAAGAAAGAGGCCGATGCTTTCAAATTGTTCGATAAATGTCTGCCAGTTTCCCTGGTCGCCCGGCCCGCCGCTGGTGCCGCTAAAAAGATAACTCCAGGCAAAGCCTGTCTGTTCGCCGCAGAAGTAATAGCCGGTGCGCCACGGCGCGCCGAAAGAGACCCAATTCAGGACGGCCAGCGCACCGATCGGTAAAGCAAACGCAGCACCGACGGCGAAACATTCAAGAATATGCCGACGGGCGCTTCGCCACTGGATCAGAAGAACGAAGAGCAAGGGAATGGACCATAAAAATTCTGTGTAGCGAATGCTGGCGCAAAAACCGAGGGCCAGGCCGCCGATGATCCCGCGCCAAACGCCCCCTTTTTGCCACCAGCTTAAAAGGCCCCAGAAACCGATGACTGTAAAACAGAGCGCCGCGCCGTGGGAGTTGGCATCGTCGGCATAAAGCATGGTAATGGGATTGAACGCCAGCCAGATGACGCCAATGAGCGAGAGAAACGGATCGAGCATGCGGCGAAAAAGTAAATAAGCAAAAAACAGGGCAACGACGGCGCAAAGAGGATCGACGAGGTAAGTCGCCGAAGGATCGAAAAGCAGGCGCAAAACCGCGCCGAGTGCACCGACGCCCGGGGGATACTTGGCGTAAATTTTTCCATCGGGTGTTTGAATCATCATGCGGCCGACAAACTGCAGCGGGTCCTGGACAACGGTATTGATGCGATGGTTTTCGACAATGTAGCGAGCGGTGGCCATATAGCCATTCTGATCAACGCCGGGATGCGCCGGTTCATAAAATGCGCTGAGCACAAAGGCATAAAACGCCAGAATGAGAATCAGCAATACGCCGGCGATCCAGGCGCCGCGCTGCGAATCCATAACGGGAAAAATCGGCTGGGCCGCGGCAGGCGGCGCGAGGGCGGCGCCCGCGGGTGCGGGAGAAGACGACGGATTGGCTGGAGGGTTTAAATCGTACATAAAATTACGCGGCTTTTTGACATCTTATTAAATTTTGGAACAAAGACGATGCAAAATTCCTCTGCTTTCTAAACGCTTAAGGCGGGAAAAAGTTGCCTGGAAAGAGCCGGGGAGCCTTAAAATGAAGCTCGCCGGGGGATTATTGTTCGGAATTCATCTGACTTTGTGTTTCCTGCTCGGAAGGCGTGTAGCCTACGGGGTGGTTATAAAAAAGCTGGCTGACATTGTTGGCAAGCTGGGTAATCAACTGATTTTGGACGTCTTCGGCGCTTTGGTTGGTGGCTAAATTTTCCTTCACCTGCGCTGTGACGGAATAACCATCCGTGGCATCATTGGGCCAGAGACGATCGCCATTGGAATTAACGACCTTGACCAGACCTGTGGCATCACCGTGAGAAACCTGCTGATCCGAATCGAGCAGCACATCAAATCGATCAATAAAAATGTAAACGACCAGATCGGCGTTGACGGCTTTGGCTATATCGGCAATGCCCATCTGCCGGTAGGTGACGGGGTTGGTTTTTTCCAACGCGGTTATCCTGAATGAGGGTACAAGCTGATCGGCTACTTTGTTCTGGTAAAGCTGGCTGTTTACCGCGTCAATGAGATCCGCGGCGGCTTCCATGGTCATGGGACTGGCGGCGGAGGAATCCACCAGCACCAAAACACGATCCGACTGGGGAATGTTGTAAAGAGCTTTATCCTGACCGTTGCCGGCCACCAAGTAGGCAAGTTCGCAGCCGCCAAGGATGAAAAAGCCGGCGGTCAAAAAAATCGCCAACAGGAGGCTGGGCAACTTATTGCTGATTAATGAGATTTTCTGATTCATCGCTTCCCGTGTTGTCCGTGTTTCCTGTGTTATCCTGATCCGGTGCGTAATTGTGCCAATTATAGAAATTGCGGACCACGTCTCGGCTGAATTCACCGAGCGCAGCCATGCGAACGCTGTTTTCATCGGAATCAAAAGGCGGGGCCGGGCCATTTGCCGGCGAATAGACGTCGACGTGCGTCTGGTAGACCAGGCCGTCGCCCGGAAGTTTTGTATCGTAAATGTATACGTTCGCTTCAATGTGCCCCTGTAAAAGATCCGTGGCGCCCGCGGCATGCGTGGTGTAGTTGACCAGCTCTAAATATAAAACGCGATCAACCGAAAAATGATCTCCAACGGACTTGATGGGCAGCGATTCCCATCCCGGCGTTTGATCCTGATAGGCGATTACCTGCTGATAATCGAGCAGACGGACCGAGGGCATGTTTTTCTGAAACTGGTCGGCGATGAAACCGGAAATTTCCTCGCGAGCCTGCGGATACATGAACGTGATGGAGTCGTCTGCATAAACCAGTATGGCGACGGAGTGATTATCCAGACCGGTATACTGGGCGGAGACGCTGGTGCCACGGGCGTTTTGATAAGCGGTCGCGAAAAATGCGCAACCGGCGCAATTCAGAATCATAACGGCCAAAAGGAGCAGCGATCCGGCGCGGGTGAGTGCCTGTGAATTTATTAATAACCGTCGCCGCATGTACAGAGCCTCTAACAAAATAAACCGGGCCGCCGCCGGTGTGGGTTTTACGGGAAAACCAGCGGGATTCTACCAATGCTTCGCCGGCCGTGCATCAGAAAACAGCCGCCGCTCAGCCTGACATCAGAATTAACTTGTACATCCAGGACAGCAGCACCACCATCAATATGTAAAACGCAATGGTATTGCGATGCCAAAGAAACCAGAATAGCGAAGGCCCGTACCAGCGCCCGGAGAAAAGTCCAAGCGACCCAAGCACCACCGCCGCAACACCCAGCAAACCAACCGCGGCGCCAGCGGGCTGGGTCATAATAGCATCAAGCAGATGGCCATGTGCCACGTAAGTGACCGCCGTCGTATAGCCGCAAACCGGGCAGGGAATGCCGTATTTGGCGTAAAAACCACAGACGGGCAGGCCCAACTGCGTGTGCGTGCCCAGCCCTGTGGGACTGGGAACAAGCCGCATTCCCACGGTTAGCATTGACCCTGCAGTGGCGAAAATGATGGCCGAAAATAGGCGAACCCGCAGGGCACTCGTGCCCCCGGAGTTTTGAACCGGGTTAATGGCTTGCGGGGCAGGATCAGGCCAGGTTTTTTCGATTCTGCACATCGCGTACATTATACAATCGAACCGATAATATGATTAAGAGCGCGGAGGCTCTGGCAAACAGGAGCGAGGCCATGCATACGCTGGACGATCTGGTTAACAAACGGCTGTGGGTCACGTACGCGAAACTTAATCCCCAGGCAGGCGCCATCCATCGATTGCTCGAAGAGCGCGGCGAGCGTGTCGCGAACGATCACATTGCCTTGCGAACTTTTAACGACCCGCGCGTGGGGCTTGATGCGCTGGCGCGGCCGTTCCTGGAACTGGGCTACCAACCACGCGGGGAATACAGCTTCACGGATAAAAAACTTCACGCCCGGCATTTTGAGCTGGATAAGGACGTGAGGGCGCCGAAAATTTTCATCAGTGAACTGGAGCTGGAAAAATGCTCCGAGAGCCTGCGCCGGATTACCGCCGGGTTAATCGAACAGGCGCCGGCTGAAGCCAGAGCCCGATGGGACTTTCCCGCGCTGGGCCGGCCGTGGAGCGTATCCTTCGAAGAATATGAGTCGTTGCGTAAGGAAAGCGAGTATGCGGCATGGCTGGCGGCGTTCGGTTATATGGCCAATCATTTCACGGTTCTGGTCAATGCGCTGCGCGGATTTGCCAGTCTGCAGGCTCTAAATGATTTTCTTAAACAGAATGGTTTCGCCCTGAACACCGCCGGTGGAGAAATCAAAGGTTCGCCGGAAGTTTATCTGGAGCAATCATCGACGCTGGCGGACAAGGTTGAGGTGAACTTTTCCGACGGCGTACATTCGATACCATGCTGTTATTACGAATTCGCCCGCCGTTATCCGATGAAGGACGGCAAGCTCTATCAGGGATTTGTGGAAAAATCGGCGGATAAGATTTTTGAAAGCACGAACAAGCGATAGAGCGACGGGGGTCCAACATTTACCACAGAGGACAACATTAGGTTACAGTGATTAGGAAACAGGGAATATCCGAAGAAAATTTTTAAATGGGAAAGAGACCGCAGGTTTCAGATCTTTTTAACCACGAAAAAACTTCACTGACAGGCAAGAGGCCCGTCCCACACCTGGAAATTGAACGCACAAGCAGCGGTTTTCGATTTTTTGTGATTATTCAACGCCGTTGGGCCAGTAGAAATACCATCCGGTCCAGGTGTAATTCCAGGTATCCACCCAGCTGTAATCGTTATAGAGCGACGAGTTGGAGTTTATGTAAACTGTCGGCGTGCGGTTTTCCAATGGCGGCATGTGTGCACCAGCCCAGTTGCTTGTAGTGAGCGTATTGCTGGTGGCATAGGTGCTCGTGGGCGAACCGCTGGAATCTAAAGTCGGTCCGTAAAAACCGGGAGTTCCGATGCCATCCACGTGCCCGTCAGAAAAAAGCAACCCCTGATATGCCGGAGCATATTGGTTGTTATTCCAGGCGTGGTTTATCAGATACAGATTACCCTGCATGGCTCCGCCGCCCCAGACGACGGCGTCAGCGGCGATAACCGAATCAGGCGAATCGTGGTCTGTGGTAGCGGGTATATTTTCCCGGCTGCCCCAAACTGGCGTTAAATTGTTATTAAAGCCGGAAAGGAAAACGGTTCCGTTGCCGAACTCCGAGGTAAAGGCGGAAGTTCCCGATCCATCACTGAACGCGCTGAAAGAGTTCTGAGTGCGATATGTGGTGCCGGCCATATACATGTAGGTGTCAATAATGATCCATCCCCATTGCCCGGCCTGATCGGTAGCGTAGAGATTGCCGGTAAACGGACAACTTGGGCAGATCATCCACTTGGCAAGCTTGACGTGCGTGGTCGGTGACGGTGGCGCATCTCCCGAGACGTTGTAATTGAGTCCGCCGTTGACGCCCCAGGTGGTCGGGTCATAGTCGGCCAGATAAGGAATGCTCAAACCTTCCTGCGCGCTGGCGGTGGGAATCAGCGGGGTCGAGGCGGTGGTATTCATGTTGACGGTGTTATAACCCGTTCCACCGTAGGTAAGAAAAGTGGAATATGGTGTTCCATAACGATGCCAGTCTTGGCCATAGGTGGTGGAGTTTTCGTCCGTTGAGTCGTTATTCAAACCCAAAAGCCAAAATACACCGTTATAGTTGTTGTTTTGCGTGGCATTAGCGTATGTACTGCCATCACCGAAGCCGTACGCCGCGGGAAAATATCCCTGGTGATCCCGGGCAAAGGACCAGGCTACCTGTCCCCAGGTTTGCAGGTTAGCGGTGCAACCGACGCGATTAGCCAATTCGCGAGCTTGTGAGACCCAAGGCATCAAAATGGCGATCAAAACCAGCATGACGCTGAGGACCACCAGCACTTCAATCAATTTGAAGCCGCGATAACGATTTAAACTACGATATTTCATCATGGCACTCTCTCGTTTATCCTGACCAGAGTCTTGCCGCATCACTCGCGAATCGTGAGATATGGCGGCGCGAGCTAAATTCATTTAAGAAACGGTTTTCAGACGATTCGCCTCAGGGTTTAATTCGACAGAAGCGGTTTATGGACTGAATGGATAACTAAAAAATGGACATTGCCTGCGTCTCAAAATCATCAATGCCCGCGTCCGAAAACATGTTTTGATCTGAACCGATTGAATTTATAAAAAACAGTTTGCAGAGACACGCTTTTTGTTTACGGGCCGCCGAGACCATTGGGCCAGTAGAAATACCAGCCGGTCCAGGTGTAATTCCAGGTATCCACCCAGCTATAGCTGTCGTAAAGAGAGGATGTGGTGGGCACCACGATGTTCGGCGTGCGGTTTTCCAGCGGCGGCATGTGTGCGGCCGCCCAGTTGCTGGTGGTCAGCGTGTTGCTTGTGGCCATGGTGCTGGTCATCGAGCCGCTGGAATTTAAAGTCGGTCCGTAAAAACCGGGGTCACCGATGCCGTCCACGTGGCCATCGGAATATAGGACGCCTTCATAGGCCGGCGCATACGGATTGTTGTTCCAGGTGTGATTGATCAGGTACATATTGCCCTGCATGGCGCCGCCGCCCCACACAACAGCATCGGCGGCGATAACCGTATCGGGCGAATCGTGATCGGTCGTTGCAGGCATGTTCACACGACTGCCCCACGTGGGCGTCAAATTGTTGTTAAAGCCGGAAACGAAAATAGTCCCATCGCCGTAGGCGTTGGCAAAAGCCTGTTGGTCGCCGTCGCTGAAGGCGGTGAAGGCATCCTGGGTGCGGTACGTCGTGCCGGCCATATACATATAGGTATCAACGATAATCCATCCCCATTGCCCGGCCTGATCGGTAGCGTAGAGATTGCCGGTAAACGGACAACTTGGGCAGATCATCCACTTGGCAAGTTTGACGTGCGTGGTCGGCGCTGGAGCGTCGCTTCCCGGCACATCGTAATTCAGCCCGCCGTTAACGCCCCAACTGGTCGGGTTGTAATCAGGAAGATAGGGAATGGTTAAACCTTCCAGCGCGCTGGCCGTGGGCACCAGCGGGGTTGAGGCATTGGTATTGATATTGACGGTGGTATAGCCCGTTCCGCCATAGGTGAGGAAGGTGGAATAAGGCGTTCCGTACCGGTGCCAGTCCTCGCCGTAATTGGCGGAATTTTCGTCCGTAGAATCGTTGTTTAAACCGAGAAGCCAAAGCACGCCATTAAAGTTGTTGTTTTGCGTGGCATTAGCGTATGTACTGCCGCCGCCGAAGCCGTACGCCGCGGGGAAATATCCCTCGTGATCGCGCGCAAACGACCAGGCCACCTGTCCCCAAGTTTGTAAATTAGCGGTGCAATAGGTGCGATTGGCCAGTTCGCGGGCCTGTGAGACCCAGGGCATCAATATGGCGATCAAAACCAGAATAACACTGAGCACCACCAGCATTTCGATCAATTTGAAACCACGATAACGATACGAAGCATGACGGCTAATCATGGCACACCCCATTCCGGCTGGATTTACGTCCTTTCGCATCGTGTGCGAAGGGGACGATTTCGCGGTGCGGACCAAAAGCCGCTTAAGTTCGTCAATCAGGTCCGCTGATATATTTTTCGACATGAAAGCCAAACGACTAAACGGATAATCAAAAAGAGGACACCAGAGTGTCGCATAACCAGAACAATTTACGTCCGAGAATGTGTCACACAGGGCAGGAACATCTACATTTGAAAATCGTAGATAGCGCCGAGCTTTAGAATTGTACTCAGTTCGTCCAGAGCCGAGAGCGATTCATGGAGGAGTTTCGGGTCGGCCAAGTCGGCGGGACGCAATTGGTCACGATAATGTTTGTTCACCCAGGCTACCAGGCGAGCGTAGAGTAGTTCGGTCAAAATGATACCTTGATGCATCGCCGCGAACTCACGCCGGGTCAGAACAATTCTCAGTCGCAAACACGCTGGTCCTCCCCCATTGCGCATGGACTGGCGCACATCCACGTAATGGACGGCACGCCATACGCCACGAGCGAGAAGTTCTTCAATAATTTCAGAGACGCGGCGGCTGCGACGGCATTCTTCGGGCGCAAGCAAGACCATTGAAGAGTCGGCAACGGTGAGAATTTGCGAATTAAACAGATAGGTTTTGACAGCTTCGGAAAGCGAAAGTTGCTGTTTGCTGATACCTATGATTTGCAGCTTTTCCCCGGTTATCCGACGATACCTTCGAGCAATTTCGCCTGATGCCGCCGTAGCGTAGGCGCTGGCGTGATAAATCAAGAGAGACTGGTTGCTCATCGCGGTCAGATCGTTATGGAATGCGCCGGCGTCCGTACAAATGGGTGTGCGTTGGAGGCTCAGCGCCGCTTCGGAGTTCAGCAGGTGGCGATTTTCCAAAGCCACGGCGGCGCCGAGTGTTTGCCGCGCCGGAAATCGACGCGGGTATTTGTCGACTTGATATGGCTCGGGCGAATCAAAAGTAAAAATTTCCAGGCCAGGGGAGCCGTATTCCGGCGCCAGCCGCATGTGATTGGCGGCGCCTTCGTCGCGCAAGGCAATAGCGGTGGGCAGCGGATCGTGAACGACAAAACGTTTGGGATCGGGGAATATTTTACGCAACACGCGCGTGGTGAAAGACGCTTCAATAGATCTGTGCAACTGGGAAATCAGGTTCGCGGGCGTGATGTGCACCCGGTGATCGGCGGTATCCGCAGAAGGGGACACAGTGGCGGCGTTGGCCGCCCACATGGCGGCAGCGCTTGAACACGCCGCAAGCATTAGTGGTGTATCGCGCGCCGCTGCCTGAAGCATGCGCCGGTCGGAACCGGAAAACCCCAGACGACGTAAAAGCGGCATATATGGGCGCTGGTGCGGCGGCAGAACAGCTTGTGGAACGCCGAGGCGCATTACCAATCGCATTTTTTCCAGGCCCTGCAGGGCCGCATGGCGCGGATTTGATTTTCGCCCGCGATTGCGCATAGATGCGAAGTTCCCCGGCGCCAGTCCGGCGTAATGATGTGTCGGGCCGACAATCGAATCGAAATTGACTTCCCAGGCCTTGCTCACGCGACGACTCCAGGAAATGGTTTATCAGGAAGGGCCAGTGTTGGTGTTTCCATCACAGCTACGGGATAGGAACTATAGTCGGCTGCCCAGTATCCGCTGGGCCGTTGATTGCCGCTGTACCCCACGCCGCCGAAAGGCAGTTCGCTGCTGGCGCCGTTGGTGGAGCGGTTGAAGTTGATAACACCGGCGCGAACATGAGAGTAAAAACGCTCAAATAATTCCGCCCGATCGCTCAAAAGCCCTGCGGCCAAACCGAAGCGTGTGTTGTTTGCTTCGGCGATTGCCGCATCAAAATCATCAACTCGAATGACCTGAAGCAGCGGTCCAAAAACTTCTTCATCGGGCCGATGGGCGACTTTTGTCACATCGATAATTCCCGGCGCTAACAGAGTTTTGCAGGGTTCGGATTGTTTTGCATCCAGCAATGACTTTGCACCCCGGGAAAAGAGCTTTTTCTGAGCAGACAAAACGCGTTCGGCAGCCGTTTCAGATATGAGCGGCCCCATGAACGGAGGTGGATCATCAAACGGACCGCCGATACAAATCCTGCGAACCATTTTCAGAAGAACTGAAAGGAATTTTTCGCCTTCTTTGCCGGACGATACGATCAGACGGCGGGCGCAGGTGCAGCGCTGGCCGGCGGTCAGATAAGCCGAAACGATCGTGTGGTAGGCCGCGGCGCGCGGGTCTTTGCATTTCCAGACAACCAGCGGATTGTTGCCGCCCATTTCCAAAGCAAGTATTCGTTGAGGAAAATCGAGTTGACGCTTAGCCAACGCCTGACCGGCAGCGAAGCTGCCGGTGAAAAAAATTGCGTCGAGCCGGGAATCGTCGGCGAGCGCCGAACCGACTGCAGCGGACCCCTGAACCAGATTCAGAACGCCGGAGGGAACTCCCGCTTTTTCCCAAAAGCCAACCATGCGCTGGGCGGTAAGCGGAGCCAATTCACTGGGTTTAAAAACAATTGTGTTGCCTGCCAACAACGCCGGCATGATGTGGCCGTTAGGCAAATGCGCCGGCATATTAAACGGACCGAATACCGCGGCGACGCCGTGCGCTTTATATCGAACCGCACCGGCTGCGTCGGCAAGTGCCAGATGTTGTTCGGAGCGCCGCTCAGAGAAGGCGCGAATCGTCAGGGTGCACTTGCCAATGACAGCGCCGACTTCGTTTAGCGTTTCCCAAAGAGGCCGACCGGTTTCCAAGGCGATGACTCGCGCAAAATCTCCCTGCTTTTGGCGGACCAGATCGGCGAATTTTTCCAATACCGCGCGGCGGCGATCTTGTCCTATTTGAATCCAGGCCGGCAGCGCCTTTTGCGCCGCGGAAACGGCGTCAGTGATTTGCCGCGGATTCGCCGCGGCGCCGGCCCAGAGCAAAGCAGAATCCCACGGCGCGCGAGAGATCATCCGGCGCCCTTTCCCCAGGACCCACCGGCCATCGATGTATAGCGCACCCAATTCACTCATGATTCATGCCCGATGTTATTTAGAGGTCTTTGCGCGCATCATTACATAACGCACGTGATCCCCCGTTTTTATTTCCAGCGCCGCCGCGGTCGCGGCATCTATGGAGACTTGCCCATCGGCCGTGGGTACGACATTCGTCTTGCAGGCGCGAAATCCGGCGAGGTGGGTATTTGAAACCAGATGCGTCGCCTGTTCGGCCGAACCTGGTTGCGAATGATCTAGCAGTTTGTTCACAACTGCTTCACGACTTTCCCGCACCGCGCGAATTTGGTCTCGGGGACAACCGTAGACCGCACCCGCTTCGAAAATGTCGACCAGATTTTGAAACACAAAACCCTCGTCCTGGAGAATTTTGAGTGCGGGCAGCGTGTCGGGATGCACTTTGCCGATTACCTCCTGTGCCGCAGGCTCAAGCAGCGGAATATAAAGCGGATATTTAGGCATCAGGTCGGCGATGAATTGCTTGTCGGCCATGGTCATGTAATCGGCTTTGGGAAAATCGATTTCGAAAAACCACCGCCCCACCGCATCCCAGAACGGCGAACGGCCATCGCGATCGATCACGCCGCGCATTTCGGCGATAACATGTGTTTCGAATCGCGAAGCAAACTGAGCGATAAATAAATATCGCGCCAGCGACAGGAAACGTCCGTTTCCATCTTTACGGTATTCGGGAAGCAAAAACAGGCTGCCGACAATCGCCGGTCCATCATAATTTACCGTCAGCTCAAGAATGGGAATGGTTTTATTGACGTTCAATGCTTTGGATACACATGGCTCACTGCGCAGGCGATAAGAATAAAACGGATCAAAACCACCGACTTTTGAAGTGATGCCGCACACGCCGGCGACACGGCGAACGGCGGTATCTTCGAGAACGAACAAATAGGTTTCACCGCGCGGCTTTTGAACTTTAAGCTCAAAACTCAGCATGCTTTCTTCAATGCGCCGCTGGAGCACCGCGCGATCGGGAGGCAGTGTCGTCATGCCATAGCCGATTTTGCCGGCAATATCGAGTAAAACGTCCAGATCGGTCATCTGTATGGGACGTAAAATGATCATGCCTGCCTCCGTCTAAATTGCGCCCGCAGCGCTTTTCTCTTTCTGCATCTGCTCCATTGTTTCTTCGAGGATCATACATACTTTCTGAATGTCCTCTTCGGTCACCGCGGCAACGGGCATCAGGAAACGGACGCGTGCCGGGTCTGAACCTGCATAAAACGCGATCACGCCATTGTCGAACAAGCGGCGCAGCAAATCTTTGACTACGGCTTCACGACCGTCGAATGGAGTAAATGCGATCATGGCTCCCAGGCCGAAAGGTCCGGAAATCCAGCCGGGATGACGCCGGGCGATCGCTTCCAGCCGGGCAACAATGCTGTGGTGTAACCGGTTGATGCGCCCCGCGGGACCAAATAGATCACCCTGATTCATCCGATCCAAAATGACCTGAGCCGTTGTGATGGCGGCGGTTGAAGCGATGAACGTCTGGCTGAGCAGCCCGGGCTCGGGTTTGAACTCCGGCCGGAAGATTGTGGCGCAAAGCTGCGTGAGTTTTCCAATCGTGACGATGTCGACCAGATCATCGAGGCCAAAATGACTAAAAGCAAACGGCCTGAGCGTTCGGCCAAAAGTTTGTATTTCATCGATCCACACAGGAAGCTGATGCTGGCGCAAAACCGCGATCAAGGCCAGAAAAAAATCCCGGCTGCCGACCCAATAACCGCCTTCGCCCAGAATCAACTCCAGGCACATTCCCGCATGTTGTCCCGGATGGCTTGCCAGATGGGCGCGCAGCGTTTCTACAGCGCGATCGATAGATTCGGCGGGCCGAGTGTGATCGAAAAATGGGACGTAATCCACTTCCAATACTTTGGGCAGACCCACGCGATATTGTGGTTTATCGGTGATTTGCGAAAGCACCATGGTCCGGCCGCAGAAGCAATGTTCGAAAGCCAGTACGCGCGTCGTACCGCGCTTTTTATGAAACATAAGTTTGAGCGCGTTTTCATTGGCCATAGCCCCACTCGTGCTGACAAAGCAATGTTCCAGCGGCGCTCCGCCGGTTTTGGCCATATCCACCATAGTTTGCACCAACTGCACCGCCTGAACGTTTTGCTGGAGATTTCCCTGCATGATCGTGTCGCCGAACGCCGCAGTCATCGCTGCGTCGACCAGGAGAGGATGGCAATGACCCAGGTAATGAACACCAATGCCGCTGATGAAATCGTATTTGACGCTTCCATCGGCCAACTCCACCAGGGAGCCATTGCCCATGCCGCTGCCGAGAAAAGGAAAGTAAAGTGCGCCGCCGCGAAGGCGTGTGAATTGTTCGATCAATTCCTTATATTGCGCCTGGCGTTGCGGGTCCGGCGGTTTGGCGCCGGTAAGACGGCTGGAATGCTCAGCCACGGCCTGCTGCACCAGGGACCGCGACTGTTTAAGACGCGGATCGTTTAAAAATGATTCGGCGATAAGCTCCATGCGTCATCCCGTTTTATGCTTCATATTCGCCGGAAGCGAACTTCATCAGCAATAGCGCCGCAAGCTGAGCCCTCTGGGGCAGCGAATCGAGAAAAATAAATTCTCTCGGACTGTGAATTTCGCCACCCACCGGGCCCAGTGTATCAATGGTCGGCAATCCCGCCGCGGAAAGACGATTGCCATCGCAGGCGCCGCCAGTGGGTTCCCAGTGAATGTTCATTCCCAATTCGTTGGCGCATTCTGAGGCATGCTCCAGCCAACGTTGCAGCGGTTCATCCAGAGGGCGCGGCGGAGCGTGAAAATCGCCATAAAGCTGAGCGGAAAACCCTTCACGCTCTGATACGCCTTTGACAATCTCTTCGAGCACTTCTCTGACGTCATTTTGCTGCCGGCGCTGGGTGCAGCGGACGTTGATTCGGCAGATCGCCAGATCGGGGACCATGTTCAGTGCGGCGCCGCCTTCAACCCGCCCTACATTTACTGTAACGTCGGGCCAGCGGCCATTGATCGCATCGATTTGCAAAATTGCGGAAGATAGCGCGGCAATGGCATTGCGCCCGGAGGAAAAATCACGGCCGGCATGGGCACTGCGACCGCGGACCACCAGAACAAAGTTTCCCGATCCCTTGCGTGCGCCGACAAGATTTCCATTAGAGAGCGCCGGTTCAAAAACCAGGCCAAGATGGCTGCGCCGGGCCGCCTGGGCCAACAGCGGCGCCGAACCGGGTGAACCGATTTCCTCATCCGGATTAATGAGCACTTCCCAGCCGATGTTTTTCGCCCAGGGACTTCGCTCCAGTGCTTCGAGCACCTTGAGCATGACAGCGATGCCTCCTTTGGCGTCGGCGACACCGGGGCCGCGCAAAATTTTATCGTTGACTTTTTGAACTTGTTGAAAGGGGTGATCGTCGGGATAAACCGTATCCATGTGGATGCAAAGGAATACACGTTTTTTCGCCTCCGGCCTCTGGACGAGATGGAGCGCCTGACCGAGCGGGACTTCAACGAGAACGCCATCAGAAGATATTTTTTTCTCCGATTCCAGCGTCAGCCTTTGCATTGGGGGATCAAAAGCGGAAAACGCCTCGGCCAGAAGCTGGGCCATTTGCCGGAGTCCGGGAAGGTTACGACTGCCGGAGTTCACCTCGGCCCATTGTGTGACGCGAAACTCCATGCGTTTTTCTTCCGAAGCGATCCAATCGAGAAATGGTTTATAGTTGTTCATCGCTCCACGCCGGCAGATCGTATCTGACTATCAGATGATATCGGTCTATATGCCGAAAAAACGTGATCCGGGCTCGATTTAATCCGGCCCCGGCCCGGCGAAGAACAGCATGCATGAACGCGGGCTATGACGGACCAAGTGTGGTGATGGTCGCCGGCTTAAACGGAAATTCAGTCAGCAGCTCCTGAGCGTGGCCAACATCCACCGCCTGAAGTTCCGCAAGGTCCTGCTCCAGCGTCTGATAGTCGCCGAGATAAATCCAGCGGCCGCAAATGCTTCGCATGCGCCCCAGAGGCAATTCGCCGCTGAGCACGGTCGCGGTGGCGATTTTGTTCCGGCTTTTGTCGATTTCCGCGCGCGTCGGGCCTTCGCTCGCCATTTTTTCCAGTTCACGCTGCAGAATTTCCTGCACCTGATCTTTGCGCTCCGGATCGCAGGAAGCGTAGGCGAAATAACTTCCTGTTCCATCATGCGGATAAAACGAAAAGTCCGCTTCATCAGCCAGCCCCGGCTCCACGAGCGCCCAGTACAAACGCGATCCGTCGTGATCACCCACGGTGTCGGCAAGAACCTGCGCGGCATAGCGGCGATTATCCTGCGCGGACGGCCCCGGACACATCAATGCAATGTAATGCCGTTTGAGTTTGGGGTCGCTGATGTGGTGCTGCGCACCGCCGGGGTTAGCCTGAGGAAACGACCGTTTGACGTTCAGATGTTCCCATTTGCCGCAGGCTTGCGTCGCGAGTCTGGTTAACTGGTCGAAATCCAGTTTTCCGGCGACGGAAAGGACCATGTTGCCCGGACCATAGTGAGAATCGAAGTATTGTTTCATCTGGTTGCGCTGCAGAGCCCCGATGGATTCCCTGGAACCCAAAACCGAATGAGCCAGCGGATGTGTACGAAAATGATCCGCCATCACCGCTTCATAAAGCACATGTCCGGGGCGATCCAGATAGAGTGCGATCTCTTCGAGGATGACCTTTTTTTCCATGTCGAAATCGGACTCGCGCAACGCCGGACGCATCATATCGGCCAGAAGGTCCAGGGTGCGCGGCAGAAATTCGGGCAGAATGTGCGCCCAGTAACAGGTAACTTCGTTGCTGGTAAAAGCATTGTTGCGGGCGCCCATTTCGTCGAATTCACGGTTGACCTCAGCGGCGCTGCGGCGTGCGGTCCCTTTGAAGAGCATGTGCTCGAGAAAATGTGAAACGCCGGCAACCTGCGGCGCTTCGTCGCGGGCGCCGGTGCGCACCATGAACCCGATGGCGGTGCTTTGGGCATCCGGATTCACCTCGGCTATGACGTCAAGCCCGTTAGGCAATTGTGCGTGATGGAACGTTGCCATAAATTTCTCTGCGACCTCTACGCTTAAAAATCTTCGTTAACTCAGTGTTTGGGCCGGAACCTTTAGCGGCGCCGGACCAATGGTGACGATGGTTTTGGCCGGCGAACCCCGGCGTGCCAGAAACTCGTTGAGTTTTTCCAGCGAAACTTCTTCAATCTTTTGCCGCAATTCATCCAGGGACCGCGGACGGCCGTAGTGATAAAAGTCGTGGGCAATTGCTCCAGCCCGCGCTGCCGAGCTTTCACCATTCATAATCACGCGGCTTTTCATGCCGGTTTTGGCCCGCTGGAGTTCGTCGGCTTCGGCCCCTTTGGTTATTTTGTCGAGTTCAAATAAAAACGCGTCGAGCGTTTGCTGAGCGCGGTCCGGCGCGGTGCCGGAATAGCCGAAGATGGCGCCCTGGGTTTTCAGGCTCGAATAACCGGCGTGAATGGCGTAACACAAACCCTGCTTTTCACGGATTTGAGAAAAGAGCCGTGCCCCCATGCCGCCACTCAAAACGCCGACGGCGAGTTGAACCGCGATGCTATCCGGATCGGACTCCGGGACAGTGTCATAAGCCAGACCGATCTGCACCTGGTTGGTTTGCTGCGCTATGTGCATCGCGCCGCGCGGGGCTTTATGAACCGGCAATTCTACAGGTTCGGTTGGCTTCCATGATCCAAAATGTTTACGAACCAGATCTGCCACAGTCGCAAAATCAATGGCGCCGGCAACGGCCAGAATCGCCTGCTTCGGCGTGAAACGTTTTTGGTAATCGGTGTGGAGCGCCTCTGCGGTGAGTGCGGTCAGATGGGCGCGATCGCCGACCGTGGGTCGGCCAAACGGATCGGGAAAATGCCGCGCTTTGAGCAGCAGGTTGAGTTTCTGTGAGGGTTCATCCTCAATCGCGTCGATTTGCTGAATGGCCAGATCGCGAGCCGGAGCAAAACCGGTTTCCGGCAAGTGCGGGCGTTGGACAACGTCGGCATAAACTTCCAGCACGGCGGGAAGATTATCCGCCAGCATGGACGCGCTGAAGCGCATGAAAACCGTATCCGCCGCGGTCGAACGGTGAATGCCCAGCGAATCCAGATAATCGGTAAGGGCACGATTGTCGCGCTTGCCGGCGCCGCGCATGATCCAGTCGGATAGCACGTTGGCCGAACCGCTCGCCTGCGCTGGATCGTTAGCGGAACCCGCCTTTACCAGCAGCGTCATTGCGGCGGAGCGGACATTGGCAAGTTGTTCGGCAACCAGGGTCAGGCCGTTATCTAATTGCAGCACGAATTGCTTCTGCATCGGAGGTGCACTAGGGGTTGGGGTGACCAAATCTTACTCCTCATCCATATAAAGCCGTTACTAAGGCCTGACTACTTTAGGCGCTTAGCGGTGCTGCGTCGAGGGCAGGGATTTTCCCGGCGATTTAGGGGCTCTTAGTATCTATCTCAAAACATGGCGCGGGCCGGGATCATCGCTTCAGCCCTGTATCATTCCAGGAGCTTGTCCGTCGCTCTTGCCTGCTTCCATCCACTTGGAGGACGGCTTTACTGGCGGCATAAAATGCGTAGAATCGCTGTATGAAATTTCCACGCGCTTCGCTGTGGTTTGGTTTATCTTTCCTGGCATTTTGTTTATCCGCTTCCGCGCAGATGGCGAGTCCGCCGTTGTCACGCGCCGATTGGGGCGCGGAGCTGGCGGCCGTTTCACATAAAAACGGCCAATGGATTATCAAGGGCCAAAAACAGATCGTTACGCTGGATGAAAAAAACCTGGCGCTGGACATCCAGGCCGGACCGGCCAGATGGGATATGGTTGCCTCCGCGGCCAACGATATGCTCGTCCGGTGGCACGGCAAGCTGTTCCCGGTACGGCTGGCCGATGCGCGAAAGATTTCCATAGTGCCCTATGACACCGGCTTTGAAACCGGCCTTATGCTCACCTTAAGCGACTGGAAAAATCCCGCTTCGAATTCCGGGGCGGGATTTGATTTGACGTTGTATCTCACGATGGGGCTTCAAGGTGACGCCGAGGATTTGGAATTCTCCGTCGCTGCCCAGGAAGGCGACGCGGCGGTGTATCAACTCGATTGGCCGACCGCGCTGGATCCGAATGAGGCCGATTTTACCGTCTTGACCAACCGCAAGGGCGACCTGCTCCCGCGCGACTGGCCGAAGGCGTATCTGCCAATTACCAACGGCAGCGCCAATGACCATAGTGTCCTGCAAAGCCACGTGATCGAGGATTGGGCGATGTCGTGGTGGGGATTTGAGCAAGGCCCGTCGGCCATGATGATCATCGTCGAGACGCCCGACGACGCCGCGTATCAGTTTTCGCATCCGGCCGGCGGCCCGACGATAATCGGCCCGCGCTGGCGGGAGTCGCTGGGGCGCCTGGGTTATCCGCGCCAGATGCGCATGTGTTTTTTCGCCAAAGGCAATTACGTGGACATGGCGGAATGTTATCGCCAGTATGTGATGAACACCGGTCTGTTCGTTTCGCTCAAGGAAAAAATCTGCCGCGCACCTGAAGTGGCCAAAATTATCGGTGTGCCGCAGACGCGCATCCGCATTTTGGTCAACCAATCCACCCAAAGCGACCGCTACAGTCCAACCAATCATTACCACCTGACGACGTTCGATGACTGGGCGCAACAGCTTCGTGGACTCAAGGCTTCCGGCGTCAATGACGTGCTGGTGTTCATTGCCGGCTGGGCGCATCTGGGTTACGACCGCCAGCATCCCGATCCGTTGCCGCCGCCGGAAGCCGCGGGCGGCTGGGCGGGAATGAAGCGCCTGACCGACACCTGCCAGGAGCTTGGCTACCCATTCATTTTCCACGATCAATACCGGGATTATTACATCGACGCGCCATCGTGGGATCCGCAGTTTGCCATTCACGAGGAGGACGCCAGCCTGCCGGCCACGGCGTTCCCCGGATCGCGCTTCGGCGATTGGAAACAAGGGCAGATTCCGTTCATGCGCCATTGGGACGGCGGCGTGCAGTCGTATCTTGACGCGCGGTTCATGCTAGGCAATTTGATCAAAAATTATGATTTGTTTTTCCAGCATGGGATTCACCCCGACGGCATTTACCTGGACGTGTTTGGCTACGTGCCGCCGGACGAGGATTTCAACCCGGAACATCCCACGACCCGCAGCGAGGCCATGCAGTCGATTGCCAGTATGTTCAACTGGTCGCGAAACAACCTGGGAGTAGTGTTGACCGAGGCGGGGTCGGACTGGGTGATTCCCTATGTGGATTCGGTCAACCAGTCCGGCGACGTGGGCCAGGCCATTCCGGTGCCGCTGTATCAACTGGTTTATCATGATGCGGTCCTGGTTTCGTTTGGCGGCGGCCGCGGCGAAGGCAAGGAAAATTTGTTGCGCGGCATTTTGTATGGCGGCGTGCCCGAAATGTCCCTGGACACGACCAACCAGGACAGCAATTCACTTGAGTTAATCCGGGAAATGGCGGCGCTGAATAAGCGGGTGGGACTGTTGGCCATGACCAACCACGAATTTCTGAATCAGGACCGCAGCCAGGAACGCACCACCTTTGCCGACGGCACGACGGTGACGGCGGACTGGAAGGCCGGCACGGTGAAAATCGAGCCGGCATTGACCAAGGCGGAATTGAACGCAACTGGCATAGAGCCCTCTAAGTAAATGTGCTCGTCGCGGGGAGAGTTATAGCTCAGGCTCTCCAGCCCGAGCCATACAGCCCTGTGGTGGAAACCCGGGGCCCGTCTTTCAAATATCAAATTTTAAATTCCTTATTTGCTCTACTGATCATCTGTTCGCCTGTTCTAACTTCTCGGCGCGGAACGCGCCGCCACTACCGTCTCAGAACTTCCGACTCGGTGGCCTCGCTGCCGCTCTCTGTGGCTAAAAATCAGGCATTTCCCCGGTTTGAAGGAATTGTTCGATCTTTTGCGGCAGCGAGCGGGTTGCCGACCAGGGCACTTTGCTGATCTTCCAATCAGCCTGCTGATAACAGGCAAAAATTGCATCGGTGAGCCGGGCAACCGCGGCAAAATCCGTGATCGGCTTTACGCCCGTGCGGATCGCGGCGGCAAAACTGTTAAATACCCGCGAGTCGCCGGTAAAAATTCCGCGGTCATCGTTGAATTCCTCAACGCTTTGCCCTTGAATAAACAAACGCCCAATTCCTTTTCCTGCTCCATCCCATGTCGCGCGGCCTTTTTCACCTATCAGTTCGATTTCCACCTGATCGACGGCGTTGCAGGTGGTGGCAGCAAGGGTAAAACGCGCCTGGTCGCCGGCGACGGTAGCGGTGACAAACGCCGTGTCTTCCATTTCCAGCGTCGGTGCTTCATGGAAGCGATAAAGTTTGGCGCGAATATCATCCAATGGCGCGGGAATCGGCCATTCTTCGCTCGAGGCCAAAATCATGGCCTGGGCGATGTGATGGCAGGCCTGATTAAACATGACGCCATCGAGATTCCAGGCGGGACCGATCATTTTTCTGCCGGCCCATGCGGAGCGGGCATAATATTTCTCGTCCCGCGACCAGAGGCTGGCAACCTTCACCTGACGGATTTTGCCTATGGCGCCGGCGCGCAATTTATCGCGAAGCATAAGCATGGATGAGCGCCCGGCGTGCTGCATCTGCACCGCGCCGATTTTTTTTACCGCCGCCGCGGATTCGATCATCGCGCGGCAATCTTCGGGGTGCACGGCCATGGGTTTTTCCACCAGGACGTGTTTGCCGGAGGAAAACGCCTCAAGTGACATTTGACGATGCAGATGATGCGGCGCGGCGATGCAGACGGCTTCCACGTTCGCATCGGTCAGAAGTTCGTGATAATCGCCGTAGACTTTTCCGCCTCGGCTGGTGATTGGTGCGATTTGCGGAGCCAGTTCGGATTCGCCCGCCCGGCGATCGAAAGCGGCGACCAGACGGAAATTAGGATTTTTTTGCAGTTCCGCCACGTGCTGCGGCGCGACGAGGCCGCGAAGACCAATTTGCGCGATGCGGATCGGATCGGTTACCGGCGGCGGGTTCCAGGCGGGTGAGGGGTTCATACGTACATCATGAATGAAATCGCTCAAACTCTCCAGACATTATTTTGCACCCACACAGAAGAGAAAAATTTCACCACGACGACACTACGAATCCGCAGATTGCGCGGATTGACACAGATTTAACCACGAAAAATGTGAAAAGACACGAAACGATCCACAGCGCCTCTAAGAGCCTGTAACTACATAGTCGGGTTTATTGCTCCTGTTTTTGGGCCTTCTAAGCGCTACAACGTTACAAAGGCTTATTTTATAGAGTATTTCGCACTTTCTGATCCGTAACATGATTAGTGCTTGTTGCGCCTTTAAGAGTGGAGGAAACATCTATATTTTCAGGGGTTGTAGCGCTGTAGCGGTTAGATTTTTCCCACTCAAGCAAATAGCTCTCAAAAGTATTACAAAACGCGGTCAAGACAATAAAACCACTGATTACAACGTAGGGGATAGGGAACAGGCCACAGGCCATAGTTTTTAACCACCCTTCGACGTAGCTCAGGGCGGGCAAAACGACACCACGACACAGCGGAGGAGATAGGGAATAATGCCGCGAGGCCACCCGTTGATATTTACTTGTCAAAGAACCGGCTTTAAGAGCCTATACACTGAATAGGGAAACCATTTGCATAAAGAACCAATTTTTTGCCACAGAGATCACAGAGAGATATTTTTACCGCGAAGAGGCGAAGAGGTTGAAGGATTTTTTTCGGCAGCAATCAATATCAATTCCCATTGCTCTGAAGCTGCTGTGCCCGCTCAGCCCAATATTGTGCCTGCTGTTCGTCCTGCGCCACACCCACTCCTTGGCTGTACAGAATTGAAAGCCACTTACATGCATTTACATCACCCTCCTCTGCTGCTTTCTGAAACCAATTAAATGCCTGGGTGGAATCCTGTTGTGTTCCCAGACCCTTTTCATAGAGATAACCCAAGTTGTATTCTGCAGCTACAACACCCTGAGTTGCAGCCTTTTGAAACCAATTAAAAGCCTGTGCATCATCCTGGTCCGTGCCCAAGCCATGTAAATAGAGAGAACCTAAATTGACTTCTGCAAGTGCATCACCTTGTGCCGCAGCTTTTTTATACCAATTGAACGCTTGAGTGTAATCCTGCATCGTTCCCTGGCCTTTCTCATAGAGTGTACCTAGGTTGGTTTGAGCATCTATAAAACCTTGCGCTGCCGCCTTTTGATACCAATTAAATGCCCGTATGTAATCCTGTGGTACCCCATGGCCCTGTGCATAAAGATATCCCAAGTTGTATTCCCCGCTTGCACTACCCTGATCCGCAGCTTTCTGAAACCAGTTAAATGCTTGCATGTAATCCTGTTGTATTCCTTGGCCATACTCATAGAGATAGCCCAAATTGACTTCCGCTACTACAACGCTTTCCTCTGCTGCTTTCTGAAACCAGATAAATGCCTGAGCGTAGTTCTGCCGAATACCTTGGCCTTTTAAATAAAAAAGGCCCAGAGCATCTTCCGCAAGTGCGTTATCTTGCGCCGCAGCTTGTTGATACCAATAAAAGGCTTTGATGTAATCTTGCTTCGTTCCCAGGCCCCTCGCATATGCATCGCCTAGAATGTTTTCCGCATTCGCATTACCTTGTATTGCGGCCTTCTGAGCCCAGTTGAACGCTTGGGTGTAATCCTGCTTAGTTCCCAAACCTTTGGCATAACAAAGACCAAGCCCAATTTCCCCTCCCACATTACCCTGCGCCGCGGCTTTCTGATTCCAAATGAAGGCAGCCGCGTATTCTTTGTTTAAATAGTAGTAAAGGCCTAGTTCACTTTGGGCTTCAGCATCACCGGAATAGGCCCCGGCCTGAAGTTCCGCCAATGCTGAAGCATCACCTTTAATTGCTGCCTGAGCTAATGCTGGGTAATCAGGAGCAGTTGTAGTCGCGGCAGGCGCTGTTGTGGTTGTCGCATTCGCTGGCAATGACCACGAGCTTAGCGCCACCGTCATGCACGCCAGAGAAATCAAAACATTCCGCATAGCTTTTTTCCTACTGAACCAAAATAAAACGTCAATTCCCATTGCTCTGAAGTTGCTGTGCCCGCTCAGCCCAATATTGAGCTTTTTGTTGATCTGAAGTAACACCCAATCCTTGGCTGTACATGTAGGATAGACTTTTACAGGCATTAATATTATTTTGTAAGGCTGCTTTTTGAAACCAGTAAAACGCTTGTGCGTAATCTTGCGCTGTTCCCACCCCCTTAGCATAAAAAACGCCCAAATTGTCTTGAGCCTCAGCCATACCCTGCTCTGCGGCCTTCAGATACCAATTAAACGCCTGATTATAATCCTGCGATGTTCCCGAACCGAGATTATATAAAGTAGCTAGAGCAAATTCTGCATTTGCATAACCTTGTTCGGCAGCTTTTTGATACCAATTGAATGCCTGTGTATAGTCCTGTAATGTTCCCAGTCCTTTTTCATAAAGAGCGCCCAATGAATATTCAGCTTCAATATAGTTCTGCATTGCTGCTTTTTGAAACCAGTAAAATGCTTGTTGATAATTCTGTCGCGTACCCAAGCCCTGAATATAAGCATAGCCCAAATTGTATTCTCCTTGAGCAACATCTTGTGCAGCTGACTTTTGGAACCAATTGAAGGCCTGAACGTAATCTTTTCTCACACCTATACCATTGCTATAATCAACACCAACATTATATTCAGCAATAGCAAATCCTTGTTTGGCAGCTTTTAAATACCAATTAAATGATTGCGTGAAATCCTGCGCCACGCCCTCGCCGGTTGTGTAACAACTACCCACGCTATCCTCAGCACCCGCCAACCCCTGTTCGGCGGCTTTTTTGAACAAATAGAAGGCTTTTACATAGTCCTGTTTCGTCCCTAAGCTATTTGCATAACAGTAACCCAGATTATATTGTGCTTTTGCATGACCTTGTTCAGCGGCCTTCTGAAACCAATTGAAAGCATCATCGTATTGATTACCAGAATAATAATATGCACCCAAGTCGTATTGAGCATTGGCGTTGCCGGAATTAGCTCCTGCCTCAAGTTGGGCTAGTGATTGGCTATCGCCTTTAAGCGCCGCTTGTTCCAGCGTGTTGTAATCAGGTGCGGTTGCAGTTGCCGCATTCGCCAGCGATATCCATGCACTCAGTACTGCGACGAAGACAACAAGAATTTGGAAATATTTCATTGGCATATTCAAGCTCATATTTCATACGACGGGCAATATTAATCACCGTATCCTTTCAAACCCCTGCTGTTGCCGCCGTTATGCTCTTGCGGTGGCATATCGCGTTGCCTCAAATGCTTCACCATTTTTCTTTCTACAATGAATGCCAAAACCGCCAGAGATATAAGTATTACACCCAATAATCCGATTGGATTGATTTGTGAATTAATAATAAAAAGCCTTGAGAAATACCTATAAAAACCTGCCGCAAACAATGGTTGATATCCAGGATGCGTATATGACGACACAAATGCAAAAAATATTACAAATGGAGTAAGCAAAAGAAAAGATAATGTTATACGACGAAGTCTCCAAAGCTGCGTTATGATCCGGTCATTTGGCGCCGGTGATTTTTCTCTCAGAAGCTCTCGCAGCGACATTCGATAATTTGATTGAGGTATATTCTGATTTTTGACATAGGTGAGAGACTTGCCTTGATTCAGTTTTTTCCTATATCGCATATTGGAATAGAGAAATATAAGAGTCAAAAGCAAACCAAAATATAAAAAGAAGTGGTCGCTATTCATAATCAGTTGGAGCATAAAATTACCGCTTCAAATTTGAAATTGCACATTTAGTTTATCATGGAACCCCTGATCAATCACCGCACAATGCAGTCCCCTTTTGGCGCTATTTGCAAGACAAAAGCTCTTGCCCGACAATGCGGGGCTTGATTAGGCTCTGCCCAGGAGAACAACTGCGTGGTGGTTAAGCGTACTCTGAAGATCCTATTGCTTATGGTGATGGCCACGGTCATTATCGGCACGATTTTGGCCGTGGGCATGTCCGCGCCGCATGCCCAGCCGGAAAGCCTGGCCATAGCCTCCAGCCCTCCGCCGCCGCTGAGTTTAACTTTTCCGCTGGACGGATTGCCGCCGATACGCGGCTTTTCCATGCAGCTAGATGATCCGGATGGGCTCAAGGGCTATTTGCAGGCAATTGACGATTTATCCAAAGCAGGATGCCCCTGGATTAATTTCGTCATCAATGCCCGCCAGCACGACATCCACGCGGAAACGATTGCGATGAACGATCAGGATTCGCTTTCGCCAGCGGACATTAAACAGGTTTTGCTTTATGCCCACCAAAAAGGCATTCAGACCATGCTGATGCCGATCGTGCTGCTGGATGTTGCGACCGGCGACGAATGGCGCGGCAAGATCGCTCCTAAGCACTGGAACGACTGGTTCGATTCCTACCGTGCATATATCACGATGACGGCGCACTGGGCGCAGGAATGCCACGTGGGAATTTTTGCGGTGGGAAGCGAACTGATTTCCACTGAAACCATGATCTACCAGTGGCGACGCGTGGTCTACGCCGTCAAAGCGGTTTATTCCGGCAAGCTCACATACAGCGCGAACTGGGACCATTACGATTACGTGCGGATATGGAACCTGCTGGATTACATTGGGATGAATTCCTATTACGATCTCTCGGACGTTCCGGCCCCGCCGGTGGATGAGGTTATCCGTACATGGACACCGATACAGCGGAATATTTTCAACTTTGCGCGCCACGAAAAAAAACCCGTGCTGCTGACGGAAATCGGCTGGGACAACCTGCAGAACACGCTCAAAGAACCGTGGGACTACGTGGGCACGGGTACAATTGACCCAAACGTGCAGTTGCGGGCGTATCAGGCGTTTGTGCAGGTGTGGCGCAATCAGCCGGAGAATGTGTTTGTGGGGGCGATGATCTGGGAATGGCAGCCCGGTGCAAAACCATCGGATTATGGAACGTATTCATTGCAGGGCGAGCCGGCGCTGCCGCTGGTGATGCACTGGGTAACAGGAAAATAACGTGAAGTTAAAACGAACGGATTATTGCGGCGGCTTGAGAAAAACCGACATTGGCCGGGAAGTGACGCTGGCGGGCTGGGTGCAGTCGTACCGCGATCACGGCGGTCTGGTATTCATCGACTTAAGGGATCGCGAAGGTATAGCGCAAGTTGTATTTCATCCGGAACAGACCGCGGCGCACACAACCGCAAGACAACTGCGAAACGAAGACGTGGTGGTGGTGCACGGCAAAGTGGTCGAGCGCGGTCCGGGATCGGTGAATCCGAAAATCCCGACCGGAGAAATCGAAGTCACCGTGGAAGAAGTCAAACTGGCCAATAAGGCCGATGCGCCGCCGTTTTTACCGTCGCAGCATGAACCGGTGAATGAAGATACGCGTCTCAAATATCGTTATGTGGACCTGCGACGCAAAAGCATGACCGAAGCAATGGTTTTCCGGCATCGCGTAACCAAAATTATGCGCGACTATTGCGACGAAAACGGTTTTCTGGAAATCGAAACACCCATTCTCTACAAAAGCACGCCCGAAGGGGCGCGCGAATTTCTGGTGCCCGCACGGCGGCAGGCGGGACAGTTTTATGCCTTGCCGCAGAGCCCGCAGCTTTTCAAACAGGTGCTGATGGTCGCCGGAATGGACCGGTACATGCAGATCGCCCGCTGTTTCCGCGATGAAGATTTACGCGCCGACCGGCAGCCGGAATTTACGCAGCTCGACCTGGAAATGAGTTTCGCCGATCGCGAAGATGTGATCGAACTGGTGAGCGGCCTGATTGTTCGGCTGTGGAAAGAATGCCTGGACGTGCAGCTTCCATTGCCTTTCCCACGGATAGGCTGGCAGGAGGCGATGGACCGCTTCGGCATCGACCGGCCGGACACACGCTATGGACTGGAACTCACTGACGTAAGCGACCTCGTAATTAAAAGCGAATTCGCGGTGTTTAAAGATGCCATCACCGCAGGCGGAAAAGTGAAAATGATCGCCGTACCCGGCGGCGCGGCGCTGACGCGCAAGCAATTAGACGCGCTGACGGAAGATGCCAAAAAATTCGGCGCCAAGGGTTTGGCGTGGATCAAAGTGGGCGGCGAGGCGGGCGCTGGCGCCATGGGCGGACCGATTGCCAAATTTATCCCCGCCGAGATTCAACAATCGCTCCGGCAAAAATGCAAGGCCAACGATGGCGACCTTTTGCTGGCTGTTGCGGACAAAGTCGAAATCTGTTGGCGCGTGCTCGGCGAATTAAGGCAGACGCTGGCGCGGCAATTGAACCTGATTCCGGAGGGAAAATACAACTTTTTGTGGGTGGTGGATTTTCCAAGTTTTGAACGCGATCCGGCGGCGGGCCGGTTCATCGCGCGGCACCATCCATTCACCGCCCCAGTCGAGGCCGATTTGCTGCTTTTGGACACGGATCCGGAAAAAGTGCGGGCGCAGGCTTACGACATCGTGCTCAATGGCATTGAAATCGGCGGTGGTTCGATTCGTATTCACCAGCGGGAAGTGCAATCGAAAATATTTTCACTTCTGGGCATCAGCCCGGAGGATGCTCAGAAAAAGTTCGCTTTTCTGCTCGACGCGCTGCGTTTCGGAGCGCCGCCGCACGGCGGCATTGCCCTGGGGCTCGACCGGCTGATCATGCTGATGCTCGACCGTCAGAGCATTCGTGAAGTGATCGCGTTTCCCAAAACGCAGAGCGGCAGCGATTTGATGACCGAGGCGCCGTCGCCTGTGGATCCCAAACAACTGGCGGAACTCTCCATCGCGGCTATTCGACCGCCGGAGACGGCGCGATAAAATCGCGCCAAAGCTCAAGAAAGTGGAAGGTAGAAAGTTGAGAATGGGTCCAGGACCTGTCTGATAAATCCTAGGGAGCCGCGTTTGGCCCCCAGGCGGACAGATGCAAGGAAGAGCGACGAGGGTATATTCGACAGATAATATGATGAGGAGCGATGACGCCGCAGATGGCCGCTTGGGGGCCAAACCCTTCGGGACAAGGCTGCTTGATCCCGAATCCTGCGTCGCTCCTCCTCAATGTATCGTCTATGCTTGATACGCTTCGTCGATGCTCCTTGGCTCGTGGCCAGGCAGCCGATGTCGCGGCCCCGATGATTTATCAGACAGGTCCTAAGATGTTAGATCGCACAAGAACCAAAATCGTCATTACCATGGGCCCGGCATGCGCCAAGCCCGAGGTTTTCTCGCAGATCGTCCAGACCGGCGCTTCGGTGATCCGGCTGAATTTTTCGCACGGCGATCTGGAACAACGTAAAAAATTTCTGGATGCTGCACGGTCGATTGACGCGCAGCCGCCGCTGGCGTTCATGGGCGACGTATGCGGGCCGAAAATCCGTGTCGGCAAAGTGGTTAACGAAGGAATCCCTGTTCGGCCGGGGGACAGTTTTGTTATTCAACGCGAGCCGATTGTCGGCTGCAACGGCGTAATCAGTTCCAACTATCCAGCTCTCGTCGACGACGTGCAGGTGGATCAAAAATTTCTCATTGACGACGGAACCATTCGCGCTGTGGTCATGGAAAAAAAACGCGATTCGGTGCGCTGCACTGTAACGCAGGGCGGCGTGATTTTATCCAACAAGGGAATTAATTTACCCAACACCCGGCTTTCCATTCCCAGCGTGACCGAAAAAGACTGGCAGGACATCGACTGGGCCATCGCCAACAATCTCGACTATCTGGCGCTCTCTTTTGTGCGAACCGCCGCGGATATTCAGCAGGTGCGGCGTTACCTGGACGAACGCCGAAGCGACATCGACCTGATTGCCAAGATCGAAATGCCGCAAGCGGTGGACGAACTGGACGCGATTTTAGAAGCGTCCGACGCCGTGCTGGTGGCGCGCGGCGACATGGGCGTGGAAATGGAGCTCACGGCGGTGCCGCTGATTCAAAAGAAAATTGTGGCCGCGGCGCACGACGCCGGAAAGCCGGCCATTGTGGCGACGCAAATGCTCCAGTCGATGGTGGAGAGCCCTTCGCCGACACGCGCCGAAGTTTCCGACGTGGCCAATGCCATCCTCGACGGCGCCGATGCGGTGATGCTTTCCGGCGAAACAGCGGTGGGCAAATTCCCGCTGGAAGCGGTCAAGGTGCTAAGGGACATCGCGGAAAAAACCGAACACTACGTCGCGCAGGAACATCGGCAAACCCTTCCGCCGCGGCTTTTGCAATTGAGCTTTCATCGTACGGCGGCATTGGCGCACGGGGCATTGTCGATCGCGCGGGATGTGAACGCGCGGCTGGTCGTGGTTTGGTCGCAGGCGGGCGGTTCGGCGCGGTATTTATCCAAAAATCGGCTGCCGATTCCGGTGGTGGCGCTTTCCACCGATGCCGGCGCCGTGCGGCGAATGGCCCTTTATTACGGCGTGACGGCCAAACAGGCCCAAATTCCGGCGCACTTTGACGACCTGCCGGCGATGGTGGATGATCTTTTACAGAAAATGGGCTGGGCACAAATGGGCGACCGTGTGATTATCGCCGCCGGCGCTCCATTGGGGACGGCGGGAGCGACCAACAGTCTGAGCATTCATACAATCGGCGAACGCGTGCGGTGAGGGCGGCGGTGATCAATATGATCAAGCATGGCAGCATTCTTGTTCTCTTTGCCGCGGCGGCTTTATTAACCCTGGCGGGATGCACCTATCGCCACGATTATCCCGTTGGAGTACCGGGCTGGCACTCCGATGACTACTCCATCGTTTTTGGCATGCTTCATGAGGATCCGAATGACCCGGAAAACTGGAGCATCCGCTACGCGCCAATCGACTCGACGGACGAATATGGCGGACAATTTGCGATTGAGCCGGTGGACCGGCTGGTAGGTTATTCTGACGGCGACCTGGTGGAAATCACCGGCAAGCCGCTGCCGGGGTCAAAAAATCCCGCAGGCACCGGATCGCTCTACAATATGTCGGGAATCCGGCTGTGGCTCAACAGCGCCAATCCCACACTGCTGACGAAGTAGGCGGCGATATTAGCCACAGAGGGCACGGTGAGAAATTTTAACCACGACGACACGACGATTTTGAACCACGAAAATATTTTTTAACGCAGAGGCCGCAGAGGTGACACGGAGATTTTTAACTTTTTACCGCGAAGAGGTAAAGAGCATAACTAAGGTTATGGTTGAACTGGGTTGCTGGGCTGCGGCGGTTCAATACGGACTTCTATATAACGAAGAAGCAAACTGATCAATGAACAGAGAAATATGGCGGCTTCAAGGCATATAAGAACAGGAACCGATTTTGAATCCGCGGCAAATGGTCCATTGGGATGTAGGCTTGCAAAGGCTCCCAATAAACAAACTAACAACATGACCAAAGACAATACCATTGAGATGCCCAGCATCATCATTTTTTTTCCACGAGCAGATTGCAAACAAAGAAACACGAGGCTTCCAATCACAATAATATCGCAATTAAAGGCATATTTATTCGAATTTATAGATGCTCTATAAGCGTCACATGCGAATGCTGATATGCTAGCAAGTTGTGGGATCATAAATGCATGTTTGGATATTCTTGTTAATTTTAGATCATGTGAGAGAGATGATGTCATCGATGAAAGTGGACTTACACGCCAAGGCGGTGTAAAATTTATGACCAGAACACCCAATAGACCGACGAATAGACATATATATTCCATTGGTTTTAATATTTCATGTGACATTCCAGGCAGCGTAAGTACTTTTGAATAAATTATGATTCCCAAAAGTGATATGGTTACCCATAATATTACAAACAAGAATTGATTAAATGCAGACTTTTTAGCAGTTTCTTTTACTAGTCTGACTGATTGAGAAGGCTCTTTACCCGCAGCCCTAGATTGAGATGGATTTTCTTTTGAATCATCATTTTCCATGGATCACCAGGATTATTTGATCGCTGTATTGTAGCAAAAATTTCGGCCTGCTATCCGCTAAGTTCCTGATAATAGCGGCGCATCAGTTCGGCGCGGGACAGTAAACCCTTAACAGGGTGCGGCTGGTGACGGGCCGGCGCATGATCCATTACGGCCAGATGAGAAACCTCATGGCGTGTGAACATGGCCAGGGCCACGTCGAGCGTATCGTGAAGTTTGAGCGGCGGAATGTCGGTACGCAACACTTCGCCCACTAAAAGCAGCGGAGCCGCCATCGGTTCGAGCATCACGGTTTTCAGATCGTCGATGGTTAAAATTCCCAGATACTTTCCCCCCGAATCGACCACGACGAAAATGTCCGTGCCATCGTCCCGGCTGCGCGCCAAAATGTTGGAAAGTGGCTCAGATGGGTGAGCTGTAGGCACGCCAACCAGGGCAAGCTGGTCCACGCCGATGCGCTGCAGGGCGCTGATGCCCACCGCGGCGCCGAGGTGAACGCCCATGTGCTTGAGCGGCAGGGTATATATGCTTTCACCCACGAGGATCTGCTGGATCAGCGTGGCAGTCACCGCGGCCAGCATGATCGGCAGCATGACGGCGTAGTTGCGCGTGAGTTCAAAAAGCAGGATGATGGAAGTAAGCGGCGCCTGGATCACCGCGGCAAGCACGGCGCCCATACCGACCAGGGCAAACGTGCTGGGATCGATTCCCGGGCGATAACTCCGGATCACTTCACCCACCACGCCGCCGCCCGTTGCCCCGATGAACAGCGCCGGGGCGAACACGCCGCCGGAGCCGCCGGAGCTGAGCGTAAAGATAGTAGCGGCGATTTTCAGCCCGCAGAGCGCGATTAAAAATTCCAGCAGAAGCAGGGTTACGTGCGGACCGGCGAACCCGGGACGGCTGTACCAGACGGGATTGATGATGGATTGAATGGTCGGGTAACCGGTGCCAAAAATGGGAATCTGGCCCTGGGCGAACTGGCTTTGCATGAATCCGTCCTTAAAAAACAGCATCAGCACCACGATGCCGCAAAGGCCGGAGAAAATGGCGCCCAGCGCCGGAAGCCAGAATTCGCCCAGACGTTTGCTAATGGCTTCGGCGGCGTCTTCGACCATCACATAAAGGCGCGTAAAAAGCACCGCCAGCAGGCCGCAGATGATCCCCAACAGCAGGTAATAGGGCATGAGGTGAAAGGTAAAGACAAAAGTCTGCGCGCCCTGAGCGGGCATCTGAAACAGGCCGCGGACCGCCCCGCCGCCGGAAAGCCAGACGTACATGGTGGTGGAAATCACCGAGCTGATGACGATGGGCGTAAGGGTGCGGACGGAAAAATCGCGCAGGAGAACTTCCATGGCAAACAGAACGCCGGCGATCGGCGCGCCGAAGACCGCGCTGATGCCCGCCGCGGCGCCGCAACCGACGAGCACGGGCAGATTGCGGCGCGAAAGGCCGAAGATTCCGGCGATCAGCGAGCCGATGGAAGAACCGATGACGGCGATGGGCGCTTCGGGGCCGGCCGAACCGCCGGAGCCGATGGTGAGGCTGCTGGCGACGAGGGTTTCCACCCCGAGGCCGGGATGGAGTTTGCCCGACTTGCGTGTGAGCGAATAGAGAATGCCGGCCAGGCCGTGAAGGCGCACACTATCGCGGCGCCAAAGCCGGCGCCACAGAACCATAACCACTGCGCCAAACGCGGGGATCAGGGGCAACAAAAAATAATGGGACGGCAAAACGGCGGCTTGGGTGAATTCGACCATCGGCTGATAGTAATAAGTTGCCATCAGCCACAGGCATTTTTCGAATAGCCAGGTGGCGGCGCCGGAAGCGGCTCCGACTAAAAAGGATAGCGCCACCAGGAGGGTCTGCTCGCGGATGCCCCAGGCGGCGAGTTTTTGCTGCATGCGCAATTGCACTGCGAGAATCGCGTGCCTAAGGGAAGCGAATAGGGGTTTCAGGATCATCGGAGCATTCTAGACGCAAATAAAACGAAGAAAAATGTTCGCCACAAAACGTTCACCACAGTGGACATAGGGTGCCACCAAGGGCACAGAGTTAACCACGAAATACACGAAAAAGCACGAAAAGTTTTTTACCGCGAAGAGGTAAAAAGCATAACTAAGGTTATGGTTGAACTGGGTTGCTGGGCGGCTGCTGACTAAGACCGATCTCTTTATAACGAAGAATCAAGCTGATAAAACCACAGAGAAAAACTGCGGCTTCAAGGCATATAAGAACAGGAACCGATTTTGAATTCGCTATAAACGGTCCATTGGGATGCAAGTTTGCAAAGACCCCAAACAAACAACCCAAGAACATTACCAATGACAGACCTATCGAGACGTCCAATCCTATTTTCTTTTTTCCACGAGCAGCTTGCAGACAAAGAAATACAAGGCTCGCAATTATGATGATATCGCATATAAGGGCATAATTATCAGAATTTACCCATGCCCTATAGGAATCGCAGCCAAATGCCGGTATGCATATTATCTGAAGGAATAAAAATACAAGCTTAAATTTCCTTGTTGATTTTAGATCAGGCGAAATGGAAGAAGGCGGAGTTGGAGGTTGAATTCCCTTTAAAAGATTGGCGCCTGTTAAAATCTTAACGCCAAATAAACCAGCAAGTATCATTATGCCCAATTCCGCATGATCATAGAATATAGGTTTCCTAAGCATCTGATGATATATTATGAATCCCAACACACCAACGATAATGCATAATATTGCAAACATACCAAATTTATTTTCAGAATTTAGTTGTTCTTGTGTTCTTTTCATGGCTTTAAATATCGTCTTTTATTAACCTGAATGGATGGATCACCAGATTTATTTGATCGCTGTATTGTAATAAGATTTAAGTGACATCATCAAAGAGCCCATCCGAATCTTAATTGATTCAGGACGCGGTAGTTTGCTCCGCCGCCGGAACTTTCAATTCCCGCTTGAGGATTTTGCCCGCCGGGGAACAGGGCATCGCGTCGAGAAAATAAACGTCGCGCGGCGTTTTGTATGGCGCCAACTGCTTGCGGACAAAGGCGCGAATCTCATTGGCATCCGGTTTTTTCTCTACATTCGGTTCAAGCTGGACGAACGCCACCGGCACTTCGCCGCGCTGCGGGTCCTTGACGCCGATGACCGCGGCCAAAAGCACCGCCGGATGCTGCCGAATCACTTCTTCAATTTCGGTGGGCACAATTTTTTCGCCGGCCATGATGATCAATTCCTTTTTGCGGCCGGTGATGAATAAAAATCCCTCGCCGTCTATGCGGGCGACGTCGCCGGTTTTAAACCAGCCGTCGGAGGTGAGCGCCGCGGCGGTTTCCGTTGGTTTATTCCAGTAGCCCTTCATGACATTGGGGCCTCTTACCCATAATTCGCCGTCCTGGTTGGGGCCTAGCGGGTGATCTTTATCATCGACGATGCGCAGCTCGACGCGCGGCAGCGGCTTGCCGACACTGCCGGCCTTGTACGCCCAGGGCGTATTAAAGCTGACCATGGGGGAAGTTTCCGTCAGGCCAAAGCCTTCGAGCAGCGTGATGCCAAAATCATTTTTGTATTTCTCGATCAGAGATTTGGGCAACGGCTCGCCGCCGGAGATGGCGTAAATCACGCTGGAAAAGACTTCTTTAGCCGCAGTTTTGGCGCTGGCCATGTGGGCATACATGGTGGGCACGGCGATGAGCACCTCGATTTTGTGCTGCTGGATCGCCTGCAGGACCGCGGCGGGATTGAAGCGCGCCTGATAAACGACCTTGCATCCCAGGCTTAGCGGCGCCAGGCCGCATGCCATCAACCCCAAGGCGTGAAACATGGGCAAAATTCCCAGAAAAGTCATGTGCGAACTGAATCGAGCCAGAACGATGGAATCTTCGACGTCGGAATCGAGATTGGCGTTGGTGAGCATGACGCCTTTGGAAACGGCGCTGGTCCCGCTGGTGTACATGATCACGGCCGCTTCGTCGGGGCGGCGCGGCGGCAAACGCCGGGGCCAGGGGATTTTTTTAAACGATAAATCTTCCATGAAAACCACTTTGAGACCCGCGGCGATAAGGGCAGCGGCGTGATCCTTGAAAAAGCGAATGGTGAAAACGGTTTTTAGGCCGGCGTCGCGGCAGATGTCGACCAGTTCTGGCGGACGCAGAAGATAATTCAGCGGCACAACCATGCGCCCGGTCCAGCGGCTGCCGATAAAAGCAACGGCGAAAGCGGCGGACTGCGGGATCAGCAGACCGACGCGCTGTTGATCGCCGGCGGCGTGATCGACGTGGCCGGCCATGATGTTCGAACCGCGGCGCAACTGACGGAAGGTGATGGAGCGGCGATCATCGACGATGGCGATCTGATCGCCGCGGATGCGCCCCTGTTCTAAGACTTTTTCAAAAAGCATGCTCTACAACTTTCACCACGGATTACACGGATAACACGGATAACACTGATGATTCTTACCGCAAAGGCGCGGAGACACAATGGTTTTGAACCTCGAAATATACGAAAAGTCACGAAAAAATTTTTTACCGCGAAGGCGCGAAGACTAAGAGATGGGCTGGCGCACCGAGCGGTATGTTGACCCCTCATGCCTTGGCGGATTAGCATCAAATATAACTTCATCCTTTCTCTGGCTAAGGAATCCACATTATGACCCGACACGAAATTGCCACGCTTGCCTGCAAAATTCTTGCTCTGTGGGCATTTGCAGAAGCCATACTGACCTCTACTGGAATCATAACTTCGGTGGTTTTTCTTTTTAGTCACGAGCCTCAATGGCCAAACTTCTTTTCGATTGTCTATTTATGCACCACGCCAATCGGAATGTTGATTATTGGCTTAATTTTATGGTTCCGTGCTCCTGGCATCGCCGCCAGGATGGTTTCATCTGATCCAGCCGTAGTAACTCGAGCCGATATCAATCAGGAATCTGTTCTTTCAATTGCTTTCGCGGCCATTGGAGTGTTTATCTTCGTCCCTGCTTTGAACACAATGGTGCGGACTGTGCTTGGTTTTATGTCCGGCGACGGTAACTGGGAATTTGTTGCTCCTATAAGTTGGATCCACCTGATTTTTCAACCAAATTTCTGGTCATCGATTGTCGAGTTGGGGTTGTCAATCTGGTTGATCTTTGGCTCCCGTGGAATTGCTCACTTCGTGCTTTGGGTGAGAAGCGCGGGGCCTAAGAGTGGGAACGAAGAAACGGGAAAATAAGATTTTTCACTGCGAAGGTGCGAAAATTAAGAGAAACTATGGATTATATAGTTAGAACGAATATCCAGAGTCGTCGCTCTCGTTGATTTAAAGATAGACGATCTGGACTTTTATATCCACAATATGCTAGAATTGGCATAATGGACGGGGCCACTGAGATTAAGCCGCTCTTCTGGATGGGTAGCGCGCTGGCTAATCTCCGTGAATTTCCCAAGTCCGTAAAGGATGAATTCGGATTTGCGCTTTATCAGGCCCAAAAAGGTTCAAAGTACATCCGGACCAGGCCGATGAAAGGGTTCGGCGGCGCCAGCGTGCTGGAAATTGTCGAAGATGATGACGGCAATACCTACAGGGCCGTTTACACGGTGCGATTCAAAGGAGCTATATATGTTCTCCACGCTTTCCAGAAAAAGTCGAAGCATGGCATTAAAACACCGCAATCGGACGTCGACCTCATCAAGTCGCGTCTCAGGCAGGCCGAGGCACACTATGAGCAGTGGAAAAACCGAAACTAAGGTTTCCAGAAATAGGGCCAATCAATCGGTCATCGCCGGCAGCGGGAACGTCTTTGCCGATCTAAACTTACCCAGAGCCGATGAAGCGCTGGCCAAGGCCGAGATCGCACATAAAATCTGCACCTTAATCCAAAAAGAAAAGCTCAATCAGGTTGCGGCGGCTCACCGGCTCCGAATCGATCAGCCAAAAATTTCCGCTCTGATGCGCGGCAGGCTTGCCGGGTTTTCGACCGGCCGTTTATTCCATTTTTTAAATTTGCTTGGACAAGACGTGCAAATCGTGATTCGACCGGCGAAACATGCCGGCGTCCACCTGGCGGGCAGAAACTGATCTCTGGGATAAGACGATTTTTCTAACGCAGAGATTTTGAACTACGAAAGCTACGAAAAAGTTTTTTACCGCGAAGGTCTGAAGATTAAAAGAAACTATAGATTATGTTTCCACAACCTGTAGCCGGTCGGCCAGCGCGGAACGCCAGGAGGGGCTGATGGCGGAATCGGTGATGATCTGATCCAGATCACTGATGCTGCAGACGCGGGCCAATCCTTTGCGGCCGAACTTGGTCGAATCGGCCACGAGGATCCGCCGCGCCGCCTGCCTGATGGCGAGCTTCTCAATTTGCACCATGGCCAGATTGGAATTAAACGTGTCGCGTTCATAAACGCCGGCGACGGAAAAGAGCATCAGGTCGGCGTGAATTTCTGACAGGGCCTGCGTAGTGATCGGGCCAACCAGTACGCCGGAACGCGGATAGAGCGCCCCACCAAGCAAAAGCATTTCCACGCGGTCGTCGTTAACAAATAAGTTGGCGATGGTGAGGCTGTTGGTGACCACCTGAAGCGGACGGGCTTCGACCTGTTCGGCGGTGTAGCGCATGGTCGAGCCACCGTCAAAAAAAACCGTCATGCCCGGTTCAATGAGCGCCGCGGCGGCTTTGCCCAAGGCCCGTTTGGCATGAACCTGTTCCTGCATGCGCTGATCCAGATCGAGTGAACTGGAACCGCGGTCGCGGAAAATCACGCCGCCGCGCGTGGATTCGACCAGTCCCTGACCGGCCAAAGCATCGATGTCGCGCCGGACGGTGGAGCTGGAAACGGCCAGTTCTTCGGCCAATTGCTCCAGCGGAGCGCTTTGGCGCTGACGCAGAATTTCGAGCAGTTTTTTCTGACGATCGATGATCAACATGCGCTATCAACTCAAAACGATGAGCCGCCGGCTTTACGCCAGCGGGGTTCCGGCAGAATAAATCTGCCGGCTCTCCTACGAACCGCTGATTTTTCCCCAGGTTTCTTCCAGCGCCCGGGCGCTGGCCTGAATGCCGGAAACTTCCTTGGGCCACAATTCCGGTTCCAGGGCCTGCTCTACGCCTGCGCGGCCGACGACAGTCGGCACGCTCAGGCAGACTTTTTTGAGACCATATTGGCCGGTCATCTGGCTGGACACCGGCAAAAGGCGTTGGCGATTCAGGGCAATCGAGTGAATCACTTCGGCGATGCTCAACCCAACGGCGTAGCCGGCGCCGCCTTTGAGTTTGATAACTTCAGCACCCGAGCCCTGAGTTTTCTTGAAAATTTCCGCCTGCTGATTGGGGCTCAGCAATTTGGTCAGCGGCATACCGCCGACGGTCGCCGTGCTCCAAATCGGCGTCATGGTGTCGCCATGCTCGCCAAGAATGAGCGCTTCAACCTGCGTGGGCGGATAGTTGAACGTCTGGGCGATTAAGGAACGGAAGCGCACGGTATCCAGAACGGTTCCCAGCCCCAGAACCTGTTTGGCCGGCCAACCGAGATACTCAATGTTCAGGCGCGTCAGCACATCGACGGGATTGGAGACGACCAGAAAAATACAATCCTTTTTTACATTCACCGCTTTAAGTGAATCGAGAATGCTTTTATAGAGCGAGACGTTACGGTTGATCAGATCCAGGCGCGATTCGTCGGGTTTGCGGCGCAGGCCGGCGGTGATGCAGATCAGATCGGAATCTGCGGCGCCTTTAACGTCCGTCGAACTAATGCGCTGATCGCCGACCAGCGATGCGCCATGAAGTAAATCGAGCGCTTCGCCGGAAGCCAGTTCGGCGTTGGCGTCGACAAGTTGAATTTCCCGGACAATTCCCGCGCACTGGAGCGCAAAGGCCGCGTTTGAACCCACACGTCCCCCGCCGCCGATGATGCTGACTTTCATATCTGTTCCTCTTGCTTTAATTTCAAATTTGAGATTTCAAATTTCCAATTTTCACGCCTTCATGCCCGCCATGATCTGATCCGTCACATGCTGGACCATCTGTTCGAGCTGGTTTTCATCAATTTGCGCCGCATGCGGTTCGACGCCGCCGTCCTCACGGCAACTGCACGCCGACTTGGGCCTGACGTCGAACGGCGCCAGAAACGCGTCGTTATCCTTGCCGACGCATCCCTGGGGGGCGCAGGAGAGGCGCGTATCTTTCATGCCGAAGTTTTCCTTTACCTTTAATAGCTCGATAATTTCATCCTGCGAGAGAGGATTGATCTTTCCGAGCTGCCGCGCCAAAAGCAGGATGCGGCAATAATTGTCGAGAATTTCCAATTTGTAATAAGCCTGGATCAGTGACGTATCAAAGCATACCGAACCATGGTTACCCATCATGACTGTGTTGGTGTCGGATTTAATCAGTGCCACGACCGATTCGCCGACTTCCTTGTAGCCCGGTGTGGTGTATTTGGTGGTGGGCACTTTTCCCAGAAACACTTCCGCTTCGGGGTGGATGCCTTCGGGGATGGGCACATTAGTCATGGCGAACGCGGTGGCGTGTGCCGGATGGGAATGAATCACGGCGCGAACGTCAGGCCGGGCCTTGTATATCGCCAGATGCAGCAGCACTTCGCTGGTGCGTTTCATTTTGTTGTGTTTGTCGATCTGGTTGCCGTCCATATCCACGACGGTGATCTGGTCAGGCGTCAAAAATCCCTTGGAAACGCCTGTGGGCGTGGAAAGAACGCGGTCGTCGGCGATGCGCACGCTGTGGTTGCCTTCATTGCCGGCGCAAAAGCCGCGCATCCAGATGCGATGCCCGATTTCGCACATTTCCTGGCGAATCTGAAATTGATTGGACATGGGTTGCATAGTTCACCTCACGCTATGGGTTGAATTCATTTACAGGCCGCTAAATCGGCCAACTGCCGCTGCACCTCGATGGGAGCAAATCCGGGACTCTTTAAAAACAGGCTGGTCAATTCAGCCATACTTTGGAACTTATGGTGTGGATATTCGAGCACCAAAACATTGGTGCCCAATAAATCGATTCCTTCCTGCACCGCCTGGCGGCACGTGCCGACGATCGCCCGCAAACCGGGACAGCGATTGGCCAGGCACACCGCGCGCGCCGCCGCGGGAACAAAAAGCACGGCGAGTTTGGTTTTGCCGCCGCCGAGCGCGCCGGAAATGGCGCGAATGGCTACAGGAAGATTGTGTGCGGTTGAACCGCCGGCGCCTTCTATGGGTTTGCCCGAGAGCTGATCGATCACGCGCGCCGCCGACGGGCAATGGCCCTGCATCCACCAGAGCCATGCGGTGTTTGCTGCCTTATGTGGCATGGCGCCGGCGGAAACCATTTGCACTTTCAGGCCGCGCTCTTTAACGACGTCCATCGCCAGGGGCGAAAGCCGCGCGCCTGGCGCCAGATAAATCGTGGTTTGCAATCCCTGTAATTTTGAGGCAGTGACCACGCCGGTGAACACCGGCCCGGCGGGAATGGCATCCTGGTCCGCTGTCGCGGTCTGGGCCGCCTTTGCCGGCGGCAGAGCACCAGCCTGCTTTCCGGCGAGTTCGGGGAATTTGGAATAATCGCCGGTGCAGATGCCGATGGGCGCATGCACCGATGCCGACTCGGTCCCCGCGCCGTCGCGAGCGGCCAGAGCGGCGAGCACTGCATCGGCGATTTTGTTAACCAATTGTGGATCTACATCCAACAAAACAAATTCCTTTTAGAGACTCCTAAATCACCCGTAGCGAACCACTGATCGCCATGCGCCGAAAACGCGAAAAGGTCAGCGGATTAGTCACGCCTTCACCGGTTGGCGTGGCGATGGTGTAGCTCGGATACCCTTCGCCTTGAATACCCAGCGTGGCCGTGCTCGGGCCGTTAACTGCATAAAGCGTGGTGTTCATCACTTTGCCCATGCGCGTGATGTTGGCCAGATTGTTGGAATGAATAATCGCGGTGTGGCCGAAGCCGTGTTCGTATTTGACCGAGAGTTCCAGGCCATGATTAAAATCGCGCACACGCACAAAAGGCACAAAAGGCATCATCTGTTCTTCGGGCACGAACGGGTTTTTTTCATCAGTTTCGCCATAAAGCAGGTTCGTTCCCGCCGGGCAACTTGCGCCCGCCGCGGCGGCAAGCACGGTGCAATCTTTGCCGACCAGTTCCTTGCTCACCGCGTAATGATCGTCTTTAAACGTAAATGCTTTTTTGGTGAGCTGATCGATTTGCGAACCATTGAGGCGCACCGCACCGGCGCGGGCCATGGCGTCCATCATGGAGTCAAAAACTTTTTCGACCACAAAGACTTCTTTTTCGCCGATGCACAGCAGATTGTTGTCAAACCCGCCGCCGGTGATGATCGATTTGGCGGCGCAATCGAAATCGGCGGTTTCATCCACCAGAACGGGCGGATTGCCCGGCCCGCCGACGACGGCACGTTTTTTCTGCGCCAGGGCTGCACGGGCCACGGCGGGTCCGCCGGTGATAACCAATAGCGCCACGTCGGGATGTTCAAAGAGGGCATTGGCCGATTCGAGCGTTGGCGGATCAATCAGGCAGATGAGATTTTCGATGCCATACTGCTGGGCGATCTGGCGGTTATAAGTTCGCACCGCTTCAACGGCGCAGCGGTAACCGGACGGATGAGCGTTGGCCACCAAAGCGTTGCCCGCGGCGATCATATTGATGGCGTTGGCGCTGAGCGTGGGAATTGAGTGCGTCACCGGCGTAACGACGCCGAGGACGCCCCAGGGGGCCATTTCATCCAGCGAGACGCCGTTGTCGCCGCTGTGCGCCGCGGCGCGGATAAATTCCACGCCCGGCACTTTGGTCAGTAGATGCAGCTTGGCGATTTTGTGGTCCAGCCGGCCAACTTTGGTTTCGTCGAGTTCCATACGGCCCCAGGCGTCGGCGTTTTGCACAGCGATTTTTTTGATTAGTTTGCAGATGCCGTCGCGCACCTCGACGCCGGCGGCGGCAAGTCTTTTCTGCGAACGCCCGGCGGCATCGACGGCGTCAGAGACTTTTTTGAAGATGCCGAAGGCGCCGGACGGCGCGGATCCGGAAGACGGCAGTGTGCCGGGCGTGCCGAGCCGCTGGAGCACTTCGCGCACCACGGATTCAATCAATGCACTTTGATCCATTGCCATTCCTTTCGCGGGCGCGCTAAAGCGCACGCGATGAAAATTTGATCACCAGACTCGATCAGAGCTTGGTCGTGTCTTCGTGCGGACGGGCGATAACCGTCGTCGAGACGATTTGTCCGAGCTTGCCGCCCGCGGCCGCGCCGGCGTCGATCGCGGCTTTAACCGCCGCCACTTCGCCGGTGAAGGTGATGGCGACCATGCCATTGCCCACGCGATGCTGGCCAACGTATTCCACGCTGGCCGCCTTGAGCGCTGCGTCCGCGGCTTCCACCGCGGCGATGAGCCCCTTGGTTTCGATCATTCCGATTGCCTGTTGTGCCATGTTTGGCTCCTTAAAAAAATCCTCTTCGAAAATTCTTGCTGCTTATCCCCGCCCCAACGCATATAGGGTTTCACGGGCTACGATTAATTCTTCATTGGTCGGCAGCACCCAAAGCTGCACGCGGCTATCAGTCGCATCGATGCGCGCTTCGGCGACGCCTTCGGCGCGCCGATTTTTCTTTTCATCCAGTACGATGCCGGCGAAGTCCAGATTGCTGAGAATCTGCCGGCGGATATCCACGGCGTGCTGGCCAATGCCGCCGGTGAATACGATGGCATCGGCGCCATTGAGCACGGCCAGATATGCCCCGATGTAGTGCCGGACGGCTTCGACAAAAACTTCCAGCGCCAACTCGGCGCGGGCGTTGCCTTCTTTGGCGGCTTTTTGAACGTCGCGGCAGTCGGAACTCACGCCGCTGGCGCCGAGCAGGCCGCTTTCTTTGCCCAGCTTTTTCCAAATTTGGTCCAGCGTAAGCCCGCTCTGGAGCAACTTGAGCAGGGCGAACGCGTCAAAATCTCCCACGCGCGAAGCGTGCGGAATGCCGGTCTGTACGGTCATGCCGAAACTACTGGCGACACTTTTGCCCTCCTCAATGGCGCAGATGCTGCAGCTTCCGCCGAGGTGGCAGGAAATTATTTTTTTAGCCTGGCCATTGAGTTCCGCCATGCGCGTGGCGATGTAGCGATGGGAGGCCCCGTGAAAGCCATAACGGCGGATGCCGAATTTTTCAGTCCATTCATAAGGGATCGCATAGACCTGGCGCTTCAGCGGAATCGTGCGGTGAAACGCGGTTTCAAACACGGCTACCTGGGGAATTTCCGGCAATCGGCGGGCGAAGGCGCGCATTGCGGCGATGTAAGGGGGATTGTGCGCCGGGGCGACGTCGGCGAACTGCTGCATCACCGTTAAAACTTTTTCATCCACCCTTTCCACGTCCAGCGGACCGCCATGAACGGCCTTGAAACCGATGGCGTTTACCGCGTCGATGTTTTTGATTACGCCGGCTTTAACCAATTCGGCCAGATGCAATTCGATAGCCGCTTCATGATCGGCGAGGCGCGCTTCACCCGTGCGCTTTTCGCCATTCGTGGGCGCCAGCGACCAGGCGCTGGAATCCAGGCCGATGCGATCGGCGGCGCCTTCGGCCAGGACGCGCTCGCCGAATGTCATGTCGAAGAGCTTGTACTTGAAGCTCGTGCTACCGAGATTGGCTACCAGGACGATCATGAAAATCCTTTATGCGCAGCGTTGCCGCTCTTTGCGGTTGCCTGGGCGGACAAAGCTTAGAAATTTTCAATCAGTCCATCAGTGGGCCGGGCGATTACGTGCGAAGCAATCAGTTCGCCCACGCGTTGGGCCGCGGCGGCGCCGGCTTCCACGGCCGCTTTGACCGAGCCGACGTCCCCTTTGACGATCACGGTGACGTACGCCCCGCCGATCTGGATGCTCTTGACCAGTTGGACGTTGGCGGCCTTGAGCATCGCGTCGGTGGCTTCCACGAGACCGGTTTCGCCGCGCGTTTCAATTAATCCGAGTGCCTGTGACATTTAAGTTGCTCCTAAAAAGGTTTGTATAGCCCTGAGTTTTTTATTCGGGGTTTTGGCGCAGGGTTTCCACCCTGCGCTGCACTAATTAGCCGCTTTACTTCTTGGCCACGGCGTTGGTTTTGCTCTTGGGCAGAACATTGCCCAATTCTTCATGCGGGCGGGCGATGATGTGCACCGCGAGCACTTCGCCGATTTTTCCGGCCGCTTCCGCCGCCGCGTCGATGGCCGATTTAACGGCCCCCACGTCGCCGGTGATGAACGTGGTGACCATGCCGGAACCGACTTTATCCCAGCCGACCATCTGCACGTTGGCAGCCTTCAGCGCGGCGTCGCTGGCTTCGATGAGCGTCACCAGACCTTTGGTTTCAATCATTCCCAATGCGTGTGCCATAACTTCTCCTTTGTTATCCGGGACCTGGAGCCTCTGACAAAACGAGGCTTAGAGTCTCTGATCAAGTCGAGACCTGGAGCCTCGAACGAGATGAGGTGTGAGTTGCGACGTCGGCTGCCTGGCCACGAGCCTAGGAGCTTCAACGCAGCAAGTATTAAAATACAATACAGCAAGGCGAAGCGACGCCGGATTCGGGGCCGGGAAGCCCCGTCCCGAAGGGTTTGGCCCCCATGCGGCCAATCTGTCCCGATAGACATTCAGGATCATCGTTCTTCGCCATATTTCATTCTTAATATTCATTTGTCGTTCTTCTTTGCTTCTATTCTCTTGAGAGCCAAACGCGGCTCTCGCCTCATCTCGTTCGAGGCTTATGCCGCCGGTCGGCTAGCGGAGCAGTTCGATTCGCGTGGCCGAGTCCAGGTCGCACGCGTTGCCTTCATCCGTATCAATGTGCACTTCCAGGCGGACTTTCGGGTGTTCGCGCACCTTGAGGTTCTCGAACACCACGCCGCACGGGCCATGCACCGCGAGTTTCATAAAATCGCCGTCTTTAACGTTGTAATGAGCCAGGTCGGCCTTATTCATGTGCACGTGGCGCATGGCGCGGATCACGCCGTTGGGCATGTTCAGTGCTCCGTGCGGCCCGACCACCACGATGCCGGGCGTATCTTTATGATCGCCGCTGATGCGCAGCGGCAAGTCGAGGCCAAGAAAAATGCCATCGGTATAGCTGAGTTCAATTTGTGTGTAGTTGCGCACCGGGCCGAGGATGCGCACGCCGGGGATCATGCGGCTGCGCGGGCCGATGATATTGACCAATTGTTCACTGGCGAATTCGCCTTCCTGGTAGAGGTCTTTGAGCTTGGTGAGTTTGGCGCCGGGGCCGAAGAGGATTTCCAGCGCCTGCTGGGACACGTGCATGTGCCGCGCGGAAACATTGACGACCAGCGGATTAGGCCCGCCGTTGTGGCTCGCAGGTTTGAAGATTCGGCCTTCGGAACTGAGCCGCTGGCGAAGCGTTTCGCGCACGAGATTTTCGACGACTTTACGGTCTAAAACCGCAGAACCGGAATCCGCCATTGGGTGGACCTCCTAAGCCTACAATCGGCAACTCATGATAAGTTTTAATAGATTTTGCAATATTTTGCAACTAATTTATCTTAAAATTTCATAAATAGTTGAAATATAGCGGTTTATGATGGAAAACCGTGTTATAGGGCGTGTTGTATCTCAGTCGCACCAGCATGATGAAAAAGTGCGTTTTGCCTCTAACGATAACTCGAGAATTCCCGCCATATTCGATGCTCAAATAAAGTCAATCAGCGTTTATTAGGTTTTATCAAGCACTTTGACTTATACGCCGATGAATACATAATATAGTCAGTACGATAATCAGGCGGTGGGAATGCGGGTTATTGCCAAGCGAATGTTGCGGGAATATTGGGAAAAAGTTCCCGCGACAAAACATGCTCTGCAGGACTGGCACAAGCGCACGGAAGCGGCGAACTGGAAACAGCCCCAGGATGTTAAGGCGACATTTGGACGTGCCGATCCGATGACGATCAACCGAAAACACGTCATCGTTTTTGATATCATGGAGAATCGTTATCGTCTTATTACAACTATTACTTACAGCACCGAGACGAGGATGGGTATCGTTTATACGCGAGAGATACTGACGCACAAGCAATACGATACCGACCAATGGAAACGGAGGATCGGATGATTCGCACGATCAAACACAGATCAAAGTCGATGCCCGCTATATATGCCGAGTTGGTCGCTATGTTTCCATTGCGACCGCTGCATGATGAAGTCGATTACGACAATGCGCTGGAGATGGCCGAGGCACTGGTGGGTTCGGTAGACCTCAGCGAGGATCAGGCCGATTATCTCGACGTATTGACCGACATCATTCAGAAATATGAGGCTCATCGTCACGCTGTCAGCGGACGAGGCACGCCTCTGGAGGCCCTCAAGCACATGCTCAAGGAACAAGGTCTTGGCGGTTCGGATCTCGGACGCTTGTTAGGCAATCGGCCGCTGGGTGGCGCCATCCTCCGCGGCGAACGGCAATTGAGCAAAACTCATATCCGTATCCTGGCGACATATTTCAAAGTCAGTACGGATTTGTTCATCAATTAACTTGCCTGGCGGCGTCGAAATGTATCACGCGAATGTCCTATTGTGGAAACTTTAATAGATATTCTCTGAGCTGACCATATGACAAGCCCATTCCTAGAACATCCTACGGGTGAATTTGAAACAGCGGTGGCTTACCGGACGGACGATAGTCGAGCTATTAACAAAAAAGAAATCCGACAAATAACAATAGGAATAATTGGAAAATTCGGATCAGCTAACTGTGTTTGAATTTTTACCCCAACGGCTGTTATTCTCATTGTGCTTGTATCAATCTGCTGAATCAGTTCTAAAATCCCTTCTTGACAGAGATGAGCGCCTGCTCTGGTCTGGGCAGCCTCGCACAGGCATACAGTTACGCCCTCAGGACGCGGTTCTGATACCTTTTAGTCTATTGTGGGGAGGATTTGCGATTTTCTGGGAGTACATGGTGCTAACCAAGATGAAAGATCCGACAGACGCTTTCTTTCCTATATTTGGAGCGGTTTTTGTTCTTATTGGCCTTTATCTGATTTTTGGTCGATTCTTTGTAGACGCACGTATCAGAGAACGTACGTTTTATGGCGTTACGAGTGAGCGCGTCATCATCATAAGCGGACTATTTTCACAACAGGTAAAAAGTTTGCAGCTCAGCACGATTACCGACCTTTCATTTACACAACGACCGGATGAAAGTGGCACTATTACTTTTGGCCCGACTTTGCCTGGGGGCCGTTTTGTTGTAAGCGGCTGGCCCGCCAGCGGACGATATTTGCCACCATCGTTTGATCTGATAGATAAAGTTAAGGATGTTTACGACATCATTCGCAACGCTCAGAGATCGAAGCAATGAGGAGACCTCATTTATTGGCCGTTGAATCACGCTCGCATCATACGATAAGCCAGACTGGCAATCATGGCCGTCTGAACGACCGCCAACTTATTTGTTGTGCTGGAAGGCTTAAAAAGGCCATGGTGAAAGAATCACAGATTGCGTGGTTTTATCATTTTAATTCTGCCACTCAACCATTTTCTTCCAATCCGCCGCCCGATTGCTGAATGCCACCAAAACTTTCAAAGCTTCATCCAGAGAAAAATCGTTCCTCTTGGAAACGGAAGCGTTTTGGCCGTCTGAATAATCGAATGAAAATTGATTTTTGTCATTTAGATCTACTTGCAAACTCTCCGTGCTTGCCTCAAAAGTAATCTGGAAAACCGGGCCAACCGCATCATTATTATTGCTGGCGTTGAGCGCCGCGCGCATATCGGCCTCTGTGGGATTGTGTATGGTCTTCTGAGTGTCGCTGAATGTTAATGTGCAATTCATGGTAGTCCCTTCGGCTGGTGCATTGGCGGTTTGGGCGCTGGCGCTCAGGCCGGTGATCAGCAATAAAACCCAAAACGCGATTTGTAATTTCATGGTGACCTCCGCCTGTAAATTCGATTTCCAGATTCTCGCCGCCATTCATGCCCGGCGTCAATCGTCAGGGTAAGCCTCATCGTATTAGTGAGCAATTAGTGACCACTATTTTTTTGCCATGTATTAATCTCAGTAATCGCGTTGATAAAAAGTTCGATTGGTATCCTGTCGCCCTGGGGTCCTCGGAAGCTATCACGACCCGCTATGGTTTTGTATTTATAACGTTTTTGCGTATAACCGCCGCATTTCAAACAACAAAAATGATAATATTTAATGACTAAATGTCGTTTATACTTGACATTTTGTTATTCCTGATGTACTTTTTATATCATGACGGACAAAATGGTCAACCCGGTTAAACGTGCGTATCGCCGGTATCTCATCGAGATCGGCCTTTCGACGGTGGCGTATTTCGCAGTGCTGTGGGTCAGCAATTGGCTGCTGTATGGTCAAGAGCCCGGATCCAATGGTCCCATGCAAAATGCCGGCGAAGGCTGGAAAATTACCATTGCACTGCTGCCGGTGATCCCTACATTTATTATGTTTGCGGCATTCGTCCGACTCGTGCTTAGAACGGATGAATTGCAACGCCGGGTGTACGTTGATTCTCTGGCGCTCGCCGGCGGCATAACCGCGCTGCTTGCAGCGACCTACGGGTTTATTGAGGGTAATTACCTCCCGCGCCCGTCCGCCTGGTGGGCCTTCGAGACCTTTATGGCTGCGTGGCTGGTCGCGGCATTGTTCCTTCAGCGTCGTTACCGATGAAAAATCGATTGAAAGTTCTGCGCGCCGAGAACGACTGGACGCAAGCCGATCTTGCGGACCGGGTAGGCGTAGCGCGGCAAACAATTGTGGCACTCGAAAAAGACAAATATTCCCCGAGCCTTGTTCTGGCGTTCAAGTTCAGCAAACTTTTCGGCAAGAGGGTCGATGAAATATTCGATCCTGAAGACACTGACCAAAGTATTGAATAAACTCCTGCATCATCGGCGCAAACTGTGGATAAAAAACTTAAACGAAAAATCCACAGATGGCGCAGATTTTCGCCGAAGAAAACTACGCTCATTTCCGTGCAACCAGACGGGAAAAGTTCCATCGGCACCCTGATGTTTTCGCTGCTGGCAAAAACATAGCGCAGGGGAATTTGAAGCAGGCGAGCAGGAGCGCGGCGGACGATTGACATGCCTGCATTGATTGCCTACACTATAGGCATGCAATATACGCTCAGAAAGATTCCACGCGACGTAGACAAGGCACTTCGACAGAGGGCTCGAATGCAAGGCCGGAGCCTGAACGAAATCGCCATCGAAGCACTTACGCGCGGAGCAGGAATCGATCGAAAGATCGAGAAGAATCATGACCTGGATTTTGCCATCGGGACTTGGGTTGAAGATCCTGAATTCGAAAAGTCGATCAGCGATCAACGGCAGATCGATTCGGATTTGTGGAAATGAAACTGCTGCTCGATACCAACCGATACACCGATTTTGTTCGAGGGGAGCCTTCAGTCGTTGAATCCATACGGGCTGCGACGAAGATTTTTATTCCGTTCATCGCTTTGGCCGAGTTGCGGGCGGGATTCGCCTGCGGAACCCGGGCGCGCGAAAATGAAGCCGTGTTAACTCGCGTTCTTCAGCGAACCACAGTTAGCGCGCTATACGCCGATGGCGAGACCACCCACCACTATGCCGCGGTATATCTACAACTTCGTCGTCAAGGCACACCCGTACCCACCAACGACATCTGGATCGCCGCGCTGGCCATCCAGCACGAGCTTGTGCTGTTTTCACGCGACCCGCACTTTGGGCACGTGCCGCAGCTTGCGCGGATTTGACAAAAAATCAATTTTGACTCCGGTGTTGGGCAAGCACAAGGTCTTTGTGTTAGACAATTCAAGATTGACGCCGGGGTCTGGGTAAAGGCCCGTCATCCGCGTACATGTTGGTCTGGACAATCAGCACTTTGCCCCGATTTACTAGGCGCTCTGTTTTTCCTGAAACCTGAATGCGTAAACGGCCAGTGAGATCAGGACAATAGCCCAGACAATCATTCCTGTTAATTCCCATTTGATGTCCAGAAGTCCGGCGCCATTGGTCATCACGCCGTGCAGTGCGTTGGAAAAAAATGTAAGCGGCAGATAGCCGGCGATCGACGAAAGCCACGGCGGCATGCTGGAGTTGGGAAAAAAGACATTGCCCAGAAAGAGCATGGGAAAAACCACGATGTTCGCCAGAACGGGCACCGTCTCGATGGTTTTGCATAACCCCGATATCGTAAAACCCAGGCCCAGGAACATCAGCGCTCCGAGCGTGATGCACACGGTCAACAGCCAGAATGCGCCGGCAATATGAACGTGAAATTCAACCATGCCCAAAGCGATGAATATGGCGGCCTGCGCCAACGCCATGAAAAGCCGCGTAATGATGTTGGCGGTGACAAACTGGTAGGGGCGCATCGGCGTGGCCATGAGGCGCTTAAGGATTCCCAGTTCCCGGTAGCGGGTAAAAACAAAAGCGACGGAAAAAACCGACATCTGCATGATGGCCATGGCAATCACGCCGGGCAGCAGGAACTCGATATATCGGAAATTATGTGCGCTAAGCGTTTGCTGTTGGATCGAGAAGAGCGGCGAGACATGCGCGATGTAAAGCGAAGCCCGGTCGGCAAACTGATTGAGGATGGATACCGCCATCTGGGCCTGAACGGGCTGGCCGGCATTGACGTAAACATTTAACTGGCTGGGTTTGCCCGCAACCATGGATGAGAACAGATCGTCGGGAACATCGATCACCACGGTCCGATTGCCATGTTTCAACTGAGCCAGTTCCGAATCCAGCGTTCCCGTCTCAATCGAAAAGGCATTAACGGAACGAAGCTCCTTCAATAGCAGCGTGGTTTGGGGCGAAGCGGTGTGCGTCACCACGCCAATATCCATTTTGTCGGGACTGTCAAAATCCATGCTGCCAAAAATGAACAGGATGATCAGCGGCATGAACAACGAGAAAAAGAGCGCCTGCCGGCTGCGCAGAAACATTTTCAGGGACGCGATGGTAAGCATATAGGTGCAGTACATGATTCTCTATTCACGAAGCTGGTGGCCGGTCAGTTTAAGAAATACATCTTCGAGCGTCGCGCGGCGGACGGTCAGCCCATACATCTGCATGGAGCCGTCGCGTACCAGGGCAAAGAGCGCATCAAGCGTTGCCTGGGCATCGGAGGTGACCAGGCAATACGATTGGCCATCCTGCTCAAAGCCTATGACGCCCGCAAGCGTTTGTAATGTTTCGCGGTTCGGAGCGGTGCGCGCCATAAATTCGATGCGCGAGCTGACCCCCGTTTTGGCCAGCAACTGGTCGGTGGTATCCATAGCGATGATTTTCGCATGGTCCATGATCGCGATGCGATCGCAAAGCACCTCGGCTTCATCCATGTAATGCGTCGTCAGGACGACAGTTTTCCCCTTGCTCTTGATCAACTTCACCAGTTCCCAGAGGTTGCGGCGCGCCTGCGGATCCAGGCCCGTTGTCGGCTCGTCGAGAAAAAGAACCTGCGGGTCGTTTACCAGTCCGATGGCGATGGAAAGCCGCTGCTTTTGGCCGCCTGATAGTTCTTTGGCCTTGCTCGCCGCTTTTTCCGTTAACTGGACTTCTTGCAGGAGCTGTTGGGCATCGATTTTTCGGTTATAGCAGGCGGCAAAAACCTGGATCAGTTCAACCAGCGACAGATTTTCGAAAAACGCCGAGCCCTGAAGCTGCACTCCGATGATCGACTTGACGGCGTCCGGTTGCTGCCGAACGTCGATGCCTTCAACATGAATGCTGCCGGAATTCGGCCGCTTAAGCCCTTCGATCATTTCCAGCGTTGTGGTTTTCCCGGCGCCGTTGGGCCCGAGCATGCCGAAGGTTTCACCGCGTTCGACCGAGAATGAAATATCATCGACGGCCTTCAGGTTGCCGTACTTTTTCGTCAGGTTTTTTACTTCGATGCTCGCGGGCATTACGAACTTCCTCGCCCAGAAAGTTTCTTCAATCGCAATCTGATCGGCGACATTATCCGAAAAGATTTTCGATCACAAATCACGGCGATGTCCCGCGATGTGATTGCCGCCGCAAAAATTTTCAATTGGCACCCTAACGCCCCGATTTGATATATTCCATTATGGGAATATAATAACGACGACACTCAAAAGGGAATATATAATTGAACACAGGAGTAGAATCATGACCGCAAAGAACCAAAGCCAGATCAAATTTCCAAAAATAGTCAGTCAGGCCGAATGGCAGAAGGCGCGTGACGCCCTTTTGGTCAAGGAAAAAGCGGCAACGCATGCGCGCGACGCATTAGCCGCGGAACGCAGACGGCTGCCCATGGTCAAGGTCGATAAGAAATACATCTTCACCGGACCGAAAGGCAAAAAGAGCCTGCGCGATCTATTCGAAGGCCGCCGCCAGCTTATTCTTTATCATTTCATGTTCGCCCCGCCGGTGTCAGGTTGGCCGGATGCGGGATGTGTGGGGTGCTCTATGGTAACCGACCAGTTCGGCCATTTGGCACATTTCCACGCCCGCGATACTTCCCTTTGCCTGGTTTCCCGCGCACCACTTAAAAATATTGAGAAATTCAAAAAACGGATGGGTTGGACGTACCCCTGGTACTCTTCCGACGGCAGCGACTTCAACGTGGACTTCGGCCTCACAACCGATAAGAATGAAACCTATGGCCTAAGTGTCTTCATCCACGACGATAAAGACATCTATCGCACCTACTTCACCAACGGCCGCGGCGTCGAAGGGCTGAACATCTGGACGTTCCTCGATCTGACGCCACTCGGCCGGCTGGAGGAATGGGAAGACTCTCCAAATGGCGGGCCGCGGACCAAGCCGTACGTCTGGTGGCGCCGCCACGACGAATACAAGAAAGACACAGGTAGGAGAAAAAAGTAATGACGAAACACACGATCGGAACACGCGAAGAGTGGCTTGCCGCCCGGCTCGAGTTGCTCAAGGACGAGAAAGAGTTAACCCGGCACGGCGACGAGGTGGCGCGGCGGCGGCAGGAACTGCCGTGGGTCCGTATCGATAAAAAATACCGATTCAATACCGACGAAGGGAGCGCCTCGCTGGCGGACCTTTTCCGAGGGCGCTCGCAGCTTCTCATCTATCATTTCATGTTCGGGCCGGAGTACACCGCGGGATGTCCGCATTGCTCGGCGATCGCGGACGGTTTCAACGGCTCCGTCGTTCACCTGGCCAACCACGACGTCACGCTTTCGGCGGTGTCGCTGGCGCCGCTTGCAAAGCTGCAGGCGTATAAACGGCGGATGGGGTGGACATTCCCCTGGGCGTCCGCGCTCGGCACCGACTTCAACTTCGACTTCAAGGTCTCAATCACCGAGGAGCAACAGCGCAAGGGACCCATCGAATACAACTACCGGCCGGCGAAGCCCCCCTTCGGTACCCTCGCGCCGGACGTAAAGTCGAAAGCCGGCGGCGAAAGTACCCCCGCCAAGTTCGCGGCCATGACCGGAACCGATGTGGCCGCGTACACGCGCCAGAGACCGGGCATGAGCGCCTTCGCGCTCGAGGACGGCGTCGTCTATCACACCTATTCCACCTATGAACGCGGACTCGACGGCATCTGGGGCGTCTACCAGTGGCTCGACCGCGCCCCCGAAGGGCGCAACGAGAAAGGTCCCTGGATGCGCCGCCACGATGAATATCAGGGCTAAAAGATCAGGCGTGCACACTTTTTTACCTTCGATGGAGATCTGACTATAAAAACACCGAAAAACATCGATGTGCTATTCGTCGCCGGTTTTGGCCCGATCGTTCACGACCCGATTGCAAGCCGCAAATTCTACGCCGACGTATTGGGACTGGAGTTCCAAGAAGATACTAATGGCTATCTGCATACCGGCGAACTGGATGGCGTGAAGCATTTTGCCCTGTGGCCATTGGTGCAGGCGGCAGAGTCCTGCTTTGGCACAGATCAATGGCCTGGCAATGTTCCCGTGCCACAGGCATGGCTCGAATTTGACGTAGGGAATATCGAAAAAGCCACGGCGGAGCTGAAGTCGCAGGGCTACAAGCTGCTGGTTACGACACAAAAGGAACCATGGGGCCAGGTCGTCACGCGGTTGCTGGGACCGGAAGGTCTACTGGTGGGGATAACCCATACGCCGTCGATGCGGAAGTGAACTCTTTATTGAGCCGCGGCGATGAAATTGCCGAACCAATACAATCCTTGAGGCAAGAGAGTATCAGGAACACATTAATGACTGCACACTGCAATCAACAAAATGCAATAGTCAGCCCGATGCGCGCTCCAGGCGCCTGGGCAGTGTATGCGGCGGCCATGTTGATTTTTATTCCGTGCGTTGCGGCAACGATCTATTTTTGCTCTTCCATGTCCGGCGGTATGCCCATGCCTGGCGGATGGGTGATGTCCATGATGTGGATGCCCATGCCCGGGCAAACCTGGCTGGAATCGGCCGGCATGTTCATGCTGATGTGGATCGCGATGATGGTCGCCATGATGCTGCCTTCGTCCCTGCCCATGATCCTCCGTTATCATCATGAACAGCGCCTGGCCATGGGCCGGGGCAAGCGCCTATCAACTGTTCTTATGATGATCGGATATTTGTTTGTCTGGGGCGCTGTGGGCACGCTGGTGTATTTGCCGGGTGTTCTATTGGCCATCGCGGCCATGCGCTGGACAACCCTGAGTTATGCCGTTCCTTATCTGATGGGCGCGATCATTATGGCCGCCGGCGCTTTTCAATTCACGCGTTGGAAAATTTGGGCCCTTTCGCGATGCCGCGGCCCTTTCTCGTGCGTAAGTTTGCAAACACATATCAGCCCATGGTCGGCGTGGCGCGAAGGTATGAATTGCGGCGTCTGCTGCGTCACCAGTTGCTTTGGACCAACATTAATTCTGCTGGTTCTGGGCATGATGAACCCGGCCGTCATCGTAATGGTGGCGGCATTAATCGCTCTGGAGAAACTGCTGCCGAAGCCCGAACTAATAGTGCGTATTTCTGGTATTGCCGCGCTGGTTGCGGGATTGGTCATGATCAGCAGGCTCGTTTTGTAGTCTTAATTTGTTGTGGTCTGTTTCGTTATTCCCTGTCCCCTCTCCCCTGGCACCTTCGTCGTGCCGTCGTGTCGTTGTGGTGAAAAATTTCTCTGCGGATTCGTCGCGCCTTCGTGCTATTTCGTGCATTTCGTGGTTGGAGTTTTGCCTTTTTACTTTTTAATTTTTACTTCGTGGCCGCCGTTGTCCAACTAGCCCCACTTAGAGAGTGTCCTTTATTTCGTGATTGTTGTAACATTTGCTTGCCAAAATAAGTATCGCCAACTCTGCGTCGACGAAGAGACATTGTGGATCAATGGAGAATTGCCGTTCATTCAATAGTCTGCAGCCGGAGTCGGTCGGAAGGTTATGGTAATATCCAAAAAGCAAGAGTTGATTTCCCCCGATCCCGGACCTGGTTCTGTCCAACACCCAAATAAATGGAGGCGATGGATTATTGGCATTCTTTTATTCATTCTGTTGATCTATGTACTCATTTGCGCCGCTTATGCCCTCATGCAAAGATCGATGATTTTTGCCGGCGCACAAACGCAAGGTGCTTCCTGGGCGCAGGTACAAGTTGCGGCGCCCGCCCAATTGATCCATCTGTCGCTCAAGGATGGGACCCCAATCGTTGGCATCTATTCGCCCGCCGGCGAAGCACCATCCACTTCCGGTCCCACCGCCGCTTCAATGCCGCCAACGGTGCTGTTTTTCTATGGCAATGGCGGTTGCATCGCGGATTGCGGAGACATAATAGATATCCTCTGCAATCGCCTCGGCTGCAACGTATTGGTGGTGGATTATCCGGGCTACGGCATGAGCGGCGGCAGGCCCAGCGAAACCGGTTGCTACGCCGCGGCCGACGCCGGTCTGGATTGGCTACTCGCGAAACGGGACATTGACCATCGACGGATCGTATATTTCGGCGACTCACTGGGCGCCGCAGTCGCCATCGACCTCGCCAGCCGCCGGCCCGCCGGCGGCCTGGTCACCTGCGGCGCATTTACGTCCATGCAGTCAGAAGCACAGCACCTTTATCCATGGCTTCCGACATCTATCATCCTGGCATATCGCTTCGATAACCTCAGCAAAATCAGGAAAATTACTTGTCCGATCCTGCTGATTCACGGGGAACAGGACACTTTGATCCCCGGCAGCATGGCTCGGGACCTCGCCGCCGCAGCCGGCAATGCCCAACTTATTTTTATTCCCGGCGACCACAATAGCGTTATGTCAAGATCGAGCCTCCTGTGGGATTGCATCGGCACGTTCCTAACCAATTCGCTGCACCCCTCCAAATAACCCGACCATCAGCCGCCCGATTGCTATTCCTTTTATCACATTCAATCTGCGTTCATCTGACTTCGGCGAGCTCAGTCGAGCCGCGAAATCTGCGGATTCGTCGCGCCTTCGTTGTTCATAATCTCTAGAGCATTTCCACTCCAGATATGGCGTCTGCGTTGGTGTAGACGGGGTTGGCCGCAAGGAAGAGCGACAAGGCGGGTTTGCAAAACCCCGTCGCGGAGCGATGACGCAGCGGACGACCCTGTCTGTGCCAACCCGAAGG
>DATJSN010000031.1:0-37626 GCA_035504095.1 Phycisphaerae bacterium | reverse complement strand
ATCCTGCCAAATTTGTAAATCGAGATTGTCGAAACTGCCATAGGAAACATCAGTTGGATCGTTGGGTTCGTACGTGTCATCAGCATACCAGGCAAGGGTGACGGTCAAAAGCGTGCCGCCTTTTAAAGGCGTGGAGATCAGATATTCTTCATTGGTTTGCTCGCCCGCATAGTGCGATATAGCACCATAAACCCAGCCGATGCTTTGCACACTCGCGGCATTGACCGTACTTCCCTGCAAGTTGCCAAAAACCGCCGATGGAACTGCCGTGTCATGAGTACCTGTGGTGTATTGAGTATATGCGTTGGTGAGGTTTAGTTCTCCAACTCCTTGAGCGTAATCAAGGCTTTGTATGGTGCTGATTACGCCATTGGATAAAACTTGCCCATTGTTCCAGCCGGCAAGCGGAGTGGCGCTGTTAAGGAGGACAGCTTCCAGAACCCGGCCATCGACGGCGTTGGGATCGGAAGAATAAAGAGCCCTGCCTGCATCGACCACCAAGGCCGCGCCGCCGGCGGTAATCGGAGAGGAAAAACTGGTGCCGGCCAAATCTGTGTTGTATGCATCGGTATAGCTATCCGTGTAACCGCCGAAAGAATTTCCGCCGGTGGCGCCGCCATAATGGGCCAGATCAAGATTAGTACCCGGCGCCACCAGATCAATTCTGGCGCGAGCGTCAGAGAGAAACATTCCTGTGTATCCGCCGGAATCACCGGGAATGAAAAAGTCCGAAGGTGATACGCTGGAAAAACTCGCCACAGAACCATATTCCGGATTGGAAGTATCGCTATTGGTTGCGCCAACAACGAGCTCATTAATTCCCGATGCTGGTGCTCCGACAGAATCATCACCCGGTCCGTTGTTGCCCGCGCTGACAACCACAAGCTTGCCGGAAGCCGCGGTCAACGCATCCAGCGTGACACTTAAAAAATTATTTCCACTGGTCAGATACGAACCGTAGGAAGATGAAGAAGGAGATTCATAAGCCGAAATCGAACTGTTAATCACGTCTGCGGTTTGCCCGTTTATCCCCGTGATCATGGCCTCAAGGTAAGGCGTGACAAAAGAAGAGGAGTTGGTGTAGAAACCCTCGGAATAGACGGGGCCTTGATTGGCCCAACTGGTGGCGACACCGCCTGTCCAGAGCGTAGCGTTATATGCGATCCCCGTTTCCAGCATCTGATCGCGTGAGGGTGCATTAGGATTATAACCAATGGATGGATTGTAGCCGGCTATAGATGCGCCAACCCATGTCGCGTGCATATCAAACTGATTGGCGGCATAGGAATTGGGAATCTGAGTGGTTACGCGGGTGAGCGATTCCTGGCCGTCCCATACCAAGCCTGCATCAATAACAGCGACGACGGCCTTTGTGCCCGTGAAACCAGCATTGTAAAAGGCGGTAGCGCCAACGAGCTGATTGATGTTCGTTGAATTATCAGTGCTCATAATAGCCTGCGCAGAACCGGCAGATGCAGATACGACGGCTGCCGCAGCTAATCGCAGATAAAAACGCCTATACAATTACTTCCTCCCTCGCTTCGGAATTTGTTTTACGGGTTCATGACGGGCTCCCAACCGCTCAAAAGTTATTTTAGCATATCAATAGTCGTAGAGCCTCTATATATTTTATCTCATATCGCGATGGCTGGGGAAAGAAAAATTTATGGGACTAGACTATGAATTTCATTGGTTTTCATTCATTTTCAGTCGTTATTCGGAATTTTAAGGCCGGAGTGGGATTCGAACCCACGACAAACGGATTTGCAATCCGTCCCCTTAGTCCACTCGGGCATCCGGCCGGGGCAGGAGTCAACCTGCAAGAAAACGTATTGTAAAACAAGGGTAGGATATTAAGAAGTGTTCAATTTAAACCACACCCAGGCCGTTTTATTGACATGAGCGCATTCCGGAGACTCTCATGATGTTCTACGCTGCCAGATTGATGATCTGCGGTTGAGTTAATGGAACTGGCGATGGGCTCTAGGTATGGGCTTTCCAATTCTTTTAACCGTAGTGTTTGTCCATACAAACTTGCAAACTTCGCATTTCAATTTTTCTTTTTGGAAATCAAATTCTTCCATGCTATGCACAACTGCAACTCGCCGCATGTGAAACGTTTCTGGATGGTTGCTTGGGCAAAACGGATTTTTACATATGTGAGTGCGTGGGAGGAGTGTATTAATCATGGTTTTGCGTCCTTTCAAATACCACCAGAATTCATAAGTCAAGTCGGTCATTTATATCCTATTGGTTGAAGGTTTTTCAAGAAAATTCCATGCATAAAAGCTTGTGCAGCAGTGCACAAATAGAGAACACCGATCCGGCGATACACGCCGCAGCGGTTGTTGTAAATTGAGTTTGGTTATTGTTGGGTATGTTATACAGCAATATCTTATCCTTCCGCTGGCGCGGGTTTCTATTGGCGTGATTTCGTCCGGCTGCATTTCTGGAATATCACCAAATTTCCCTCGCGGCCAAGACTAGCAGGTTCGAGGAACCGAACATAGAATGATTCCTATGAACAAAATGAAATTCGACGTCATAGAACCTGTGGGTAAACGCATCGTCATTCGTAAGGACGAGAATAAACGAGAGACCAAAAGTGGAATCGTGCTGCCGGGAAATCATGAAATACCTACGCTTACGGGCAGGGTGATCGCCATTTCCAAGCAAATCGAAAACGATTCGGACTTTCCCATACACCAGTACGACAAGGTGCTGTTCGATCCGCGCGAGGCCGTGCCGGTGGAATTTGAACCTGATAATAAGCTTTTCGTTGTGCCGCTGGACAAAGTCCTGGCCATTTTCCGAAAATCGGACTCCCATCTTCCGGCCAGGCGGTCCGCAGAGTCGTCTTCAGATGAAGCGTAAAGGATGGCGATGGCGGAACCTCAAATCAATATTTATAACGACGCTAATGACGTTGCCAGCCATGCGGCTGATTTAATCATGAACATTGCCGGCGAGGCGATTAAGACTCGCGGCAAGTTTTTCATTGCTTTTACCGGCGGGTCAGCGATACAGGCAACATATAAGCTGCTTGCAATACATAAGTCGAGCGATTGCGACTGGACCAAATGGTTCGCGTTCATGAGCGATGAACGTTATGTACCCCTGGACGATCCGCGGAGCAATTTTGGAATGGTGAAAAGGACCTTCCTGAGCCATGTACCGATTCCGGCGTCACATACGTACCCAGTTCCAACCGAATTATCCATATCAGAGGCGGCCAGGACGTATGAATGGGGCATTCGCCGATTGCTTGGCGGCGATGTGCCCGCATTTGATCTGATTCTGCTGGGCATGGGTGAAGACGGGCATACGGCGTCGTTGTTTCCCGGTGCAAAAAACTTAAAGGAAAATAATGCCCTGGTAAGTTTCGGGCCGCCCGGTGTTTTGCCGCCGCCAGTGGATCGGGTTACTTTCACTTTTCCGCTGATCAATGCCGGACGAATCGTGCTGTTTTTGATTGAAAGTGAGAAAAAAAGAGAACCAATCTCGCAAGTGCTTAAACCCGGTGCGCCGGTGGAAAAGTATCCCGCGGCTGGCGTACAGCCAAAGCAGGGGCAATTGATCTTTCTTTTGGATAAAGCAGCGGCTGGAACCAAATAGTAGGGGGACTGGCCACAAGGGATAGGGAATAGCAATGGTTCCGCCGCGATTTTCAATTTTGAATATTTCCGTAAACTGGCATACACTTTATTGTTGCTGAAATCTTCCGGAATTCACTCTAAGGAGAATTATCATGACCGCGATACAAACCAGCGCTCCGGCGCAGAGTTCTTCACTTGATTCACTCAAGACGCTTGCCACGCAACTTCGTATCGATAGCATCCGCTGTACCACCGCGGCTGGATCAGGCCATCCGACCTCATCAATGTCGGCGGCCGACCTGATGGCCGTGCTGCTCGTGGAGCACCTACGTTACGATTGGAAAAATCCTCACCATCCGAACAACGACCGCCTGATTTTCAGTAAGGGCCATGCGTGTCCGCTGCTTTATTCGATGTACAAAGCAGCCGGCGTGATCACCGATCAGGAATTGCTGCAATTGCGCAAATTCGGCAGTATTCTGCAGGGCCACCCGAATCCACATGTGCTTAAATGGGTGGACGTAGCGACCGGTTCACTGGGACAGGGGATTTGCAATGGCGTGGGAATGGCACTCAATGGCAAATATGTCGACAAACTCGGTTACAGAGTCTGGGTTGTGCTGGGCGACAGCGAAATGGCGGAAGGATCGGTCTGGGAAGCTTTTGATAAAGCCTCACACTACAAGCTCAACAATTTAATCGCTATTCTGGATATGAACCGCCTGGGACAGCGTGGCGAAACCGACCTGGGCTGGGATGGACCAGCTTATGCAGCGCGAGCCAGCGCTTTTGGCTGGCATGCCATTGTGCTTGATGGTCATGACTTTACTGCGATTCGCGCTGCATACAATGAGGCGCTTCGCCAAACAGATCGGCCAACGGTTTTGATCGCCAAGACCCAGAAAGGTGAGGGTGTATCCTTCCTGGCCAATAAAGAAGGCTGGCATGGCAAAGCACTTTCACCTGATGAAGAAACCAAGGCTTTGGCCGAACTGGGCACGCCGACCAATCTGGTTTTTACAGTAAAAAAACCTGATGACATTAAGCCGGCCGTCGTCGCCGGAGCGCCTCTGGCGTTGCCCAAGTATGCTTTAGGATCCAAAGAAGCAACGCGCAAGGCTTATGGCGATGCCATCACCGCGCTGGGCAAAAACGATACATCGATTATTGTGCTGGATGCCGAAGTCTCCAACTCCACGCATGCTGACGAATTTAAACAGGCGATTCCCGAACGGTTTTTCGAAATGTATATCGCTGAGCAACAAATGGTGGGGGCGACGGTAGGATTTGGCGTATTAGGCAAGAAAGCGTTTGCTTCCACCTTTGCCGCCTTTTTCACGCGCGCTTTTGACCAGATTCGCATGGCCACTATTTCCAATGCGACCATTCGTCTGGTCGGTTCACACGCTGGCGTGAGCATTGGCCAGGACGGTCCATCGCAGATGGCGCTGGAAGACCTGGCGATGATGCGGGCCGTTTTCGGCAGCACGGTGCTTTATCCATCCGATCCGAACCAGACGGCTAAGCTCGTCGAACTTATGGCTAAACAGCCAGGCATTTCCTATATGCGGACTACACGGGAAAAAACGCAGATCATTTACAGCCCGGACGAAACTTTTACCATTGGCGGAAGCAAAGTGCTGCATTCGTCAAAGTTTGACCGTGCCACAGTTATTGGAGCAGGGATCACACTGCATGAAGCGCTCAAGGCTTATGATGCCTTGGGCAAGGAAGGCATTGCAATTCGCGTGATCGATCTTTATTCCGTCAAACCAGTGGATGTACAAACGTTGCGCATAGCGGCGCAGGAAACCGGCAATAAGTTTGTCGTGGTGGAAGATCATTGGCCTGAAGGTGGTCTGGCTGACGCAGTCATCAGCGTTTTTGCTGAATCGCCATTGCCGCGGCCGCAGGTCATCAAGCTTGCAGTAAACGGTATGCCGGGTTCGGGAACGCCCGCAGAATTGATGAACGCCGCCGGCATCGATGCAGCGCACATTATTAAAGCGGTAAAAGGGTTGATTTGAACCACAACAACCAATAATCCCTACGAAGAGCCATCCCACATCGGCGTTTAAAATTCTGGTAAAATGGGGCTATGGGAAAGAAGCTGCTGGCCTTCGATATATCGCGGATCGGGGACGATAAGGCCCTGGCGATTGCCGCCTATGGTGAGGCAGTTTCGGCATATCGTTATATCGTACTAGCGGAAAAATCACCTGACGCGCGGCTGCGTGCTTCGTTTGAAGCAATGGTAAAAAGCGAAAATACTCAACGCGACGCGGTGCAGAATTTGCTTCACGAGCTATTCACAGGGGGTAATTTTCTATTAACGCCGATGGATAAGGAACTGGTATGCGTCGGACCGCGACTGGTGGATGCCCGCGACGACGCCCGCTTTGACGAGGCGATGAAACTGGTGATCGCCAGCGAAAAGCGATCCATCAGTTTTTACGGGCGCTATGCGCCAGCAGCCCAGAATGCAAAAGTAAAGGACCTATTCGTGACGCTCACTGCGGAAGGACTCGAACGCGTGCGCCTATTGCGGCAACTCTTTAATGATTCGGGCAAACACATCGCGGAATCGTGTCCGATTCAATAGTTGGCCATAAAAGTCACAGAGATAAAATTGTTGCCGTATCTATATCAAACTCTCTCCAGGAGTTCTTTTGAGCCGCATATATAGCGCTTCAAGTTTATCTACCATAACATTGGAATCGAAACGGGAAATCGCCATTTTTTGTCCGGCTGTACCCATTTGAGAGCGAAGGGGCTCACTGGAAATTATTTCTGCAATCGCCTGATGCATTGCCTCAACATCGCCCGGCGGCACGAGGCGGCCAGTCTGGCGATCGATGCAGATTTCATCAGCACCATCGCAGTTGTATGTAACGGAAGGTATGCCCGCTAATGCCGCCTGCACCACAGCTCGCGGCAGACCTTCGCGATAGCTGGGATGAACGAGTAAATCCATGGCCGGAAGAAGTTCGGCGACCACACCGGGCTGCACCAGGCCGGTGAGCGTGAAATGATCCTGCCAACCACGCTTTTTGATAAGCTGGGTGAACCTCTCACGAAAAACGCCATCGCCGATCCATAAAAAGTGCAGTTGCGGAAATTGCTCGAGTAGTTTTCCTGCGACGTTTAGTATGTCGTCATGACCCTTAAGCGGCTGCAGTCGCGCAATGGTTCCGGCGACAATACGATCGTCATGAATATTCAAACGACGGCGAACGGCATGCTTATCGGCAGGAGGGAGGACAAACGGTTCAATGTCCATGCCACTGTAAATCGTGGTGAACTGTTCAGGGCGGCCTACGCCTGCAGCAAGCGCCTGACGGATCATAGCGTCTGCGACGCAAACAATACCCTGGCAGCGGTGCGCGGCCCACCGTTCCAGATAAATCCAGGCGGCGTTAACCACTTTTGACTGATAAGGATGAAACGGAAGGCCGTGAATCGTGTGCACAATGGCCGGGATTGTTTCTTTATATGCCGCAGCGCGGCCCAGGATGCCCGCCTTGCTGGAATGGGTATGGAAGATGCCGGGTTCTATTTCGCGGCAGAGCCGGCGCAGGGCATGGTAAGCAATAGCGTCTTTTACAGGGTGAGGATTGCGAACCAGACTGTTCAGGACGATGACCTTGTAGCCGCCAGCGTTGGCTCGATCCATGAGCGAACCTTCGGGGCCGAGGCTGGGGCCTGTGATCAGTGTGACTTTATGGCCGCGACGATGGAGGCCCTCACAGGTGAGCAGGGTGTTTTCCTGGGCTCCGCCCACGATCAGACGTGTGATGACATGGACAATTCTCAAGATGAACGGTCCTTCAGAATGGCGGCGAGCATTAGAATCTGATCCATTGCAGACATAAACCCATTGGAGGCAGGCACGGCCCGGCTTCCCGACGATCGGTCGAGGCCAGTATCGATCGAATATGTTCGGGAGCCCAACGGCCGCGGCCTGCTTCCAATACGGTTCCCGCCATGGTGCGGACCATATGATAGAGGAAGCCATTGCCTTCCACACTGAAAATCATTATCGGTCCGCGCCGGTCGATGCTGCAATGATAAATTTCTCGAACGGTGGTTTGCCGCTCTTCGACGCGTCCCTGAAAAGCGGCAAAATCGTGCCGGCCTTCAAACATAACAGCGGCTTTTTGCATCAAAGAGAGGTCGAGTTCGTGCCAGTAATGGTAAACATACTGGCGGTTAAAAACGGGGCGGTCACGGCTTTGCCAGATCACATAGCGGTAGCGTTTACAAATGGCGCGGGAGGCGTCGAAATTCGGATCAGTCGGGAGGATTTGGCGGATCAATATATCCGGCGGCAGACGGCTGTTCACAGCCAAGCGAAGGCGCTCTGGCTCGAGATGCGTATTGGCATCCATCGAAGCCACCTGGCCTTTGGCATGCACGCCCGTATCCGTGCGCGACGAACCGGAAACCGTAACAGGATGGTTAACGATTTCTCCGAAGGCTTTTTCAACAGCATACTGAACGGTGGGAACAGGAAATTTTTGCCGTTGCCAGCCGCAATATGCCGTGCCGTCATAAGCGATGGTTAATTTATAGCGCTGCAGCGGCATAAGAAACTCGATGAATCATTGGCACAAGACTTCCACTATGGTGTTTTTTTAAGGAAGCAATTTCTCGGCGATTTGCACTGCGTTTAGCGCTGCGCCTTTAAGAAGTTGATCGCCGGCGACAAACATGGCAATGGAACGACCGGACGGATCACTGATGTCCCGGCGAATGCGGCCGACGAGCACGTCATTCTGACCGGATGCGTCACGCGGCATGGGAAAATAATTTTTCTCGGTGTCATCCACCAGTTTGACGCCCGGCGCTTTGGCGAGAATTTTACGAACCTCGCTGGGCGTGATGGGGCAGAAAAATTCGATATTGAGTGCCTCAGAATGCGCCCGAAGAACCGGTACGCGGACGCAGGTTGCAGTGATGCGGATGTCCGGGTCGTTAAAAATTTTACGGGTTTCACGAACCATTTTAAGTTCTTCTTCGTTGTAACCCGTTTCCGCGTCAATCGCAGCATTGTGGCTAAACAGGTTAAATGCATACGGGTGGGGGAGTACGGTGGGGGTGTGCTCCCGCCCCTCCAAAGCAGCTTTGGTCGCGTCGATGAGCTCATTCATAGCAGCGGCGCCCGCGCCACTGGCGGACTGATAAGTGGCAGCCACAATGCGTTTGATGCGATTGACCTGGTGCAGAGGCCAAAGAGGAACGATGGCGATGATCGTGGAACAATTGGGATTGGCGATTATGCCACGATGTCCTGCGATGGCGTCTGGATTTATTTCAGGAACCACCAGGGGTACGGTCGGATCCATGCGAAATGCCGAACTGTTGTCTATAACAACCGCACCTGCGCTAGCGGCGAGCGGTGCGAATTTTTTGCTGACTGAACCGCCGGCGGAAAACATAGCGACATCCACGCCGGAAAAACTGTCGGCGTTTAATTCCTGTACGGCAATCATTTGACCTTTGAAAGGCAGTGTTTTGCCCGCGGAACGCACGGAAGCATAGAGACGCAGATCGGAGAGCGGAAATTGTCGTTCTTCGAGAAGCTTGAGAAATTCCACGCCGACAGCGCCGGTAGCGCCAACGACAGCAACAACGGGATTCGATTTCATGCGACCTGGATTCCTTCCTCCGTAAATTTGCCGCTGACGGCATACGAACGCAGATCGCCGCATAAACCCGAACGAATCTGATCCTGAGCCGGATCTATAGAGCACCAGCGCGCCTTGTCCAAATATTCCATGTGATTATTGCGAATGAAGTCAACGGCGTCATGGCTGGCTTTGACTTCGGTAAGCGATCCGGTGCGAAGAACCCATTCAAAACCCTCGATTTTGGGCGCTAAAATTCTGCGGGCATGCTGGTAGAGTTTGTCCAAAGCGGCCCGGCCGGCGTTCTGATCGGTCTGTATGGTGCTTTTGAGGCTGTTAAAGCCTTCCAGCGATAGATTGCGACGCGTGATGGCATCGGCGTGGCTGGAAATCTTAACGGCGCTGGCATAGGCGGCGTCATCGGCAAGAATTTTGTCCGGAAATGTCAGGATATAGTCGCCGCGTTCCGCAAGACCCCCATTTTGCATAATCACAAGAATTTCAAGATTTTTATTGGGATTATCCAGACGATGAATGATGCCGGGGGTCATACAAACCAGTTGGCGGGGTTCGAGGGCGACTTTCTGATAGCCTTTGCCAGAGATCAGTTCAACCGATCCAGAGCCAGAAAGAACATAATAAAGTTCAGAACAAACGGTATGGAAATGAGCGCTGCCGCCTGGTCCTGAAGCCAAAGCTGCAGGCGCATCTTCGGTATAGACATTCAAATGTGAAAGGCCAACGCCCGTGGGGAGAGTAAATTGTCTAAGATCCATGGCTTCTCGTTACCTAATCGACTATATACCGCTCAAACCATAGCAGATCGAGGATACTAGCAAATAGCAGATGCGTAAGCCACCGTTATGTCTTGAATTACAGTAGCGGAGGGGATTTGGCCTGAAAATCAAACCGTTCTCACAATTTAACATAACATGCATTATAGGACGTTATAAATGTAGTTGAATTGAGTTTGCCCCGACGTTTGCTGTCAAAGCGCTTTAATTGGTTGGCTGTGTAGTGACTGGCTGTGAAGAAGCTGGCATTCGATCATGAGGCCCATACCCTGAAGGTTGTGCCTGAGAATACTGAATCGCCTGATGAGATTGAAATAAACTAATGCTGAACTGATCAACCAACACTGCGACACTGAAAACTATCCAAACCAAAATAGCCCACTGTCCCCATACAGGGCATCCCGCCAGAGGGCCTCGTGGCGAGCCTGAACCCTCACTTTGTCTCGTTTCCATGCTTGGGAATATACTTAGGAAACAACAATAGTCAATAATATTTTTGACAGGTTGAGCCTGAAAACCCCAACTTTTTATGATTTTATGCTCTTTTTACGATCCATGATGACATCCTGGATAATCTGGTCCAGACTGACTTGCGGTGTAAAACCGGTTGCCGATTTGATTTTGCTGATGTCGGGTACTCTTCTAGGCATATCCTGAAAATTAGGATTATAAACCTGGTCATATGGAATCAATTTGATTGACGATTTACTATCAGTTGCCGTGAGTACCTTTTTAGCCAATTCAAGAATCGATATTTCCTGCGTGCCGCCAATGTTATAAACCTGACCGGAATTGCCTGGTGTATCTATTAGCAGCGTAATTGCCCGGACCGAATCACTAACGTGGGTAAAGGTTCGCGTCTGGGAGCCATCGCCATGGACTGTTAGCGGTTCATTCCTAAGAGCCTGATCCACCAGACTGGGAAGAACCATGCCGTAAGAAGGAGACTGACGTGGACCAACGGTATTAAACAAACGACCAATGGTCACTGGAAAGGAGCCTTTGTGGTGAAACGCCAGAGCCATGAATTCATCGAGCGCTTTGGAACAGGCATACGACCAACGGCTCACTGATGTGGCGCCAATGACGCAAAAATCATCTTCGCGCAGGGGGGCTCTGGTTTGCAGACCATAAATCTCACTGGTGCTAGCCAGAAAAAGCGGTTTTTCAAATTTTTCACAGGAATTAAGAACGCGTTCGGTTCCTACAACGTTGGTCAGGATGCTTGAAAGCGGATTATCCAGAACATATTTAACGCCTACGGCGGCGGCGAGGTGAATGACATAATGGCAAGTGCCAACGAATTTATTAAGCTGGCTTTCATCCATAATACTGCCGTGGATAAAACGCAGTTCCCGATTAACAAACAAATGTTCAATGTTTTTCCGACTGCCTGTGGATTCATCGTCGAGGACGTATACGCTGTCACCACGAGCCAAAAGGGATTCAGCCAGATGCGAACCGATGAACCCCGCCCCGCCAGTAATCAGATAACGTTGTGGCACATTAACTCCTAAACTTAGAGGCCCACAGTCTAATCGGTGCAGACCATGGTTTCACTTAAACGCTAATGTTATGGAATCGGCGGCAACGCCAGTGCTTTGTCAATACGGGTGAGTGTTTTATCGCGGCCCAGCAGCAAAAGGGTTTCCAAAAGCGGGGGCGATACCGCCCCCCCACTCACGGCCACGCGCAGTGCCTGGGCTGCGGCTCCGCGATGTTCACCCATCGCGATAATGGCTTCCATGACCGGCGCGAGTTGCTCTTTGTTCCACGCCGCAATCGGTTCAAGCATGGCACGGATTTGCCCAAGCTGCTCGGCGTGGGAATCGCTGAAAATGTGTTTTTTGACTGCTTTGAGATCATAAACGGGTTCTTTAAAAAAGAATTCCGAGTTGTGCGCCATTTCAGAGAGCGTGCTCATGCGCTCCTGATACATGCCAAGCAATTCTCTCAACATCGCATCATCAGCGTGTTTGATCGAATAGTTGGTAACCTCATTAAAACTCTTTAAGGCCCCTATCAAAGTATCCGGGCTGGCTCGACGAATATATTCGCCGTTCATCCAGAGGAGTTTTTTTCGATCGAATCGGCCATTGGTTTTGCCAATACCTTCGAGGGAAAACAGGTCGATCATTTCCTTACGGGTCAGGATTTCACGATTTTCACCCGGCGACCAACCTACGAGCGCGATAAAATTCAGCAACGCATCGGCCATATAACCACTCCGGCGGAAATCCTGAACGTCTATTTCGGGAAGTGTGATGTCCAGAGCGGAGGCGATGTCCGACGCCAGCTTCGAGTCATCGGTTTTTTTGGCAACAAAATCCGTGATGGCCGCAGCGGGTAAGTTGAATTGGCTTGCCAACTGCGCGAATGCCGCGTCCTGCGAGCCTTTAAGATAATTCTGTAGGGCCGCACGTGCCACTTTGGCTTTGTCGCGTTTGGACATTTTAGAATTGTCCATATTAACCACCAGCGGAACGTGGGCATGTTCAGGCGGCTGCCAACCAAGCGCGGAATAAAGCCCAAGATGTTTGGGCGTGTTCATCAGATGTTCCTGAGCGCGAATCACATGCGTGATCGCCATGTCGTGATCGTCAATGACGACGGCGAAATGATAGGTGGGAAACCCGTCGGATTTACGGATGACGATGTCATCGTGTTCATCGCCGGCGACGGAGATGGGCCCAAGAACCATGTCGTTAAATGTGATGGTTTCAAATGGCATTTCAAAGCGAATAACCGCGGGGCCGTTCCCCTTTGGGGCGCGCCCGGGCATATTGCGGCGATAGCGGAAGGGCTTTTTTTGCTTTTCCGCCTGCTGACGCATGGCCGCAAGCTGTTGCGGTGTTTCATAGGCCTCGTACGCACGATCCTGCCGGATCAATTCATTCAGATATTGGTTATATAAATCCAGCCGCATGCTCTGGAAGAAATTGTTTTTCGGGGCGCCGGGCACGGGGCCTTCGTCCCAGTTAAGCCCGAGCCATAATAAATCTGAAAGAATGCCGGCGGCGGATTCCGCGGTGGAGCGGACCTGATCGGTATCTTCGATGCGCAGTATGAATTGACCGCCGTGCTTGTGGGCAAAAAGCCAGTTAAATAGCGCGGTTCGCGCGCCGCCGACGTGCTGATAACCTGTGGGTGATGGAGCATAACGGGTTTTAATCATTGTTTGGAATTTACCCCCAAATGTTCGGGCTTAAATTGATGTATACCAACCGCCACGGCGCCAGAACCGCTTTCTATGAGTACACCCAGCGTCAGTCCAAACTTTGCAGTGTACTGGATGGCCAGATCATTTAACATCTCGAGATTACGCGGTGATTTATCGCTGAGCACCGCAACAGTACCCCCCTGCCCACCGCCGGTGATCCGCGCGCCATAAAAGCCGTTTTTCGGACCGAGTTTGCTGATGTTTTGCACAATCCAGTCTGTTTGAGGAGTGCCAAGTCCGGCACAGTATGAATAACTGGCATGTGAGGCAAACATCAAACGCCCGGCACGGATTAGCGAAACATGGTTTCTAGTTCCCGTGAAAGCAGTGCGAAGACAATTTACAAATTCCTCAACCCGGGCGTTGTCCAGAATATGATGATCCGCCGCGGCACGAACGCGGTATTTTTTCTTGGGATCAATCGTTGTGGCCCGGTCTTCGGTATGGCCATAAAGAGAGATAAATTGTGCACCGGAAATACTCTCCGGCAGCATCTGCCGCAGATATATACGATAGTCATTGGAATTGATGCGCGCCAGGTAACCTTGCGTCGGATCTTTTCTGCGTCCAAGTTTTTCGGCCGTGGTCGAAAGTATTTTTTGCGCCATAAAGGCGGCAGCGCGGGCATCGCCATAGGCCTGACCGGTGATGTCGTGCCGGACGTTACTGGTCAGACCGAGGATGGAAATTCCGGAAGGAACTTCCAAATAGCCGACGATATCGTGCGGCTGACAGCGAAGCAAAAGCAATTGATTTGCCCGACCCATCGTGCTGACAACCTGGTCCATAATTCCAGAGGGGGCGCCGACAATGTGATTCTCAATTTTCTGTCCAAGGATGGCGGCATCCAAAGTATCCATGGAAAGCCTATAGGCACCTGACATGGCAGATAAAACGGCAATTTCCAGAGCGGCGCTGCTTCCAAGACCCACGTTCATGGGCAGATCGCCAAAGCAGGCGATGTTGGCGCCGGGAGCACGGGAAGTCAGATGGCGATTTTTACCCAGGACCCAGTACGCTCCTGCAATATAGGCAGCCCAGTGATTTTCCGTGGAAAAAAAGCCGCGAATGGTTTGCTCGGGAAACATGGAACCGGAGCCGTAAAATTCATCCAGGTTGAGTTCCACGGTTTGCGGGACACCCGGTGAACCTGATGCTCCCGCTGGCGGATTGTAGGACGTGATCCGTAAACGGCGATCGCGGCGTTTCTGCACCAGCGCAGCAATGCCGACATCCAGCGGCAACTGGCAAACAAGTGATCCGGTGTAGTCAGCGATGCCCCCCATCACATCAATGCGACCAGGCGCAAAACCGCCCCAGGCGTCAGCATCCGAACTGAAAATTGAATTTATATCGCCACGAACGCAGTTTAACAGTTCCGTCAACAAAGCCGGAACACCGGGGGCTGAGGCGGGAAAATCGGAACTTTTAGAATCCATATTCCTTCCAACGCCGCGTGACCAGATCGATCGTTTGGGCGTCCATGGCTATTTCGTCGGGCCAGTCACGGACCACGCCCTCGCCGGGCCATTTGCGCGTCGCGTCAATACCGATTTTGCTGCCCGCCCCGGTAGCCGGCGCCGCATGATCGAGAATGTCCAACGGCCCTTCGGCGATGAAGGTGTCGCGGCGCGGATCAACATTGGCCGCCACATGAAACAGAACATCTTCCTGATCATGAACGTCGACGTGTTCATCGACAATAATCACCATTTTAGTCCACGCCATTTGCCCGGCGCCCCACACGGCATGAATGACTTTGCGGGCGTGGTAGGGATATTCCTTGCGAATCTTGATGAACGCACAGTTATGAAATACGCCGAACATGGGCAGGTTGTAGTCCAGAATGTCCGGAACAATCAGGCGCAGCAGCGGTAGAAAAATGCGTTCCGTGGCTTTGCCAAGGTAATAATCCTCCTGCGGCGGCTTGCCAACGATGGTCGTGGGGTAAACGGGATTTTTCCGATGCGTGATTGCCGTGATGTTGAAGACCGGATACTGATCGGCCAGGGAATAAAAACCGGTATGGTCGCCAAACGGCCCTTCCAGAATGGTTTTTTCGGGATCGACGAAGCCTTCGATGACGAATTCGCAATTGTCGGGCACTTCCAGCGGAATGGTTTTACACGCCACCAGATCGATACCGCGGCCCATTAGGAAACCCGCCAGGAGAAGTTCGTCCATTCCCTGAGGCATCGGCGCGGTGGCGACGTACGGCAGCACGCTTTCGCCGCCGAGCGTAATTGCCAGCGGACAGGGTTTGCCCAGTTTCGCCCAGGCGCGAAAATGCCGCGCACCATCATGATGCATGTGCCAGTGCATGGCCGTAAGTTTTTTTTCAAACAACTGCACGCGATACATGCCGAGGTTGCGCGTGCCGGTCTCCGGATGTTTGGTAACCACCTGCCCAAAGGTGATGTATTTGCCGCCGTCCTGGGGCCAGCATTGAATCAGCGGCAGGCGGGTAAGGTCGGCATTCTCTGTGTGGACGATCTCTTGGCATAAGCCGGGACCGGAGCGGATTTTTGGAACGTAAGAACCGAGTTTGAGCAGGTCCACTCCCTTACGGATTTTGTCCATAAAGCCCGAAGGCATATCGGGTTTAACGAGTTCAGAGAGGCGGTTGGCCAAGTCTTCAATATCCCGACAACCAAGGGCCATATTCAGGCGCTCAAATGAACCGAAGGTATTGATGGCCAGCGGAAATTCGCTTCCTTTGACCTGCTCAAAATAGAGCGCCTGGTTAACGGCCGGCGTGTTGAATTTGGCATTAGGCGCCGCAAAAGGTGGACTGCCGGCGGGATATTCACCGCGGCGCGTGGGTGCTTTGCTGACGCGATCGGCGATTTCCGCGACTTCCAAGATAGGATCGACGGGTGTTTTGATTCGCCGCAATTCGCCGGCGGCGTCGAGTGCACTGAGAAAATCCTGTAATGTATCGTAGGGCATCCACAGCCATCCTAAATAGACTGGCAAGGATAGGCGAGGGTCACGACGGCTGCAATGACCATTCAGAAATCAGACAGAGTTATTCCTTCATGCGCTTGGCCTGTTCGGCCGCTTCTTCCACTGCACCGACGTACATGAACGCGCTTTCGGGCAATTGGTCCCACTTGCCTTCGGCGATTTCCCGGCAACTACGGATGGTATCGGCGAGTTTGACATTCGAACCGGCTTTGCCGGTGAACACCTCGGCGACGTAGAACGGCTGGCTGAAGAACCGCTCGAGCTTGCGGGCGCGAGCCACGATGAGTTTGTCTTCTTCGCTAAGTTCATCCACGCCAAGAATAGCGATGATGTCCTGAAGGTCTTTATATCGCTGGAGAATTTTTTTGACCTGCTGGGCCACCGCGTAGTGTTCTTCGCCAAGGTAATTGGGATCCATGATGCGGCTGGAGCTTTCCAGCGGATCCACCGCCGGATAGATGCCCTTTTCCGTGATGCTGCGGCTGAGAACGGTAAATGCATCAAGGTGCGTAAACGCCGCCGCAGGGGCAGGGTCGGTCAGATCGTCGGCGGGAACATAAATAGCCTGCACCGACGTAACCGCTCCGCGGGTAGTGGAAGTGATGCGTTCCTGAAGTTCACCCATTTCAGTACCGAGCGTGGGCTGATAACCGACGGCGGACGGCATGCGGCCAAGCAAAGCCGAAACTTCCGAACCTGCCTGCGTAAAACGGAAGATGTTATCAATAAACAAAAGTACGTCGGTGCCGGTTTGATCGCGGAAATATTCTGCCATGGTCAGTGCGGAGAGCGCCACACGGAAACGGGCGCCGGGTGGTTCGTTCATCTGGCCGAAAACCATGACGGTCTGGTCAATGACGTGTTTGCCCGTGTCGCCGATTTTGGCCTCCTGCATTTCCAGCCAAAGATCGTTGCCTTCGCGGGTGCGTTCGCCGACACCTGCAAAACAGGAATAGCCGCTGTGGAAGCGCGCCAAACGGGCGATGAGTTCCTGAATGATGACAGTTTTGCCCACGCCCGCCCCGCCGAACAGGCCCGTCTTGCCGCCGCGGACATACGGCGCCAGCAAGTCGATGACCTTGATGCCGGTTTCGAAAATCTTGGTTTTGGGTTCCAACTGGCTAAATGTCGGCGGCGGCTGGTGAATGGAACGAAATTCCTTGGCATTGACCGGCCCTTTTTTGTCGATCGGTTCACCCAGGAGGTTAAATACGCGCCCGAGCGTTTCCATGCCCACGGGCACGGTCACGGGCGCGCCGGTGTCGAGAACCTTCATTCCGCGCACCAGACCGTCAGTAGAACCCAGAGCGATGGCGCGAACACGTCCGCCGCCAAGATGTTGTTGGACTTCGCCGGTCAGATGAACCTGCACCCCTTGCTCCGGTTCCTGATCGATGCGTATGGCGTTGAAAATCGACGGAAGCTCGTGTTCCGGGAATTGCGCTTCAAACGTTGAACCGATCACCTGAGATATAACACCTGTCGCGGGCATGAAAGACTCCATCTTTTACCAAAAGGTTCTAAATTCGTGGCGGAAAGCAAATCATTTCAAGGCTTCCACGCCGCCCATCAATTCCGAAAGTTCACTGGTAATCTGTGCCTGCCGGGCGCGGTTGTATTCACGCGTAAGCAATTTGTTCATCGATTCGGCATTTTCTTTTGCCGCGGCCATCGCCAACATGCGTGCGATTTGTTCGGAGACCGCGGCATCTACAAAAGCCTGAAAAACTGCCGCACGAACCAGCGTCGGCACCAGATCTATGAGCAACTGGCCGGCCTCGGGTTCGAATTCCGGCGCGGCGGTGATTTTTGGCGTCTGACTCAGTTCCAGGGTTTTATCGTGAGGTTCTTCCGGCAGGCAAAGCGGTAAAACGTCGTGTATATTCGGACGCTGCTGGCCGACGCTGAAAAAACGCATATAAACCACCTTGACGGCGTCGACTTTTTCCGCGGCATAATCGTCCATGAGTCTCTGAGCAACGGGAGTTAATTCCTCATATTTTGGATTGTCGCTGAGCGTCGTGTAACTTGCGACAGCCGGACGCTGGGCGAAACGAAAATAGGCGGCGCCTTTGCGGCCGGCGACGTGTATGTCAACCTCGGCCCCATTTTGCTCAAGCTCGTGAATGGTTTGCATGGCCAGTCGCAAGATCTGGCTGTTGTAGCCGCCGGCCAGACCGCGGTTGCTGGTCACAACCAGAACGGCGGCGCGTTTGAGCGGCGTGCGGGCCTTGAGTAGCGGATGCCGCTGGAGTTCCGGGGCGCCCCTGGCGCCGCGCAAAACGTTGCCGACAAGCTCGTTGAGTTTTTCCAGGTAGGGCCTTGTACCCTTAGAGCGTTTAAGCGCGCGCTGAAAGCGCGCTGTAGCCACCATCTGCATCACCTTGGTGATCTTGTATATGTTGCGCGCCGCTTTCCGACGCTTAACGATTTCTCTGGCTTTTGCCATCCATTCACCGCATCAGAGTTGTCCGCCGCAACTGCGGCGAAATTACTTCTGCGCCTCCCGCACCTGCTGTTTAACCGCTTCGTCAATGGGCTTGGCTTCAGGCAGATCGACTTTCTTTTTGTTCAGCGGTGTGACGTTGCTGAAGTTTTTAATCACCTCTACCAATTTGGCTTCCAGTTCAGCAGTGAGTTCTTTTTTCTTTGATAATTCATCGCGCACCGCAGCACCGGAGGCATTCCAGTATTCCAAAAACTGAGCTTCCCATTGCAACACGTCCTTAAGGGCGACGTTATCCAGATACCCTTGAGTGCCGGCGTAAATTATGGCGACCTGATCGACCACTTCCATGGGCCTGTATTGCGGTTGTTTGAGAATTTCGACCATACGGGCTCCCCGATCAAGCTGTTTCTGAGTGGCCGGGTCCAGTTCCGTGCCGATCTGTGTAAATGCCTCGAGCGCCCGATATGCCGCCAGGTCCAGCCGTAAAGAAGCCGCAACTTTTTTGTGTTTTATGGACTTTATCTGGGCTGAACCGCCCACGCGGCTTACGGAAATTCCGACGTTGATCGCCGGGCGCACGCCGGCATAAAACAGGTCCGGCTCCAGGTAAATCTGGCCATCGGTAATGCTAATGACGTTGGTGGGAATATAGGCGGAGACTTCACCTTCCTGCGTTTCAATGACCGGCAATGCGGTGAGTGAACCAGAGCCGTTTTCATTGGAGAGTTTGCAAGCCCGCTCGAGAAGTCGGCTGTGCAGATAAAACACATCGCCCGGATAAGCTTCGCGCCCCGGCGGCCGGCGCAACAACAGCGAAAGCTGGCGGTAAGCCTGCGCCTGCTTGGAAAGGTCGTCATAAACGCATAGTGTGGCCTTGCCTTTCCACATGAAATGTTCGGCCATGGCGCACCCGGCATAGGGGGCAATATATTGCAAGGGCGCTGAATCCGATGAGCCGGCGATGACCACAATGGTATAATCCATGGCTCCGTGGCGCCGCAACATGTCCACCACGCCGGCGACGGTTGATTCCTTCTGACCGATGGCAACGTAAATGCAAATCATTTCGTCGGGAGTTCCGAAATATTTCTTTTGATTGATGATCGTATCAATGGCTATGGCGGTTTTACCGGTTTTCCGATCACCGATGATTAATTCGCGCTGACCGCGTCCGATGGGAATCATGGAATCAATGGCCTTGATGCCGGTCTGCAGCGGCTCTTTAACCGGCTGGCGGTCGGCAATACCGGGAGCGATCACGTCTACTTTGCGCCGCTCGGAGGTTTGAATGGGCGCCCCGCCGTCGATCGGCTGACCCAGCGAGTTGACCACCCGGCCCAAAAGCTGTTCGCCAACCGGCACGGAAAGCAGTTGCCCTGTGGAACGGACCAGGTCACCTTCCTTGATTTGGGAATCATCCCCGAAAATGACCGCGCCGACGGTTTCTTCCTCGAGATTGAAAACTTGTCCATAGATGTTGTTGGAAAATTCCAACATTTCGCCGGACATGGCGCTATTGAGGCCGTAAATCTGCGCGATGCCATCGCCGACTTCAATTACTTTGCCGACCGTGGAAACCTCCAGGCGGTCCTGGAATGTGGCGATTTCGCGTTGAAGAACGGAGGCGATTTCATCGACTTTAAATTTCATGCATACACCCTAAAGTTCGCTTTCTTTTATTTTCGGGAGTTTTTCCGACTCCACCTTAAGTTCAGACTGTTATCATGTTTTGTTCACCGGGAGTGGAAAGAATTTTTTCTCTCATATGCCGCCGCATCTGTTCCAGGCGATAGCGTATGGAACCATCAATCAAGAGATCGTCGATGCGCAACTGTCCTCCGCCGATAAGTTCCGGTTTCTGTATGGTACGCAAAACGACCTGTTTACCCAGCTTGCCGGACATCGCCTGCTCCAGACGCGCGTGATCTTCCGACGAAACTGGCTGCGGAACAGACAGTTCCACTCTGATGCGGTTTTTGCGTTCTTCCATCTGAGCGTCAAATGCATCAACCAGATCGTGCAGAAGCTCCAGGCGATCGCGGCGCGCCATGGATTCAATGGTTCTCATGGTTAATGGATTCAATAGCGGCTCCAATGTTTCCCGGAGGATATGCAGCTTTTCTTCCGTGGAGATGCTCGCTGCCTTTAGGAATTTGGTTATATCAGACGCCGCAGCGCGCAACGCCTTTAAAGCCGCGATATCCGCGGCCACATCGTCAAGTTGGCCGGTGTTTTGTGCCACGTCAAGCAATGCCTCGGCGTAAGCGCGGGCGACAGGCGAAATTTCAGGTAAGTTGTCTTGCATTGTTCAGCTTTGCTCCGCGATGGTGAGTTCTTCAATGGATTCGGCCACCAGACGACGCTGATCTTCAACGTTGATTTCACGTTCTAAAATTCTTTTAGCTATCTGAACGCTGACGTTCGCCGCCAGATCGGCGATCTGCGTCAGTGCCTGTTGACGCGCCGCGGCGATATCGCGCATCGCCTGCTCCTTGAGTGCGCGGGACTCATCTTCTGCTTTTTCCTGGATTTTTTCCGCAATTTTAAAAGCATCAGCCTTGGCCTGTTGCAATTGCGCCGCCGCCTGTAATTGAACTTCAGCGATTTTTTCTTCGAGCATCTTACGTGTTTTTTCCACCTCTGCCTGTGCTTCCGCGGCCGCCTCAATACTTTCCCGAATGGAATCCTCTCGGCGTTTTAGTCCGGTCATCAACGATGGCCACACCAAACGCCCCAGAATGACAAGCAATATGACAAAAATGAGAAAGGTGATCAGGGCCATACCCGGATCCGGCGAAAGTAATCCACTAGCTGAAGAATTTCCTGATGCGTTGCCGGAGGCATCAGCCGCCCGAGCAACGGAGGAACAAACCAGCGGCACAAAAGCCATCGGTATGGCCAGGACAAACGCCGGTCCTCGGCGCTGCAAAAACAAAAAGCGACGGTAATGATTGGTCTTTGATTTCATAATCAATGAACCTCTCGAACTTTGGCGAACTAAAAACCGCCGTTTGTAAACAGTACGATCATGGCCAGGGCCAGCAGGAGGAAGGTAAAACCTTCAATGATGGCCGCGGCCAGAAAGAACTGGACGCGAATGGTATTAATCAACTCCGGCTGACGCGCTGTGGCTTCGCACATGCTGCCGCCGATGGCGCCCACGCCTGCACCGGCGCCGCCTACGCCCGCTCCGGCGCCGATCAGAGCGCCGGCTACCTTGATCGCTGCACTGAGCGTCGTGGTGTCGGCACTGGCCACCGCTTGAATTGCACTATGGGCTGTTGCTGGATCCATGTTTTACTCCTAATAAACGAAAATCTATGGATAATTACCGCAGCCCGGTTTAATGATCCGGCGCCACGGCCGCGGCGATATACGCCGCGCTTAAAAGCGTAAAAATAAAAGCCTGTAAGAACGCCTCCAACAGATGCAGCGCCTCAAACGCCACACCGAAACAAATGACCGGCAAACCGATGATACTTTGAGTTAAATAGCTTGCGGCCATAAAAATCATGCTTACAAAAACAGCCACCACCAGCGGCCCGGACATCATGACGGCGAAAAGACGCATGCAAAGTGAAAGTGGTTTCACCAGCGTTCCCAGGAGCTCGAGTCCAAACATCATTGGCCAGAGCGTCCAGTGAACCGTTGGCACCATGTTTTTTAAATAGAGCAGTATTCCGCCGACCACGGCGATCGGCCAGACACGGTTTGGTTTTGCAGCCGGCGCTGTTGTGGCGACTGCATCATCATGACCTACCCCTGCCTCTTCATGTCCGGCTAAATTATTTTCCTGTCGCGTGCGAACCGCTCTAATGTGAGCTCCGATGCCCGATACATGCACGATAAAAAATGTGCTCAAGGCCATCACCGCGGTGAAGCTCACATTGCCCGTAGCGCCGCCCCAGAATTCAGGTATTTTCCAACCGGTGAAATAATTGGTGAGCTCTATTAACTGATTTACGGGCAGCATGCCCAAAAGATTAAGAAACAGGATGAAAAAAAATGCCGTCCATAGATATGGGGTAAAGACGTCAGCCCATTTGCCCAGCATGGGTACAAAAAGCTCCTGGCGCAGAAAGACCATGGCTGCTTCGAGAAAATTTCTAAAACCTGTTGGGACGGGATTTGTCTTTAACTCGCGGGCCATATTAAGAAACAAATAAAGCATCAATCCTGCTGTAAGCAGCATCATCAACATGTCATTGGTGAAATAAACCGGCTCTCCAAAGAGCGTGAATATCGGCGACGGGCTGATATTGTGTGTCACCACATCGTCCAGAAAGTCCACCGCCAGCACAGGCGATGGAAGCTGATGAATGGCTATTTGCGGGTTCATTCGAAGTTATTCTCGTCAAACATAATTCAACAACATGGCTTTGCCAGTGTTGAAATCCCAATAGCGGCGATACCGCGCTACCACGTCAGGACGCGCAGGCGTGTTTAAACGCCCAGGATGACACCAGGTTTTCCACCAGGTAAAGCACAAAGTAAAACGCCAGCAGCCAGATCAGAATTTGCTGCCTGTGTGCGTGCCACGCAGGAACTAACAGAACAATCAATACACCAATAATCGGGCCGACCAGGCGGATCATGATGGCCAGCTGCGCACAACGAATAAGCAGGACCGCTCCCCTGCTGATAAGTATGGCCATTGGAAGCACGGCCAAAACGCCAACGGTAACGCTTAGTAATGCCGCGATAAACATTTCCTCAAGATACAGCGGCCGTTTGAGCAGGCTAAGCCCGACGATTCCCACACACATGACACAAAGGATGACCACAGGCGAAGTCAATAATAGCGCCAGACGAAGACGCCAATTATTTCTATCCTGAGCAGATTGTGTAATGGAATCACCCATTAGAAATAACCCTTGCCGCATTCACAGACATTACTTTTTTCCCCAGCGCATGATGGACTTGATTTGCAAGTACATCTCGCCAACAAATCCCACCAGGATCGCCGTCATAGTAGCAACTCCGTTCCAGTGGTATGTTTCATCCAGCCAATGACCGATCAAACCAAAAATCAGAATCACGCCGAGAAATTCGAATCCCATACCCGCGAATTTTCGGATTCCTCCGCCTGCACCGGCAGTTTGACCGGCCAGGCGTTCTTCGGTATGGGTTTCAAGACGTTCCATAGCGCCGTGAGCACTACGAACGTCTTGATGAGATTTTTCTCGATCTAATTTTTCAGACGATTTCTCGTCTTCCATCTACCTTCCGCCAACTCGAAACACCTTTGTACTATTTTTCACAAAGTTTGTCAACCCTATTTTATATATACAAAAATAGTTGTTTACAGCCCGCCTTTAAGGGCCTTATTTTTGGGTGCAACAGACGGCTTAACAAGCTCAGCCGGAGTGTTGGACGCTGCTGGCGTCGACGTCTGGGCGCTTTGAGCGGAAGTTTCGCGAAGGTGTTGCGCCACCGATAAACTAACTTTCTTTTTTTCCGGATCAACGCCGATGACTTTAGCCTGGATTTGCTTATCGACTTCTACAACTTCACGCGGATGCCCAATGCGTTTATTCGAGAGCTCCGAGATATGAATCAGCCCCTCAACTCCCGGAGTAAGTTCAACAAATGCGCCAAAGTCCATGACTTTAGTTACCTTAACCGTGAGGGTAGTTCCCACGGGAAAATTTTCGCCGACTGTTGACCATGGATCCCGGGTAAGTTGTTTGAGCCCCAACGACACCCGCTGAGTCTCGCGATCCACCGAAAGTACCATTACCTGAATTTTGTCTCCGGGCTTTACAATTTTGGACGGATCGGAAACTCGCGTGTGACTCATGGCAGAAACATGCAACAGACCGTCCACGCCGCCAAGGTCTACAAATGCCCCATATGGCTGCACGCTGCTGACTACTCCCTCACGAATCTGACCGGTTGCCAGTTCACTCCATGTTTTTTCTCTTTGTCCTGCCTGTTCTTCTTCGAGAATCGCTCGGCGACTAACCACAAGATTTCGCGCGGTACGATCCAACTGAATGATCCGACACTTAATTTTCTGGCCGATGAGTGAGTTCAGATCAGCGGTAAAACGAACGTCTACCTGACCAGCGGGCATAAAAGCACGGATATTGTTGATCTTAACTTCCAGCCCGCCTTTATTGGCGCCGCTGACTGTTCCCTCCACGATATCTCCCTCATGGAGTTGCTCAATTCCACCATGCATCACAGCGCCACGACGTGATAAAAGCACCAATCCTTCGCGCTCGTCATATCCCACATAGTTGAATTCGTATTCCGTACCTGGGGCCGTCGATTCCTCAGGTTTTTCCGGATCATCCGGTATAAACTGATCCAGCGGAACTATACCCTGGGATTTGCCGCCCAAATCAACGAAGACGCTGCGATCACGTACAGCGACAATTTTGCCGCGTCTAAGGCGGCCTTGTACTGCAATATCTGCCGCAGACGGCTCACCAGCCTGCGGCCTGCCGCCCCGCTGAGGTCTTTTGGCTTGTTTTTCTGCAGGGGCTGTGGGAGCGGACATTTGCGCTAATAACGCATCCAGAGAAAGTCCGCTCATGGCCTCATTAACGGCCCGATCAATCTCAGATTTTTCATCAGGCCCGCCGGTCTGTTTAAGACCAGCAGGGTCGTGTTCAAACCCCGTTGTCATTTGCAAAACCTCTAATAATTAAGCATGGTTAAAATGATTTCTGTCATTTCCGCCGAAAATCAGTAGCCTGACGCATATTGTAACCCTCAGAATATATATTGGAAAAGGGAATCAAAAGAATAATTTAAGGATAATCCTCACCGGTTGGCCTGATAACCAGTTCGTTGATATGAACATGCGCCGGCTGAGTGATTATAAATCCAATGGCTCGGGCGACGTCGGCGGGTTCCAGACATTTGCCAAAGCGCTGTGCTGACTTCGAGAAATTTTCAAAGTTGTAGCCCGCGACCTCCTGAAATTCACTTTGCACGACACCCGGCATTATCGTGCTGACCCTTACGCCGTGGGAACATACTTCACGCCTTAAAGATTCCGCTGCGGCGGTGATGGCCCATTTGCTGGAGCCGTAAAACCCGCTGTAAGGAGAAATGTTATGCCCCGAAACCGAACCGAGCACCACAATATCCCCGCCTTTTTGTTCGACCATGTGTTGGGCGCTTATTCTCATCAAATGGGCTGCACCCAGAACATTAAGACGATAAATTTCCTCCCAGGCATTTTCATCGCTGTTCAATACGCCGCCGGCAAGACCACGGCCGGCATTAACCACCACAGCATCAAGGCGTCTTCCCCATGACAAACATTTGGCAAAAAGATCGTCAATCTGCCCTGTATTGCCTGCGTCCGATTTGACCGCCTGTGCCTGCCCGCCGACACTCTGAATCGTTTTAACCAGATCAGCGAGTTTTTCATCACGTCGCGCTGAAATCGTCACCGATGCGCCAAGTTCAGCAAGATGCAGTGCAACCGCTTTTCCAATACCGCTGCTGGCGCCGGTTACCAGGGCAAACTTATCTTTTAGAGATTGATTCATATGCGCTAATCATAAAGTGATTGCCCCGGATAGTCATGATCCAAATAAACAAAAATATCGATGGCTTGTACTCCAACATCAAGCGACGATTTGCACAATTAACTTGCAGCTTAATTTTTATTTGCCCAGAACACGGGCATTGCCGATATTTTCGACGAATTGGCCTATCAAGAGTATTGACGCGGTGACGATGAATGATCAATTCCGCAGTCGATATTACAGGACTAAGTTTGTGAATTAAGTGTGCATAAACAATTACCGATAAAAGGTTCGAGATGGACCTCGGTCGTGCGGCGTTTCCATAGCTTTATGAAATTGTCGCAATGTTGAAGGGATTCGCGTATGCAACTAATGCAGGCGTCGTTATTTCCTCGAGGTGTTGTACTATGCAAGTTGCGCGAGCTGTATGGAATAACCAGACCCAATGGGTTCAACAAATCAACGGCATTCACAACGGTGACCGTGCCGACCTCGTTTTAATTTTCGGCTCATCGGCGCTGATGAAAGATAACGCACTATTGGCTCAAATTCGCAAGTCTCATCCCAAAGCATATATATGCGGTTGTTCAACGGCCGGTGAAATCGCCGGCGATCATGTTATAGACGATTCGATGACGGCCACCGCTGTCAAGTTTGATAGTACAACTGTTCGCGCCGTGGATGCGGCAATTGCCGCGCCTGAGGAAAGTTTTTCCATCGGCAAACGCCTGGCTCATGACTTGAAACATGATGGTTTGGCCCATGTATTTATTCTCTCTGACGGACTTTCCGTTAATGGCAGCGAACTGGTTAAGGGCGTCATCAGCAGTCTGCCCGAAGGTGTCTCCATCACCGGAGGACTCTCCGGAGATGGAGATCGTTTCAGTGAAACGTACGTCTGTACCGATGGCGTTGCCGCCCAAAAAAGAATTGTATTGCTCGGATTTTACGGCGCCAGACTCAAAGTCGGTTATGGGTCAATGGGTGGATGGGACATGTTCGGCCCGGAACGATGCATTACACGATCCAAGAGCAACGTTCTTTATGAACTTGACGGCCGATCGGCGCTGGACCTTTATAAAGAATATTTGGGAGCTTACTCGGATAAATTGCCGGCGAGCGGCCTGTTATTTCCCCTGGGACTGCGCGACAAACATTCCGACGAAACCATTGTCCGCACAATCCTGGGAATTGATGAAAAGGCACAAAGCATGACCTTTGCCGGCGATATGCCGGAGGGAAATATGGCGCGATTCATGCGCGCCAACTTCGATCGACTGGTTGAAGGTGCCAACAAAGCCGCGGTGTTTTGCCGTCATAAAATTGGAAATTCCCAGGCCCAGCTTGCCATACTGATCAGTTGCGTGGGGCGAAAACTCGTTCTCCGACAACGTATTGAAGAAGAAGTGGAAACAGTCAGCGATGTACTTGGTAAAGAAACGGTCACGACCGGATTTTATTCCTATGGCGAAATTTCCCCTTCTTCCACATCACGCTGCGCACTACATAATCAGACCATGACCATTACGACATTTGGGGAAATATAAATGCACCGACTTCTTCAGCGACAAATCAAAAAATATTTCGGCCAGACGGATCAATTTTCAAATGAACTAAAACAGTTCATTGACGCCGTCGATGACGCCTATACGCAGGCCGATGAGGCTCGTGCGCTCAGTGAACGATCCATGGAACTCAGTTCACAGGAACTCCAGACGCGTAATGCTGAAGTGGCCGAAGCCAAGGTGGAAAAGAAATATCGATCGATCTTTGAAAACATAACCGAGGGAATATTTCAATCCACTCCTCAGGGAAGGTATATTCTGGCCAATCCGGCGCTGGCAAAAATATACGGCTATGACAGCCCGGAAGAGTTAAAAAATTCGATCACGGATATCGCCTCGCAGATTTACGACAAACCCACAAGCCGCAAACAGGTTCTTAACGAAACAGAACGTCATGGTTCAATTTGCAACTGGGAATCACAGGTGCGCCGGAAGGATGGAACACTGATCTGGATATCCGAGACTTCTCATGCCGTATGCGATCCCGATGGAAAGATCCTTTATTATGAAGGAACCGTGCGCGATATCACCGCGCGCAAACTCGCGGAGACGGAACGACAGGAATTAAAAAGCCGTCTGATTTCCATTTCTCACCAGGCCGGCATGGCCGAAGTCGCCACGGGAGTTTTACACAACGTTGGAAACGTACTCAACAGCGTTAACGTTTCCGCATCCGTGGCAACGGACAAAATTAAAGCGTTAAAAATCGCGGCGATTTCCAAAGTCGCGCAAATGTTTCGCGAGCACCGCGAAGACCTTGCCGATTATCTTGCCAAAGACCAGAAAGGCATCCAGATCACCGATTACCTCACACAACTTGGAGAACATCTGGGCAAGGAACAAGAGGATATTCTTCAGGAACTCACATCGCTGATCGAAAATATTAAACACGTCAAACAGATTATTACCATGCAACAGAATTACGCGCGCGTGTGCGGCGTGAGTGAAGAAGTGCTTTTGCCTGAACTTGTGGAAGATGCCTTGCGCATCAACGGAGAATCACTGGAACGGCATCGGATTAAAATTGTGCGCGAGTTTGAGGAGCTTCCGCGGATACTGATGGAAAAACACCGGGTTTTGCAGATGCTCGTTAATCTGATCGGTAATGCCAAACAGGCCATGCGCTGCACCGATTCCGACCGCGTGCTGACCATTCGTACCGGCATATCACCGGCTGATTCTTCACGATATTTTATCAGCGTGCGCGACACCGGCGTGGGAATCGAACAAAACAATCTGACGCGTATTTTTTCCCATGGTTTTACCACAAAAGCGGATGGACACGGTTTTGGCCTGCATACTTCGTCACTGGCGGCCAAGGGTATGGGCGGATCAATCAGCGCCTTTAGCGACGGTCCGGGCAAAGGCGCAGAGTTCATCATTGAACTTCCAATCAATTCCGCCAAACAAACGGATGACAACAGGAGAGTAGCATGAGCCAGGAAGATAAAAATCGGCGGATTCTCATCATTGATGACAATCGGGCCATTCATGACGATTTTCACAAAATACTCGCGCCCAAAGATGCCGGCGCATTGGATGATCTGGAGGCCAAGCTTTTTGGACAGTCCCAGCCGGCCCCGCAACGAATTAAGTTTGGACTGGACTCCGCCTACCAAGGACAGGAAGGCCTGGAGTTGGTACGACGGGCAGTCGAAACCGGCCAGCGATATGCCCTGGCCTTTGTCGACATGCGCATGCCGCCGGGATGGGATGGTTTGCAAACCATTGAAAAAATCTGGGAAGTCGACCCGGATATTCAAATTGTTATATGCACCGCATATTCGGACTATTCATGGGAAGAAATATCAAAAAAATTCGGCTCCGGCGACCGGCTGCTGATCCTGAAAAAACCGTTTGATACAGTTGAAGTGTGCCAGTTGGCCTGTGCGCTTACCGAAAAATGGTATTTGGCGCGGCATGCGCATCTGAAACTCAACCAGCTGAACAGCATGGTTCTGGAAAGAACGCGGGAACTGGAAATTACCAATCAAAAACTTCTCGATGAAATCCAGCAACGAAAAGAATCTGAAGAACGTTATCGTCTGGCCGAAACCGGCGTCAATGACGGTTTGTGGGATTGGGATCTGGTGGCCGACAAAATTTATTTTTCGACGCGCTGGAAATCCATGCTTGGCTATTGCGACTCGGAGATCGGGGATTCTCCCGGAGAATGGCTGGGACGCGTCCATAAACAGGATCTGCCGAGGTTATTGACCGATCAAAAAGAACATTTCGAGGGGCTTAACGATCAATTACGCGGCGAATACCGCATCCAGCATAAGGATGGACAATACCGCTGGATACTCTGCCGCGGCGTAGTCGTGCGTGATGCAAACAACCGTGTCATTCGGGCGGCGGGATCTTTTACGGATATTACCGATCGCAAAATGGCGGAAGAACAACTGCGTCACGAAGCGCTGCATGACGGATTGACCGGACTGGCCAATCGCAGTCGCCTGATGGACCGGATCAGTCACTGTCTCGCGCGAACACATCGCAATCCGGAAAGCCGGTTTGCGGTACTTTTTATGGATCTCGACCGTTTCAAAGTGATCAACGACAGCCTGGGACATCCCGTCGGCGATAAATTCCTTATCGAAATCGGACGCCGTTTAACGGCGCTCATACGTGAGAACGATACGCTTGCCCGGCCGGCGGAAAACCATGTGGCCCGCATTGGCGGCGACGAATTTGTTCTGGTACTCGAAGATATACAAAGCGAGACGGATGCTTTGCGCGTCGCCGATCGCGTCCAACAGGCTCTAATCGCTCCGTTTAATATCAATGGTCATGAAATATGCACGTTTGTAAGTATTGGTGTGGCGATTGGCGTTCCCGGATACAAGCAATCTGAAGACATTTTGCGCGATGCTGATACTGCCATGTATCAGGCTAAAATCGCCGGCAAAGCCTGTACCCGTTTATTCGATCCCGAAATGCATTCGCTGGCCATGAAACGCTGGCAAATAGAAACTGAACTTCGGCACGCTATTGAAAACAATGAACTGCAATTGCATTATCAACCCATCTTTTCCACCGACGGCCGGTTGGTTTCTCTTGAGGCGCTGCTTCGCTGGCAACACCCCACCCAGGGTTTGCTGCCGCCGGGTGAATTTATTTCCATCGCCGAAGAAACGAGCCTGATTATTCCCATCGGCCGCTGGGTGATGCTTACCGCGTGCCGTCAGCTTCGCGAGTGGCAGAAACAATTCCCTGAACTTTCAACGCTTTCCGTCGGGATAAACGTCTCGGGAAAGCAATTTGTACTGCCTACCTTCGTCTATGATGTAGCCAACGTCCTTGCTGAATCGGGGCTTCCGGCGAACTGCCTGCGGCTGGAGATTACCGAAACGGTGGCCATGCAAAACGCGGAATTTGCCATACGCACTCTGGTACGGCTGCACACGATGGGCGTTAAAATCGACGTGGATGATTTTGGCACGGGCTATTCGTCGTTGAGTTATTTGCATTCCATGCCCATTGATACATTAAAAATAGACCGCAGTTTTATCAGCCTGATGGACAGGGATACGATGAGCTGCTCGATTGTTCAGGCCATCATGGCCCTGGCGCACTCACTGAATATTGAGGTGGTCGCCGAAGGAGTTGAATGTGAATTCCATCTGGATGCGCTTCGGAAAATGGGTTCCGATTACGTCCAGGGGTACTACATCAGCAAACCGCTCCCACTGGAGCGGGCTACGGAGTTCATTTCAGCGAGCTCTCAAAATGTTTATCGCTCAAATGGCTCGACAAATGGTCATTCAAAAACGCCATCTGTGCATGTGGCAATCAACAATAACCATGTGCTTGAAGATACTGCACCAGCTAGGGCTCGAACCTAGGACCCGCTGATTAAGAGTCAGCTGCTCTACCAACTGAGCTACTGGTGCTTTAAGAGGCTCTACACCCTATTCTAGAATCTGCCAGGTAACCTAACAAGAGCCGCTCTTCCGGTCGCGATACAAATTAGATAATGCATCACGGATCATAACTGTGAATATTCTCTGCAGACCCAATGACGCATAATCCAGGGCCATAACTCAGGAAAAATGGGGTGTGTTTTATTGTTGGACTGGTATAAAGTTGTATAGGATTGCCAAAGGCGTCATTAACGTTAACGATTCCAATCATATTCGTACCGTCGGGCGCGGTAATCGTTCCGGTCTGCACAAAATCGGAAGACAAACTCGTCAGATAATTCGGACTGATTCGCCATGTTCCACCGGCGTCCTTAAAGCTGTGAAGTCCCTGATATTCATTCAGGAATACATAGATAGCTGAAGGCGGCGTGACGCCGATTTTATTGTCTTGCGCCTCAATTTTAGATACGGTCAACCAGATCGGGCCGCACTTTTCCTGCACCTCATCCAAAATGGCCGCAAGGTTTTTGAGCTCTGCCTTGGTATAAAGCGTCTGCATATCTGTTTTCACTTCACTGCCCACCGCAAAACCCACGCCAATTAACAGCACGATGATGGCCAGAACAACGACTATTTCAATGAGTGTAAAACCCGCAGAGACAAAGGGTGCTTTCCCGTTTTTTTCAGGAAGAAAAGTCATACCTTTCTCCGCAGTTACCTCAAAATCGCTGACGGCATCGCCATGAGTATTTCCGAATGCGAAACTGATTTCATTAAGACAAAAGAAATATAAATTATTTTTCGAACATGGCAAGGGAAGCGTTTGGCCGCATTTGATATAGCCCCCGGCTTGCCGGGGGCGGCAATCCGCAACAACTAAATTTGCTCATCGCGTGCAGAATTTTGCGAATTCCGATATTCGGCGCTCTCTGCCCCGGCCAGGGCCGGGGCTATGTAAAAAACGTTTGCGGCCAGGCAGTCCCGAAATTTATCGGGATCATGACCTCGATATGTTTTGGGATAGGTTCTGAAGAATTGTTATGGCGTAGGCCCCAGATATTGCGTTAATAATGTCTGCCAGTCGGGACTGTAGATTTCCCTAAGCACGGCGAAATTGATCTCCCGGCGAAGCGGGTTATTCGAAGGCATGGCCAGCGCATAGTACTGAATCCGCAATAACCCAGGTAAGATACGAAGGCTATCGGGAAAATCTTTTTGAATCTGGTACTGCAATAGTGGTGTATCGTAAACCACCGCATCTACCTGGCCGGCCTGAAGGGCCTTCAGTGCGTCGGTGATGTGTAAAAAGATGATTGGATGAATGCCCTGTTGCTGCAGATAGTCAATACTTGTGGTCCCCGGACCAATGGTTCCGACTTTTACATGTGACAAGTCCGCCGCCGAGACAACCGGCCCGGCGAGGTTTTGGACGGTAAGGGCGGATGTAATCGCCGCGGTAAAACTGGAAATAATCACCACGCTGCTGAACATCCAAAACAGTCCGACCAGCCGCCCCGAAAAAGTCCGCGGCACTATGTCGCCGTAGCCAACCGAGGTCATGGTTTGCGCCGACCACCATATTCCATCGCCTATGCCCGGCAGCATTCGCCGCCGGAATTCACTTTGATTTATTTTTCGTTCCAGCAGCCACATCAGAGAACCCGATCCAAGTAATAGCAGCCCCACCGCCGCAAATAATTCCAGAAAGTGCGGCGTGATCAGTTCACGCGCCGCCACCAGCCAGGTATTTTCATGTTTGATCGGCACGGCAATGCTCAGCCCGGTGGCAAAGTATGGCTCGGTAAAATCCATCAATTGCTGCCGCTGGGCATTTACGGTAATCGAGCTTAGTGCTACATCAATTTTTCCCGCCGCGGTGTCTTGTAGAAGTTGATCGAATTGCTCGTAGTAACGGAATTTGTATTGGTAGCCAAGCTGCCGGGCGATATTTTTCCATAATTCGATGGTTAGTCCGCTGAAGGTTCCGTCTTTTGGATCGTAGATGACGAATGGCGGCGATTGATCCGTGCCGACGATCAATACATGATTGGATGTATCTGCGGATTGAACAACAGTTTGCGCGTCCGCCGCGGCGTATTTGGCGCAGGTGGCGAAGGTCAACGCGGCTGAAGCCGCAAGCCAAAGGTAAAACAGATGTCTATGGAACGTCCGGTGCAGGTTCATCACGCAATATGGTCGGGCCGGCGCTATAACGCGTCAAGTGAATGTTAATATAACTCCGCGGGTAGGACTCGAACCTACAACCGATCGGTTAACAGCCGATTGCTCTACCATTGAGCTACCGCGGAAAATGTCGGCACACTGTGCCTTCTGAGTTCATCAAGAGTAAAGATTTCCTGAATCGTGGTCAAGGCTGAACAATTTTCAAGCTTAAATCCCGCTTGTGAAACATATAATGGAAGTTATTATCGTTATTTCGGGAGGCTTTGCCGCCCGCTGGTTTTACGGGCTATTGCTTCAGGATCGTTTTACATGGCGGCAACGGCGGTTCGGGTTCGCTCCAAAGAGCCCAAATCATCATCTATTCGGCGCGTGGCGGTTTTGGGTTCCACCGGTTCGATTGGCTCAAGCACGCTGGAAGTGGTCCGTCATCTGGGCAAACCCTATCGTATAACCGCCATGACCGCGGGGCGAAACTGGCGAAAACTTGCCGAACAAGCCCTTCAGACCCGTCCAAAAACAGTGGTGTTGTGTGATCCGGAAAGCGAAGAAGATTTTTCCCATTTAAAAAAAATGCTTGCCGCCAGTCGCATCAGCGTGCAACGTGGTTCTGAGGCGGCCTGTGCCGTGGCCACCAGAGAAGACGTAGACATCGTATCGGCATCTGTAGTCGGTGCTGCCGGTCTGGCGCCTGTTCTGGCCGCGGCCAAAGCCGGCAAATGCATCGCTCTTTCCAATAAAGAAACGTTGGTGGCCGCCGGCACTTTGGTGATGCCCTTGGTAAAAAAACACAAGGCCACTCTGATCCCGGTGGACAGCGAACATTCGGCCATATTCCAGGCTCTGCGTTCCGGGGAACCCAAAGAAATTCATCGCATTATTCTTACCGCCAGCGGCGGGCCATTCCGGACCTGGCCGGCGGAAAAAATCCCCACCGCTACCGTCCAGGAAGCTCTGAATCATCCCAATTGGCGCATGGGCCCGAAAATCACCATCGATTCGGCCACTTTAATGAACAAAGCCCTGGAAATTATCGAAGCGCACTGGCTTTTCGATCTGCCGCCGGAGCGCATTGACGTGCTGATCCACCCGCAATCCATCATTCATTCGATGATCGAGTTTGTGGACGGCAGCGTCATTGCCCAGCTTGGTACACCGGACATGCGCACGGCCATTCAATATGCGCTCACGCATCCCAGGCGGCATAAAGGGTGCAGCCACCGGCTTGATTGGGCTAAAATACGAGAGATGAATTTTGAACAACCTGATGAACGTTTTCCCGCCCTGCAGCTTGGCTACCAGGTCATTCGCCGGGGAGGCACCAGCGGAGCGGTGGTTAACGCTGCCAACGAAGTCTGCAATACGCTCTTCCGAGAAGGCCAAATTCCCTTTGGTCAGATAGTTCAGCGTACCCAAACCGTGCTAAACAAACATCTTCAAAGAGGTTTTAAGCCCGATCCGACGCTTGAAGAATTGCTGGCGGCGGACAAATGGGCGCGTCAGGAGGCTGCAGAGTGAACTTAATCAGAAAACACAGGTCACGGCGGTACAAAGGCGCCTTGTCGTTATCCGCTTTAATGGTCTGCTTTTTTACCCCGATGCTTTTGCTTGGCCAGCTTGGCTTGCTGGATGTATTGGATACCTCGCGAAAGATTTTCCTGGTTGTCGTGGGATTTGGTTCTGTGATTTATTTTCATGAACTTGGGCACTTTCTTTCGGCCAAATATTTTGGCATTCGTTGCGATGTTTTTTCTCTGGGCATAGGTCCAAGATTATGCGGCTGGCGTAAAGGGTTGGGATTTACTTTTGGCTCAGCACAAATTGGTCCACTCGCCGAAGCGCCTGCCGCCGATGGACAAACACCGGTTTTGCGCCGTGACGTCGGCGAAACGGATTACCGAATTTCCTGGCTTCCCTTCGGCGGTTATGTGCGGATGCTCGGACAGGATGACATGGACCCGACAAAGGCCAGTGATGATCCCGCCTCATTTACTAAAAAGCCCATCTGGCAGCGCATGGTGGTTATTTCCTCCGGCGTCTTTATGAACCTCTATTTTGCCGTATTTATTTTCGCCATCGTTTTTCGCGCAGGGGTGGAATTCCCGCCGGCGGTTGTCGGCGGCCTTGAATACAACAGCCCGGCACAAAAGGCCGGCCTGCAGGTTGGAGACCGCATTGTTTCGATCAACCACCAGGCGCCGCTTGGCTTTTTAGAATTCATGGACCTTGGAGCCGCCGCGGCCCTGGACAATCGCGCCGAGCCGATCAGCCTGCAATATCTGCGTGATAACGATCCGATCATACATAATGTCAATATCGTCCCCGTGGAAAATCCTGATACGCATCTGCTGGCCTTTGGCATCATTGCGGCAAATTCACTGACCATTTCCGATATCGATCCGGACGTTTTTAAAGCACTTTCACAAGAATATCCGGAATTCAAAAACATTATTCCTGGGTCAAAAATCCGAAAAGCCAATGGCCTCGCGGTAAATGACTGGGGCCAGCTTTACGCCGTCGTCCAGAATTGCCAGGGCAAACCGGTACAACTGGAACTTTCGTATCCCGATCAACCGGACAAACTCTATACTTTGGTAATTAATCCGACGCTTGAACCTCTCGCGGGCGTGGATGAACTTCCCGCTTTACTTGAAATGTATCCGCCAGTGCGACTTCAATATGTCTCACCTGACGGGGCAGGCGCTGCCGGAGGCCTTCAGACCGGCGACGTCATTCTGCGCGCCGGCACGATAAACTACCCCGACATCAATCAATTACTTCAAACCATTCAGAATAATGCCGGCCAAAGCATTAACCTTGAGGTGCTGCGTCAGAGTAAGTCACTTTCACCAAACGTTGTTACTCTTCACGTCACACCCCAAAAATCAGATGGCAAGGGATTTTTAGATGTAGCGCCGGTTTATGACTTTACGAATGCGACCGTCGGACACTTAACACCGAATGGCGTTCTTCTGGGCATCCAACCCGGCGCCAAACCCATCGGGATCGGTTCCGCCGTCGACGAAGGCGAACTCAAGAATTCTTACCGCCCGGGGTTCAGTCCAATTGGAAACTGGTTTGATCTGGTTAATAAAATGCAGTCTTACTCCGCTGATCAGGTCGTACTATATTTTGATCGTGGTCCGCCGATTCTGATGCCTCTTACCAGTGAAAGAAAAGCGGCATTTGATCAGGTGGAATATGTGCTGCCCAATTTACCGGTTAACCAACTCGAGCAATTACAGCGCGCAGGAAACGTCGGCACGGCCATTCAAATGGGTCTTAATCATACATGGAGTTGGATATTGCGGACCTATTTAACCCTGCGCGGGCTGGGCACCGGGACCATTTCGCCGAGCCAGTTGCACAGCATTGTCGTTATAGCTGATGTTACCTACCAGGCGGAAAGCCTGGGATTCATGTATATGCTTTTTTTACTGGGCGTGATTTCCGTCAATCTCGCGGTCATTAACTTTTTGCCGTTGCCCATTCTTGACGGCGGTTTGTTCGTATTGCTGATTATTGAAAAAATCCGCGGCCGTCCCCTGTCGCTCAAAGTTCAGGCCGCAATTCAACTTGTCGGAATCATTCTGATTGTGTCATTATTCCTGTACATCACCGTCTTTAACGATCTGCCGATGGTGTTTCATTGACCAGCGCAAATGAAAAGCAGCGCATTGCCCAAACATCGCTGTTGATCAGCGCCTTATTGTCCCTGACCAAATTTGTCCTGGCTATTCTTACCGGCAGTCTGGCATTATTGTCCGAAGCCCTGCACAACGGCGTTGACGTGCTGGCAACATTTATCACGCTCTTTGCCGTTAAGATCAGCGACCGCCCCGCCGACGATAGTCATAATTACGGTCATGGCAAG
>DATJSN010000030.1:0-17867 GCA_035504095.1 Phycisphaerae bacterium | reverse complement strand
GCGGGCGTCAGCAAAATCGTTTCCCCCTTTTGCGTCGGTATATCCAGCACCGCACCGCTGAACGTTCCCGAATTGCCTGTCGTCTTATCAGCGCCCGTAACGACGTAATTGACGTTCACTCCCGGCCATGGATTCTCCAGCCGGCAAATCTGCCCCTGCAGGCTGGTGATCTTTACGAATGGAATCGCGCCGTCTTTTAGCACGCTGGAAACCAGAAATCCGCCGCACGCCATCAGATCGCCGAACGAAACGTCCTGATTCCGCGGCCAGTCGGGAAATAAATGAATCTGGCTCTGATAGCTTTGGATCAGCATGGCGCAGATCGCCGTGGGAACGATGGCGAAATTTTCAATTCCTCCGTCGGCCATCTGGAACGCGTAATTCGGATAACCAAAGTCGTCAATTAAGATATGCAGGTGTTGCAAAATCGCATTGGCGTCGTACCCGGCGTCGGCCGCCGCGGCGTAAAAACTCGAATCCGCATTTCCGTCGTACCACCCTCTTTGAAATTCCGCCGTTCCCAGCGCCGCTTCGCGTAGTTTCGCGTTGCTTTCCAATCCGATGTTCCATGCCGGAAAGGCGGCTTGGAGTGCATACTCTCCGCCGATGCCCGAAATCGTTGGATCTTCGTCGTATCCCGGGGCAAACGTATCGTCATAATTGCCGCCGGAAAATTCAGTCCGGTTTTGGGCTTCCAGTAAAACTGTTTTGCCTTCAGTGAATGTTTTTCCAAAATAATCCGCCAGCGTCAGTGGATGCGCCTTGTCCCCGCCTGCCCGGATGGTTGCCGCATCCACAATGGGCAAATCGCTCAAATGCTCTAGAATGTTTCTCCACGTCACGCGTTTGTCCACGTCCACGTTCAATGCCACGCTGATGTCAATCAAGTTGGAATATAAAAGCCGCAGGAGCGCCAGGTTCAGCGTCGGATTCACATCGTCTGGAAAATGAAATTCTTCCGCGGCATCATCGACATCTACGTAGCGTCCATTTTCCAGTTTCAGATAATGATCCCAGAAGTCCGCCACGCCTGAAAGAACGGGATAAATTTTCCGCGCATAATCCACGTCGTGCGTGTATTGCCAGCGCATCAGACAGTCCGCCACGGCGAATAAGCCGTCCGATCTTTGCTGTTCATCCTCTTTTTGGTCCGCGCTCCAGCCCGGCAGGGGAGAAAGATGGCAGATGTAATACAAACCTTGATATCCGCGCTTCTGCGCCTCGGCTGCGGCCCGCGGCATCCAGTCGATCAGAACCTGGTCGTAGCTGTCCATGAGTTCCGGATGATTGGTCGGGCACGCCGCCCAGAACGGCGCTTCGTAGTTGTAATCCAGCGTGTAATCGCCGCGCCAGTTTGACTCGGATGTGGTGACCCAGTTGCCCCACAACCCCGGCGCGGGAACGCCCGCTTTGCTGCAGCACGCCAGCGAATAAAGCGATCCGTACCATTCATCTTGAATCAATTGATCCGGCAATTCGACGTACGATTTGCTCCAGAAATTTTTCCACCATTGGTCGTGTTCGCTTCGTAATGCCGCTAATTTTTGATCCAATGCCAACATCATCACCGTCCCCTGTTCATAGTAAATACCATCCCGATCATCGCCGGCCGCCAGAATAATCGTCGCGTGTTTGCCGGGTGGAATTTCCAGCGGCTGCATCGGAGTGGAATAATGCGTTTGGCCGATATCGGCCGATGGCGCAAACTCCTCCATCCACAGCACGCCCATCGGGCCTGTTCCATAGAACGGCAGTGCCGCATCGCCCGTGTGCATCGCTCCCCAGTCCGCCCCCATTATCTGATTGGCCGTGGGGAAATCAGATGTGTTCGCGACGGTTTTCCCCCGCCCGCTGCCCATCAGCGTCATGTTCGGATTATTCACATCCAATGCCGGCGGATGATCGTCCACCAACAGCGCCATTTTTTTACCGTCGTATTCCGCGCCAACCTCTAGCCATTGATGCAAAGGCAACACATCCGGCGCGGTAACCGTAACGCCATTGAGACGAGCGCTTAAATGTCCGTTCACCAGGCTCAACTCGAATCCGCCGTGCATGAACTGCCCGTTAATGTTCCTGAAACCTTCATCTTGCGCGGAAATAATCACGTTCCGTTTCCCCGCCGTGTTAATCCAGATTTGCGCTTCGGTGGCAAAAGTCAGCCACCCGAGCGGAACCCGTCCGCCGTCGGCATACGTCCCCGGCTTGCCGCTACATTTGATCACGCGCCGGCCATCAACTTGAGCCTGCATCACGCCGTGCTCCGTAATCGACAGTCCTATCTTTTGTAGATCCAGCCATTCATAAAACCTGTAGGGATTAATGTTCTGTTCAAGGGTTGGAATCGCCTCTCCACTGATTTGAACGTCGCTGATCATTCCGTCAAACGGCGCTTCGGTTTGCACAAATGGAATAAACACCGGACGTGGATGTGCGGGATCTTCTTCGTCTTGATCATGCGGCCTGTGTCTGACCGGCGGCGGAGCAAGCTGCGCCGGTCTGTTGCCGATCCATACGTCCTGCGTTTCCGCGGAAACTTCCAATGTGGCCGCATTTCCCATGCCGCGCGCTGTATATCCCGGACCTGGATTGCCCCACCCGTCAAGCAGTTGTGCTCCGACGTGCAGCGTCGCGTTGCCTGTATTAGCCAGTTCCAACACCAGCATATTTTGCGACACCGGCACCCACGCCATAATCGCCATCTTCGCGCCGTTGGGCACACTGAATTTCCCAGTCACATCCGCCGTGCCGATGTTTTCCTGCATCAGGTATTTCGCGCCGGCCAATTCCGGCGTGGAAAGTTCCAGGCTGCCCATCGGCATAATGCGCCCGCGCAATACGCTCCAGAAATCATTGCGGTCGATATAAAAACGCAACTTGTCCGGTGGGCCGCCAATTACCACGCCGAGATTGCCGTTGCCCAACAGCGGTCCGTCGGGCATTACATTTGTCGGGACGTGTTGGGGCGGAGTGTTAAATTCGGCGTGTATTCCCGAAACAATTTGCCAGGCGCGCATCGCCGTGTCCGGCGGTGTGGATGCGGGAGCCGTCGTTGGGACCGCAGGATCAGCCATAGTCACACCCGGCACACCAAATGCGGTTAATGCCAGAATTGTGGCCAAAATCCCCCATCGAGATTTAGCCGCTTTCGCTTCAGGTTTTTTCAATGGACAGCCCTCTGCATGTGCAGGAAGAACGCGTGGATCCTCGAACTTATTTCTCAAAGCCTCTTGGAAACTCTTACCGCTGCTTTTGCTTTTTTGCCCGGTTGTTCCGGATTGGTTTGTCCTCGACATGGCACAACCCCTTTCGCCAGCAGTTCTTTTGCCTGCGTCAGCGAAGTTTCGCTCACGTGTTTGCCCGTGATCATCTCCGCCAGTTCTCGCACGCGATCGTCGCCGGTTACGGTCTCTACGCTGGTAAAACTTTCCCCGTTTCGCGCTGTCTTGCGAATCGTGATTTGCCGGTCGGCAAACGCCGCGATCTGCGGCAAATGTGTGATGCACAGCACCTGGTGATGCTCTGCCAGCGCGCGCAGTTTTTCTCCGATTATCGTGCCCATACGCCCGCCGACATTTGCGTCGATCTCGTCAAACACCAGTACACTGACCTGGTCGCCTGCCGCGAGGATGGATTTAAGCGCCAGCATCACGCGCGACAGTTCCCCTCCGCTGGCGATTTTCCTCAGCGGCGCCGCCGGCTGGCCCGGATTGGGGGCGATCATGAATTCCGCCGTTTCCAGCCCCTGCGGTGAACCGAACATATCATCCCCCTTTTCCTCACCCGTTGCCGGAACAAACTCCACGTGAAAGCGCGCCTCAGCCATTCCCAATTCCGCCAAATGGCCGTGCACTAAAGGTATTAATTTTTCCGCCGCCGCTTTACGTTTTTTGCTTAGTTCCCGGCCGATCTGGCTGAGCTGCTTTTCCAACCCGGCAATTTGCGATCCCGCGTTTCCCGACTGCTGATCCGCTGCTTTTAATTCCGTAATCTGTTTGCCGATTTCGTCCCGATACACCAATAGTTCTGCCGCACCCGCGCCTTGTCCGCCATATTTATTGATGAGCCGGTTAAGCGTGTTGAGTCGGTCAGTTATCTCCGCCAGTTCCGCCGGGTCCAGTTCCAGCCGATCAATGATCCGCCGCAGGGTAAACGCCGCATCATCCAGCGAAATCGCCGCGTCGCGCACCTGTTGTGCGGTCGCGGAAAGTTCTTCATGCAGTTGCGCCGCGTCCAGCAGAACGGCAGTAATGGTTTTCAATCTTCCGACGATGGCGTGTTCGTCGTCATAAAGTGCTTCATACGCCGCGCTCGCCTGCCGCTTGATGGTTTCCACGTTGCTCAGCGTTTTATGCCGCGATTCAAGTTCGGCGAGTTCATCCGGCTTGACTGCGGCTTTGTCGATTTCTTCGGCCTGGAATTCATACAATTCAAGTTGTTGTTTGCGCAACGTTTGCGACGCCGCGAGTTCTCGCTGCTGAGCCAGCAATTCCTGGCGCTCCTGATAAAGCGCGCGAAATTTTTCGGCCAATTCCGCAGCTCCGCCGAATTCATCGAGCATCGCCAGTTGGTTTATGGGTTTGAGTAAATATTGTGCGTCGTGCTGGCCATGAATGTCGGCCAGGGTTTCTCCCAGCGCCTTGAGCATGCCGCCGCTGAGCGCATTGCCATTGAGCGTCGCGGATGTTCGTCCGCTTTCCTGTATGCGCCGCGTGAGTACCAGTTCCGGCTCGTCTTCCAGCGGCGCGTCGGCGATGGCCGCTAGCCTTTGGCGTAATCCCGCATCCACGATCTGAAATATTCCCGTCACCCGGGCTTCGCTGCGCCCGGCGCGGAGCATGTTCTGCGGCGAGCGCAGTCCCAGCAGCAATTCCAATGCCCCGATCACCAGAGATTTGCCCGCCCCGGTTTGACCCGTAAAGCAATTCAGGCCACGGTCGAATTCCACCACCGCGTCCGCGATCACCGCGAGATTGGTTATATGCAATTCGCGCAACATCCGCCGCGATTCCTTCAAGTTCTGTCCGGCGACGCTATTGTAATCTCAATCCAATCCCAACAAATAAATGTTTTCCGCCCAGCGGCTTTGTTGCAGCGAATTCACCAGGCGCTCATCAGCGGTAACCATCTTGCATTCTTTGTGAACGGCCAGCGCCAGGTATGTGCAATCATATACGGTCCGCCGCGTTTGAATCGCCAGCGATAAGGCTTCTTCGAGAATCATATCGCTAGCCAGTATTTCCAACGGTGCGCGCAGGAACTGCCGAAGGATTTCCATGCTTTCACTTTTACTTAGCGCGCCATGAAGTTGTTGTTTCCAAATCACGTTGGCAAATTCCGCACGGATCAAATCGGGCGCCAGCAGATAATGTTTGCCGTCGAGTAAGCGTATTGCAGCTTGAGAATCTTTTTCCTTTAGAAGCCATTTTACTGCGACTGAGGCGTCGATAATCAGGTTCGTCACCGTCTTCGGTCCTCGCGCAAAAGTCGGGCGCTGTCAGCGAATTTTCTGTTGTTCAGCTTTCGCTGCCAATGGTGCGAAAGATCGGCAAACTCGGCATAAGAAAGCCCCGCAGCCTGCTCCAGGGCGTCTTTGGCTTCCTTTTGCAATGATCGACCATTACGTTTAGCTTTGTCCTTGAGACGATGCAGTATTTTTCTGTCCAGTCCTCGTATCAGAATATCGGGCATGACGTATCTCCTGATCAGCAATCAACAGCAATGATAGCAGAATGATAGCATAATTGCAAGTAATGCCTTTTTAAGTTTATTTATGCGCCGTTTCTGGCGTGATGATAAATCACTCGCGCGTCAGGATCAGGCCTTTGCTGTTTTGGTGCAGTCGATAGGTATGTCGCAACCCATGCTGCCGGACGATATAAGGCAGTTTAAGCGACCGGATCTCGCTGCCCAGAAGCCGGGATTTTATCCGCGGCCCGCCGCCCGATTTCCGCGTTTCCGTCGCCGCCTGCCTGAGTTCCGCCAGGCTCGCAACGCTCAGCGCCCGATCCGGCGCGGCGAATCCGGCCAGTTTATCCCGCACCGCAAATACTGCTGGAGTAATTGGATTCTTTAATAACATGGGCGCCAGGAGTGTGGCGACGTGTTGACCATCCGGACGGCAAACATAAATCCACTCCGGCGCCAGCGAATCAAAACCATAAAGATTATCCTCTCCGTCGGCGTACCAGATCGCGCCGGTGGGATAATCTTTTCCCGGCTTCCATAAATCAGCCTTTCCCGCCGGTGAAATCTGGAAAACAAGAGTTCGCCAGCCGCTTTTTGACGCGGCGCGTTTGCCACTTTCTCCCAGCAAAATCGTGACGATCACGGTGTCGTTGGAAAGTTCCACCACTCTGATGGCCAAAGGAACTTTGTGTCCAGCGCCTTTAGGCGCCGGCAGTGCAACCGCATAAACAGATGAAGCGCGTAACATAGGCGTGAATATTATTCACACCGCCCCACTAATCAAGATTTTTTATTAGCTTTTGGAGAAATTGCCGAGATCAGACTCCGGAAGTTTCCTGCTGCACTTGATGCTCTTGCCTTGCTTCGATTGCCGCCAGTTTTGCCGGACGCCATACGCGGAAATATTGTGATATGAAATAAGTGCCCCCGACAAAAAGGGCCGCGCCTAATTGCGTCAACAAACCTTCCCAATTCGGGTATGTGGCGAACCAGTTACCGATCCAGCCGTTGCCATTATTACCATTAAACCAGCTTGTATTATTGAGCCAACTCAAAGAAGCCGGTAAAGCGCCGCCGATGTCGTGTGTTGGAATCCAGTTGGCTTGTTGCATTTCGTAGATGCTCTCGCCCACCATGACCAGCATCGTGCCGCTGATCATCACGCCGGTAAGGATCAGCATTTTCCGATACGGCAAACGGTAGTGAGCCACAAAAGTCAGAAAGGCGACTACTGCCGTCAGGCTCAGGCCGATCACTACGCCCGCCAGAACTACGCCGGGATGATCGTGCGCCCGCAGCCGCCACGATTGAAGCATAATCGCCACTTCAAATCCTTCACGATAAACCGAAGTGAAGCCAATGGTCACCAGACCCCAGTAAATTCCCATTTTGGTGTTGCCGACGGTTTGCGTCAGATCGCGCTGCTTCCGATTGTGATGAGAAATCCAGCCGGTCCAGTAAATTTTATGAAAGAACCAGTTCATGATCACCATCAGCACCACCACAGCCAGCAGTCCGGTGGCCGCCTGAATGTTCAGCGCATCGGCGCTGTTGTTGGCGTTGATGTCGGCAAGAATCGCCACCATTGAAAAGTAAGTAACTACGGTGGCCAGGAAGGAAATACTTGACCCAATCGCCACCGGTTTCCAGTAATTGCGATTCGTACGCATGATGCCGGCGGTCAGTGCCGCAAGCACCAGGATGGCTTCCAGGCCCTCGCGAAAAACCAGGATGCCGGCGTTGATCATCACGGAGATCGGGTTGAGCGACTTGGAGGCTGGATCATTTGGATCAGGCGGGTTGCCGGCGGCAGTAACGCCCTGCCAGACCAGAATGCCCAGGATAAGCAGAGCGGCGGCGATAGCCAAAGCATATATAAAAGTTTTTACGTTCTTCTTCATATTCCGAAGCGGAATAGTATCATGAACAGCAGCCAGACTCTGATCGAAGGTGTTGGGCAAAGAACTACTTTTGGCAAGCATCAGGGTAGCTCCTTCTTCTTTTTACCGAAAACATCCGTCGGAAGATAATCATTTCAAACCAGATTTAGGCTACCGGCGTTGAGACTCAGTGTCAAGTAGCTGCTGTCTTGAAACCCAGTCTCAACTAGTTTAGCATGTCATACCTATGGTTAAAACGAAGAAAATGGCCTAATAGAACAACGTTTTGAGAATATTTTTTGTGGTAACCACCATTAAAGATGCTTTGAATAGACTTGACAAAAAAATAATATGACATATGAAATTGCGCTCAGGGGCTTAACTTGCAATTACCCCCCCAGTGTAAATATATGACCACATTTTTAACGTACTCGAAGGTGTTACCATGACCCAGTCTATCAGATCTAAAAGTGTTGCGATTTTAACCGCCGCCGCCATTGGCGGTCTTGTCGCAGGAGCCACGGTTAAACCAGCTCAAGCCTCCAGCATCGCGGGTATCTCGGCGCATGCCATAGCGACTACGGCGCCGACAACAGAACCAAATAGCTGCAGCAGCAAAAATGGTTGCCAGGGTAAATAAACCGCCTTGCTATATTCCGCTATCGCGTTTCGTAGTCGTGTGTTCTCGGTCACCTACGCTCTGTTAACAATCGCGCTTTGGAAAAGTGGGCTTGCAACCACAAGTATAACAAAGTATAACATTGGCCGTTGGCCCCTTCGTCAAGGCGCCGATTCTTAAGGAAAGGAAATTAACATGGACTACTCCGCAGCCGCCGAACAGACACCGCCCCCGGCTTTTGTACAGACTTTGTCCGCCGACGACACAACCACAGCGCCGGCAACCACTGCCGCGGCAACGTCTGCATCCGCATCCGGCGCTTCAACACCGGATTATTCCAATAACCTCACCGGCGACTGGTTCGGCCTGAGACCCCAGTTGCAAAACGCCGGCATCACCTTCGGCGGCTTCCTGGATACTGACGGGTCGTGGTGTTTCTCCGGAGGCAGGTCGACTTCAACTTCCGCCTATCGAACGCTGCTGAACCTTAACGTCAGCTTCGATTTGAATCAGCTCTTTGGTTTGCAGGGCGGCACATTTTATGCGAGCTATGAAGGGTTTTTCGGCCAGAATGGCAGCGTCACTCAAGTCGGTTCGCTGCAGCCCTTTGACAATAACGACGCTCCGCGCTTTAGCGAAGTGTATGAACTTTATTACAATCAGTTTCTCGGCAACCAGCAGTCGCCGCTTCTTCAGCTTCGCGTGGGCCGACAGGATGCGATCGATTTTTTCAGCAATCCGCCTGATGCTGGGATGTTCATCAATTCGTCACCGACGGCGTTTCCCACCATTATTGGTTCGAGTCTGTATCCCAATTCGGCGCCAGGAATCGTCGCCGTTCTGTTTCCCACGCCTCCGGGCGGCAGTCCTCCGCCGCTGACGTTGAAATTTGGCGCTTATTACTTCGACCGAATGTATCCCTCGGCGTTCGACGCGGTCTGGAACACGCTTGAACCGGCCAATCTACCGGCGGGCACATTTTTGATCGGTGAAGCCGATTACAACTGGCAGATTAATAACAGCCTGCCTGGCGTGTTGGCCGGCGGCTACTCATGGCGCACGGGAGATCTTCCCACGCTCAACGGATCCACGCAGTCCGGAGCAGGAAGTGGGTATATCTATATTGATCAAACGTTGTGGAATAACGCCCAGAACCAGAGCATCGCCGCGTTCGAAGTTCTGTCCGCCGGTGATCGGAATGTAAGCGCCATCGATTATTCGTCGCTGGGCGGTCTATTGGGAACAGGCCTTGTGCCGACGCGACCAAACGATCAGGTGGGTTTTGGATATGACTGGGCGCACGTGAGTTCGCAGGCCGATCTGCCCAAACCATATGAATTGGCGCTGGAAGGTTTTTACGCCCTCAATCTGGGTCATGGCATTACCGTTCAGCCTGATCTGCAATATTTCGTTAACACCGGCGGCGGAGTATATCCTGATGCACTGGTGGGACTTGTGCGCCTGAGCCTGAATTTTTAGACGTTCGCGCCTCGGTCTCCCGGGCGTATTGGTGGAAGGCTTCCATAAGCTGTTGCGTCACCGGCCCGACCTTTCCGCCGCCGATTTTTTGCTTGTCCACGCTGGTCACCGGCACCACTTCCGCCCCGGTGCCGGTAAGGAAACATTCATCCGCGGCCAGCAGATCCTCAGGCGTGATGTTTTGTTTACGCACCTTTATTCCCGCCACCTGCGCTAGCTCAATCACCACGGCGCGTGTGATCCCCAGCAGAATGTCGCTGTCGTCCGGCGGCGTAAGAAGTTCCCCGTTTTTGACAATAAAAATATTGACTGCGGTGCATTCGCAGATAAATCCTTTGTGGTTCCTCATCACCGCTTCGGACACGCCGGCTTCGATGGCTTCCCACTTGGCCATAATATTATTCAGGTAATTCAGGCTTTTAACGCGCGCCGGCAGCGCCGCGGATGGCGTACGAATCGTTTTGGCGATGATGATCGCCATGCCCGAATGGTATAACTCCGCCGGATAAAGCTCGATGGCATCGGCGATGATGATCATCGACGGCTGCTTGCACCCCACCGGCGAAACGCCCAACGGCCCGATGCCGCGCGTGATTAAAAGCCGAATATAGCTGTCCTTAAGGCCATTGGCCTGGAGCGTTTTTGCCATGGCCTGGGAAATCTGCTCCGACGTGTATGGCACGTTCAGTCGTATGGCATGCGCCGAATCCATAAGACGCTGTAGATGATCCTGTTCGCGGAAAACCCGCTCGTTGTACTGGCGGATTCCCTCAAATACGCCATCGCCATACAAAAGCCCGTGGTCAAAAACGTTCAGGCGAGCGTCCTGACGCTTTACCAGCTCTCCGTCAATCCAGATCAGTTTTTCCATTTGTCCGGTTCCCATCCTGCAAAATATGTGCAGGGTCAAATAGTCTATGCCATCCAGCCCTCATAGGGAATAGTATCAAAGCCCCGGCATTTCTTGCCGGGTTTTTGAAAATTGTAATCTGACATCTGAAAACTGTGGCTCCGCCGCCCTTTTTGCGTTCCCTTTCCAGCCCAACTAAAATGAACACTCTTGACCCACGTTTAGAGGGCCTTTATTGCGCGTCGCCATCTGTCAGCCTGTTTTACCCCGCTATCGCCTGCCTCTTTTTGAATTACTCGGCGCTCAGCCGGAAATCGAGCTCACCGTATATGCCGGTCAAAGCGAGGGAAGCCTGGAATCCGTTTTTCAGGGCGAACATTTCCGTGCCCTTGCCGCGCCGGTCAAAACCATCCGCACCCTGCGCGGCTACGAACTCCGCTGGCAGTCCATGCGCTGGGAAGCGGTTAATTCTCGGCGCTATGACGTGGTCTATTTATCATGGGACATGCATTACATTGATCTGCCGCGCCACCTGCGGGCGGCGCGCGAACAGGATATACCGATAATTCTCTGGGGGCACGGCTATTCGCGCTGGCGCAGGGGATTCAATGATTCGCTGCGCAACCGCTTCGGCCGTCGCGCCGACGCCGTGCTGCTCTACACGCGCACCATTGCCGAAAAATTGATCAACGAGGCCGGCTACTCGCGTTCGCAGGTGTTTGTGGCCCAGAACGCCCTGGATCAGCGACCCATCCAGGCGGCGCGCCAGGCATGGCTTAACGACCCCGACGGCCTGAAGGAATTCCAGCGGCAACATGTTTTGAACCCGGCGGCGACTATCGTGTTTGTCTCCCGCCTGGAGCCGGCCAATCGGACCGATCTGATCATTAAAGCCCTCCCCGCGCTGCGTAAAATGCATCCGTACGCCAAGGTTGTGATCGTCGGTAATGGATCGGACCGTAACCGGCTTGAACACATCACAGAACAACTCGGCCAGTCCAAACACGTCATCTTTACCGGCGCTATTCACGACGAAAACCAGCTCGCCCCCTGGATGCTTTCTTCCACGGCGTTCTGCTACCCGGACAACGTCGGCTTAAGCATGCTGCACGCTTTTGGCTACGGCGTGCCGGCGGTCATCAGCAATAAAACCGAAGCCCAAAACCCCGAAGTTGAAGCGCTGCAGGACAAGGTCAACGGACTTTTGTACCATCACCTGGATGTTCATGATATGGTTGAAAAATTGCTGTTGCTTTTGGACGATTCTTCTCTCCGCGCCCGCCTGAGCGCCGCGGCCCTGCAAACGGTCTTGGAAAAATACACGCTGGAAAATATGGTGCAGGGTTTTCTCGATTCGCTGCGCATCGTCGACGGCCAGATGCGGACCATCGAAATGCCCGCAGACGCACGAGTTAAGAGCTAAGAAGGGACTGGGAAGATGAATGTAGAGCAGCCTCTCCAGGCTGCTCAATACAGCAACAGGCTGGAGAGCCTGTTCTACAATATTTAAATACGAGGATATGTGAAGAAGAAACTAATCTTTCTTGTCAAGCTCGCCGTGATGGTTGTCACCTTCGCCTTTGTCGGCGTGAAAATCGCCGAGGCCTGGCACACCATCGGCGAACATCCGGTTCACGTCGATTGGCGCTGGTCGCTGCTTATTCCCCTCGGCTACATAGGCGTCATGATCGACAACGCACTGACCTGGCTTTGGCTGGCCCGGCAAATGGGCGACCGCAGCCACGTCACGCCGCTGATTGGCGCCTATGTCTTCAGCCAGGCGGGCAAATACGCCCCCGGTAAACTCATGCTGGTGATCATGCGCATCGAACGCGCCCATCGCGTCGGCATGTCGCGCGAAACGTGCGTGCTATCCACACTGCTGGAAAACGCCATGTACACGCTCTCCGGCGGGCTTGTTGGCGCGATCGCCATGTTCATCGCGGTAAGAAATCATCCGGTTTACCTGATTCTTTCCGGCGCCATGGTCGTGGGTCTGCTGGTTTTTTTCTACCCGGCAGTCTTTTTTGGCGTCATCAACATGGTCCTTAAATCGATGAAACGACAACCCATTCCACCCAGCCGACAGTTCCGCCGCCGTCACATGTTCGCGGCGGTGTTTATGTTTCTGCCCTGCTGGGTTTGCGGCGGCTTTGCCCTTTGGGCCGCGGTGAATTGCCTGACACCCGCGCCGCTAAATAGCATTCCGATGCTTTCGGGCGCTTTTGCTTTGTCGGTGAGTTTGGGCATGTTCAGCTTGCTCCCTGGCGGGCTGGGCGTGCGCGAAGTGATCCAGGGAATTTTTCTCGCGCCTTTTTTGCATAACTCAATTATTCTGGTTGGCGCTGCCGTGGGTCTGGCGCGATTATTTCAGGTGGTGGTTGAAATGATCCTTGCCCTCATCGGCGGCGCGATCACTTCTCGCTATCCGCCGGTTACAGCCACAGAGAATAGCTTAGGGGATAGGGAATAGGGCAGAGGGCACAGTTATTGGGGGGCTAATTCATCAAATTAACGTAAATTCGAAATGTTTTGGGGTTTTTCATTTTATGTTGTATATTTTCGTTATCTAAGCTTGCCTTGATAAATTTGAAGGGATACTTGTTGGTGGTAGTATATATGCATCGTGCTAAGGGAAATCGCGCTTTTAAATTTCCACACGTTCTGGGTTTGTCGACCTTCGCGGTCACCGCTGTGGGAATGGCCGAAACTGCTGCGGCGAACAATTTCCAAGTACTTTACAATTTCCAAGGTGGTACAGGCGGATACGGCGCCTTCGGCTCATTAATTGCGTCCGGCGGCTATCTCTATGGTATGACACGCTCCGGTGGCGCCAGCCATCTGGGCACAATCTTCTCATTTAATACCGCAACTAATTCCGAAACTATTCTGCATTCGTTCGGTGGCTACCCCGATGGCTCCGATCCCTGGTGGGGCTCACTGATTGCGTCGGGTAGTTACCTCTATGGCATGACTCGCTTGGGTGGCGCCAACCAGAACAATGATACAGGCACAATCTTCTCTTACAACACCATTACTGACATGGAAAATATTCTGCATTCGTTTAATTCACAGCCAGCGGAAAATATCGATGGATATGCTCCTTTCGGCTCGCTGATTCAGTCGGGGTCAACACTCTATGGAATGACAAGTAAGGGTGGCACTGGGGGGGTATTTGGCCAAGATCAGGGCACAATTTTTTCATATAATACCTCCAATAACACGGAAACAGTTCTGCACGCGTTTGGCGCCACAGGCGACGGAGCCTACCCCGAAGGCTCACTGATCGCGTCGGGTAGCTACCTCTATGGCATGACAAACGAAGGCGGCACTAATCACTTTGGCGCGCTCATTTCCTTTAATACTTCGACTGACAAAGAAAAAGTTCTACATTCATTCAGCGAATCCAACGATGGATTTTATCCTACCGGCTCGCTAATCGCGTCAGGTAGTTACCTCTATGGTATGACTCAAAATGGTGGTGCCTATAATGGGGGTACAATCTTTTCCTACAATATCTCAACCGGCACGGAACGCGTTCTGCGTTCATTTGGCTCAGACACATTCGATGGAGTCGGTCCCCGCGGCTCATTGATTGCATCCGGCGGCTACCTCTATGGCATGACCTTCGCTGGTGGTAGCTATAGTAAATCTTCGGGTGACGAGATTATTGAAGGTCCCGGCACAATTTTCTCCTACAACATCACTACAGGCGTAGAAACTATTCTTCATTCGTTTGCCGGCGGTAAAGGCGATGGAGGTTATCCTCGTGGCGATCTTTTGCTCGATGGCTCAACTCTTTATGGCATGACCGACGGAGGCGGCGCTAATAATGCCGGCGTAATTTTCTCCTACACCCTGCCCGAACCCGGCTCATTAGCGCTCCTCGCCCTCGGTGGATTACCGCTGTTCTTCAAACAAAAAAATAAATTGATTTAAAAAGTCTCCGCGCCCTCCCTGCATTCTCTGCGTTAAAATCGTCGTTTCGTTGTGGTAATGCTTTTCGTGTTTTTCGTGGTTAAAAAATCATTCTCCCATCCCCAGTCTTAGAACTCCCGACTCGGCAGTACAGCCGTCTCTGTAGCTAAAAACATTTCGCGAAGCGAAGCGCTTATTCCGCCGGTAAAACAATCGCGGCCTGGTGGACCTGCTGCATGTCCACCGGAGAACGAATGTCCAGAATCAGATGCAAACTGTTTTGATCCGATGGATGCGCTGCGTCGACGATGCCGATGACCGCTCCATTGACCGATGCCGGCCATTCGTTGTCGTTGAGCACAATTAAATCGCCGGCCTGCGGCGTGAGCGCCCCGGCGGCCAGCGGTATATCGCAATACATTTTTCCGCCGCCGCGCCCCTGCAACAAAACCCCTTGCGAACAAATCGGCAACTGGCCGTCAGGGATAGGCCGAACGATCGCGGCCTCCTCCTGCATTCTTACATCGCTCAGCAGTCGCACCGTGCTCGTGTCCGCGCCGACGGAATCGACGCAGCCGACCACGGCCAGATCGGCCATCACCGGCGAATTAACTTTGATCCGCGCATCGTCGCGCCACCCCTGATCCAGAACGCACTCGTCAACTGAATCAGGTGAAAAACCTTCAATATTGGCAAACCGAAGCAGCGCCTTGGGATAATCGGCGTGGATGTGAAGTATTTCATTGTACCTGTGCTGCAACACGTCAAGCTGATACAGGACCAGCGCAAGCTGATTGCGGTCACGGTCGCGAAGTTCGTCCAAGGCGCTCTGCTGATCGGGCTCGGGATGGACAAAATTATTGAATGTGGTCTGAACGCGGCTGAACGTCCAGGAAACGGGCATCAGGATCCACTGAATCGACGATCGTGCAAAAGCCTGGGTGGAACTTACGGCCGGCGTTTGCCGGGCGGCGAGAATCACGCAGATGATCGCGGCAATGTTCATTAGCCAGAGCCGGCGCCGCGGAGTGATACGCATAAGGTTCCCGAAGTGTTACGAGGCAGAGCTTGGTTCTCTCTATAATTCTTACATCACGTCCGCATCGGATTCCATTGATTCCTTGAGCAGTTCCATATTTTCCAGGAACACGTTCGTGCCCCGGGCCACGCAGGTCAGCGGATCTTCGGCGACGCGCACGGGCAAACCGGTGGCCTGAGCGATCACTTTGTCGATGCCGCGCAGCAGGCTGCCGCCGCCGGCGAGCACAATGCCCGATTCCACCAGATCGGCGGCAAGTTCCGGTTCGGTGCGCTCCAGCGTGTGCGTGACCGCGTCGATGATTTTGCCGATGGGTTCCTGAAGCGATTCGCGTATTTCTTCGCTGGTGATGATGCACTTGCGGGGCAGGCCGCTGATCATGTCGCGCCCGCGAACTTCCATGGTGGTTTCGGGGCCGGTGGGACTGGCCGAGCCGATTTCGATTTTGATTTTTTCCGAGAACTGCTCGCCAATCATCAGGTTATACGTTTTCTTCATGTGGTTGACGATCGATTCATCGAAGTTGTCGCCGGCGGTGCGGATGGATTCAGACACCGCGATGTCGGCCAGTGTGAGAATCGCGACTTCCGTGGTGCCACCGCCGATGTCGACGATCATGCTGGCGCTGGGCTCGGTGATCGGCAGACCGGCCCCGACCGCCGCGGCCAGCGGCTCTTCCACCAGATACACGCGACGCGCCTGCGCCTGCATTGCGGAATGAAAGACCGCCTGTTTTTCCACCGCGGTAATGCCCGATGGAATCGCGATCACGACGCGCGGCTTGACGAACTTGCGGCGGCCATGCACGCGGCGGATGAAATAGGTGAGCATGGCCTCGGTGATTTCAAAATCGCTGATCACGCCGTGACGCAGCGGGCGGATCGCGGTAATGCTGCCCGGCGTTTTGCCGAGCATTTCCTTGGCCGCCAGCCCTACGGCATTCCCGTTCTGGAAAACAATGTTGGTTCCCTTATAAACCGCGACGACGGAAGGCTCGTTAAGGACGATCCCCTGGCCGCGCACACACACGAGCGTGTTGCATGTTCCCAGGTCAATGCCCATGTCGAGCGAAAACCAGCCAAGGAAAGGATCAAAAAACAAACGGGCACTCCGGAGAAATCTTCCATCTGATCGGCGCCATGTCTTGCTCCCAACCGCCGGCTTCTCGCCGGAACACATGGCCCGGCGCAACGCCTTGCGCACGGAAGCAATTTGACTGTCATATTATCGGAATTTGGCCTGATGTCGAATGAATGGAAGACGGTTTTTGAAATTTTAATCGCTTTTGCGAAACGCCTCGTCGTCTCATCTGTCTCAAAATCCGATGAGCGCTTTGTATTGCATGACCGCATAAATCAGCGCAGCAAGTGTGGCGAGTGTCCCAACGGCGGCTAGAGCCGTATAAATATTGGGCTGCGGTTTGACATGGATGCGAGCTGAAGCACGCGACATATTAAACTCCCGTCGAGCCGGGTCGAATCCCAACTTCTTTTTCTCCAGGGATCGGCCCGCGAATTTACTCTGAAAAATTACATTCCCGGTCCGCTCATCACCAAATCGTTGATGCGCACCGTTTCACCCGGATTCTGGAGCGTTACAACGCCCATGGATTCATTAGTGATCACGCGCTGCACCACCAGGTCTCCGACATATGTTTGACCCCGGTAAATGGTCAGGCGCGTTCCAACGCTAACGCCGTCTTTGGAACCAAGTGATGTGCTTACATACGTACGGCCATTATAAAAAGCAACGTTTTCTACCGAGCCGTTGACCAGAACCGGGGTCGGCGTGCCGATGATGCCCGTCACCCCCGGAGAGGCCGACGGGTTGCCGGCGCTGGATGGATTGCCCGTTTTTGCGTTGGCCAGTTGTTGGCTCAGACCGGAGATGCTTTCCTGCAGGGTTTCAATCTGCTTCTGTGCTTCGTCACGATCGTTGGTCAGCTCGGTAAGCTGACGGTTTAGGTCGGCATTCTGGCTGATGTAGCCCAGCAGTTTGGGACGCAGCTCATCAATCTGATTGGTCTGGTTGGCTAGAATATCCTGCAGCGAATGCACGGTCGCGGTAAGGTCGGTGATGCTGTTGGCCTGCTGGGTGTTCTGGGCTTCGTCCTGGGAAAGTTTGGCGTTGGCGTCCGCAAGCTGGCCCTGCAACGCCGCCAATTGGATGCTAAGCGCCGATATCTCCTGCGAAGACTGGTTCTGTGACGCGGTAAACTGATTGTGCAGCGCAGTGTTCTCGGTTTCCTGAACAGTCAGCGCGGCCGCGGCGGCGATTTGCGCGTTTTGTGCCGCCACGAGCTGCGAGCGGTAATCCGGCTGCTTGTAAGCGAACATGACGACCACCACGGCGGTAACCAGCGCGAAAACAAGCTGGAGTACGATGAAAATTTTA
>DATJSN010000029.1:0-15189 GCA_035504095.1 Phycisphaerae bacterium | reverse complement strand
GCTCCAATTTTTGGCCTTCTAAGCGCAACAACGTTACAAAGGCTTATTTTATAGAGTATTTCACACTTTCTGATCCGTAACATGATTCGTGCTTGTTGCGCCTTTAAGAGTGGAGGAAACATCTATATTTTCAGGGGTTGTAGCGCTGTAGCGGTTAGATTTTTCCTGCTTTAGTCCAGGAAGCACAGCAGAACGACCCGCAGAGAACAACGAAGGGTACAGGCCATAGGCCACAGGCCATGGTTTTTAACCACAACGACACCACGACACAGCGGAGGGGATATGGAATAGTGCCGCGAGGCTACCGCTTGATATTTACTTGTCAAAGAACCGGCTTTAAAAGCCTTTATACTGAATAGGGAAACTATTTGCATAAAGGGAATGCCTTTTTCATGCATAGCCAAAATTCTGCCAGGACAATTTCACAGCGAAAATCTTATTGGCTGTTTCTGTCGCTGCTAGGCCGTCTTATGAAGGATCGTGCTTGGATCTCGGGCGCAGGATACCGCGGTATCGTATGTGATTTCCCCACGATTGTAGAGATCCAGAAGGGACATATCCATGTTTTGCATGCCGAATTTTTTCCCCATCTGAATTTCGTTGGTCAACAGGTGAGATTCTCCATCTCGGATCAGCTTGCGAATCGCCGAAGTCGCCACGCAGATTTCGCAGGCCAGGACCTGGCCCTTGCCATCAGCGCGGGGCAGAAGATTCTGCGCGATAATCGCCTGCAATGAATTCGATATCTGGTAAACGACATTGTTTTGCTGATCGGCGGGAAATGCGCCATAGATGCGTTGGATCGTTTGCACGGCATCAGGCGTATGTAAGGTGGCCAGAACCAGATGCCCGGTCTCGGCCGCGGTCAGGGCGGTCGCAATCGTATCCAGATCGCGCATTTCCCCGACGGCGATTACATCCGGGTCCTGGCGCAGGACGTGAACCAGCGCTTTGCTGAATGAAGGGGTATCGGTGCGAACTTCCTGCTGAACAATGATGCTGCTGCGATTCTCGTGAACATATTCGACGGGGTCTTCGATGGTGATGATTTTGGCGCGGCGCTCACGGTTGATCAGGTCCACCATGTAGTTGAGCGTCGTGGTTTTCCCCACGCCGGTAGGCCCGGTGATGAGGATCAGACCCGTGGAACGGCGCGTTAGTTCATCGATCACCGGTGGAAGACGCAGGGATTCGCGCGGACGAATCTCCGTTTCGGAGACACGAATCGCCATCTCCGGACATCCGCCATGGAAGTAGATGCTGGCACGAAAACGGCCGACGCCGGGCCACTGTTTGGAAAAACAGAGTTGCCACTCGTCATCGAGAATCTTCTTGTGTTTGTCCGTCAACAGTTGATCCAGCAGCGAGCGCAGCATTTCTTCGTTCAACGGTTCATGCCTGGCCAGGCGGATTTGACCATGGACGCGAAAGGCCGGCGAAACCCCGCGAATGAGATGGATGTCGCTGGCACCCAGCTCTCGTGCACCTTTTAGAATTTTATCCAGGCTTGCGGTCATGTGTTTATCTCAGGAAAAGCGGAACAACCTGCGAAAGAAGTTGAGCAAAACGCGGCGATTCTGTTTGAGTTCATTAAGCGACCGAAGTGCCAGCGAATGTTTTGGCATCAGTTGAAGGCAATGGTTGAAGCTCTTTTCGGCAGGCCCAGTGAGGCCGAGAGCGAGCTCGCACACGCCCTGACAATACCAGCAATAGGCGTGGTCCGGTGTTTTTTCCACGGCAAGGCGGATTCGCTGAAGCGCCTTGGTTGCACGGTCATAATGAAGATATATCGTTCCGATCTCCAGCAAGACGAGCCAATCAGGGTCGAGTTGTACGGCCTTGTCGAAGCAGTAATCATCGATGTTCTCTTTTCGCGCAAGCATCAGCTCGCCTCGCGCGATCCAGGGAATGCTAAACGATCCTTGCTGATTGATGGCGGCGTCGCAGCTCGCCTGGGCATTTTTAAGGTCGCCCATGCGGCAGAGGGCCTGGCCGCGGACGGCGAGCAGGTCGGCGTTATTCTTGAATAATTCTAAGGCCTTTCGGCTCCACAATTCGGCTTCAGGATACTCCGCAAGCGCGATCAGCATTTGTACCTGTCCGACCCATCCGGCTACGAGGGATTTGTCCATTTCCAGCGCACGCGAATAGTGGCGCAAGGCGGACTCATGATAGCCGTTGCGGCGATCGTCCGTGGCCGCTTTTATCCAGTAATGTTCGTCGTGCTCAGCCGCCCGTTCGTGCGAGAGTTGTTCCAGCGTCGCCTGGGAAGGCTCCTGCCTGTCCGCGAATTCCAATCGATTAAATCTCCGCATTTTTCGCTCCGATCACCGAATGAAGTGAAATTGCGATAAAGGATGGATCTGCAGGTAGGCACGGCCGACGATGTCCGCGCGCGAAATATTGCCGGCAGATAGCCAAAGATTGGCATCCTGCAGACCAGCCAAACCGGGAACGCCGCTTGGAAGGATCAGATAATGATCGTCCGGTACCGTCAAACTGATTTCCTTTGGCAGGGGACGGGGATTCAATGGTTGCCAGAGTGAGGGCGAACCGTTGATCAGCAGCCGTCCCGAATTACATTGCACATGGTCCCCGGGCATCGCCAGGATGCGATCAATATTCTCGCCGGCATATTGGACAGTTTCTCTCTCTCCATATCCCGGAGCGAGCATCGTATTGTAATTGAATTCATAAAGGACAACTTCTCCTCGCCTGGGCGCTTCCCAACGGTTTACCAATAAGACATCGCCTGTCCGAAACGTAACCAGATCGGTTTGCACCGTGTGTGGCCCGGCAAATCCGCCGATCAGCCACATGGCCGGCAAATAAAGAACAAGCCCCAGGATCGCCGAAACGATGATGGAGCGAACGATGCGATCGCGAACGCCGGCGCCGGGAAGGCTCTGGGTAACGATATCCAGGGCTGCCGATGAATGAACGCTGAAGGCCATGCCCAGCCAGATGCTGCCCCAGGTCGTTCCGAAATATAAGAATGTAGGCAGCAGACATGCCACAAAACCCCAGAGAAACAGATGCCCGCGGAATGGCTGTTTGATGTAGAAGTGCGACCAACCCGGGACAATAAGGCGCAGGATGAGCGGCCTGGGCGGCAGCGTCGCGGTCGCATGACGGACCCGCGCCGCAACATTTTCTGCGTGCAAGGCACTGCGTGTGCGGAAATAAACCATTCGTACCGGCAGCACGCGGCGGAAATACTTGGACAGCGAACCGGCGCGCGGCGGGTTGACATCCACAACCGCTGTCGCCAGGCCGAGCCCCGTGCTGCATCGTCCGCAGACTTCGCTGCCGGGCATATTCTGGAAGCCGCAATTCGTGCATTGCATGAGGAATCATCCAAATCCCAAACGGCGCCGGCGCGATCATCGTCGCTGCTTGATGTCAATGTGCCGATCAATCTGTTCGGCTTGCTCGTAGTATTCAGCAGTCTTCTCTCGATGTTCTTCACGGCCGACGATCCGGGCAATCAGGTCCGCATAGTCCATGCAGGCGGGACCTTTAATCCCTTTGGTGGTTACCGTTACTTTCCCATCGGGACCGATTTCAATTTCGAGTTCTTCCTGTGCCATATTCTTCCTTTACAAATTGCGGACGCGGATTTTGACGGTCCGGTCGGCGGAAACCTGTTCGTCCACGATGGACATGTTACGCTGTTGAAGTTCAGTGACGATCTTGTGATAAGCGTATTGCTGGGTGACTCGCCCGATGAGTTCTTCACCGATCTTCTTCAATTCGGCCTTTGTATGCCCGTCGCCTTCGACGCATAATTTCAGCGCGCCGCGCGCGTCGCGGCTGAAGAGGGCGCGAATTCCGTCTCGCTCCACCACGATCTGGCCGCCTGCGGCCCCGGTCTCCTGGAGAACTTCGCTGTCGTCGATGTCGATCTCTGCACGGGTGCGGGTTTTGGCCGTCGCGTCCGTTTGCACTGCCGCACTCGGCAGAACGATGCTGTATCCCAGGCTTCCCACTGCCGCCGTCACTGCGGCGGAGATGACCGGCCAGCCGGCAATAATCAATGGGGTCACAATGACACACGAACTCATAGATGCCTCCAGTCCTTTTCCAGTCCTATAGTTCGATCTTCCGCCGCGAAGCTGGCGCGGCTGTGGCAACGCTTCCCGTGGCGGGGCGCGCCCGGCCCTGCGCCCAGGTCCGCAGGCGATTCAGGTCTTCGCTCATCGTTTTGGAAAGCGGAACGGTTTCGGCGAGGCTGATCATCACCGTTGCCGTATCCAACTCGGTCCCGGCATCGAAAGCATCAAAAAGGCCTGATACAATCGCCTGCTCGATCTCGGCGCCGCTGAAGCCGTCGCAATGACGCGCCAGCGCATCGAGATCAAACTTTTCAGGCGCGCGTCCGCGTTTTTGCAGATGAATCGCGAAGACGGCTCGTCGTTCCTCCTCGTTGGGAAGATCGACGAAGAATATTTCGTCGAGCCGGCCTTTGCGGAGTAATTCCGGCGGCAATTGGCTGATGTCATTGGCCGTGGCGATGACGAAAACCGGCGCGGTTTTGTCGGACAGCCAGGTCAGGAACGTGCCAAAAACGCGTGCCGCCGTGCCACCATCGCTTCCGCCGGAGCCGACAGAGCCGGCAAAAGCCTTGTCAATCTCGTCAACCCACAATATGGCGGGGGCAACGCTTTCAGCGGTTTGAATGGCGCGTCGAATATTGTCTTCGCTGGAGCCGACCAGGCTGCCAAACATTCGCCCCACATCGAATCGCAGCAGCGGCAGCTTCCACAGGCTGGCAACCGCTTTGGCGCAGAGGCTCTTTCCGCAGCCCTGCACTCCCAGCAGCAACAGGCCGCGCGGCGAGGGCAGCCCGAATTGCGCCGCGCGCTCAGTGAAGACGTTGGAGCGTTTGACCAACCATTGCTTCAGGTTCTCCATGCCGGCAACATGCGAGAATTGTTCGTCGCTGTCAAAATACTCCAGCAATCCGCTCTTACGGATGATCTGCTGTTTTTCGCTGAAGACGATATTGATGTCGTCGGCGTCAATCGTGCCGTCAACCACCAGCGTTTTGGCGAAGACGTTTTCCGCCTCTTTGAGTGTCAAGCCGAGCGCGGCGTGAGTCAACCGCTCACGGCCGGCGGCGTCGAGATTGATTTTGATCTGCGGCTTGTCCTTCAGGTCCTCAATGATGCGGTCCAGCAGTTTACTGAAATCCTGAACATTGGGCGGGAGGAACTCGACCACCGTAATATCCTTGTCCAATTCCGGAGCGATGCGCATCACCGGTGCGACGATAACGATCGTTTTATAGGTGTCACGTAGGTGATAAGCGACATCCTTCAATCGACGGATCACAGCAAGATTGGCTCGATTTTCTTCCGTGAAGGGGTGGAAGTCTTTGAATAGATAAATGGCCGGATCGACGTGCTGCAAAACCGCATCCAGGGCCGACAGTGGATCGGTCGTACTGCCGGTGCCTGATTTGGCGCGTTGGGGTTCAGCGCCATAACGGACGATGCCCTGGGTGTAGGTCCAGACGTGGAATTTCTTGTTGCGGGCCGTGGCGATTTCAGAGAGCACCTTTTCCACCCGCTCTTCTTCCCACGTCAGAACATAGATGATCGGATATCGGGCACGGATCAACACCTCCAACTCGTCTTCCGGCCGCAGGCATTGCAGCAATCGTTTGCCGGTGGTGGGTTGTTCCTCCATCCGCGTCGCGGCGGGAGGCGGCGAATTTGTCGGCGGCGTTTTGGCGCCGGCGGGTTGGGGTTGCAAGGCTAATCCCTCCTCGTTGCCGCGGCGCCGGCCGTTTCGGTTCCGTTTGACCGGCCGCTTTCGTAACGTTTTACTTCGCTCAAAAGCCGACGAAGTCTCTCCGAGCGGGGGTCCAGATCTACCAGAATATCCAACACCTGACGCGATGTGCCGAAAATGTAGACTCGTCCATCAGGCTGGATTGTGATTTCCGTCATGGTGGTTTCATCCTCGATCAAATTGACGCCTTTTGTCATTGGATTACCTTCAGTCCCATTCGGTTGGCCAGATCCAGGGCCTCTTTGCCGTCTCGGGGGTCCAACGGATGCGCCAAATCGGCAAATCGAGAGGCACGCCAACTCGGGAGATAACTGTCTCGAAGGCTCAACGGTGCGGACGGCAGGTTATGCCGCAGCCAATGCACAATCGGCCGATAGCAGCACTCCGCATGGCCGGGCAACAGGAGATGGCGGACGATCAATTTTGACTGGCTTGCCGCGATTGTCAAATTGCGCGTGACAATGGACAGATAATTGTCGATACCCGCCAGGCGGCGAGCGCATGAATCGTTACCAAACTTGAAGTCCGCCACGTATACATCGACAACGCCGCTCAACAATTCGAACACCTCAGGCGTGCCGTAAAAATCCGATTTCCAGACGACCGGCGGCAGTTGAGGGCAACGCGACATGACATCAAGAATAGCGGGTAAGTGGATGGTCGGCTCTCCACCGACCCATTGGATGTTGCGTGCGCCCCGGTCCTGGCCCCACCTGACGGCATCGTTAAAGAATCCACTGGTTAACTTGCTTCCGCGGGATGGATCAAACGCATTGATGCCCGCGATGCAAAAGCCGCAACGTAAATCACATCCCGAAAGGTAAAACAGGTGAGAAGGGATCAGCTCCAACTCCTCGCCGTATTCGATACGATGTCGAAAAACATTGGCGGTGTTTCCGGCTTTGCAAAATCCAATATCGCCAATCGTGCGATCCACGCGACAGCGATGTTCGCAAAGTGCGCAGTTCTTGTAGCACGCCAAAGCGTTCTCGATTCGACCGCTGTTCATCCAATCTGCCGTCATTGAATCCATTTCGATGAAAAAAGGCCTGCCAGCATAGTAAAGACGGAAGCGAAGTCCTGGAATTTCCTGATCATTTTCCCATCAGAGTCTATTTGAAATGACATACACGAACCTCCGATTACATCGGACCCGGCTGGTTCTCCCGCGGTTGCCATAGCGAATATTATATGTTCTTTCCCATCCATTTGTACCGATATCTCCCCGGATTGCCAGCCATTACTTATATCAGATTAATGTAATTATATTGAAATACCACACAAATCTTGGTTCGCAGTAAGACGCAAATGAGATTGCGGGAACTGGTTCAAATCCTGTCGCCCCGATTTTTGGACCCAACGAGCCGAAAAATAGAGCAGGGAAAAGTGAAGCAGATGGTTTTTAGCCACAGAGAAATTGTTTAGATGTTGTTTTTGCGCCTTTGCCGGATCAGAAATGGGAAGCCGCCAAGACTCAATAGCGCTATCGAGCCGGGTTGGGGGAGAGTCAGGTAAAAAACCGTGCCATCGCCATATGCACCACCACTTGCCGTTGTGCCATATAAAGTATTGCCAGTCTGCAGTTCTGAGATGAGCGAGATTTATAACCACGAAAAATGTGAAACCGTTACAATATGGCTCCGGCATTGAATGCCTGGGCTTTTAATGCTCAGGCTGGAGCCATTCGACAGACTCAGGCTAGAGAGCCTAAGCTACAAATAGCAAAAATGGAAAAATGATGGCGGCGAAACGCGAACAATCTTCATCCACGATTCAGGTTCATCCGGTGATGGTGTTAGCCGGCGCGGAGGCCTTTATTCGCTGGGAACTTCTGGAGCGCATCCGTAAGACGGTTTTGGGATCCGAGCAAAGCGACATGGGGTACGTGCGGATGGATCCGGCCGTGACCGTTGCGGCGGTGCTTGATGAGTGCCGGACCATGGGAATGTTCGCAGCGAATAAACTCGTCGTGGTTGAACCCGCGGATCAACTGTTCAAGAGCCGTTCCGGCGAAGATGGCGGGGATGAATCGGAAGAGATTGAATCCGGCGGCGATTCCCCCCAACGCGTTGCCGCGACGCCGCGCGATATGATTTATCGTTACGCCGAAGAGCCCGCCGCAGGCGCGGTTTTGGTTTTGGTGTGCGACAACTGGCTCAAGAACACGCGGCTGCACAAATTGTTGGATGCTCAGGGCGCCGTGCACTGGTGCGTGCCTCCAAGGGAGGATCAGGTTCCGCACTGGCTTTCAACGCGCGCGGAAAAGTTTTACTCCAAAAAAATCGAACCGGCGGCGGCGATTCGCCTCGCGGAACTGGTGGGCGCCGACCTGGCGCGCCTGGACGGCGAATTGGCCAAGCTGGCGCTCTATGCGATGAATCAAAACATGATCAGCGAAAAAATGGTCATGCAGATGGTGGGTTTTCAGCATGAACAACAAGTGTGGGACCTGATCAACGCGCTTTCCGACGGAAATGTCCGCGAAGCGCTGGCGCGGAATCACGAACTGTGGCAGATGGAGAGCCGCATCGGTTACACGCTGGTCGGGGCGATTTTTTACTGGCTCGGACAAGTCATGCGGGCGCGGGAAATGATCGATCGCCGTCTCGGTGATGGGCAGATCATCAAAGAATTACGGCTTTGGCCGCAACAAAGGGCGACGCGAACTCTGCAATTGGCGCGGCGCTGGGGCATTGCGGGAGCCAAACGCGCCGCCGAAGCGTTATTGGCGGCGGATATGGCAGCGAAAACGAGTCTAGGTGAGCCGCAGCGAAACATCGAAATGTTTATTGTGAAAATCTGCGGGTCGTAACTTTAATGCATGGCTGAAGAAAGGCGCGGGCCGAGTTCGACCTGGGGCTGCGGACTGGGTTTGAAGGTCGGCTCAAGGGCGATCTTGAGTGGCTGGCGCTGGGCCGCCGGCATACCATGCTGATCAATGATCTTTTGAATGGCCATGATCCCTTCCATCAGCGTTTCGGGCCGGGGCGGGCAGCCGGGGACATAAACGTCCACCGGCATGAACTGGTCAATTCCCTGAACAGTCGCGTAATTATCAAAAACTCCGCCGGTGCAGGCACAGGCACCCATGCTGATGACCCATTTGGGTTCAGCCATCTGCAAATATATGCGATGCAGAACCGGCATCATTTTGATGCTCACGCGGCCCGCGACGATCAGCAGATCGGCCTGGCGCGGTGAAAAACGCATTACTTCGGCGCCGAAGCGGGCAAGGTCATAGCGGCTGCTGGCGGTGGCCATCAGTTCAATCCCGCAGCATGCGGTAGCGAACGGAAGCGGCCAGACGCTGGAACGCCGGCACCAATTGACGACCTTCTTAAGATTCAGGGTGATAAAATTGTCAGCTAGTGCTGTTGGTTCAATGGGCATTGCCGAACTCCGAACACGTTTACATCAATCCCAGCGAAAAACGCCTTTGCCCCAGGCATAAATATAGGCCAGCAGCAGAATCGCGGCGAAGACGACCATGCTACCGAAGAGAACACCAGAGTTAACGCCGCCGAACGTATGTCCGCGATTATTGAAAACAATGATCCACGGAATCAGGAAGAGCACTTCGACGTCAAAGACCAGAAAGATCATGGCTACCAGATAGAAACGCACATTGAAACGGTCATGCGTGCTGCCCAACGGCTCGACGCCGGATTCATAGGTGGATTCCTTGGTTTTTCCACGGCGCGCCGGGCCGAGAAGGTGCGAAGCGACAACGTTGGTGATGCCGAAGATCAGGGCGATCAGGAATAGAAGACCCAATAGCGCCCAGTCGCTGAAGAAACTCAGCGATGAACCTGAAGGAGCGCCTTGAGCCAGAACAGATAAGAACATCATGAGCGTCCCGCATTCGGTCAGTGAAACAATTCACAAACTTTATAACATTATATACCCACCCACGATGGGGTCAAAGGCAGCGGCGTGGCAGGCCACGTCGAGTCGGGAGATGGGAGTCGGGAGACGGGAGAACCTTAAACGCGGAGAGCGCAGAGAAAAATTAGATAATAATTTTCGGTGTTTAGACGGGTTGGTTATAAACGGGAATTCCGTTCCTGACGTTGTGATTTGCGTGCTTTGTTCGCCAGAGATTCCAGCAATTTTTGGGAACCAGCCAGAGTCCGATCCCATTTCAATTTCCCCCGCGATATCATCAAGCAATTGCCGCGCTAATTGATTTTGTATGGGTACAGGCAGATGTGAAGCCCTGGCAAACGCTTTTTTCAAAGAAGTAGTCATAGTATGGAAAATTATATCGGGACCAACGCGAGGGTCAAAGCTGATCCTGTAATCGTTTACATTCCTTTCGGGCTGCTGGGCGCACCGCTACAATGCATCGCCTTGAAGGTTCTTTTGTGCGGATGAGCAATCGGAATTCGTATGTTTGAGGATAATCCACAATTCAAGGATCGACTGACCCGGCTGGAAAAATGGAAAGCCGCAGGCGTCGATCCATTTGGCGGGCGTATTGACGGGCTTATTACCACCGAAGAAGCGCGGAAACTGCATACGCCCGAAACGCCGCATGACGGCGGACCGACCGTGAAAATCGCCGGACGAATCGTGCTTTTGCGCGACATTGGCAAGCTCATTTTCATCACTATTGCCGACTGGACGGGGCGAATACAAATCGGTCTGGCCAAACAGTTTGTGGAAAAACAATGGGACCTCGCCAAACTGCTGGAACTTGGCGACATGGCATGGTTTTCCGGCAAGCTGGGCCACACCAAAACCGGGGAAATTACCGTTTGGGCGGATCAATTGGGCATCGCCTGCAAAGCCCTGCTGCCGCCGCCGGAAAAATTTCACGGCCTTTCCGACACGGAATTGCGTTACCGCCAGCGCTATCTGGACCTGTTTGCCAACCCCGATTCGCTGGAAATATTCCTGGCTCGCTCGCGCATCATGCAGTTGATCCGCGATTTTCTGCGTCAGCGCTGCTTTGTGGAAGTTGAAACGCCGATGATGCAGCCAATTCCCGGCGGCGCCGCGGCGCGGCCGTTTATCACGCATCACAATGCGCTGGACATCGATTTGTATATGCGAATCAGTCCTGAATTGTATCTGAAAAGATTGCTGGTCGGCGGCATGGAACGGGTGTTTGAAATTAATCGCAACTTCCGCAACGAGGGGATCGACACAAAACACAATCCCGAATTCACCATGCTGGAACTTTACCAGGCATACAGCGATCTGGCCGGAATGATGGAACTGACTGAAACGCTGATCGCAACCCTGGCCCGCGACCGGCACAAAGCGATCAAACCCGATGCCGCGCCCGACGCGCCGCTTCATCTTCCTTTTGGCCAGAGGATCATCGACTTTACGCCGCCGTTTGAGCGATTCAATTATGGCGAACTTTTCCAGCGGCATGCGGGTGTGAAGATGTTTGATGCGGCAGCCGTCAAAGCGTGCGCGGCGCAGCATCACATCGAGCAAATCGATCAGAAGGATAATGATGTTTTGGTGGGGGAGTTATTCGAACGCTGTGTCGAGCCGGCACTGGCGAAACTGGATCGCCCGGTATTTGTTTACGATTATCCGGCGGGGCTCTGCCCGCTCACGCGCCGCAAACCGGGCGATGAAAAAATCGCCGAGCGCTTCGAGCTTTATATCGCCGGAATGGAGTTGGCCAACGCCTATACCGAATTAAACGATCCGTTGCTGCAGCACAAAACTTTTTCGGCGCAGCTTGCAGGGCTTAAGCCGGAGGAATCCATGGCGCGGATGGATAACGATTTTATCGACGCCCTGAGCTATGGCATGCCGCCTGCCGGCGGATTGGGCATCGGCATCGACCGGTTGGTGATGCTGCTGACCAATCGCACCAGTATCCGCGACGTGGTGCTGTTTCCGCTGCTCAGGCCGCATGGTTCGCATGACGCAACCGGCGAGAAGGAAAATACGTAAGGTATTTAGTGTTCAGAGAGCCGCTGGCTTTACGCCGGCGGTAATTCCGGCAGGATAAACCTGCCGGCTCTCCCAAAACCTGTGAACTCGACTCGACTGCCTTCGGCTCTGAGGCTCAGGCTCGAAGAGAGCTCGTCGCAGGCTGTGGCAAAAATCGTTGCGGTCTTTAAATCCTATGTACAAAATTTTTCTTTGTTTTCGCTACCTGACGCGCAAAGGAATCGTCGTGTTCCCGATACTGGCCGTCTGGCTGTGCGTGGCGATGCTGATTGTCGTCAACAGCATCATGACCGGTTTTGTGGATCGCGTGCGCAGCACGGGGCGGTCCCTTGAAGGCGACGTGGTTGTCAGCGCTTCAGCCATGGGCGGCTTTCCCTACTACCAGGAACTTGAGCAGAAAATTAATCAATTACCGCAGGTGGCGGCCAGCGCCCCGGTAATTAGCGCCTATGGCTTGCTGAACCTGCCGGATTATGAAATCAGCATGGGTGTGCAGATTGTCGGCGTCGATCCGGCGCTGGAATCGAAGATAAGCTCGTTTCAGCAGAGTTTATTCTGGCAATATCAGGCGCCCATGCAGGCCGCCGCCGATCTCAAGGGCGTCGGTTTTCCGACCACTGTGCCGAAACTCGTGCAGTACGCCGCTAATTTGGTCTCCCGCGCGCTCGACGAAGTCAACCGTCGCCAAAAAGCCGTTGACGAACTGAAGCCTGTTCCGCCGGACGCATGGTTTGCAGGAATTCGTGAGCATTGGCAGGAAATAACCATTGAAGATGCACAGCAAGCCCAGGCGGCACTGGAACAGGCCGAGAACGATTTTGATTTTGTGCAGCAATTGCCGACCTCGGATTCGTTCGCCGATGCCGCCGCTTTAACCAAAGCGCTGGTTCCCGCCGTTGCGACTTTTGCACCTCCGCCGGAGGCGGTTAATGCATACCCAACCGCGCAAGCCGAGCCGCAATATGGTTGCATCGTTGGCGTGGACCTGGGCTTCTATGAACGCGATCGCTTTGGAAATTATCACCGTCCCGAGGGATTTCGTTTTACGCCAGTGGTTCTAACGGTGGTGCCGGTGACCATGAGAGCCACGCTGGCAACGCCACAGACCGGGCAATTTATGATTGTTGACGATTCGCACACCCAGGTTTTTACCGTGGACTCCAAAACGGTTTATGCGCCATTCGACGTAGTGCAAAAGCTGGCGTTTATGCAGCAGCAGCAGCGGCTCGACGGCAGCATTCAGCCGGCTCGCGCCAGCGCCATCCAGGTGCTTGTTAAAAACAATTATGATCCTCAGGCGATTTTGACCGCCCGCGACGCGATAGCCAATCTGGTCGATCAATTCGAGACGCAGCATCCGGACCTTTCCTTCGCTGGAATCCGCATCCAGACCTGGGACCAGGTGCAGGCCGATTACATTAACGCCGTGGACAATGAGCGCAATCTGATCATGTTTATTCTGGGGCTCATGAGCCTGGTGGTCATCGTCGTCATTTTTCTGATTTTCTTCATGATCGTTCGCGATAAAACGCAGGATATCGGCATCATCAAAGCGATCGGCGGCAGTGAAGCCGGCGTGGCGGCCATTTTCGTACTCTATGGTGTGATCATCAGTGCTTTGGGGTCCCTGGCCGGCTCAATCACAGGCGTATTGTTCGTTTTGAACGACAACTGGATTCACGACGACATCCTGTGGAGAATCTTTGGCATCACCATCTGGAACCGCAGCATTTATGTTTTTTCCGAAATCCCGCATCAAGTTGATCCAATTACAGTCGCGGTAATCGTTGGCGCGGCGATTTTGGCGGGGCTGATCGGCGCCGCGATACCGGCGCTGATCGCCGGGATGCAGGATCCCGTGGAAGCGCTCAGATATGAATAGGTTTGCGAGTTGCTGAATGGAAAATCTGCTGGAATTAGCCGACGTTCATAAAACCTTCCGCCTGGGCCCTGATCAGGTGCAAGTGCTCACCGGAGCAAGCCTGCAAGTAAAGCCCGGCGAATTCGTGGCGCTCGTCGGCGCTTCAGGTTCCGGCAAAAGCACGCTGCTGCACATCGCCGGGGCTCTGGAAAAGTGCGACCGCGGTGTGGTGCTGTTCCGCGGCCAGGATTTAACAAAGCTGTCGCGCAGCCGCCGGCATTTTATGCGAAACCAGTCCTTCGGTTTTGTCTTTCAGCTTTATCACTTATTGCCGGAATTGAGCGTGCTGGAAAACGTTTTATTACCGGCGATCATCGCCGCGCCGTGGTGGATGGCTTTTGTCGGCGCCCGTCCGCGGAAAACATACGCGCTGGAACTGCTTGAGCAATTGGGCATGAAGGATCGTCTGAAACATCGTCCGGCGCAACTCTCCGGCGGCGAACGCCAGCGCGTGGCCATTGCCCGGGCCCTGATCAACGATCCGCCGCTGATCCTGGCCGACGAACCCACCGGCAACCTTGACCCGCGGACCGGCCACACAATTCTGGATGTTCTGACCGGGCTGCATCGCAGCCGCAGGCAGAGTATGCTTTTGGTGACCCACGATGTGAGCATCGCGGCTCAGGCCGACCGCGTCGTAAAGCTCGAAGACGGAATCGTCAAACCAACGTGAGGCAAATGGCTGACTGGCGGCGATTATTTGCGAAACCAACCGGTGCACCCGGAAAGGACGTCGACATGCCCGTCATGTCCTTTGGCGGTCATCTGGAGGAATTACGCCGCCGGCTGATTCTGGCGCTTGTGGGTGCTTTTATCGGCGTAGGCATCTGCCTCTTTTATGCGGGCAACATCATCGACTTTCTCTACGGGCCGTATCTGTTGGCGCTGCATCGGGCGGGCTATCCGCCGCATTTGACGTACGCCAAACCGGCCGGCTCGATCATTATGTATTTTATGACGGCCTTTAAAGCCGGATTTGTGATTTCCAGTCCGTGGATTTTTTATCAATTCTGGCTTTTTATCGCGGTGGGGTTGTTCCGCCGCGAGCGGCTGATTGTTTATCGCTACATCGGTCCGAGTATTGTTTTGTTTCTGGCGGGCATCGTCTTTTTTTTCTTTTTTGTTTTACCCCTGATGCTCAAGATTTTTCTGGAGTTTAATCAGCAGGTGCCGATTCCATCACTGAAGCCAAGTTCATACGAACAGTTTCTTTACGGCACGGCGGCGACGCAGCCGGATGTGAGCCATCTGCCGGCGGGTGACCAGTCGCCGCTGTTAAATATTCCCGCGGTCAAAAGCGATCCGACAAAATTTAATCCGGACCAGATCAGCATTTGGTACAACGCCGCGGATTCCCAACTGCGCATGCACGTGGATGGACGGACGCTGGACCTGCAGACGCAGCCTTCCGCGGGCCTCTTTTCGCCGATTCCGATGATGGATGACTACATGAGTTTTGTCACAGTGATGTGCCTGGTATTTGGTTTTTCATTTGAGTTGCCGATGGTGATGATGATTCTGGCGCAGCTTGGCCTCGTCGCGCCGGTGCAGTT
>DATJSN010000028.1:0-11152 GCA_035504095.1 Phycisphaerae bacterium | reverse complement strand
TCACCGTTAACGTCGCGGTGGTCACGGAGACGCGCGGCGAAATTATTGCCCCCGATCACCATCCCTATGTGGCGGCCTTAAACCCGCCGGAATTAACTGTGATTTTGCAGGTGATCGGCAAGGTGCTCAAAGATCCGCATTATTTTTATAACACTCAGATTAGTACCGCGGATTTAAATGACGGCGTGGCGCTTAGATTCCTTGATCCGGGCGCCGGCATTCTTAACCCTGTGGATTCGCCTCTATACCGGCAGATGGTGTGGGCCGGAGAACTCGGTTTTCCTGTTCCGCTGAATTTCGCGACCACACCGCTCACGGCCAAGTGGATCAGCCACATACAGGGCTCCTTCGACGTTATCGCCGGCGGCAAAACGAAGGAAATTCAAATCGACGAAGTCGGCAATATGTCCGGGCAAACCGTCGCACAGCCGGACTTGGCGCAGGCGGGAATTACCTTGCAAATTCTTTCGGTTCCAGCGCAAAACATGCTGGTTCTTAAAGCGTCTTCGCCGCCCGGGGCCATTGAATCCGTCGCGGTGATGCGGAACGGCGCCGCCATTAACAGCGGATATATTCTTTCCAGGCTTTCTGATTCAACCAGCCAAATCATGATTCCCCTGAGCCATACGCCGGATGCACAAACCGAATTGATTTTGCACGTTTTATCCGGACAATCGACGATTCATGTGCCCTTCGATCTACAGAATATTCCCCTGCCGAGATAAAGATGCGTTACGTTTTCGCCATCGTCTCAACAGTTGTCCTCACAATCAGCATGGTCGCCGTCTTTACATATTTGGTGTGGCTCGATAGGAAAGAAACTCGCTTAGATTTTTCCAGTTATCCTCAGGTGGTTAGAGATTATTTGTACCAGCAAACCAGGGGAGGCTGGGCTTTTGACTACGACATCCTTTTGGCAGTTTCCACATTTCCTGACTCCGAAAAGGTCGCGGATTTTTGTTTAGTGACTAATAGTGGGATGGAAGTGAACAACGCGCGAGATTCCATCAGTTTAGCCATAAAGCACGGAGACATTTTGGAGCTATCAAAAGAGGTCCGCTTTGGACTTGTTCGCGCGACTCCCATCGAACTCGGTACCTTTTCGGTATTATCAGGAGCCGAGGTTCAAAATCTGTGTTCCACAATACAGCAGCTTCCGGCCAATGATGAATCGCTGCCTCCGCTTAATCGGTTGGTCGTTGTGAGTTTCAATAATGGTATATATTGGGTAACACGCATATACGATCTTCGGAATCTGCCAAATGCAATGAACCAAATAGATTTAATCACGAATTGTCTTCCTTCTACTCAATTCATGGTTGATCACTAATAAAGGTAACCAGTTGCGACGATCGGTATGACACGGGTACGTTGAAACTATCTCGTGATTCGGGTTGTCCACAATACCGTTCAGAGGATAATTCTTAATCCATGAGGGCAATTGAAACCGAGCATCATCTTCGCATCATTGATTTTCCATTTTACACAGCTCTCTTCACTCTTTTTCTGGCGATTATATTTGGATATGGATTTGTCACGCATCTCCTGAGTCATGCGCCGCTGAGCATTTGCGCCATCATTCTTCTGGGATTGGTTATAACCGTGATCGTGGGAGGAATTCTTGTACAACGTAGTGAATTTGAATTTGATGCCCAGGAAAAGAAAGTGACCTGGAACCGGCGCAGTATTTTCAGATCACAAGGCGGAGTAATTCCTTTCGAACAGATTGCGTTTGCGGTTGTCCAGGCGGGTTTCATCAATAGCGACGGAACCAATATAACCGGTTATCGAGTTGCACTTCTCACGCGGAACGGACGGATTCCATTAACCCCCAGGTTCAGCGGTTCGGATGTGCGGATCGGTCGCCGGGGAATCCACGAGCGCTGTCGGGATATTCGATCGAGAATCAACAGGATATTGGATATTCACTTAACATCAGAAGACGCCAATGACATACTTCAGATGATTCGCGATGGACAACGGCGCGAAGCAGAGGCCATGGCTAAGGAGCGATATCAACTGAAGTCCGCGCAGGCTGCGGAGATGGTGCAACGGCTCAGCCAGGAAGTGAAAGAGTAGAAAACAGGGCGGGATCGTACGCATTGTTATTAAGTTTTATCGGTGTTACAACCTTCACCCGTGAATATTGAACATTCAATATTTGGAAAAACGCCGGATGGGCATAGCGTCGAAAGTTTCAAGCTGACCAGCGCCGATAGCCTGACGCTTAAACTCATTTCCCTTGGCGCTTCGGTCGCCGAGTTTTATGTGCCGGACCGGCAGGGAAAATCGGCGAACGTGGTGCTGGGTTTTTCCGACTTGGAAACCTATTTGGAATCCAGGTCCTATTTCGGCTGCATCGTTGGGCGGGTGGCCAACCGCATCGGCGGCGCGCAATTCACCCACGGTGGTCGAAACTGGAAACTTTCCGCCAATGAAAAAAACAAAACGCTTCACGGCGGTTTTCTAGGCCTGAGCCGGCGCGTATGGAATGGCCGGACAATCGAATCGCCATTGGGTCCGGCGGTGGAATTCAGCTACCTGAGCCCGCATCTGGAAGAAGGTTTTCCCGGCAACCTGCAAGTCAACGTGATTTACCAATTGCTGCCGGCAAAAACGCTGCGCATTACCATGCGCGCCGCAACCGATCAACCAACGCCCGTGAACATGACCGCCCATAATTATTTCAATCTGCGCGGCGCTGGGCGGGGCGACATCCTCGGCCATGAATTGTTTATCGATGCCGATCGCTACACGCACGTTGACGAGATGCTTGTCGCCACGGGACAAATTCATCCGGTCGCCGGCACGCCTTGGGATTTCTCCACCTCCATGCGCATCGGCGCGCGAATGGCGACTTTGCCCGCCGGCTACGATCTAAATTATGTTTTGTGCCCCAGGCCCGGCGGCCTCAGGCGTGCGGCGGTGCTCAAAGAGCAGGAAAGCGGCCGCGTGCTGGAAGTTCATACCACTCAGCCCGCCATTCAGTTCTACTCCGGCTATTATCTGGACCGCGTGAGAGGCAACGGCGGTGCTTATGGGCCGTACAGCGGTTTGGCGCTGGAACCGCAACATTTTCCTAATTCAGTCAATCTCGCACATTTTCCGGACATAATCATTCACCCCGACCGGGATTATGAGCAAATCATTGAATACCGCTGGATGACCGCATAAACCGTCGCCACAGTGTCATAGGGCCGGTTTGACCCATCACCGCAATTCCATTAAAATATCTAGCCCTGCCGTGCGAGCTGCGGACTGCTGGTGTGTTGCCGGCTTTATTGTTTTTTCGCGGCACTTTTTTCGGCTTCGGCCGAGCCTAAGCGATGGTAAGAAACCGCACACGGCCGGTTTCCGAGATCGCTGAGACAATTCGGAGTTTTCTCCATGGCCAACCCTCAGTTGGTGCGCGACCTCATTGACGCAGGCATTCATTTCGGACACCGCACAAGTCGGTGGAACCCCAAAATGAAGCCATACATCTACGGCAAACGCAATCTGATTCACATCATCGACGTCCGCGAAACCCTCAAGGGCATTCTGGCTGCGCAGCGGTTTTTGAGCCGCGTGGTGGCGTCCGGACGGGACGTATTATTCGTGGGCACCAAGCGCCAGGCCCGCGCGGTAATCGATGAAGTAGGCAAGGAAACCAACATGCCGGTGGTAACCGAACGCTGGTTGGGCGGCACGCTGACCAACTACCGCACGATCCGCTCGCGGCTGGCGCGCCTGGAAGAATTGGAAAAAATTCTCCAATCTCCCGATTTGAACAAAAGCTATTCTAAGAAAATGGAATCGAGCCTGAAGCGCGAATATCGCAAAATTCTCCGCAACCTCTCCGGCATTCGAATTATGGATCGCCTGCCGGGGGCGCTGTTCGTCGTTGACGTGAAGCGCGAACATATCGCCATTCAGGAAGCTCGTAAGCTGGAAATCCCGGTGGTGGCGATCATCGACACCGACAGCGATCCGGATGTTGTGGACATCGCGATCCCGGCCAATGACGACGCCTTGCGCGGCATCGATCTGATTATGCGGGAAATCAGCGCTGCGGTTCTGGAAGGCAAGTCCGGCCGCGTGGCCCGCGAGGAGCAGGATAAAGCCCAGCGCAGCGCACGCGGCGACCGTCCGGAGCGCCGCCGCCGTCCGACCTCTGTACAGGCCCAGGATCAGTTGGGTGCGGAAAAAGCCGGCGATGTTGCGGTAACCACAGTGTCGGAACCGGCAACGCCGCCTGAACCGACGCCGACCGCCTGAGATCATATTTTATGTCCCAGCCAGACGCCGCCAGCGCAGCCGGATCGCCTTCGTGGGCGCAGCGCCACCCATTGTTAAAAAAAAACCTGATTATTCTGGCCGTTGCGCTTGTGGCGGAAATTATCCTTTTGAGCTTTAACGCCCATACCGATTCATTTCTCTGGCATGCCACACGCTGGTTTATGGGCGACCAGGATTCTTACCAATGGCCATTGATTCACGCCGGGGCGTCTGCACTGCCTGATGCACCATGGTGGCGCACCGTGCCGCCGCCGTTTGGCTCACGGCTCTATCACGAAACAGAAGGCACTTGGCGCGTATTACGCGATGTGGCGGTCCCGGCGGAAGTTATTCTCATCATGCTTTTGATATGGATTTATGATCCGGCGGGCTGGCGTGCGCTGCTGCTGGTTCTGGGGGGCATACTCGGTGCAGGGGTGGTTGATATTCTGGTTAAAAGCGTATGCGGGCGTCAGCGTCCGGACATGAACGTTTACGGCGGCGATAATGTCTGGAACTTTATGCGCGGCTTTCACTCGCAGACCGATCTGAGCTTTCCCAGCGGCCACGCCGTAGTTGCTTTTTCCGTTGCGGCGGCACTCTGTTACTTATCGCCGCGTGGACGAGTTTTATTTGTAACAGTAGCAGCGCTTGTGGGATTTTCCCGCGTGGTGATGCAGGCACATTTCTATTCTGATGTAATTGCCGGCGCCACGATTGGCTGGGTCTGCAGTTCTACCCTGATTGACTGGTTGGGACCGCGTCTGGAGATTCCGCAACGGAAACTTTCGCCGGCGACCCAACCGGCAAGCTGAATTGCCCTTGTCGCAACATGAGCGCTACAGCCACCAGCACGCAGAGCAGCGCGGAAATATAATAAGGCATCGCGGGAAAAACATATTCAAACAAAATCCCCGCCATCAGCGGCCCGGTCGCCCGCGCCAAACTGGCCATACCCTGATTGGCGCCGAGAATTTCCCCCTGTTCATTTACGCCGGCGTGGCGGCTGATCAGGCTTTGCATGCTCGGGTTAAATATTCCGTTGCCAATAGCCAGTAATAAACCGCCCAAGAGAAAACCCGTCCAGACCCAGGGCCAATGAAAGGGCAGGCCTATGAACACCAGTCCCGCCGCGGTAATAATCGGTCCGGTCAGGGCCAGCTTCAATTCGCCGTAACGCCGCGTTAACCGGCCGATCATGCCGCCCTGAACAAGTACGACCATGAACCCAATAGCGACGAAGAGGAACCCCGACGCGAAGCTAGCCCGATTGTCCTGTGCTCTCCGTTGGTTGGCTATTGATCCAATTGAGTTGCCTATGGCAAATGCTCCCTCCGATGAGCTAGCTGTCATAGTCGGAATGGGATAAATGCGGTTCTGAATCAGCAGGCTCAGCGTTTGTTCCATGCCAGCAAAGGCAAAACCGTTGACAAAAAACAGCAGGATCAGCGGTCCGATGATCGGCCGCGCCAAGGCACGCGGGAGGCCGCGGAAAGAAAAGCGGCGCACCGCGGCGTCATTAGTCTTGGCGCTGGGCGTGCGTGATTCGGCCAAGGTGAACCAAGTCATGGAGAGGGCAGTGATGCTGAAAGCCGCAGCTACCAGCGGTACATATTGCAGGCCGAAAAAATAGCTTACTGTTCCGCCGATCCCCGGACCCAGTAGAAATCCAAGTCCAAACGCGGCGCCGATGACGCCCATGCCCTTGGCCCGATTTTCCGGCGTGGTGATGTCGGCGATGTAGGCGTTGGCGGTGGAAATATTCGCCCCGGTAATGCCATTAAGAATGCGTGAGGCGAAAATCAGGATGATCCCCAGCTCGCTGCCGCGGAAAAAATTGGCGCTAAAAAGCATAAGAAAGCCGATAAGCGTTCCGCACTGGCTGATAAGTAGCACCGGCCGGCGTCCGATCTGATCCGACCAGCGCCCAAGGACCGGGGCAAAAATAAATTGAAAAAACGAATAGGTCGCTCCAATTAATACAAGGAAAAAATAATTATCGATGCCGTACTGCTGGCCATAGAGCTGCAAATTGGGCAACACAATGCCGAACCCAACCAGGTCGATAAATACGATTAAAAAGATGGTCAACAAGCTGGACCGTCGCATGTAAAACTCCTCGTGCCTGGTGGGCTGTGTTACGTCCGAAACGCAGCCAGAACGTCGGCAAAAATCGTATCGGAAACGGCAATGGCCGCATCAGTAAGGGCCAGACGATTGTTATCGATTAAAAGAAAGCCGAGCCCCTCATACTTTTTTAATACTCCGTCAAGCTGATCCCGCACTTGAATTCCCGTGCGCCGCTTGAATGCCTCAAATTCGATGCCATCCCGCAAGCGTAATTGGAGTATCGCCAGTTCACCCCAGCGATTCAAGCCGGTCAGTTGTTCAGATTCAGTGATCGGCAGCGTAGGCGGCTTAACAGATAGCGCATCGCGCCAGCGCATCAGGCTGGGAACATTTTTCCAGCGCCACCCACTGTGATGCGCCGCCGCCGACGGCCCCCAGGCCAGATGATTGGAGGCATTCCAGTAATGAAGATTATGGCGGCATTCACGTCCCGGGCGAGCGTAATTGGAAATTTCATAGCGAAACAATCCGGCGCCTGAGAGTTTTTCACGTACGAGCTTGAGCATGGCCAGTTCCGTTGATTCATCCACGGGTGTAACCAGGCCCTGCCTGAGACGCGCGGCCAGCGGCGTATTGGGTTCATACATCAGGCTATAACATGATAAATGTTCCGGCCGGCACTCCAGCGCCCTCTCCAGACTTTGTTCTAGAGTTTCCAGCGTCTGGCCGGGGATGGCGAAAATAAGATCGATGTTGATGTTGCCAATCCCCGCACTGCGCACGGCCTGCACCGCGGCCGGCACACTGCGCGGATCATGGTCGCGCTGCAAGGCCGCAAGTTCGGCGGGAATGAAACTCTGGGCGCCAAAGCTGATGCGATTGACGCCGGCATCACGGAGCACACAGGCTTTCCGGTCATCGAACGTGTTGGGATTGGATTCAACGGTGAATTCGACCAGTCGCCGAAGATCGATACTTTGGATAACAAGAGTTAAAAGTTTCGCCAAATCAACCGGAGACAAAAGCGTAGGTGTGCCGCCGCCAATAAAAATAGTTTCCGGGGCAATTGGCCCGAAATAACCGATTTGAAGTTCAATTTCCGCGGCCAGCGCATCCAGATAGTTGCCGGCTTCGCCAAGATGCCCGGAAAGCGAATAAAAATCGCAGTAATGGCACTTGGTGCTGCAGAAGGGCACATGAACGTAAAGCGCATCTATCGAAGCGCCGCTTTGGAGCTGGTCGCGCGGAGGAGGCATTAAAAACGCCGGATTCGCGTTTGACTTTAACAGTTGAATGTCGGCGGATGGAGCTGCCATTTATTAATTTCCTAAAAAAAGACCTTTACATGCCAAAGGTAATTATTAGAGTATACATTCAGTAAAGTATACGTTCGGTATGGCAATACCGTGCATCGGCGCTGGGTAGGTTTGTTTTGGAGGATGCGTGGTATGGAACTCACTTTCGTGATGTTTAAAGAGGATGGGAAGCGGCGCGACTTTCAACTCAAAAAGCAGGTCACAATCATTGGCCGGGGAAACGACTGCGATTTACAGATTCCTCTGCTCAACATCTCGCGCAAGCACTGTCAGATCAAAGTCCAGGGGAACACGGTCATGGTGGAGGATTTAGGCAGCTCTAATGGAACCTATCACAACAATCAGAGGGTCGACGAACCCGAGTCACTGGACCCTGGTGATTATGTTCGCATTGGGCCGGTGACTTTCACCGTTGTTATTGACGGCGAGCCCAAACAAATCAAACCCATTCGGTCCATTCCGGGCGAAGCGGCGGTCGCTGCGGCTGCTTCTTCAAAGCATGGGGAGTCGGGTGAAATACCAGTCGCGGAACCTTTTTCGGATTCGGGTGAAATACCCATGGCCGAGCCGGTAGAAATTATGGAAAATGAAGTTCCCGTTGCTCAACCCGTCGCCGACACGCCGGACGAAATATCCATCGCTGAACCGGTAGAAGAAGTTGGCGATTCAGAATTAGACGAAGGCACCAAACACACCGGCTAATCTCCAGGGTCTTACGGTTATTGGCGTCCGGACGGCGTTTGCCATAAAATATATCCGGTTCGGTTCAATCCGATTCATTTAACTTTTTTTATTTAAAGGTGCCTTATGCCTTTGATGACCACCAAACCAATGTTCGACCTTGCCTACGACGGCGGATTCGCCATAGGGGCGTTTAATGTAAATAACATGGAACTGGCCCAGGCTATCGTGGAGGCCTGCGCGAAAGAAAAAAGCCCCTGTATTTTGCAGATTTCCAAAGGCGCGCGTAAATATGCCAATATTCGCTACCTTAAGCATATCATCGACGCCGCTGTGGAGGATCATCCGGAGATTCCCATCGCCATTCACTGCGATCACGGCGATACGGTGGATTTGATCAAGACCTGCATTAACGACGGTTACACCAGCGTGATGATCGACGGCAGCCACCATCCTTATGAAGAAAATGTCCACCTGACGCAGGAAGCGGTCAAAGTTGCCCATGCCGCGGGCGTAGTCGTGGAGGCCGAACTGGGAATGCTCGGCGGCATAGAAGAGGACGTGGTGGGGCTCGACGCGGCCGAATACGAAAAGAACGTGGAAAAATTCCTCACCGAACCCAATCAGGCGGCCGATTTCTGGAAGCGTACAGGTCTGGATTCTTTGGCAGTAGCCATCGGCACCAGCCACGGTGCGTATAAATTCAAACATGAAGCCAAACTCGCTTTCGGGCGCATCGAAGAGATCATGAAAACCTGCCCCGGCCTGCCTCTGGTGATGCACGGCAGCAGCTCGGTTCCCCAGGAATTTATCGACAAAGTCAACAAGTACGGCGGGGCGATGCCCAACGCCAAAGGCGTTCCGGAAGACCAGATTTCCATGGCGGTCCGCAAGTATGGCGTATGCAAAGTGAACATCGACACCGATTTGCGCCTGGCGATGACCGCGATGATCCGCGAAGTATTCATGACCAAACCGGCGGAATTTGATCCGAGAAATTATTTAGGCCCGGCGCGCGAGGCAATTATCGGCATGGTGCAGCGGAAATTGCACGTACTCAACAGCGCCGGCAAGTCGGAAGCCGTAATCGCCCACTGGAAAAAACTCGGCAGTCCGATGCCGGAATATTATTCACGTAAAAAAGCGGGATAAAGCAAAATCGTCAGGACCAAAGCGCGGGGTTCCCACCCCGCGCTGTATCCATCGTGCGTTGTCGCTATTGATGTGGGTTTGATCGCGGCACAGAAAAGATCGCGCATTTTTATACAGCACCGGGTGGAAACCCGGCGCCAAATCCCTCAACCAATGTCCCGGTATTCTCCTGTCACGGCGTCTTCTATGAAGCCGTGTGGGACAGGCATCTTGCCTGTCATGTCTCGCGTCCAAGTACACGTCCGAAAAGCCAACGTTGGGCATTGCCCCGATACAGTTTTTCCAACACATCTGCGGGAAGATCGACGCCATGCAGTTGCGGCACGCCGCCGGGGGCGTCAGGATCATCGATCGGCGATTCGCCTTCATAATTGGTTTCCCAGAGCTTTTGATGCACCCAATACCGGCTCGCGTAATGGTCGTAATCGTACTTTTCGGTTACCACCAGATCGCTGCCAAATAAAATCCGATCCTGGTTGCGGATGATAAAATCACGAACATTTTTCGCCGGTTGCTCGGCAATGGCCCGCACGATCCATTTGGTGGCGCTGGAATCGATGATGTAATTGGGAAACCGGTCCAGACGTTTCTGGAGTGCATCAAGATCTTCCAGGCTGCCGCCCATGTGCGCCCCGAGATGCACGCGATCGGGATATTCTTCGAGCATGCGATCGAGCATGGCAAATTGCTCGGCAAACGATTTGTGTCCTTCTTCGGGTTTATATTTTTTATCCGAGCCGAACCAGGCTTTGGGATCGCCTACGTGAGTCATGAAATGGTAGCCGAGTTCGTACGCCAGGCGCGCCAGTTGTTTTGCTTCCGGAGAGTCCAGGGTCAGGCCTGATTTTTTCTGGACCGCCGGCGAATTATGGAATTTGATCAGCCGCACGCCTTTTTCGGCGAACCCTTCGATGCGCCGCCGCCAGTCGATGAGAAATTCCTCATGCGACGACATATTCTGCCATTTGGGTATGGCGATAAACTCAAATCGGCCGGGAAAAGCAGCGCGAAAAGGATCAACATCTTCGAGCGGGGCCATGGTCCAGATTTGCCCGATGTTGTAATCATCGGCAGCACGGAGAAATTCTGCGGTCCATTTGACGTCGCGCGTGTGGGTATGGGCATCGATAATTAAGCCGGGGATTTTTCGCCTGGGAATCTGATGGTAATCAATTCCCAGGCGGTTATGCGGCAGATGGACGGGGTCGGATTCACTTGTTGGTGCAGTCGGTGATTGACTCATAAGAACATCATCCTTAGAAGCTCTGCATTATTGTAGGCGGGAAAGAGTGTATGCGAAATAATGCAGTCGATTCGCTCGGGGGGGCGCGACCCACGGCGGAATGGTTATCCAGTCATAAGCGCGATAGTGTCAGTCGATTCGATTCGCTCGGGGGGGCGCGACGGATGAAGAATGGGATGGCGAGGTAGATGATGAGTGGTGTCAGTCGATTCGATTCGCTCGGGGGGGCGCGACGAGGGTAAAGCCGCCGCTTTTCTTTCGCGACGCGGGTGTCAGTCGATTCGATTCGCTCGGGGGGGCGCGACCGTCTTGCTCTCGTTGCCCGTATCCTGGGTAGCGAAGTGTCAGTCGATTCGATTCGCTCGGGGGGGCGCGACGGCGTCCATAACAATAAGCGTCGCGAATAAAGCCATGTGTCAGTCGATTCGATTCG
>DATJSN010000027.1:0-28550 GCA_035504095.1 Phycisphaerae bacterium | reverse complement strand
TGTACGGCGCCATTTTGCGTTAGCCAGACGTCATCGTCCCAGATGTATCCCGCATGAAATAACGGCCAATATGCCCCAAGGCAGAGTAGAACCAGTCCGGCTGCAGGCAGCAGGTGATTCAGCAGTCCGAACCGTTTCGCTCGTTGTTCTTCCAGACGCTCTGGCATTCGATAAATAGTATCTATCATAGACAGGTTCTTTTATTAACGTTCAACGATAAAAATTGAGCCCGTTTCCATTGCTTGCCGGCTTTGATTCGGCGCCGCTTTGCACGTCTTTCATTTTTTCCAGCAATTGATTCTGATCGCGGATGGATTGGGCATCATTAGGTTCTGTTTGAAGAGCCATGGCAAATTGTTCCAGCGCTTCATCGGAAAAGCCCAATTGCTCCAGATCCTCACCAAGCTTGCGGTGCAAAAGCGGGTCATTGGGAAGATAATCCATCCCATGCCGCAGGCTCTGGATGGCTTTTTCCATGTCTCCTGATTGTTCATAGCAGAAGGCCAGTTCGCTGATTGCATCAGGTTGATATGGATCGGCCCGTAAAGATTTTATTAGGTAGTCAATTGCGTCGTGATAATCATGTTTAACGCTGATAAGCAGGTCTGCCATGTTTTTGGTTACATATACGTCGGCTCCGCCGCCGGCCTCGATTGCCCGACTGATTGTCGCCAGCGCTGCATCGGGTTGTTCATGAGCCGCCTCCCATGCTCCAAGCTGCTCCAGCGCGACCCATGAGTTCGGATCATAATCCAATACGTGACGCCAAATATTCACCGGTGGATGATAGAGCTGGCTTTGGACATTATTCATTATTCCCAGCGGCATAAGTACGGCAATAGAAACTATTGCCAAAGGACCGGCATTCCAGGTTCTTGAAGCAGACGCAGCGGCATTTTTAAAAAGGGTGTTCGTCATGCGATCTGACAGTTCAGGCAATAATAATGTCGCCGACTCCACCAGCAAAGCGATGATCCCGATGCATGCCAGATATTGATAATGATCCGCCACGAAGGTGTATTCCATCGTATAGAACGAAACAAATCCCAACACCGGAAAAAGCATAATCTTGTAATAAGCCACAGCCGTTAATGGTCCGCGGCCGATTCTTTTGCGCAGCAGCCATAGAATGATGGAAACCATCAGGGCGGAAATTGGAAATAACCAATCGATTGGTGCAATATGTTCTACATCCCAGCGCGGATAAACCGCCAGCAGCGGATGCGGCCATAAAAGCTTAAGTGGATAAAACCATAGGTCTTTTCCGGCAATGATGATCCGTTGGCTTAAAGAAAAATTGAAAGTTTCTCCGTGAGCGCCCGCAGTTCCATGTTCAATATATATGGTCATGCACGCCAAAAGTGCCCCGAACAAAAACCAGGGAATCACGCTGAGAACTTCTACGAGAGTAACGCGCCCCCGTTTCCACCAGGCGACAAGCAATAATGCTGCAGGCAGCGTGCAGATATCGGTCTTGGCCAATAACGCCAATACAAATAAAATTGTCGCCGGCAATAGAAGTTTCCAATGCCGATTAATTTTCACATAGCCCCGTCCTTGGCCGGGGTTTTGGCTCATGTTAAGTGGGACAGGCATCTTGCCTGTCATGCCCAATCCCGTCCACTTAATCCACAAAAGCGCCGCACTAAACCCCAAGGCGGCGGAAAGCAGGTTCTTCTGTTCCGCTACCCAACCAACTGTTTCAACTTGAATGGGATGAATGGCCCAAATTGCGGCGGCCACCCAGGCGCTTTTAAGCCCCAGCGAGCGGAAAACCCGCCAAAGCAGAATGGAATTAATCGCCTGCAGGATAATATTGACCAGGTGATATCCGACGGAATTAAGCCCCCAGAGTTTAAATTGCAGCAAAAAGGCCGTGAAAACCAATGGATAATATTGAATGGATGCTCGCGGAAAAAACCAGATGTACCATAATCCACTCCAATCTCGTATAAATGGGTTATTCGTAAGCCAGCCATCGTCATCCCAGATGTATCCGGCACGCAGCAAGGGCCAGTAGACGATGGCGCATAATAGCAATAATCCTGCGGCCGCAATTAATTCACGCTGTTTAAATGGCGTCTTCGCTTGTTTTGGTATGTTTTCTCGAGGTTGGGAAACATCGGTGAATTCCATAAACGGTATCTAAACAGCATCAGACAACGGACGCAAACGTTCTCCTCCTACTCCATATTTATTTCGATTTTGGATAGATTTAGAATTCAAGGCCCCGTGGTTGCGGGCGCTATTCTGGAAGCTGGCGCATTCATATACTGGTTTTCAATTTGCATTGCTACTCCACGTTCTATCCGGGCATCTTGAATATCGCCTGATTCCTCAAATGCCTGCGCTAAAACCATGCGGGCGTCGATCTGATCGGGAGCCAGTTCAACGGCCTTTTTTAAGTGCTCCAATGCTAAAACTCTCTGGCCGTGCGCCAAGAGTAATTTACCATACAGGTATTGCGCCTCGCCCCAATCAGGATGGATGGCCAGCGCGCGTTCGTATGCAACCAGCGCCTCGCTCCATTGTCCCAATTTTTCCCAGGTTACCGCCAAGTCATAACAGGACGCCGCATCGAAAGGTTGGTTTTGCAAAGCCTTCTGGAATTGATCCACCGCGGCACGGTAGTTTCCGGTTTTTCCTAAATATTCTCCGAGGGTGCGGCGCAGAAAAACGCTCTCCGGCAGCAAATCCAAACCACGTTCCAGATCAGCCAGAGCTTGATTTGTCTGGCCGAGCTTTTCTCTGCACAGCGCAATTTCGCAAATGACTTCCGCCTGGTAGGGGTCCATAGATAAAGATTCACCTAATAGTTCCGCGGCGCGGGAATAGTCGTGCGCGGTATCCAGATAAAAAAGCCCTAAAAATTCCAGACACAACAGATTTTGCCCGCCCGGTTGCACGATGGCTTTGGACATGTTTTGATATGCATTCATAATATCTTGATTGGCGGCTTCCATGGCCGCCAATTGCAACCTGGCCTGCCATGATGTTTTTTCATAATTTAAAACATGACCCCATAACTTTTCTGGAGGGTTATATAGTGTGGATTGGATATAGGCTAAACAGCCTAGCGTAGCCAGCGTCAATACAGACGCTGTGCCGGCGAGCAAGCGGGCGGGCCGCAGCGGGTTAAATTCCGATTTAAACGCCTCGATTGGTTTTGCTGATATGTGAGTATTAAGCCATGCAAAACAATTGGCCACCGCCTCCACGACAAAGACGATTATTCCGACGCTCGCCAGATACTGGTAATGATCGGCGACGAAGGTGTAAATCATTGTATAGAATGATTCAAATCCCAACACGGGTGATATCGTGATGCCGTAATAAACCGCCGCGGTTAGCGGCCCGCGGCCGATCTTCTTGCGCAATAACCAGAGAAGGACGGGGATGGCACCGGCCGAAGCCGGAAATAGCCAGTCCGACGGCGTAATATGATCCACGTCCCAGCGTGGATAAATCTCCAGCAACGGATGCGGCCAGAGAAGTTTGAGGGGATAAAACCAAAGGTCTTTGCCCGCGATGATCAGTCGCTGACTCACGGAAAAAGCGAACGCGGGTCCTTTTGCACCTGCAATTCCATGTTCAATATAAATGGTCAGACTCGCCAGTATCGCCCCGAACAAAAACCAGGGCATGACGCTGAAAACTTGTTCGCGCGTAATGCGTCCCCGTTTCCACCAGGCGATCAGCAACAGCGCCGCCGACAGGGTGCAGATATCGGTCTTGGCCAACAGCGCCAATACAAACAAAATCGTCGCCAGAATGTACGTCATATAGCCCCGGTGCGATGAGGCAAGTTGCATGGAGTTGGGGCCAACTATGGCCTGTAGCCTGTGGCCTATGACCTTTTTTGTCATGTCTAATCCCGCCCACTTAATCCATAAAAGTGCGGCGCCAAACCCAAAAGCGGCGGAGAGCAGATTCTTCTGTTCGGTCACCCACCCGATCGTTTCCACTTGAATTGGGTGAATGGCCCAAATGGCGGCGGCGACCCATGCGCTCTTTAGCCCCATTAAACGCAGAATCCGCCAGAGCAAAATGGCGTTAATTGCCTGCAAGCCAATGTTGACTAAATGAAAACCAAGTGGATTAAGCCCCCAGAGTTTAAATTGCAGCAAAAATGCCGTGTAAACCAGCGGGTAATATTGCGTGGACGTTTGCGGTGCAAACCAGATGTACCAAAGACCGCTCCAGTGTTGCACGAACGGGTTATTTGTCAGCCAGACATCATCATCCCAGATGTATCCGGCATGCATCAATGGCCAGTAAGCCGCAAAACACAACAGAATTAAACCTACGCTGGCCAACAGTTGACGCCCGGAATTCATTCTCTTGTTATTTTCAAACATCGAATCTTGCGCCATTGTTATCAGTGTAATCGGTGCAATCCGTGGTTTAAAAGTCGTGAGCTAAAATTTATTATGGTAAAAAGTTAGGTTCTGAGGTCGTTGGTTCAGTGGCGGCCGCCGCATTTAGTTTTCGTGCCATGGCGCGTTGCAACGCCGCTGCCCGAAGATCGCCCGTCTTTTCCAGCGCCTCCGCCAGGGCCAAATGTGCATCGGAGCTATTGGGCATCGAACGAACAATTCCGCTTAAAAAATCCACTGCTTCCTGATCCCGCCCCACTGTAAGCAGCAATCCTCCGTATAAAATCCGCGCCGCGGTATTATCGGGATAAATGTTCAGCATCTGACGGCATTGATTGAGTGCGTCCTGGTAACGCTCCAACTTCCGCAGAGCGATGATATCGTCAAACATGCACGTTGGGTCAAAAGGCTTATAGCTTAGCGCTTTTTGAAAATCTTCCAGGGCCGCCTCATCATTACCCCGTGAACCAAGAATTTCTCCCATGGGAACATTTAATGTGGGGTTATCGGGCATCAACTCCAAACCGCGGTCTAATACCTCCAGGGCGTGATTTATTTGGCCGCGATTTTTATAGCAGGACGACAGACAGGCCGAAAAATATGCCTGGTAAGGGTTCAATTGCAACGATTGCTGTAATAACAAAATGCCTCTGACATAATCCCTGTTCACATTCGCTAAGTCATATCCCAGGATCGCGACGGTGTAAAAATTTCGGTCCCCGGTGATCTGGTACGCCTGCGCGACTTCCCGCCGTCCATCATCGGCATCCCCGGACTTAAAATCATAAGCGCCAAGCTGATCCCAGGCGAACCAGGAATCGTGGTCGTAATCGATTACGTTTTCCCAGATGCCTTTTGGTGATTGGTATAATTCGCTTTGTCCCCAGCTTAATGCGCCCAGCTCCAAAAGCAGCGCCGTTGCCGCCGTCATGGGCAGCAGGCGCACGCCGCCGAACGTAAGTCCCCTGGTGTTTTTTTCATATTCTATTTTCTTCAAAATAGGCCACAGACGTTCCCAGCCGAGTGCGGCCAGTTCCACCGCCAGTACGATGATCCCAATCCCCGCCAGGTACTGGTAGTGATCGGCTACGAAGGTAAATAACATCGTATAAAATGAAATGAATCCCAACACTGGAGAAATGGTAATAATGTAATAAGCCACGGCTATGAAAGGCCCGCGACCGATTTTATTCCTTAATAGCCAGAGAATCACCGGAACCGCGCAGGCGACGAATGGAAACAGCCAGTCTGCCGACACAAAATGATCCACATCCCAGCGCGGATAAACCGCCAGTAATGGATGCGGCCAGAAAAGCTTCAGCGGATAAAACCAGAAGTCTTTTCCTGCGACGATGAGCCGTTGACTTAAGGAAAAAGTAAATGGAGGGCCTTGAGCGCCGGCGGTTCCATGTTCAATGTATATAGTGAAGCTGGCCAGCAATCCCCCGATCAAAAGCCAGGGAATAACGCTTAGAATTTCCGCGCGTGTGATGCCGCCCCGTTTCCACCAGGCGACCAGCAGCAACACCGCCGGCAGGGTGCAGATGTCGGTCTTGGCCAATAGCGCCAATACAAACAAAATCGTCGCCGGCAATAAAAGTTTCCAATGTCCAACACTACTCATACAGTCCCCGGTGGAAACCGGGGGCCTTTCCGCGCTCATCCCAGAGCCCATTTTCTGTGGGACAGGCATCTTTCCTGTCGCATCGGAACCTACCATGTCCAATCCCGCCCACTTAATCCACAACAGCGCGGCGCTAAACCCCAGGGCGGCGGAAAGCAGGTTCTTCTGTTCGGTGATCCATCCCACTGTTTCAACTTGAACCGGGTGAATGGCCCAAACGGCGGCGGCGACCCATGCGCTCTTTAGCCCCATTAAACGCAGAATCCGCCAGAGCAAAATGGCATTAATTGCCTGCAAGCCGATGTTGACCAAATGAAAACCGAAAGGGTTAAGGCCCCAGAGTTTAAATTGCAGCAAAAAAGCGGTGTAAACCAGCGGGTAATATTGTGTCGACGATTGCGGGGCAAACCAGATGTACCAAAGGCCGCTCCAGTGTTGCACGAGCGGGTTATTTGTCAGCCATACGTCGTCATCCCATATATATCCGGCATGCACCAATGGACAGTAAGCCGCCAAACACAACAGAATCAATCCCAGGGCAGCCAGGAGTTGACGTCCGGGATTCATTCTCCTATGAGTATCAGATATTGGGCTTTGCATCATTTTTAACCAAAGTAAAAATCCATTATTGTCTGAAAACCGAAAACTGAACACTGAAAACTGCGACTGGTAATCCGTGAGTTAAAATTTATCTTGGTAAAAAATTAGGTTCAGTTGTCATCAGTTTGCTGGTTGTTGGATTTGTAGACGTAAGCCGTTTCATCAATTGCAAAACAATATTGCGCCGCACGATTGCATCCTGGGTATCACCGGATTCTTCGAGAGCCTGTGCCAGTTTCAGGTCTGTAATCGCCTGATCCGAGTCTCCCAGTTTTTCATCGCAATACGCCAATTCAGCGAATATATCGGGTTGATAGGGTTGTATCAGAAGTGATCGCAATAGATAAAACCGCGCACTGCGGTAATCCCCCTTGGCTCTCATGTATAAATTACCCAAATCGGCCGTTACATAAACATTTGATGCACCACCATACTTTTCAGCTTGTTTGATTGTCGCCAGCGCGTCTGTCGGATCCTCGTGCGCGGCCTGCCATTCTCCCAGATGACCAAGGGCCACCCAGGAATGTGGATCATATTCAAGCACATTTCGCCATATATTTACGGACGGATTATATAATTCACCCTGCGCGATTGTGAAACATCCCAACATGGCTAGCAAAATCGCGGCAATACCGATCATCGTAGTCCGCTTGCACAGTCTGGTTCGATCATTTCCCGCTTCAGTCGGATTTTTATTCTTCCATCCCGTTGTAATCAGGCTTACAAGGAGTATTGTTCCTTCGACAACCAGGGTTATAACTCCAATACATGCCATATATTGGTAATGGTCGGCCGCGAATGAATATTCCATTGTAAAAAATGAGATAAACCCCAAAACCGGAAAAATGGCGATGCCGTAATACGCCGCGGCGGTAAACGGCCCGCGGCCGATTTTTGTCCGTAATAGCCACAGAATCGCCGGAATTGCCAATGCCGTTGTCGGGAACAAACAGTCCACCCATGAAAGGTGGTCCACGTTCCAGCGTGGGTATACTTCCATTAATGGGTGCGGCCAGAGAAGTTTAAGAGGATAAAACCAGAAATCTTTGCCGGCGATTATAAACCGTTGGGCAAGTGAAAAACCAAAAGCTTCTCCATGGGCTCCGGCCTGCCCATTTTCAATAAAGATCGTTATACCGGCCATCATAAAGCCGATGATCAGCCATGGAATCGCTCCGACAAATACGATCCGCGTGATGCCGCCCGATTTCCACCAGTACAATAATAAGAGAATGGCCGGAAGAACGCATAGATCAGTCTTGGCCAGTAATGCCAGTGCATAAAAGGCCGTTGCCATTGAATACGGTTTCCATCGCTGTTTCACTTTTAAAAGTTCTGTTTCGCCGGGAGCGTTCGAATCGGACCATTTGAGCCAGTAAAGAGCCGCCGAAAACCCTAATAAAACCGAGAGTAAATTTTTTTGTTCAGTAATCCAGCCGACGGTTTCCACCTGTACGGGATGAATGGCGAAAACGGCGGCTGCGACCCAGGCGCCTTTGAGTTCCAGACGGCGCAAAATCCGCCAGAGCAAAATGGCGTTTGACGATTGAAGGAATATATTGACTAGGTGATAACCAACAGGAATTAACCCGAACCATTTATACTCGAGCAAAAATGCCGTTGTAACCAACGGGTAATATTGCGGCGCTCCCTGGGCCGAAAACCAGATGTGCCAAAGACCACTCCAGTGTTGTACGTATGGATTTTCAGTAATCCACAGGCCGTCATCCCAGATAAAGCCCGCGTGCAGCAACGGCCAGTAAACCACGAAACAGAGCAGAATTAATCCCAATGCGGCCAATAGTTGGCGGCCGGAATATTTTTTTTTGCCAGGTTCGGATATTGAGCTTTGTACCATTTTTACCAGTGTATCCGTTCGTCGCGGTAAAAAACTTTTTCGTGGTTAAATCTGCGTTAATCTGCGTAATCTGTGGATTGGTTTCGTGGTTCAAAAGTCGGATACAAAAAAAGCGGCCCAGATTTCTCCGGGCCGCAAATGCTTGAATTGAATTAAACCTTCTACGGAAACTCCAGAATCACCAATCGCCGTTTTGTACGTTCCGTATGGGAACCATAACGGTGTCGTACGGTGACACTAGAGGTTGGTTACTGGTAAGCGGTATAGTAATGGTTCCAGTGCCAGTTAGCTGGACTTGAGTGTTATTTGGAAACGTGGTCGAATTATTAAAGGTGAAAATGTTGTCTCCCTCTTGACCAACGTATGGGGTGGTATCCCATTCCACGTGGGTGTCGGCAAAACCAACATTCTGACCATCGCCATTATGATTGCCCGAGTTGAAAATATACGGGCCATACGTATTACTCGTAGCTAAAATTGCAGTGTCACGTGCAAATGTTCCGGTACCTCCATTAGACTGCGGTGCCATGTCGCACGCAATCGGCTGGTCCGCACGGCTGTCATTAACCCACCAGCCGCCCGCTGATTCCGGTGTGCTGCTCGTTGCCGTTGAAGAATATGCATACGGGAAATCAATCGAGTAACTTTCACCTTGACCAGTGGTGCTAATCGTTGCCGAGGCAGAACTGGTAAGATAGCTAAAATTGCTAAAAAAAGGAGTTACGTTGTTTGATACAGGAGGATATTCCTGCGAGGCGGAGTTGGCTATTGGGTCAGATGGGCAGATGAAGGTCTTTGGCGTATCCTGCCCCTGAAGCACTAAAAGCCATAGCGAACCCAGCGGGCTTCCGGCTCCAGCGCCTGCGCTGGTGGCACTGGTATACCAGTCGGAAACCATTGCTCCGGCGGTATTGGTATAGATGCCAGTCATTGCATTTGTAGGTGAGTTGGCATACTGGCCAGTTGGAGCTGCAGGTCCCGCTACGCATGGGAAAGTACTCTGGTTGCTTTGAGCATAAATGGTCATCGATTGCAGGATGCTGCGAATGTTTGCTTCGCAGGCCGTCCGATTTGCCAATTCCTTGGCTTTAGCCAAGCTTGGCAGAAGAATGGCAATGAGCAAGGCGATGATGGAAATCACCACCAACAGCTCAATGAGCGTAAAGCCACGTCGCTTTTTTGTTTTTGTGCGCTGCTTAGTCATGAGATGGTTCTCCAAAAAAATGAGCAATTCCCGTTATTCTTCCGGCTTAAGTTCTCGCAGCAGCATTTACCCGCTGCCCTTAGGCCAGCCTTAAATTATCGGCTGTTTTAATCTGATTCCTATAACACGTATCTTGGTACGAACTTAAGAATCACAACCAGGTCGGATGAGTTCGCAAGAACGAAGCTTTGGGCCGCACGGCCCACAACATAAACTTCGCTCGAACCGGATTTTACGATTAAACTAATCAATGGGAGCCGCTTACAGGTGGACCAACATCCAACGCTCCCTCTTGGGTTGGTCATACGGCTATATCAAAAAGGCGGGTATTGTGGAGCTATAGGAAGAAAATTATGGCAGTTTTTTCTGCGATAAACAAAAAGCGGTATAATAATCGCTCCTTAAACCGCCGCCTTGTGTACTGTAATCGGTAATAAGTAATTATGTCAATAGAAATTTTTGGATTTTTTAGAAATAAATTTTTTTCATATTAACAACCAACTCACCACAAACAATAAATACGTATTTAAGAAAATAATAATCGTTAAATTAAATTTATGTTCAAGCAGAACTTAAATATCTAACCCCTAAAATATGTGGCACTTTGATCTTTCCGGCCAGAACACTTTCAGACTTCTACTACTGCAGTTGCCATTTACGCCTCAGAAACCATTCCACCGTCAAAGCGGCCACAAACAGCAAAAAAAACAGTTTATCCTGATAGAGAGGGAGAGAAGTTCGTTTGACCTGATTTTCCGGCGGCAGTGCAGCCTGCAGTCGGCGCGCTAGCAGAGGTATATCAGCTAATTCCGAATAGCTTCCCCCTGTCCGTGAAGCAATTTCCTGCAGCGTTTTCGGGTCCGCCGCCAGATTATCCATTTCGCTTACCGGCGGTGCGACATAAAAATCGCTCATATCTTCGCCGAGTTTTTGCCCGTTATGAACCGCGGAAAATGTTGCATGATATTTGCCTGGTGCCGCGGGTGTGAAATTATTTTCATACATGCCCGTGCTCGTGTCACTGGCGTATAACTGGATTCTCTGTGTCCGCGAATCCGGCCCCGTAATGTCCGCCCATGCCGATGCATATTGCGTCAACTGTCCATGTTCGTCCGTTACCTCAGCCTGCAAATCCACTGGTTCGCCCGGGTCGAAACGCTCCCGGCGAAGCATGGCCAGTACCGACGGCCCTTGCGCTGTTTTTATGCTGCTTTGATCCGCAACCCATCGAATCAACTGTCCCCAAAACCGGTTGTATGGCGAGTTGAGGCCCATGGTTCTAAGAGATAATTGCCAGCGGTATGTAGTATCGCCCGCAAAAGCTGCTGAAAGGCCCTTCCCATAGTGTTCAACGGCCAGAACGATTGCCGGATTGCCGTTGACCTGCGCCGTTGGATTGGTGAGCAAAACCTCCGCTCCCGGCCGCACACCGGCCAGCGCCGTACATCCGGCCAGAGGGGGAAGCTCGAATTGCGGTTGACCGCCCGATGGAGGAATAAACCAGCCGGTGATCCCATCAAAAATTGAACTGCTTTGTCCAAAAGCTGTCAGTTGCGGCACAAATGGCGTATCCAACTGCGCCGGTTCGGTAGTGCTCAAGTCTGCCGGAAGTGCCGGCGCCAGCGGCGATTGGCCCCAGCCGCCGGAAGCAAAATTCTGCATGCCCCCGATCATCAGCAATCCCGCGCCGTCTTGGACTGTCTGCCGAATTTGTTCCTGTTGTTGGGCCGTAAAAAAACTCGCGCTAATATCACCGAGCATAATGACCTTGAATTGCTCCCATTGTTGTAAGGTTGTCGGTGCGGCGCTCAAATCGGCCTGCTGACCGCGAACCATGAAATAACCCGGCCTTGTCTGAATCAGGCTTACCAGGTTCACGTTCGGATCTGTGGCCAGATCCTCCTGCAACGGCCCGACTTCCGGCCGTACGCGCCCTTCAATATACAACACCGCAATGCGCGGATTCGTGATCAAAATCGGAAATTGCTGTTGATTGCCCGCGCTGCTCCGCTGATCGGGCAAAACGGGAATCTGTACTTGCAACACCAGGCGGCCGACTTTGTCCGGCGTGAATTTCAACGTCACCGTTTGTGGCGTAGTTCCCGAATGCAGCACAAGTCGCTGCAAGTCGAGCTGGCGGCTATCCTGCATTAACGAAACATTCACCGTTCGGTCATTGAGCGAACTCGAGCGGATCGATACGGTTAATGTAATTTCCGTGTTGACTGGTGCCGTCTGCGGACCATCGACACGGACAATTTCAACATCCGGAACACCCTGGGCCTGCGTTGTCGTCGACCCCACGCGTACCGGATATACCGGCACATCCAGATCGGCAATGGTGCTGATCGCCGTCGGTCCGTTTTGTATGCCGTCGCTGAACAATACAATTTGTTTGGCGCCGGCGTTGACCGCCGCCTGAATCGGTTGCGGCAGATCAGTCATTGTTCCATCAGGCGCAATGGAACTCCACACGTCCGGAGAAGCCAGCGGAGTATCGTGTTTGCCGTCGTAAGCAAAACACTCGACGTTAAAACGTCCCTGCAACTGATCGATCAATAATTTTGCCGCCAGAACACTTTGCAGATAGCGGCTCGGTTCGTTGGGCTGGTCATTAACGCTCATCGAGCCGGACGCGTCGATCACAATTCCCAGCGTGCTCACCTGCCGTGGAATTTCCACCCAGGTAATTTCCGGCTCAAAAAGCAGCAAAATCAGAAAAAGTACGCTCAAAACGCGCAGCAAAAACAGAATGCTGATGCGCCGCCATCCCAGATAGTCAAACACGCGCCCGTAAAAAAGCCATACCGCTAGGCTCGCGGTTAAAGTGGTCAAAATCAATCCGGCCGAAAAAGATCGTGCCGGCGCAAAAAACGCGGCGCAGAGAACCCATGCCGCGCTAATGGTGCCCGCCGACAATGCCCATATGGGAAATTTTCCGGCTGTAGCGCCGCCGGATTCAGCCGCTGTAGATTTCGCACGGTAATTTTGCCGGATTTGCCATAGCCCATAGCCGATCAGGCTTATACTCAGAATGCCGACAACTATTGTCCACCAGGCAAAATCCTGCTGACCGAGAAAATCCAGACTCACGCTGGCCGTGAAGTTCATCGTCATTGCAGAAAGTGTAAACTCATTCAGTCCCGATAGGAATCGGGATGAGAACTGGGACCTTTTTAATCATAACCTTGGCGCGGGGTTTCCACCCCGCGCTGTGTTGCCCTGTGGCGGAAGTTCTGTCAGATTTTACAAATCGACTTTCGTTATACAGCCCCAGGTGGAAACCTGGGGCTTACATAGTCCTCATGATTGCAAGGGTTCTATGTGTTTTACCACAACGGGTTGATCACCATTCCCGTGGCCAGCTTGGGATAAAAAAAGGTGCTCTTCTGCGGCATCAGTTCATTGGCGTTGCACAACTGTCGCACCGCTTCCAGCGGCGTAGGTTGGAGTAAAAAACCCGCTTGGTAATGCCCGCCGCGGCACAACTCCAGCACTTCGTGTGCTTCATGCGGGAAGGCCCATTGCATGTTCTGATCTGTTGCAAAATGCGGCGCGACAATCTGGTCAAAGATAAAATGTTGCAAAATCGCCACATCAAGCTCTCGCCAGGCGGATGATTTCCCGGCGACCGTCTTGTCACTACCCGGCTCTGCCAGCGGATCAGATGACGCCGGCGCTATCACCACCACTTGGTCCTTGGCGGGATCGTAAATTCCCATGGCATGCGGTCCGAACGTGGAAAGTTTTTTCTCCAGTTCCGGCAATTGCGAACCCGGCAATGGCTCGGAAAGTTTTTTAAGTTTGCTTCCGCCGGCTTTCAAAAACGCCTCGCACGAAAAGTTCCGAAGGTTGGCCGTTACCCGATGCGTCGGCAGCACAATAAGCCCCGTATCCTGCATCGCGATCAGAACGAACAGGGCAAAATTGGCTGGATGGTCGTTAGGAATCGCACCGCTGCCGCGGATGATTTCAGCGCGGTAATTCAGGCACGTGCTGTAACGATGGTGGCCGTCCGCAATGTATAAATGCTTCGAAGCCAGTAACTCCTCGACGGCTGATATTACCTGTTGATCATTCAAAGACCATAATTCAGAAATGACTTGTGACTTACCATCCATGGAAGGCAATTCCGCACTCGCCAGCGCTTTTGTGTTTCCGACGGCGCTGAAAAGTTTGTCAGTCACGGCGTTGGTCGGATCATCATAAAGCCCGAACACCGGCGACAGATTGGCATTCGTGGCGCGCATCAACAGCAGCCGGTCTTCCTTGGGGCCGCTGAAAGTCTGCTCGTGCGGATGAATCATTCCTGTAGGTCCGAATTCTTCCAGCCGGACGCGGCAAAACAACCCGCGGCGTCGATAGTTCACGCCGTCATGGGTGTAAATCTGTTGGTAGGGATATAGCGCTTCAGCGCCGTCGCGCTGCAAAACACCGCTGGTGATCCAATGCTGAAACGTTTTGCCGGCCTCATGATAAACTTCCTGCGGCCCGGCGTTTTTCGGCGGTACATGCGGCAAATCGATTGCCACGATGTTGTGTGGATTTATTTCCAGGTAGCGTGTTTTGTCCTTGGCGGTCAACACGTCGTACGGCGGTGAAACCAAGTCGGTCTGTTCGCTTTGTGGATAACGAATCGCGGCGAACGGTTCAATTATAGCCATCAAAAAAACCTCACCTCATCTGAGTCATTTCAGGGGGCGAATTGTACGTGCGGTGCCGGTTCTTTGCGAGTGTTCGTGGCGGTTGCGGCAAAGGGCGTATAATGTGCTCCAGGGCTGCAAGGCAAGGAGAAATTGGTGTCCAAACGATTCAAAGATCTTACCGAACAGGAAATTCTCTCTCTGGCAACAGGTCAGGAAGAAGAAGACAGCAGGATTTACGGTGCCTTCGCCGATGCGCTGGCCCAAAATTATCCCGCCTCAGCCGCCGTTTTTCGCGGCATGCAGGCTGAGGAATTGCATCATCACAACGCGCTTGCCGACTTATACCGCCAGCAATTCGGCGAAAAAATGCCGATCATCAAACGCGATGACGTCCGAGGATTCATCAAACGCCGGCCGGTCTGGTTGGTTTTGAAAATGGGCCTTAAAGCCATGCGCGAGCAAGCCCAGGTTATGGAACTGGAAACGACGCGTTTTTACCGCCAGGCCGCCGCGCGCACAAAGAACGAATCCATCCGAAAATTACTGACCGACTTGGCCCAGGCGGAGGAGGGCCATGCTTCAACTGCCGGAGCACTTACGGAACAACATCTGACTACCGAAGCTCGGGGGCAGGAAGATGCCGCGCGGCGCAAGTTATTCCTCCTGCAGGTCGTTCAACCTGGCCTGGCTGGGTTGATGGACGGCTCCGTTTCCACGCTCGCACCACTTTTCGCTGCTGCTTTCGCCACGCATAACACTTATGCCGCTTTTGCGGTGGGTCTGGCTGCTGCAGTTGGGGCCGGCATTTCCATGGGATTTGCCGAGGCGCTTTCTGATGATGGCGCTTTAACCGGTCGCGGTCATCCTCTGATTCGCGGCGGAGTATGCGGGCTTATGACCGCCGCTGGTGGTCTGGGTCACACGCTGCCATATTTGATCCCGAATTTCAAAATCGCTACCATCATCGCGGCATGTGTGGTGTGTGTGGAATTATTTGCCATCAGTTTCATTCGTCGCAAATTCATGGATACGCCGTTTCTTCGGGCGACATTTCAGGTTGTGGTTGGCGGCGTGTTGGTGTTGTTGGCGGGAATTCTAATTGGGAAATTTTTGGGGACCATGGATCTATAAAATCTATGGGTCATCCGTAATTTTTATACACAAAAAGCCCGCAAGGTTTAATTACCTGCGGGCTTAAAGTTTTTTCAATTCAGCTTGCGGTCTTAAGAAGAATCAATAATCATCCGAATGGTCGTGTCCGCCGGCCTTCTTTTCCTCTTTCTTCGGAATTTCGCTGATGATCGCGTCCGTCGTCAGCAGCAGGCTGGCGATCGATGCCGCATTGGTCAGCGCCGTGCGTTCAACCTTGGTGGGCACGATCACACCCATCTTGATTAAATCGCCGTACTCGTGCGTGAGCGCATTGAAGCCGAAGTTCTGATCTTTATTGTCCAGAACTTTCTGGGCCACGATGCTTCCATCCACGCCGGCGTTTTCCGCGATCTGTCGGATCGGCGCATAGAGCGCTCGTTTGACGATGTCCGCGCCGATTTTCTCGTCGCCTTCCAGCTTGAGCTTATCTATTGCCGGCAAAGCCCGCAGCACGCTTACGCCGCCGCCGGGAAGAATGCCTTCCTCAACCGCGGCGCGGCAGGCATGCAAAGCGTCTTCCACGCGAGCCTTCTTTTCCTTCATGGCCGCTTCCGTCGGAGCGCCAACTTTAATCAGCGCCACGCCGCCGGCCAGCTTGGCCAGGCGTTCCTGAAGCTTTTCCTTGTCGTATTCGCTCGTGGTGCGGTCGATTTCATTCTTAATCTGTTCGATGCGGCCTTTGATGGCGTCGCTTTTACCGGCGCCTTCAATGATCGTGGTGGCTTCCTTCTCCACGCGAACTTTCTTGGCCTTGCCCAGATCCTTAAGTTCCAGCGTTTCCAGAGAAATGCCCAGCTCTTCAAAAATCGCTTTGCCGCCGGTGACAATCGCGATGTCTTCCAGCATGGACTTGCGACGATCGCCGAAGCCCGGGGCCTTCACTGCGACCACCTTCAGTGTTCCGCGAAGTTTGTTGACCACCAGTGTGGCCAGGGCTTCGCCTTCCACGTCTTCTGCAATAATGAGCAGCGACTTGCCTGATTCGGCGACCTTGCCCAGAATCGGCAGCAAATCCTTGATCGAGCTGACCTTCTTTTCATGGATCAATATATATGCATCTTCAAAAACCGCTTCCATGGTCTGTGGATCGGCGAAGTGCGGGCTGATATATCCCTTGTCGAATTGCAGGCCTTCAACCAGTTCCACTGTGGTATCCAGGCTCTTGCCTTCTTCAACGGTAATCACGCCGTCCTTGCCCACTTTGTCCATCGCGTCGGCGATCATCTGGCCGATTTGCGCGTCCTGGTTGGCCGAACTGGTTCCCACCTGGGCAATCTGCTTGGAATTTTCCACTTTCATCGAGATGCTCTTGAGATAACTCAGCACCGCGTCCACTGCGGCGTCGATGCCGCGCTTCAATTGCGTCGGATTGGCGCCGGCGGTTACGTTCCGCAGGCCTTCATCGTAAATAGCCTCAGCGTAAACCGTCGCGGTGGTGGTGCCGTCGCCCGCCACGGAACTGGTTTTGCTGGCTACTTCCTTCACCAGTTGAGCGCCCAGGTTTTCAAACGGATCTTCCAGTTCAATTTCCTTGGCGACTGTTACCCCGTCCTTGGTCACCGTCGGACTGCCGAATGATTTTTCAATCACTACGTTCCGGCCCGAAGGGCCCAGGGTTACCTTCACTGCCTGGGCCAGGGTCTGTACGCCGCGGCGAATCGATTCGCGCGCTGCGGTATCAAATTCAATCATTTTTGCTGCCATGTTTTATGCTCCAAATAAATAATTTTGATTCAAACCTAAATGCTGATGCACAACGGCGTTAATTAATCACCGCTAAAACTTCATCCTCGCTCAAAATGAGTAATTCTTCCCCATCTACCTTGATCTCCGTTCCGGCGTAACTGGCGAAAATCACTTCATCGCCTTTCTTCACCTGGAACTTGGCGCGATCGCCGTTCTCCAGCAACTTGCCGTCACCGGTCGCCAGCACCTTGCCGCGTTTGGGTTTTTCCTTGGCGGTTTCCGGCAGCACGATGCCGCTCTTGGTTACGCCTTCCGCTTCGACGCGCTTGAGAAGAATTTTGTCCCCCAGGGGACGAACATTGACTGCCATAGAGAAATCTCCTTTCAATTAAATAACACGTTCAAAAATTTCCAGTTTCCCAAATTTTTGTCCACCGCATTCGAGTATCGCGCCGAACTTCTTATTGCGGCCAGTGATTGCCATAAAACCGTTGCAGCGCTCGCGCCATCACATCCAGCAATTCATTCAAATCAACCGGCGCCGGCAAAACGGAAAACACATTTTGACGCAGCGCCTCGCGCATCAAACGGTCTGACCGTTGTGCGGCCAGCAGGATCACCAGCGGAGGATTCTTTCGCGATGGATTCCATCCATCTCGTGATTTCTCCGGTCCGGTTACCGGAATCCGCCTGCCGCCGGCCGGATCATTTTCCAGTTCACCGGTTCGCGGCGCCTGGAATTGTTCCGGTTCCAGCCGATCCACAACTCTTCCATCCTGTGTTCCGTGTTGCAGGCAGTGAATAAGCCTTAGCACGGTCATGGAATCCATTCCGGAGTTTTCATCATCCGATAATCGCGCGTCGAGCACCGCCACATGCATGGCATAGCGCTCAACTAATGAGATCGCTTCCGTACCATTGTGCGCCACGAAGGTGCGCACCTGCATCGGCGAAAGCAACTGCGCAACCACCCCCGGCCAATCGGGTGGTCCCCAGTTGCTCAACCGCACATTCGGTTGAGTTAGTAACAAATTGAGCCGAGAGGTGCTTTCCATCGTTCATGGTAAACCGTAAAAAGCCAACAAAAATCCACGGCGCTTAAACAGCAAAGACCATACCGGATAGAATCGCCATAATCCTCATATAACGTAACCCATTGTATTTCAAATAGTTAGCATTGCTCTGCCCCCGGGTTTTATAGACGATTCCCGGGGTGCTAACCCTGCCAAAGCCCCCCAAATCCTGCCTTGTTGGCAGAGTCTGCATAGAGTCATCTTTTAAATTAATATTGATTGTTGTCCTCATGCGAGCCGCTCACGCCGGCTTACTCCGGAAATTTTCCTCACCAGTTTTCATTATAAATTTCCCTTCGGGCTGGCTCATCTCAACTACAGACAGCATAATGTCCGCATGGATTTACAACCCTGGTTGATTGGCCTGTTTCTCTTTTTAGCAGGTTGTTGCCTCGGCAGTTTTCTCAATGTGGTAATCTGGCGGTTGCCTCATTACGGCACGCCAACACATTTTGCCTCGCAAACCGCGACATTGACGCTTTCCTGGCCTTCCTCTCATTGTCCCGTTTGTCACAGTTCGATTCGCTGGTATTGCAATATTCCCGTGATTTCCTGGCTTTTTCTCGGCGGTCGCTGCGACATCTGCCGCACGCCTGTCTCTGTGCGCTATCCGTTGGTCGAATTATCCGTTGGTCTGTTGTTCCTGGCGTTGTACCTGGCATATTTTTTCGGTGGGTGGGGCGGTGAAGGTTTTCAATTTCCATTTCATGGCGATCTGACGTTGCTCCTGCATTTGTTTTATGTTTTCGCCCTTCTGGCCGCTTCCGCCATCGACATCGACTGGTTTGAAATACCATTGATTCTCCCCGGCCTGCTCCTTGCTGTTGCACTCGCGGCGTGCGTTGCCGGATTTGGTCCCATGCTCCCAACATTATCCGTTGATATGCCGACCGCGAAAATTGCATTGGGCGCGACCATTGGACTGCTTGTCTCCAATGCACTTTTATATCTGAAAATTCTGCCGCGAAGTTTTCCGCTGCCTCCGTATCCGGTCGCCGCGCCGTCGCGTCCGCTCACTCCGCCGCCCTCGCCCGCGCATCCCGGATGGATGCTGGTTGCCAGCGCCATCGTTTTGTTGTTGATACTGGCCGCCTGGTTTGCCTATGGACTTAAAATCGCGGCGTTGGCCATGCTCGCCGGCGGAGTGCTTATTTTTCTGATCGGTGTTTTGCCGCGCGGAACCGCTTCAGATCTGGCCGAACAGGTATTGGAGGAAACGCGCATCACTTCGGCGCGAAGGGAGATACTCAAGGAAGTCTTGTTCCTGTTATTCCCGTTTTTCTTTGCGTTTGCCGGACTATTTCTTCCGCTGCAGATTCCCGCACTGCCCGTGGTGGAACGATTGCTGGGCGTATTGTTTGGAATGCTCTGCGGCGGTTGGTTGATCTGGGCCGTCCGCATCGCCGGCACGCTGATGCTGGGTCGCGTGGCCATGGGGCTGGGCGACGTATTTTTGCTGGCGGGCATCGGCGCCGTCGTCGGCGTGCCGCTCGTCGGCATCATCTTTTTTCTGGCGCCGATCCTGGCGCTGCTTTGGGCGATCGTTATTATCATTCTCGGCCGGCCGAATGTTCTGCCTTATGGTCCATGGCTGAGCGTGGCTGGAATATTGGCGCTGCTTGTTGGAACGCCTATTGTGAACTGGTATGCGCAGCGAATCTTCGCCCATCCCTTTTAAGAGGCTCTAAGGGAATTCAGCGCCGCCTAGATTTTGCGTTTCTGCCAGTCGCCGCGTTCAAACGCCAGATAGTTGTACACGCCGCGATAATTCAGGTCGACAAAAATAGCGATCCACACCGCAAGCAGGTTTCCCCCTGTAATTCCCGCGTGTTTCATCCATGCCAGGCAAACCACCACCACCAGTATCCGTACGAACAGCATGCCCGTAACCGTGCTCATCATGGGCGGAATGGTTTCGCCGGCGCCGCGCAAGGCGCCGGCCAGAACGATGGCCACCGCAAACCCCGGCTGCGCCAGTCCCGCCAGAACCATCGGCCACCAGCCCACGTGAATCACCGGCGGCGATTTGACAATCAGCCCCAGCATCAGCCCCGGAAAAAACACCATGGGAAGCGCCAGGACGGTCATGGTGTAAACCGCCAGGCGATTGGCGATGTATGCCGCGTTTCGGGCTTCCTCGGGCTTTGACGCGCCCAGATACTGGCCCACCAGCGCCGAAGCGGCGATGGCGAAGCCCAGCCCCGGCAGGAACGAAAGCGATTCGAGTCGCAGCACCGCGATGTGCCCGGCCATGATGTGCCCGTTGAGGTCGTCGCGCGAATTAATAACAAATATAACTATAATAATTTGTCCAATCCACAACAGCATCTGTTCCATGCCGCTGGGAATGCCGATTTTCAGGATGCGCCACAACACGTGCGGCACAATCCGCATGTGCCGCCACGCAAGCCTGATCCTCCCGCCCGGGCTCAGCAGCATCGCCGCGGCCAGTATTCCTCCGACCAGGTAGGCCAGCATGGTTCCAAAGGCGTCTCCGGCCAGGCCCCACGCGGGCATCCCGAACCAGCCGTAGGCGAACGTCGCGGAGGTCACGCAGTTAAAGACCGTCAGCAGCAGCATGGTCAGCATGGGGCGAATCGTGTCGCCGGCGCCGCGCACGCACGCCATGCCGATCTGCCCCGCCACCTGCAGACTTATCGTAATCACCATGATGTGCAGGAATTGCGTGGCAAATGTCGCGGACAAATCCGAAAGCCGGCACATGGCGATCACCTGCGGCGCAAAGACAAACATGATCGCCGAAGAGGCTATGCCCGCCGCCAGCGACGCCGTCACCGCCGTGCCCGCGGTGCGATTGGCCATGCGGGGGCGCCGCGCCCCAATGGCCCGGGCCACAATCGCCGTGGCGCCGCCGCCCACGGCGCCGCTGATCAGCGCCACAAACCATTGCAGGTAGGTCATCATTCCCACCGCCGCGGTAGCCGCCGAAACCACGTTGGCGTTGCCGGGCAGATGCCCGGCGATCACCACGTCGGTCAGGCCGATCACGGCGTTGAGCAGCTGTTCGACAATGGCCGGCGCCGCCAGGCGCAGAACCTTGTTTCGCGATGGGGGCGTAAGCGTCCATTCTTCATGGCGATGACGGTCGAGCGTCACCGGCGGTTCCGCGGGCATGGGCGCCAGGCTGCCCGCCTGCGCTTCTTCAAATTCAGGATAATCCGTTGTCCGGGTCAAAAACTTTCTCCGCCTTTTTAATATAATATAAGTTATTATATGTTAATTGTTAAATTAGTTAATCACGGCAGCGTCGCGGGCTGATGCGCGGTCGCCCAGGCCCCTTGCCGTAAAAATTGCTGCATTTGCAGTTTGTCCATCGTCAAACCGCCTTTGTATATGCTTCCACCGGCGGAAACGATCAGGATCGTCGGCAAGGACGGTATTTGATATTGCTTGGCCAGTTTTCCTCCGTCCGGTTTGTCCACATCGGCGAGCAGTGGAACATAATCCGCCGCGATTTGCTGGGCTATCCCGGGGTCCGACCATACGTCGGAATCCATGAACTGGCACGCCGGGCACCATGAGGCGTAAAAATCAATCAAAATCGGGCGGTTTTCCCGTGCCGCTGTTTGCGACGCCTGGCTGAAACTGGTTTGCCATGCGACCAAATCAGGCGGTTTGGTCCCCGACCGTATCACCTGGATCACGATCAGGCCCAGTATAAACACAGCGCCAAGTGACATCGGAACCGCCGCGGTCTTGATCCTTTTTAAAACGGCATCATCCATAAAAATCATTTCCTCGCCGCGTCCATCGTCTGGGGGCGCAGTAAAAAAGCCGGAACGTTTACGCGCCGGCTCCTGATGAATAATAAACTGTTTGTCTTGCCGCTTACGCGCTGAAAGACGATCCGCAACCGCAGGTATGAGTCGCGTTCGGGTTCTTGAATACAAACCCGCGTCCCATCACTTCATCACGGAAATCGATTTCGGTGCCGTTCAGGTACAGATAGCTCTTACGGTCGGAAACCAGGCGGATACCCTGCGTTTCAATCACTTCGTCGGTTTCACCGACCTCTTCCGTCAGGTCCAGAACATAGCTGAACCCGGAACATCCGCCGCCTTTTACGCCGACGCGGAGGGCCACCTGCTCCGAGAGCCCCTGCTCTTTGATGATATTCTTGATTTCCTTGGCTGCAGTTTCACTGAGTGTAATTGCCATATGCGAAAACTCCTATAATTTCCCGCTCGACGGGTTTAATTTATTCTACGCATTCCGCCGTCATAAGCCAAGCCCCATATCTTAGTGTTTTTACAATAAATGACAGGCTGGAGGCCAATTCCACGTGATTTTTATCTTTTTTCTGTGGGACAGGCATCTTGCCTGTCACGTTTCAACCACAGCCACTTGTAATCTTCAGGCCTTTCGGCAAGTCCCTTTTTCACTGCATTCAACCGAATATATTGAATATTTTCTTCCCATTTGTCTCTATTGCGTATGATGTGATCGAAACTTTCATCTAACCAGACAGAGCCTTGTCGTTTAAACAGCTTGTTGATCTGCTTAGCTGAGAAACTCTTGATGCTGTGAAAAATGCTGCTCAAAGTATGACAACCGTCCTGCCCGTCACATTGTGTCAGCAATCTGAAAATCATATGCACGTGATCTGGCATGACTACGGCGGCATCTAAATCAATTTTCTTGCCATCCCAGTAGGTTACCGATGAGAGTACAAGATCACGAGCTGGTTCGGGGAGTTCTATTCCTTTAGCGCAACGGAACGTCGCGAAATATGTAGCGCCTGGGGTTTGCAAATGCGGCAGGTGTCGAGATTGGCTACCAAGATCAGGATGCTTCCAAGGATTGACAGGCTGGAAGCCTGTCCCACAATTATCTTTTGATGTGTCCACTTTCGTTTTGATCCTTTGCTGTTTTAGGAAGCTTCCATGAATGACAGGCAAGATGCCTGTCCCACATGATATTAACTTCTAGCCAGAAATATGCCCAAAAGTTTTGCGGCTTGATTAACCCCGCGTTTTCCAGCATACTATGCCCCCTTTGCGGCGCGGCGGAAACCCGACAGGCACGAAGCCCGTCCATAAGATTAAAAACCCGGAGGAAGCATTATTATGGCATACGCGATTGTGGAAGACAGCGGCACTCAGTTCAAAGTTGAACCCGGGGACACGCTCGAAATCGATATCCGTGAGCTTGCAGAAAATACGCAGACCATCACCTTTGACAAGGTGCTTTTAGTTTCCAACGACGCAGGCGTCAAAATCGGCACGCCATTGGTCGGCGGAGCCAAAGTTACCGCCAGGGTTCTCGGACCAATCAAAGATCAGAAAGTTTATGTCGAACGGTTTACGCGCCGTAAAGGGTTCCATCGCCGGGTCGGCCACCGCCAGAAATATCTTGCGGTAAAAATTGAACAAATCAACGTCTGATTTTGTAGAACAGGCTCCATGTCGGGATTGCCCCGAAGGGGCTGAATATTTCAGCCCGGCGTTGTCCCGATTCATCGGGACTACGCCGGGAAATAGAACCCGAACCTCATCAACCCTGAAAGGGTTGCGTCAATCCCAGACATCAAATTCAATCTTGCAACGTCAAATGAATAAGCCCCGTTGGGGCAAAAGTCGAGTTGAGAAACTCTGTATTTACTTCGCCTGAGCGCGAATCAGCGCCGACGCCTGATTGCTGGGCACGTTCAAGGCGCCCAGCGCTTCGGCCGCGGCGATTTTCACCGCCTGGTCCGATTCGCTGTTAACCACCTGAACCAGCGCGTTGATCTGATCGCTGCCCAGATGATTTCCCGCGTTGCGCGCCGAAGTGGCCAGGTCAAAATACAAAGTCTGCCGCAAATCCGACGGCTGGCTCTGGCTGTTAAGTGCCGCCTGGGCCAGAACATTTTGTGCTTCGGGGTTGGCCATGTGTCCGAGGACCTGGGCCACGGCCGTCACCACCTGCGTGTCGGAGTTTTGCAGGCCCAGCTCCAGCGCCGGCAGCGCCGCGTTGACGTCATAAATTGAAGCGCGGTTCAGCGCAATCGAATCCAACAGTCCCGCGGACCGAATTGAAAAGGCCGCCGCTTCGCCGTCGGTGGGGGGCGGACCGCCCAGCCGGTTGAGTATCTGGCCATACGTGCTGATAACTGTTGAGCCGTCGGCGGTGTAGGGAACCACATCATAAGTCGGCAGATTAATAAATTGACCGTGCAAAGCGGTTAATTGATCCGGTTGCCCCGTCACCAGCACAGGCGTATAGGCCAGCCGCGGATCGGTCGCCGCCATCGCCTGGAGTTGCAATACCTGATCTCCGCTGGGCACAATCATCAGTGCGATGTAAGGCGTTTGCTGCACCTGCAGAATTGCCTCGCTCAAAGTCGGCGCCCCAACCACGTTAAATTGATCGCTGATCTGCGCTTTAAGCCGGTTTAAATTCTCCGGGTCCGGATCCACAAGCACCGCGACAGGTTTGGCGGTTTGCGCGATCGCCTGTCCCAATAGCGGCACCACCTGGTCGGCGCCGGAAAATGCGGACTCGGGGTTGGCCGCCGCCAGCGCCGCCGCCGCTTCAAACCGCACCTGAATGTTTGGATAAGACATCGCCTGAATCAGCGGCGTGGATTGTGTGCCGCTGCCGATCAATCCCTGCACGCCTCCCGTCTGGGCCAGCGCGGTAATCACTTTAAGAATCATGGCGCTGTTTTCCTGCTGCAGCGCGATTTGCAGTACCGGGTTCAAATAGACCGGTCCGGCCGCCACGGCGTAGTAATGAGCGTCCGGCGTTCCGGCCGGCTGCGTTGGATCGGTCGCCCCGGTCGGCAGGTCCACTTCGCGCCGGATATCCGCGGCCAGCCACAAACTGATGGCGCCGGAATTACTGGGATCCAGCGCCAGCGCTGCTTCGCAGGCGCGCATGGTTTGAATGTCTTTCCAGATCGGCGTGGGCACTTCTATGCCGGAGAGATTATCCAGCCCTTTGTCGTAATACCATACCGGGTTTGTCGGCTCGGCGGGCTGGTTGGGCGCCAAAGACGGCACGTTATGAAAATAACCCCATGCCAGCCACATGAACAATTCAGTGGCGGTGAATTGTGAAAATTGCCCCTTCGGATCGATGTTGGCGATGGCCTTGTCGGCCGCGGCCATCACGTCGGAGGTGTTGTTTGGATTGTCGGCAATCGCCCTTAAGTAGGGCAGGGCCTGCGGATAGCCGATGTTTCCCAAAGCGTTAATCAAAAAAATCTTTTCCGAAGCTACGGGCGTACTGAGTTGCTGCACCAGTGGGTTGAGCATCGGTTTGCCCAGATCGCTGATCATCTGGAATATGAAGGGCTCAAGCTGCTTATAGTTGGGATCGTTGAGATACTTGATGAAAAAAGTCGCGCAGAATTCGCCCGCGGCCCGCAAGCGGTCGCGCGAAACCACATAAGCGCGCGGGCTGTCGCCCATGTGTACGATGGCTGAGGTAATCCGGTCGGGATTGCGCGCCAACGCAATCCGGCCTTCCTGCAGAAGATTGGAAATTTTAATCGAAATGTCGCGCAGCGAATCGTTTTGTTCGTTTCCGTCGAGAATTTCATCGATGTCCCGGCCGTTGGCGGCCTGTTCGAAGGCGTTAAGTAAATCGACCGGACTGGGGTTGGCGTTCAAAATCGCCTGCCCGAAATCGTGCGCCAGTTGCTGCTGGCCCAGGAGCGAATAGTGCATAAACAGGTTGGCCTGGTCGGAAAGACTGGCCACCGCAGCGCTGTTTTGCGCCGTCCCCTGGTCGTCGGCATCCTGAGCCGGCGCTTTGCCGCCGTTCGCGCTCATCAGTGCCACGGTTGCGGCGGCGATCAATAGCAAAGGTCGGAAAAGAAAACTTCGCTCCGTCTTGAGCATAACTAACGCCTCCGATTCGCCTTAAAAAAACAGGTTTCGCTTTTCATGCCAGCGCACGCCTTGGTCCGGGGCCTAAACAAAGGTCATACTCTCCAGCTCAGCCGCCGATTATAGACCGACTCCAAAACGTGTCAAAAGAAAAGTTTTCACTTCTACCGGATAGTTTCTTTCCCGGCATCGGTTAAAATGTGTGTTATATGAAACAGAGCCCGGATCCCGATTTACTGCAAATTCTGGTTTGCCCGCTGACGCGCAGTCCTCTTCGCCTCCAGGGTAATTATCTGATCTCCCAGGTTGGCGGTCTGAAATATCCAATCAAGGATGGCATTCCCGTACTTTTGGTCGATCAGGCCGAGCTTCCTGAAGGTATCTCGTCGCTTGATGAATTTAAGCGCAAATTTAAAAACCATATCCCCGATTAGGGGACTAAAAGCAGGGAATAGATTTTTACCACAACGACACAACGACACAACGGCATGACGCGAACCCTGCTAAGAAAATCTCCTAAGCTGTTTTACGGGAAAAAATAGTTGAATTGCCTCCTGAGCATTCATAACATTAAGTAGGGTGTGTACTTTAAGGCCAGTGGGCCTCGAAAGTGGTTTTTTGACATGACCAGATGCGATCGATGCCAAAGTCCCGCCACCATGCACTTTACCGAAATCAGCAATGGTAAAGTAACCCAGATACATTTATGCCAGCGTTGTGCCGCCGAGGAAGGCTATGTGCAGCAAAGCCATTTGCCGGTGGGCGATATTTTAAACCAGTTGATTCAGAAACAGTCGGTTCCCGGCGACGCGCCATCCCTGCGCTGCGACGATTGTGGCATGACCTGGCAGGAATTTAAGGACACCGGCCTGCTGGGCTGCATGAAAGATTATGAAATCTTCAGCCAGCAGCTCCAGCGCGTCGTCAAAAGCGCCCACCAGGGGGCCGAGCATCATACCGGCAAGACACGCCGGTCCGGCGCCCCGGCCGAGTCGCAGATAATTGAATTGCGGAAAAGCGAACTGGCGCGCCTGAAAAAGCAGCTCTCCCGCGCTGTGGAGTCTGAATCTTATGAAGAAGCCGCGCGCTTGCGCGATCAGATTCAGTCGCTTCAGCATCCGGGATAAATAGAAGGCTAAAATGGAACTGCGTGATTTAACTGCCCATTGCGGCGAATGGCTTTCCGATAGCGGACCGGAACATGAAATCGTCATCAGTTCCCGCGTCCGCCTGGCGCGCAATCTGGCTGCGTTCCCCTTTATGAGCAAAGCCAACCGCACCCAGCGCTCCGAATTGCACCGGCTTTGCCGCCAGCAGCTTACCGGAGCGTCTTATGACCGCCGGATTTTTTATATCGACGTGGATAAAACCGACGAAACCGACCGTCATCTGCTCGTTGAACGCCATCTGATCAGCAAACAACTCGCCTCGGGCGAAGGCAGTCGCGGCGTCGCCGTCAGCACCGATGAAGTTCTGAGCGTCATGGTCAACGAAGAGGATCACCTGCGGCTGCAGGTTTTGCGTTCGGGGTTGCAGCTTCGCGAGTGCTGGCAGGAAGCCAACCGCCTCGACGACCGTCTGCAGGAGCATCTGGAGTATGCGTTCAGCGATCGCTTTGGTTTTTTAACCGCCTGCCCGACCAACGTCGGCACCGGCCTGCGCGTTTCGGTGATGATGCATCTGCCCGCGCTCAAGTTCACCGGCGAAATTGAAAAAGTTCTCCGCAGCGCCCGCGACATGCACATGGCCGTGCGCGGTCTGTATGGCGAAGGCACCGATGCCCTGGGCGATTTTTACCAGATCAGCAATCAAACCACGCTGGGCCGCTCCGAGGAGGAAATTCTCGAGGAATTCTGCACCCAGATCATTCCCAAAATCATCAAGGCCGAGCTGGCCGCACGCAGCATTCTCGAACAGGAGCGGCCGCTTGTACTGGATGACAAAATAGGCCGGGCCATAGGCGTACTGCGCAACGCGCGCCTGCTGACCACGGAAGAAACGCTTTATTTCCTTTCCCATTTGCGCCTGGGCGTGGCGGCCAAACGCGTCGTCGGCATTGATCTGGCCGCGATCAATATGCTGTTCCTGCAAACACAGCCGGCGCATCTGCAGCGCGTTCTGGGTAAATCGCTGGAAGGCGAATCGCTCAAGGCCGCCCGCGCGCAATTCATCCGCGACAAACTCCCCCGTTCGACGAATTAATTTCAACGTAGGGAATAGGGTATGGGGAACAGGTGACAGGTGTAGCTGTCTCGTCCTGATATAGGTTGTCACTCTTGACCAGGCAAAAGTCAGGAGTTTTTAGATGCGTGAACGGATTCTTCGACGGTATAGTGAGTGCTTCAAGCGACAGGTAGTCGAGGACTTAGAGAAGGGCCGGTTTGGTTCGATCAACGAGGTACGGGCCCATTATGAGATTACCGGTTCCATGACGGTCCAGAAGTGGTTGACCCAGTACGGGAAGAATCATTTGCAGGCCAAGGTAGTACGTGTGGA
>DATJSN010000026.1:0-4417 GCA_035504095.1 Phycisphaerae bacterium | reverse complement strand
TCCACACGTACTACCTTGGCCTGCAAATGATTCTTCCCGTACTGGGTCAACCACTTCTGGACCGTCATGGAACCGGTAATCTCATAATGGGCCCGTACCTCGTTGATCGAACCAAACCGGCCCTTCTCTAAGTCCTCGACTGCCTGTCGCTTGAAGCACTCACTATACCGTCGAAGAATCCGTTCACGCATCTAAAAACTCCTGACTTTTGCCTGGTCAAGAGTGACAACCTATATCAGGACGAGACATCGGTTACTGTCCCCTGTAACCTATTCCCTATTCCCTCCGTTATGTTTCCTCCACTCTTAAAGGCGCAACAAGCACTAATCATGTTGCGGATCAAAAAGTGCGAAATACTCTATAAAACAAGGCCTTGTAACGTTGTTGCGCTTGGGAGGCCCAAAAATAGGAGCAATAAACCCGACTATGTAGTTACAGGCGCTTAGGCTCTCTAGCCTGAGCAAGTCGAATGGCTCCAGCCTGAGCCATACAGCTGTCCCCCGTAACCCATAACCTCTACCCTTCGTTGCGGCCTGCGGCCGCCCACTTACCCAATAAACTCCACAGGCGTGCAGGACGGAATCAAACCCTCTTTGGCGCCGGCGTCCAGAACCGCGTTCACCGCGTCGCGCCCGCGCGGGCCGTAATCCAGCGTCCAATGATTGACGTACATGCCCACAAATTCGTCGGCCAGTTTTTCGTTCATGTCGCGCGCGTATTTGAGCGCATGGCGCACGGCTTCTCGGCGGTGTTCCAGCGAAAACGCAATGCTTTTTTTTAGAATCCCGGCCACTTCCTCCATCACCGGTCGGCCCAGGTCGCGGCGAATGGCATTGCCTCCCAGCGGCAGCGGCAGGGAAGTTTTTTGCGTCCACCACTTGCCCAGGTCCACGCAGCAAACCAGCCCGTTATTCTGATACGTAAGCTGGCCTTCGTGAATGATCAGCCCGGCGTCGGCGTGGCCCGCCTCGACGTATTGGAGAATCTCGTCAAACGGCATCACCAGGGTGCGCACGCCCTTGCCCAGCAGCAGCGACATCGCCAGAAAAGCCGTGGTCAGCGTGCCGGGGATGGCAATGCGTTTATTTTTAAGCTCTTTCGGCGTAAAAGGTTTTTTCGCCACGATCATCGGGCCGTAGTTGTCGCCCATCGAACAGCCGCAACCCATCAGGGCGTATTTGTCTTTTACGTAAGGATAAGCATGGATGCTGATCGCGGTGATTTCCAGTTCGCCTTTCATCGCCCGCGTGTTCAGGGTTTGAATGTCCTGCAGAACGTGCTGGAATTCATAAGGCCCGGAATCCATGGCCCCCGTCGCCAGGCCATAGAACATAAAGGCATCATCCGGATCGGGCGAATGCCCGAGCCGCAGTTTTTTCTTTTTTGCCATGTGCGCTCCCGTGGCCAAATCCCGACGGGGTATATTAGCGGCGAAAGCAGAGGTTTTCACGCTTAAACAATTCAAGGCAAAATAAGACGGAAGCGGTTTACAAAAGAGCACTTGTGTGTATAATACACACGTGGATAGCCGCCAAATCATACGAGTGTTAATTGATGACGGCTGGACGCTGGTGCGGACCAAGGGAAGCCATCACCAGTTTAAACACCCTAATAAACCAGGGTTGGTGACGGTTCCTCATCCCAGGAAAGATTTTCCCAAGGGCACCTTGAGAAGCATTTACAGGCAGGCGGGATTGGACAAAAGATGATTTACCCGATTGTCGTTCATAAAGACAAAGACAGCGACTTTGGTGTCACCGTGCCAGATTTGCCGGGATGTTTCAGCGCCGGCAGCACGCTTGATGAAGCGGTTGCCATGGCCCGGGAAGCGATAGAGCTGCACCTTGAAGGGCTTATCGCGGACGGCCAGGTGATTCCACAGCCGCATTCGATTGAATCACATCGCTCCAATCCGGACTATCGCGGAGGTATATGGGCGTTGGTGAATGTCGATACGGGAAACCTGCGCATTCATGCCAAGCGGATTAATGTCACAATTCCACAACGCGTGCTTGATGCCGTGGATCGTGTTGCGACAGCCGAGCATGAAACGCGATCAGGCCTGCTGACCAAGGCCGCCTCAGAATACGTCAATGCACGTAAAAAGTTGAAACTCAAAAAAGACACATCGCACCACCGGTTCAGATAACATCGCGATTCTTATTAGGCTATCAAATGAGCGCTTTCGATCGCAGTCATATTCATACCGAACGGTCAAACCCGGCCTCCGCCGCGCTTGATTCGATGAGCGTGCTTGAAGCGGTGGAACTGATGAACCGCGAAGACCAGGCGGCGGTGCAGGCCGTCGGTCGCCATGCCTCGACCATCGCCCGCGCTGTGGAAATGGCGGCGGCGGCATTTACCCGCGGCGGCCGGCTGATCTACATCGGCGCTGGCACCAGCGGGCGCTTGGGTGTACTGGACGCCGCCGAATGTCCGCCTACGTTTTCCACCGATCCATCCATGGTGGTGGGCGTCATCGCGGGCGGAACTGACGCACTCACAAAATCCATCGAAGGTGCTGAAGACAATCCCGACGCCGGCGCGGCGGCGTTGGATAAACTAAACGTGAATTCCACCGATGTAGTTCTGGGCATTGCCGCCGGCGGAACTACGCCATTTGTGCAGGGTGCGATCCGCGAAGCGCGCCGGCGTAAGGCCGCGACCATTTTTCTGACTTGCACGGCTCGCGAGCACATCAGCGAGCAGGCGGATTTATTTATTTGCCTCGATACCGGGCCGGAAGTACTCACCGGTTCGACGCGCCTTAAGGCCGGCACGGCCACCAAGCTGGTGCTCAACACGATTACTACGCTGGCGATGGTGCGGATCGGCAAAGTCTATGGCAACGTGATGGTGGATTTGGATGCCACAAAAAACGCCAAGCTTCAGGACCGCGCCGCCCGGATCATCATGCAATTCACCGGGCGGGATCGCGATGCGGCCCTGGATTTGTTGGAAGAATCCGGCGGCAAAGTCAAACGCGCCATCGTGATGCACCACAAGCGTTGCAATCCCATTGAAGCGGACAAATTACTTGATGCGGCCAAAGGACGGCTCAGAGAGGTTATTGGATAGCTTGACTTAGTCCATTGGTTAGTCTATTATGGGCCCATGCAGACGAATGTTCATGAAGCCAAAACACATTTCTCAAAATTGCTCAAGCGTGTCGCCGCGGGAGAAGATGTAATTATCGCTCAGGCCGGAAAACCCGTGGCGCGACTGATTTGCATACGAACGCCGCACCGGCGCCGATCGTTCGGTACGGCAAAGGGCGCTATCAAACTTAAAAATAATTTTGACGCACCATTGCCCAAACACGTCCGGGAGCAATTCTGGCGGTGAGGGCATTACTCGATACACATGTGCTGTTGTGGGCGATAACCGACGATCAGAAATTGTCTGAAAAGGCACGGGCTATTTTTTCTGATGGCGACAACCATTTATTTTTCAGCGCCGCTGGGCTATGGGAGATTCTCATTAAAGTTCAAATCGGAAGACTTCTGATTCCTAAACCTGCGGGTAAATTTATCGAAAAGCAACTCGTCCAAAACAATATTGAGGTACTTCCCATTCAAATGCATCATGTTTGGGGTCTTGAAAGTTTACCCATGCATCATCGTGATCCGTTCGATCGCATCTTGCTCGCGCAAAGCTTGCAGGAGGGATTGCCCATCGTCAGCGCGGATAAAAAACTCCGGACTTATGCCGCCGAAATATTATGGTGATGTTCTTCATGCAAAAAACAGCCAGAGTTGTTGCCCCGGCGATGGAAGCAGGTTTAACAGATCACGTTTGGGAGCCGGAAGAATTGCTGGCGCTGATTAACTAAACTCAAGCGAGACAACAGAATGGCATTTTGTCTCAAAATTATAATCGTACTACTTGCCGCCGTAGCTCTTGTAGGCCGCTGTCTTTTAATATATGACAGTGGGCATCTTCCCCGAAACCCGAATTATCATACTGGACAAATTTACGAAATCTCTCTTAGGGGTGGAGGCGTTGTTTATGGAACAGAACAGGATATCCAGATTGGATTTATAATTACTTGTGCGTTAATTATTTGTCTTATCTGTTTCGCGATCATAATTGTACTGAAACTAATGCATAACCGACCTTCCCCGAAGGGTAAAAATGGCCATTAATTTTCAAACTGAACCAGTACCTACATTTCCCCGTTCTTGCAGTCTCCTCTTGGGCGATATATACTACGTGACTTGGATTTTGGCGGTATTTAAGGTTACTTATGCCCACAATCAATCAGTTGATCCGTAAGTCGCGCACCATGCTCAAGCGCATCAACAAGGTCAAAGACCTTGAGGCCAGCCCGCAGAAGCGTGGCGTATGCCTCCTGGTCAAAACCATGACCCCCAAGAAACCCAACTCGGCGCTGCGTAAAGTCGCCCGCGTCCGGTTA
>DATJSN010000025.1:0-31866 GCA_035504095.1 Phycisphaerae bacterium | reverse complement strand
GCCATTTTAGGAAACGGCGCCGGCCTGCAGGTCGCTCAGGCGCTTGGTGCGGCGGGCTCTTTTGCTTCCCAGCCGCCTCTGTCCCCCGTCTCCCATCTCGGCGCTTCAGCGCCGCTACCCCCATCTCCCGTCTCCCGTCTCCCGTCTGTTGTTCCTCTGAATCAAGCCATGCGCGCCCACATCGAAAACGCGCTGTCCGCCACCCACGGAAAAATCGAGGGCCCCGCCGGGGCCGCGGCGCTATTAAAAATAAATCCCCACACCCTCCGCGCCCGCATGCGCAAGCTGGGCATCAACTGGTCCGGATTTCGACAGCGTTAATGTGGGAACGTTGGCCGCGATCCGCCATCTAAAAAATGGTGTTGGCTTGCCGGGTAATACCCCAGGATGATAACATTCATTCGGCCGGTCAGGCGGCCCACGGTCCGCGTGAAGGGATTGTCCCACCTGTGCGACAAATTAAAAGGCGGTCTTCCGACCCCTTCGGCCCCAAAATGCGGACAACGGGGCGCTATGCGAAGGAGGTCGTCATGTCGACGCCCGTTTCTCCAATTCGTCCCATCCCAGCCAATCCGAACATTCAAACCGACCGCAAACGCGCCAAGCTGCTGCTTAAAGCCGCAAAGCGCGGCGACGCGAAAGCCCTGTTTTGCTTTAAAACCCACCACCCGCGTTTTGTGGCCCAGGACCCGGCCCGAATTGCGCACACCGTTGCCCTTCACGATGCGCAACTGGTGGTGGCCCGTGAATATGGTTTTGCCAGTTGGCCGCGCTGGAAACAATTTGTCGAGATTCGCCAATTGGACCGCGCTCATCGGGCCGCTGAATTAATTAAGACAACATGCTCGAACGACGTGCGCAAAGCGCAGCTCCTGCTTGAAATCGACCCGAAATTGGCGGCTTTCGATATCTATACCGCTTGCGTCTGCGGTAATGCGGAAAATGTTGAAGAATTCCTCAAACGCGAGCCGGCGATTGTTCGGCGCAACGGCGGGCCGCTCAAGGTTGAGCCGATTCTGTATGCATGTTTCAGTCGGTTCCTGCGCGCCGATGCAGCGCGAGCGGCGGGAGTTGTCAAAGCGGTGAAACTGTTGCTGGATGCCGGCGCAGACCCGAATGTTCATTTCTGGCTCAACGGCGAAAAAGAACGCTGGCTCCAATCGACGCTTTACGGCGCCGCCGGCATCGCCAACCACGCCGGGCTAACCGCGCTGTTGCTGAATGCCGGCGCTGTCGTTGACGCGAACGACAGGGAAATGCTCTACCATACAACCGAGTTCCCGGATGCGGCGTGCCTGCGGCTTATCCTCGCACACGGCAAACCACCGATCGATCAGGTGAAATATTGCCTCGGCCGCACGCTGGATTTTGAATACCCCGAACACGTTGCTTTGTTCCTCAAGGCCGGCGCTGATCCGAATTTCCGCACGAACTGGAACGGCGTTCGCACGCACCTTCATAAAGCTGTTTATCTCGGCCGCTCCGTTAGCATCGTAAAGATGCTCATCGACGCCGGCGGCGATGTGAATGCCGTCGACGAACGCGGAATCAGCATCTTGCGTTCGGCCGTTCGCAACGGCGTTCCGGATGTGGTGAATTTGTTACGAGCGGTTGGAGCGCATGACGAAAACATGACGGAAGCCGACGCTCGGTTGGGCGACCCAATCACACTCTGCCTCGCCGCGGCGCGAGATGATGTCGCGACGATCGATCGCCTGCTTAACGCTGGCGCCGCAATCGACGCGGCGGCCGGCCCCGACCAAACGCCCCCGCTGCATTGGGCCGCCTGGCGTGGCCGGTTGCGGGCGGTGCAGCGCCTCGTCGAGCGCGGAGCAGACATCCATCGCTGCAACGTTTATGGTAGCGCCGCACTGGGCACCGCCATTCACGGCTCCGCCAATTGTTTCGACACCGAAGGTGGCCCCGGCATGCGCCTGCCAGACGAGGCCGTCCACGGCGATTACCCTGCCATCGTTGAATTCCTCATCGCCCGTGGTGCCGAACTTCCCGATCGCATCCTGGGTGGCAGCGCCGCTGTGCAGGAAATTCTCCGCCTCCACGGTGTTCCGGATATGAAATGAGTTTATAGTCCCAACGGCGCCGCAGCGCTATTAAAAATTAAGCCTCGCACCTTCCGCGTCCGCATGCGCAAGCTGGGTATTAACTGGTCTAATTACCGTTCTCGTTAAAAAATCTTTGTGTATTTCGTGGTTCAAGCTCTGAATTCCGATAAATCGGGAAAATTTTCAAATTGAACACCGCTGCCGCGTTGCGGGGCCGGGTCCCGCTCGCTACGCTCAACCTATGAACAACTTTCCTGTAAGCCCGGAAAAGCAGACCCAGCTTTTACAGCGCATGGCAGCGTTGGGTGTGTATGAGGCGGATATCGAAGAAACTTTTGTCCGTTCCGGCGGCAGTGGCGGCCAAAAGGTTAATAAGTCTTCCACTTGCGTAAGATTGCTGCATCGCCCTACAAACGTACAGATCAAATGCCAGACCGCTCGCCAACAGGCGCTCAACCGGTTCCTCGCTCGGCGTCTTCTATTGGACAAAATTGAAACGCTCAAACACGGCTATGTGGCGGCCGACCGCATTAGGATTGAAAAAATCCGCCGGCAGAAAAGCCGGCGTTCCCGCCGGGCGGCACAACGAAACCGCGGCCCGGAGTGAGCCGCCGCCGTGTCCTCCGTGGTGAACGTTATTCACTCGCCGCCGGGCGATTATGCTTATAAAATCTCCGGCTTGTTATGCGAGGCTTCGCCTATACTTTATTGAGGTAATTCCATGACTTCCGCCAACATTCACGATCCATTCAAGGCTCGTTCTGAAGTTCAAACGCCTCTGGGCAAAAAATTTGTCTATCGCCTCGACGCCCTTTCCAAACACGGCCCCGTGGACAACCTGCCCTTTAGCATCAAAGTTCTTCTGGAAGCCGCTTTGCGCCACTGCGACGATCGCGTGGTGATGCAAAAAGACGTTTTGGCCCTCGTCGCCTACGAGGCAAAAAAACCAGCGCCGGTGGAAATCCCCTTCATGCCCGGACGCGTCGTGCTTCAGGATTTCACAGGCGTGCCCGCCGTAGTAGACCTCGCCGCCATGCGCGCCGCCATGGTCCGCATGAAAGGCGATCCAAAAAAAGTTAATCCACTCGTTCCCTGCGACCTGGTCATCGACCATAGCGTGCAGGTGGACGCGTTTAACAGCGGCGAAGCACTCCAGATCAACAGCAAACTCGAATTCGAACGCAACCACGAGCGGTACCTGTTCCTCAAATGGGGCCAGCAGGCGTTTAATAATTTCCGCGTCGTGCCGCCGGCGACGGGCATTGTCCATCAGGTGAACCTCGAATATCTGGCCAAGGTTGTCTGGGAAAAAGACGGCGTGCTGTATCCCGACTCCCTCGTCGGCACCGACTCGCACACCACCATGATCAACGGCCTGGGCGTAGTCGGCTGGGGCGTCGGCGGCATCGAAGCTGAAGCCGTCATGCTCGATCAACCCATATATATGCTTCTGCCCGAAGTCGTCGGATTCCGCCTGAACGGCAAATTGCGCGAAGGTTGCACCGCTACTGACCTGGTTCTCACCGTGACGCAAATGCTCCGCAAGCATGGCGTGGTGGACAAGTTCGTCGAATTCCACGGCCCCGGCCTGGCCGAAATGTCCGTCGCCGACCGCGCCACCATCGGCAACATGGCTCCCGAATATGGCGCGACCATCGGCTTTTTCCCCATCGACGATCAAACGCTTACTTACCTGCGCCTGACCGGCCGCGATGAAAAACTCATCCAAACCGTCGAACAATACGCCAAACTCCAGGGCCTCTGGCGCGATGATTCCCGCAAAATCACCTACACCAGCAACCTCGAGCTGGACCTGGAAACGGTGGAACCATCACTTGCCGGGCCGCGCCGCCCGCAGGATCGCGTAGCCCTTTCCTTAATGAAAACGCGCTGGGAGACCGAGCTTTCCGACGGTTATGGAAAACTCAATTCAGCCGAGGCCGATTTCGGCCCTTCTTCCGATGAAGGCGCCGCCGCCGTTTCCACCGTGGCGCTTCCCAGGCTCGATCCCGGCTTCTCCGGCGTGCCCGTGGAATTTGAAAGCAAAAAACTTCTGCTTAAGCACGGCGCTGTGGTCATCGCCGCGATCACCAGTTGCACCAATACCAGCAACCCCAGCGTGATGATCGCCGCCGGCCTTGTCGCGCAGAAAGCCGCCCAGCGCGGCCTGACGCGCCAGCCCTGGGTCAAAACCTCGTTGGCCCCTGGCTCCAAAGTTGTGATGGATTACCTTGCCGCCGCGGGTCTGGTTAAACCGTTGGAGCAGTGCGGTTTTTATCTGGTGGGCTATGGCTGCACCACCTGCATCGGCAATTCCGGTCCGCTGCCCGAACCGATCAGCAAGGCCATTAACGAAAATGATCTCGTCGCCGCCGCGGTGCTCTCCGGCAACCGCAACTTTGAGGGGCGCATTAACCCCGATGTAAAAGCCAACTATCTGGCTTCGCCGCCGCTGGTGGTCGCTTACGCTTTGGCAGGCACAGTGGACATTGACCTGACGAGCGAGTCGCTTGGGAAAGACAAGTCCGGCAAGCCCGCGTACCTCAAAGACATCTGGCCCAGCCAAAAGGAAATTGCCGCCAACGTCGCCAAATGCGTCAACAGCGGCCAGTTCCACAAGGAATACGCCGAAGTTTTCCAGGGCGCGGCGGAATGGAAAGCCGTCAAGGTCAACACTGGCGATCAATTTGAATGGGATTCCAACAGCACCTACATCCAGGAGCCGCCGTTTTTTGAAAACTTAAGCCCCACACCCGCGCCGATCGCTTCCATCAAAGGTGCTCGTGTACTCGCGTATCTTGGCGATTCGGTCACCACCGACCACATCAGCCCTGCCGGTTCAATTAAAAAGAGTTCGCCCGCAGGGCAATTTCTCATCGCCCATGGCGTTCAGCCTGAGATGTTCAACAGCTACGGCGCCCGCCGTGGCGACTATCGCGTGATGACGCGCGGCACTTTTGCCAACACTCGCATAAAAAACAAACTCGCGCCCGGCACCGAAGGCGGCGTAACCACTGATTTTCTCGATAACGCCGTTAAGCCGATTTACGACGCCGCCGTGCACTATAAGGAAAAACACATTCCGCTAATTGTTCTGGCCGGCAAAGACTACGGCATGGGCTCCAGCCGCGACTGGGCCGCCAAGGGAACTTTTTTGCTCGGCGTCCACGCGGTAATCGCGGAAAGCTTCGAACGCATTCACCGCAGCAATCTTGTGGGCATGGGCGTATTGCCGCTCACATTTAAAGACGGCCAGAACGCCGAACGTCTGGGCTTAAGCGGCCACGAAACGTTTGATGTTGACCTGCCCGCGGACATCAAGCCGCGCCAGGACATAAAGGTCCTCGCGACCAAGGCGGACGGCTCAAAAGTGAATTTCGTCACCACCTGCCGCATTGATACGCCCGTGGAAGTCGACTACTACCGCAACGGCGGAATCTTGCACACCGTTCTGCGCCGCATGGCGGCGTCGTAGGAAAATATGGACCTTGAGAGAGCCTCGACGGGCGTATCGGGATTTACCCTGCCGGAATGCCGCCTGGGCTCTCAAATGTAGAACAGCCTCTCCAGGTTGTTCCAAGCCCCGTGATTGCCTGTCCTGAGCTATGTCGAAGAACTTCCCGGGGCCAGTTCTTCATGGTCAAAATCCGCGTTAATCTGCGGATTCGTTCGTGCCGTTGTGGTAAAAAATTTAGTTTGCCGACCTCGGCAACATTGCCGGCAAAATATATCGTTGCAACATATCCACCGGCTGTTCTCCCAGCGCCCCATCATTCCACCCGGTGAACGTGGCGACTAATTGCAATTCCGGAAAAATAATTATGAATTGGCCGCCCCTGCCCAGCGCTCCATACCAGCCGACTTCTCGCTCGCCGAGACGAAATGAACCAAGCCACCATTGATACCCATATCCGGTTGCCGGCACCCACGCTGGAAGCTGCCCGGCGCCGGACTGCAGTTTTGTTGAGTCTATAACCCACTGGTTGCTGACAACTTGTTTGCCACCCCAGCGCCCGCCATTCAAATAGAGTTGCCCGATTTTCGCCATGTCGCGCGGTCGAAGCATCAGGCCCCCCAGGGTATTAACGACGCCACTGGGAGCTTTTTGCCAATAGTAATCGACGATGCCGAGCGGCGCAAAAAGCTGGCTCTGGGCGAATTTATCCGCGCGCTTCCCCGTGGCTTTATAAATAATCTGGCCCAACAACAACGAAATGCCGCTGTTGTAGACGAATTTTTCCCCGGGCGCGGAAACAATCGGTTTGGTGAGAAGATAACGAAAATAATCGCTGCTGGCCGCCATCGCCGCGGCGTCGTTGCGGGGGTCGGTATATGGATAGGTCCACTCATCCCATGACAGCCCCGCCGACATGGTGAGCAGGTCTTTAAGGCAAATCGCGGCTTTTTGCCTGTCGGCGAAAATATCGGCGTATTCGGGGAAAAAGACAGAAATTTTCTCGTTAACGCCGGTGATCTGGTGTTGATCTATGGCAATTCCAATCAAAACAGCGTTCACGCTTTTCGTCGCCGAGTGCATCTCATGAAGGGTGTCGCGTGTAAATGTTTGGCGTTGGCCCGCGCTGTTCGTGCCTGAAAAATATTCCTCAAGAACGAGTTTTCCGTTTTTAACGAGCAACACACCATGAATGTTTTTGTAGACATTATCGTCGATGCGATCCAACAATTCCTGAATCAATTCTGCATTAACTTTTTGGCTTTTTAGCGAAGCGGTTGACCAGCCGTCGTGGGTGTTGGGGGGAATGGCGTATTGATCGGCTTGCGCGTCATCGGCTGTAGCCAAAATTCTTCCAGCGCCGCGGTGAACCAAAAACCCTGCGATCAAAGCGCTTAAGAACAACATGGTTCGTCTGGTGAGGCGCTCGGGCATGGGCTTTTTCCGTTCCTTGTATTGTGGTTAAAAATCCGCGTCATCTGCGGATTCGTTGTGTCGTTGTGGTGAATTGTTCTGTTCGTGGGGTTCATATCGCTTACTCTTGCAATTCCGCCCAGATTGGCCCCGCCAAATCCCGGCCATTCACGCCCAGAACATCCGTCGCCGCCGAAGCGCCGTTGATCTGCTGGTCATAAATTTTCCTGCGATTGCTCACCGACCGGTCCACCTGCAGCGTCAGGCCCGGCAACTGTTCCTGAACAGTCCAATGGTCGGCGTCAAATTCGTTTTTTATCCCCGCCTGGCGCAATTCTTCGGTCAGATCCGCAACGCGATCGCCGTCGGCCACAACAACCGCAAGGCCGACGCGAAAATGTGCGTCCTTGCGGTTTGTTCCGGGCGGAATGTCCGCCATCTGAAGCAGTCTGATTCGTACGACGCCGTTCGCCAGGCCCTCTTTGTCCGCGGCCAGCTCAATCGGCGGCGTTGCGCCCGGATCGGCGCCCGGATCTGTGTACGTATGAACATAAAACACGCGAAACGCAGCCGCCGCCCCGCCAATGTTCACCGTCACCACCGAATCCGGATTAATGGGAATTGTCCCCGGTTCCGATAAATCAACCGTGTTGCCGTTAATCGCAATCTGCGACGCCGAAGGGAGCAGAATGTTCGTCGTCAGGCTCTTGGCGCCGGCCGGAAGCTGTGCCGTATCGACGTCCAGGGTTATCAGCGCCGCGCCGCCGCTTTGTACGCTGGCGAAATTGCCCGGCATATGCACCGGCTTGGAATATCCCGCCGCATACTTAACCCTGGTGAGCCCATACGGGAAGTCATACGCATCCACCACCACGCTGGCCTGCGGTAACTCTTTTCCCGCGAATGTGATCGCAAAGAGCTTGTCCTGCGGGTCGTACCATCCGCTGGTAACACCCAGCGCGATGTGCTCGCCCAACCACGCCCAGCGCTGGCCCTCCGGCCCCGCAAGCCATCTTGAAGTAACCTCCCTTGTGCCGCCGTGCGCCAGATTTACGATCGCTGGCCCCGGCCAATATCCGCCGGGACGCAGGTTGTCCAGAAGAAAAACACATTCGATGTTGGGGCCGCTTCCAAAAATTAGCGGATTTTTCGGATCAAATGGGGCAATTCCCGCGGCAATAATCTGGTTGGCCAGACGACCCTGGCCGCGCAAAAAGTCATAATCCCGGCTGTATGGCCCGCTGATTTTCTGCGCCGCTGCGAAATAATTGGCGGCGAGGTCCGTCCAGAAATAATTCAATATCGCCGCATACTTTTTCCGATCCTCGGGGTTGGCGGCATAACGATGCCCTTCCTCCAGAGATGCCAGGTCCACTTCATAATAAGTTGGCGAGTCGAATTCATGTATTCCGTTTTGCCGCGTATAGGCGATCCAGCCGTCAAGTTGTGTTTCCCCCTCATTTATCGCCGCTGTGTCATTTAAGTATTGTCCCAACAGCAAAAGATTCGTGGCCTTCATCAGATAAATGTTGGTGTAGCTCACCTCCACGTGATGGTTTTCGATGCCGGCGATCGCTGCCTTGATATGCGGATAAAGCCCCTGTAAAAACTGTGGCGAAAATTGTTTGCCGTAATTGATCAACAGCGGGCCGAGCGGCTCTGCGGCAAATTCAATCGCGTTCCGATCGGTTACCGCGGTTTGATTGGTCTGCCAGCAGACCTGGCCATACGTGCCGGACTGCGGGCTCATCTCCTGGGTTTCAAAAGCGCGGTTGACATATTCCTGTGCCAGACCCGGATCGCCGCCAAGCAACATGCTTAACATTGCCGCTTCGGTCAGCTGGCGCGTTTCCAGAGGATTGCCTGTTTCCGCGGCCGCAGTCTGGAAAAACTCAAGTTGTTTTTGCATCGCCGCGGTAAATGACGCCTGATCTTGTGCGCTTAGCGCGTCGGCCGACAGCAATCCCGGTCGGCCCAATAAACTCAACAATCCGGCAATGATCAGGCAAAACTTTTTTCCTCGCAAAAGAATGCTTCTACTGCCGATGTTCTTGTTGATCATATTATTCAGGAACGCACATGAGCGGTGGTTGTTGCTTTCCATATTGCGCCGGCGTGCCCGTTACGCCGCGATTTCGTGGTTGCAAAAACTACGGCGATTCCGGATGGTTTTTTCTCTTCTCGATCTGTTCCAACTCATAGCGCGGGGCCGTCGCGTCACGGATGCCGGGGCAGGTTTGTGCGGCTCGCGTCCACGAGGTTTCGCTTTTGAGGTTCTGTTTCCAGAATGGCCAGGTTCGGCACTGCGCCGGGCGCACGGGATAAATCCGGCAGGTCGCCTTGCCGCCGGTGCGCTCTAGAAAAATGCAGTCGTAGTTGGGCTTTTCGATCAGGCTGTAGCCCTGTTTGAAATGGCGCACGTGACGGTGGGTAAAGTCTTCAAAATCAAGTTTTAAATAGTCGGCGATTTGCCGCATGTTTTCGGGCGTAACCCACACGTAGCCCGGCGAGCCGCCGCAACAATTGCCGCATTGCGTGCAGCGAAACCGAAGTCCCTGGGAATACCAGGGTTCGGCTTGATTTAATACTGGCAGCGATTTCGGCTGTTTATCCATGAAATGATTTTAACACTTTTTGACCACAGAGGCCGCCGCGCCCGGCTCTGCCGCCTACTCCCGTCTCCCGACTCAGAACTCGGCGGCAGAGCGGCCGCCCCGTCAGATGACTTTTGCCCATTTTTCCGTTATCGTGCTGCCGCGAATTGCGATGTCTTTCGCGATGTTTTTTGATCCTTAAAAAGCAATTTAGGAGCAGGATTATGGCGGACCAACCAGCAACCGAAGTGCCCGCGGCAACCGGCCAACAGATACCGCAAATCCAGGTACAGATGCGCGATGAGAAGATGGTCACCATCTTCAGCAACCATGCCCGCCTGGCGGCGACCAATGAAGAACTCTTTGTTGAGATGGGCATCATCACCCAGCACGCCGAGCAGCCCAACACGGCGGTTATGGAAGTAAGCACGCGGGTGGTGATGAGCTTTTACGCCGCCAAGCGGCTGGCCCTGATGCTCAGCCAGGCGGTGCAGCGCCACGAACAGGTCTTTGGCCAAATCCAGCTTGATCCGCGGGCGCGCACCGGCCGCTGACCGGTTAAGTTGATTTTTGCTATAGTGCGGCCATGAATAATTCTTCCCGCCGCGATCTGGCGCATTTATTATTAAAAACCGACGCCGCGTTTGGCGCTGCGGAAGTGCCCTTACAAATTTCAAATTTGAAATCTCAAATTTCAACTCAGACTGCGCGGGCTCAAAGCTTAACTTCGAAATCTTCTGTTTCAAAAACCGACGATTCGGAGCTCTTTGCTGACGCGGCCGCGCCAGAGCCCGGGCGGACATTGATTATTCACGATCTGGAGCCCATTACGGATGAAGAAAAACGGCGGCGGCTGGCGGAGCTTTCCGAACAGGCGGCGGAAGAGCTTGGTAAACACTTAAATGATGTCGCCACGAAAGTGGTTTTTGGCGAAGGCGATCCCGCCGCGAAGCTGATGTTCATTGGCGAAGGACCGGGAGCCCAGGAAGATCAACTTGGCCGCCCGTTTGTGGGCCGCGCCGGGCAACTGCTGGACAAAATGATTCTCGCCATGGGCCTGCAGCGCCAGCAGGTTTATATCGCCAACGTTGTTAAGCTTCGCGCCGCCGAGCCGGACCCCCAAACCGGGCGGCTTAAAGACCGCCCGCCGACGACCGAAGAGGCGGCGCTGGGGCTTCCCTGGCTGGTTAAACAAATCGAGATCATCCGCCCGCACGTCATTGTCACACTGGGGGCCTCGGCGGCGCGGCACCTGCTCGGCGAAACATCCAACATGACCAGTCTGCGCGGCAACTGGCGAACCTTCCGCGGCATTCAGGTTATGCCGACATATCATCCGTCGTTTTTACTGCGGGCATATACGCCCGAGAATCGCGGGCGCGTCTGGAGCGATTTGAAAGCGGTGATGAACAGACTCGGCCTTAAGGTTAAATCGAGTTCCGGACCGGCATAGGGTCTCTATCAAAATACGCCAAGGCTTTTTTACTTTTTCCTTTATCTATGGCCCGGGCCCCAATCAGATCATCACATCGCAGCCAACTTGCCGGCTTTTGCGATTGAATTTATCGCGAACCGCGGCGCCCAGATCGATGCCGGCGCGATACGCCAGGAGGTCCAGATAAATGGCCACGTCGGCCAATTCGTCCGCAAGAAGCTGCCGATCGTCCACGTGGTGCAAATCGCCGCGCCGCATTTTCTTGATGATGTTGGCGGCTTCGCCGACTTCGCCCGCCAGCGCGTTGCTCCAGGCGTCCAACGGCCAGTCCGATCCGTCCGCGACGGTATGCGCGGGCTGATTTCTCGAATTTTTAAACAGCGGCAGGCGCTGAACGTTGGCTGTGCGCAGGGCATCAAAGGTCAGGGTCATAAATTTTTCCTTTTTATTCGTCGGCCAGTTCTTCGAGTCTTTTAATGGGCTTTACGGTTATCGACGCCGGCGCTGTAGGACACGCCTGTTCGCACATGCCGCAGCCGGTGCAGCCCGCGGACTTTACCAGAACCCGGCCGGTAGTCGGGCTGATGACAATAGCCTCTTCGCCGATAGGGCACGCCTGCAGACATAGCCGGCAATCTTCGCCGCGCGTTCTCAGGCAGGTTTTAAAATTCATTTCCGCCAGGCCGATGCGCACGTCGGTTCTGGCTACAACGCGCAGCGCCCCGCTGGGGCACGCGTGCATACACGCCAATTCGTCGCAAAGCGTGCAGGCCGCCGCGGATGGAATGATGTAGGGAAATCCGCCGGCGATGTGCAACCTGGGATTGATCTGAATGCAGCTTACCGGACAAACTTCCACGCACTTGCCGCATTGCGAACAGGTTTGCTCAAATTCCTCCGGCGGCAAGGCGCCGGGCGGGCGCAAAATAAATTGCGGAACTACCGGCGCTTTAACCGGCTGGGCAACCGTGTTGGCCGGCGCTCCGTAGCTCGCCGGCGCGGGCGCCGGGAAATTCCCCTGCAAAGCGTTGGCCACCGGTTGCACGCGGCGTTCTACAACCGCCGCCACGGGCGCAAGTAATTTACGCAGCGAAAGGGCGAAAAAACTCCTGCGGGCATCGCTGAATTCGGGGTCAGAGGCCTCCGGGGGCTTGTCCGGCGGCGTTGGGGACGGTGAACTTTTCTCTTCTTCCGGCATTTTTTCGATTATACAGCCAAGTTTTTCTGAATATGAACCTGATTCAAAGTGCCGATAATTAATTATACGGGGGGGGGCAGTTTGCGGTGCGTGGATTGCGCGGGCCCCGCGTATAATCTCTAGTGGAGTACTGTGGAGTACTAATGTCGCGATCAAAAAATTTTCTTCCGTTCTGGTTGTGCGTGGCTGCGGGTTGTTTAATTTCCGCAACAGCGGGTTTAGGCGACACGAGCGCGACGCCAGACACACAGCCCAGCCTGGAAAAAGCGACCGCGGACATGCAGCAGGCGCTTCGCGATTTATCTTCCGACCGCTACGAAACCCGCAAGAACGCGCAGCTGGAACTTCAGCAGGCCCTGGGGGAACAATTCGCCGCGATCATCAGCGCCACGAACGCGCAGGGCCCGGAACTCGAGACCCGGCTTGACTCACTTCTGACCATGAACGCGGATCTGTCGCGCTGGGCGATGGCGGTTTTGAAATTGCCGCCCCAGGAGCGCCAGGCCGTGTTTAACTGGGGTCTTACGCCTCAGGTTCTGCCCCTGGTGTCGGGCGCCTTTTCTCCCGACCCGATGACGCGGGCCTCGGTGGCGCGCCCCATCGGCAGGCTCTCGGGCCCCAACGGCGACTGGCTGTTGGAAACGCTTTTGAACGATCCGCAGCGCGTCGTATACCTCTCGGCCATGGACGCGGCCTGGGACCACAAACCGACCGAGGAAATGGTTCGCACGATGTGGCAAAAAGCGGTGGGCAGCGGCGAGTTTTCTCCGCCGCAACTGGCGCCGATTTACGTCAACTTCCGCGACCAGAAAATCCAGATTCAACAGTTTATCTATTACTGGGATACGGTTAGCGATGGCGGCTACGCCGCGCAGGTTCTGGAACACTGGGACCCGCCGCTGTTATCACCGCTGCTGGTGAATTTCACGCGTCATCTTTCGGACAACCCGTCGGTCGCCAGCAACTTTTTCGCCGGTCCGGGGATGATTTTGGCGCGAAATTACGCGGACTTGTTGTCGCTGGCCAAACCGCTGGATGCGGCGCCGCCCCTATTGAGCCTGGTCGGCACGCCCGTGAACAATTCCGTCAACCTTCAGTTCAACGGCAAGTCGGTGCACTGGGATGACCACACGATTATTCTTTATCTGTTGATCGTTCTGGCTAATCAGGATCCAGCCAAATTTCATTTTTACCGTTCGCCGCTGTATGGCGGAACCTGGCTGGTGGAAACCCAGGCGCAGGAAGAGGCGGACATTAAGGCGATTTGCGCCTGGTGGATGCAACATGGCGTGACCACGGCGAAGCCGCCGGTGGCGGCTCCGGGCAATCAGAACACGCAGGGCTTTTCCGCGCTTCCTGTGGGCGGAAATAATTAAATTTCTTCGCCACGGCGCGCGCGGAGAAATCAAAGAGAATTTTGGTCCCCCATTCATGCCCTTGTGGTAGAAATAACTTTTATCTGTATCCCCTGTGGTCTCTGTGGCTAAAAAGCTGAAAGCCGCGGCTCCGCCGCCTCACATTTTCAAAAAGTTGTCCAGAAGTTTATAGCCTTCGGGCGTCAGGAAGCTTTCCGGATGAAACTGCACGCCATGCAGCGGCCAGGTTTTATGCCGCACGCCCATGATTTCTTTTTCCTCGGTCCAGGCGGAGACGATAAAGTCGTCCGGCAGCGTTCCCGGGCGTATAACCAGGCTGTGATAGCGCGCGGCCTCGAACGGGTCGGCCAGGTTGGCGAATACGCCTTTGTTGTCGTGGTGTATCGGCGAAGTTTTCCCGTGCATTAAACGCCAGTTGCGTTCGACGACGGCGCCGAAGGTAAATCCGATGCATTGATGACCCAGGCAAACGCCCAAAATGGGAATCTTCGGTGCAAATGTTTTAAGCAGATCGTTGCTGATTCCGGCTTCGCGCGGCGTACAGGGGCCCGGTGAAATGATGATCTTCCCGGGATTGAGCTTTTCGATCTGCGAAACCGTTATTTTGTCGTTGCGTACAACTTCGATCGGCTCATTTTTTTCAATTTCGCCGAGGCGCTGCACAAGGTTGTAGGTAAATGAATCGTAATTGTCGATCAAAAGAATCATGCAAAACTTTCTACCACAAATGGTTCGCACACTCAAAGAACCCGCGAAATCCCCGGGAATTAAGGCCCACAAATCCTATGTGAAATCAATTTGCCGCTGTCGGCCCTTTTGTGGATAACTCGTGGAGAATCCATTTTCTACGTGCATCAACACCCCGACATTTTCAACCTTTTCGACCGATATTGGTAAACCAACGACTATAGGGCCGCCTACTGACAACAACCAATAGCACCTGGCGACAAAAGACCGGCGGTTTATCAACATCTTGTCCCTGTGGCCAATATAGTGGTAACCACCTGTGATTGCTGTAGTTACGTGCAATATTATAGCGGTTGTAAACTTACAGACAGTGTCTATTTATACTACTACTATTTAAATACTAACTTATTCTTTAACAATCACTTATATAGCCCGGTAATCGCGCGTGTCTGCCTGTGGAAAACTTGTCAATAAGTGTCGTTAAGCAGCTTTCTACTTATAGCGGTGCGCACGCGATAGATAGCACCCTTTGTGGTTATCTGCAGCTCTTCTTTAAGTCCCTGGCGCAGTAAACGATCCAATTCAGCTTTTGCCGGCGCACTCGCGGCGTGTACAACAAGTGTGCTGTGTGAAAAACCTTCCAGGGCAATGCAGTCCGCCAATTTTTGTGGCAGACGCTGCACAAATAAGTTGCTGGCCAACGCCATGATAACTGAGCGGTGTTGCAATTCATGTTTTTTAAAAGGCGCGAGGATGTCCTGGATTGATTTTGGCGGATGAGGATCGGTGGCGGGTTTAAAGCGCCGTTGCCGGGCCAGTCCGGCGACGGCGGCATTGTCCCTGGCGCGCTTAAATTCATCCAGTTTTTCGCAAACGGATTCTCTAAGCCTGTCTTGTCTGTTAATTCGCGAAGTGGTGCGGCGGGGAGAAGGATTCATAGCAGGCATAAATCACGAAAGTGTTCAGCTCAGGTTCACCGGCATAATCACATACAGAAAATTACTGCCGGAGCGAATCATGCCCGGTTTGCCCGGCGATTTGAGTTCAAACGTTATATCTTCAGTTGGAGCAACTTTTAAAGCCTCCGCGAGATAGTTGGGATTAAAACCGATTTCGATGGCCTCGCCGGAAAATTCGACCGGAACCTCCAGTTTTGCGTCGCCCATTTCGGGGGCGCGGGCGCTGATAATGAGCTGCTTGGGCGAAAAGCTCAGCCGAACAGAGCGGGATTCTTCGTTGGTTAACAGGGCGGCGCGCCGCACGCCGCTCAAAAGTTTGTCGCGATTGATAACCGCTTTGCGGTCGCAGTCTTTGGGAATTACGTCTTGGTACGGCGGGAACGAACCCTCAACGAGGGCCGCACTGAACATGGCACAGACGCCGTCTTTTTCATTGGATCCGGTGGCCAGGACGCGCACAAACAGCTTATTTTCCCGGAATTGCAGTTGCACGGTTTGTTCCGGATCAGTGAGCAGGCGGTCTAACAGGCCGATCGCCCTGATTGGCGCGACCGCGGAATGATCTTTGCTGCCGGCGGACTGAACCTCGTCGCGTGCCTGGGCCAGACGGTGCCCGTCGGTGGCGACCAGTGAAAGTTTTTTGGCTTTGCGTTCAAAAAGCACGCCGTTGATGGCGTAACGGCTCATTTCGCGGGCGGCGGCGAAGCGCGTGCGATCCAGCATGCTTTTGAGCTGGCCGGCGGAAATGGAAAAATCCGGCTCGCCTTCAAACCCGCTGATCGGTGGAAATTCATTGACGTTGTAACCCAGAAGCGTGAAGGTGCTGTCGGCGCCTTTGAGTGTGGCTTTTTCTCCGTTGACTTCCAGAGCCAGCGTTTCATCGGGAGAGGAATTGACAATTTCGTTGAGTTTGTTGGCCGGCAGGAGAGCGCTGCCGTCCTGTTTGATGTCGACCTGCGCCAGCGTGGTTTCCAGCGTGGCTTCAAGATCGGTTGACACGCAGGACAAAACCTTGCCGCGCGGCGTGGACGTCGTGCTAAGCCGCACACAGGTTAAAACCGGCTTGGGTGAACGAGCGGGAACCACGCCGCAAGCCAGCCCAAGCACATCCACCAGCGCCTGACGGTGCACAATGGCTTTCATATTTCGCTTCCTGCTTTCAGATCGGGCCTTATCACCAGAATCGCCGTTCGGCGACTGTGAGCATAGTAATGCTGGACGGCAAAATCGACAACAGAATACCCCTGCGGGAGCCGCTTTCGGGTCGCGGCGGGCGGTTCTTTTCCGTTCGCCTGGGCCCGCACTCGCGGCTAGAATGAATGGCCCGAAAAGGGGACCAGGCAGCGGTCCCCTAAGGAGTTTTTGATGTCCGCCGACAGCCAGCGCGAGCTGGGAACCATTCTGGACCCGAAATTCGACGCCGGCGGTTTGATTACCGCCGTGACCGTGGACGCCGACACCGGCGAGGTGCTGATGGTGGCGCACATGAACCGCGAGGCGCTGGAAAAAACCATTTCCGGCGGTCGCGCGGTTTACTGGAGCCGGTCGCGCGGCAAATTCTGGATGAAAGGCGAAGAAAGCGGGCACGTACAGGAAGTTCAGGCGGTTATGATCGACTGCGATCAGGACGCCGTTGTTCTGAAAGTTCGCCAGAAAGGCACGGCGTGCCACAACGGGTACCGCAGTTGTTTTTATCGCCGCGTGGTTCCCGCGGCGGCCGGCCGGCCGGTGGCGCTGGAATTTGTCGCCCAACGGCAAATCGACCCGGAAACCGTGTATAAAAAATAGCCGCAAAACCGGGGCTCCGCCGCGTAGCGGGAGGATATAATAATGTCGGATATGCCGGAAATTTTATCGGTGCGGGAAATGACCATGACGGATGCTAAAAACGAAGCGAGCCTGATGCCCGACGTGCAGGGGTCGGCCGATCGCAGAAACGTTTCCATCGACAGGGTTGGCGTTAAGGCGGTGCGGTACCCGATCACCCTGCGCGAGCCCGGCGGCGGCCAGCAGAGCACAGTTGCATCTATTAATCTATATGTTTCCTTGCCTAAGCACAAAAAGGGAACGCACATGAGCCGGTTTCTGGAAATACTCAACCGGCACCATCGACGCATTACACCCAGCCAGATCACGCCGATATTGCATGAAATGAAGACCAGGCTGATGGCCAGCGACGCACATATTGAAATGACCTTCCCCTACTTTATCGAAAAAACCGCCCCGGTCACGGGTGCCCGCGGACTGATGGACTATGTGTGCTCGTTTGAGGGCACCAGCAACGGAGAGGATGATTTTATTCTCGGCGTTAAGGCGCCGGCCACGTCGCTGTGCCCGTGCAGCAAAGAAATATCCAGCTATGGCGCTCACAACCAGCGCTGCGAGATTTCCGCACGCGTGCGGTTTACCGGCGAATTATGGATTGAGGATCTGGTAAAGATTATGGAGACGGCGGCCAGCGCTCCGGTTTACGCCGTATTAAAGCGACCGGATGAAAAGTTTGTCACCGAGCAGGCGTTTGATAACCCGAAATTTGTCGAGGACATCATTCGCGATTTAGCGCTGGCGATGGACGCCGATCCGCGCATTACCTGGTACAGCATCGAAAGCGAAAATTTCGAATCCATACATAACCACAATGCCTACGCATGCCTGGAACGCCGGAAAACACAGCAGGGCTCTCGCGAGTAACACGGCTGGTCTAACGGCGGGATTTATACGGTAATTTTCCTGAACTCGGCGCGATTGAACGGCACGCCGCCTTCTTTGGCGATGTGTTCAAATTCGGTGATTTCGGCGTCGGTAAAGAGCAGGCCGCCATACTTGGCGCTTTGCCGGGCGGCCATCGCCTCCGGCTGGCCGGGCAGCATGACCGACTCATTGCCGTGGCCGAGAATGTCGGCCAGAACGGTTTTGACGTTTTGCGATTGGGTGCGCCCAAAAGCGAAATCGCCGCAGTCCAGCGCGTCGGGACGAATGCACTGGAAGAAAAAGCAAGGCGTGCGCTTTTCGTCGGCCGGACCAACATTCCAGCGGCTGCGCAGCGTCGGCAGCGATCCGCCGATATAAGCGCCGAGAAGCTCATCGATCAGTGAAAGCCCGTAGCCCTTGTGTTCGCCGAAAGGCAAAAGAGCCGTGACTAATTTGGGGTCGGTGGTTGGATTGCCGTCTTTGTCTACGGCGCAGCCGGGAGGAAGGGGTTTATTTTCACGGGCGAACTGTTGCACGCGGCCCATGGCCACCACGCTTGTGGCCCAGTCGATGCAAATGGGAAAACCCACCGCGTCCATGGTGGGAAACGCCCAGGAATGTGGGTTTGTGCCGAGCGTGGGGAATTTGCCTTTAAAAGGAACCACTTCCGACAGAGCCGCGGTGCAGGCGGTGTAGGCAATATAGCCCTTTTGTGCGGCGTCGATTACGTACCCGCCGCCCCAGAGGTAGTGAAATGCATTATCAACCGCGACGGCCCCGATGCCGAATTCGTCAGCCAGGCGCATCGCTTCATCCATCGCCGCAAACGCCACGGCCTGCCCGAGTTTGCGGTTGGCGTTCCATTTGGCGACAGCCTTGAAACCAGTGGGCAGCTTCTCAATTTCCGCGCCGGGCTTGCAACCGCCGGCTTTGGAGCCAAAAAGCTCATCCAGGTGCAGGGCCTTGATGGCATTGTGGGTTTTAATTCCGTGGCGCGCCGCAAGCTCGCAAAAGCGCGCGCCGGCGGCGGCTTCCTCGGTTTTATATCCGCGGGCCCTATATGCGGCGGCGACGATCGTGTTGTGCACGGCGGCGGGCATAATAAACTGTTCGGTGGGAGGCATAGTCAAATCTCTCTGTAAAAACGTTTATTTATTGGCCTGAATATAATCCGGATTCCCGGTCAGGAAATTCACCAGATTGTGCGCGGCCCGCAGACCCTGGCGCTCAACGCTTTCGTTGGTCCGGCTGCCGATGTGTGGGGTGATAATCACGTTGTCCAGCTTCATAAACGGATGCGGGGCCCTGATCGGCTCATGTTCCAGCACGTCGGCGCCGTATCCACGGAGCTTGCCGGACTCGCACGCCTCGGCGACGTCTTTTTCCACAATTAATCCACCGCGGGCGGTGTTGATTAAAATCGCGCCGTCTTTCATCAAGGCGATGGTGTTTTTGTTAATAAGCCCCCGCGTTTCGGGGGAAAGAAACACATGAAGTGAAATAACGTCCGCCTCGCGCAAGACGTCTTCAATCGAGGCTTTTTTCTCTACAGAATACTGTTTCACAAAAGCCTCATCCCAATGGACGTCATACGCGATGGGTTTCATGCCAAAAGCGACGCCGCGCTTGATGACCTCTTTGCCGATGCGCCCCATGCCCACCACGCCGAGCGTTTTATCGCGAAGCTCGCAGCCAGTTTTGCGGTCCCAGCGTCCGGACTTGACGGAATTCATGTGAAACCAGAAGGATTTGGCCACCGCGATCATCAAACCAAAGACGTGCTCGGCGACCGTGGTTTCGTTCACGCCGGGGGTGTTCAGCACCGGAATTTTTTTGTTCGTCGCATAGGCAACGTCAATGGAATCCAGCCCGATGCCGTACTTGGCAATGACGCGCAAGCTGGGCAGCAACGCGTCGATAACTTTCGCCGTGATCTGGTCGTCGCCGTTTAATAGCCCGTCAAACGGCCCGGACTTGCGGATGAGGTCCAGCATCTGCGCTTCGGTGAGCGGGCCGCGCGCCCGAATGAATTCGAAGCCCGACGCCGCCAGCACGTCGTGATGCTTGCCCGGGGTGTCTTGAAAACTCGTGGTGGTCAGAAGAATTTTCATTTTTCAAACGATCCTTAAAAGCCAAGGCCCACAAATCAGCGGGCCAGAAAGTCGGCGAAGTTTTGATGAAACAGGCGCTGCACGTCCGCGGCAATTTCCGCGCGGGCAACTTTTCGGCCCGTCTGTGCGACCCGCAAATACATGTCCGCGAGCGCCTCGGAAATAATTTTACGGCTGTGGCTCCATTTATAAATAAGCTGGTCGAGCACGCGGGCGTCGGAATGTTGTGGGATAAACGTGGCCCCCAAAAGCTCCAGCCGCAGCCGCGTCATCTGTTCGATCTGGGTCGGGATGTTTAAAAACCACCAGCATCCAAAGGGCGTTAAATTATCAAATTTGCGGGCCGCGACCGCCAGCTCGTGCTGATTTTCCCGCGACAGCATGGTGATCAGGAACTTGTTTTTGGGAAATTCGCGGCAAAGAGTGGTTACAGAGGCGACGTCCGATATGCCGACCATGTCGCCGCCGTCGCGAAGTTCGGGGTTAACCAGCCGAATCGAACCGATCATCATGGCGAAAACCAGCCGGCGCTCCGCGAGCACGGGAAGCACGGCTTTTTCCAGGATAACCGCGCCGGCTTTGGCGTTTTTGCCGCCGGCGGCGAGATAGCGAAAATCCGGCGGCAGGCTGACGGCGGCGTAAATTGCCTTCTGGCGGTCGAGCCAGTCGTTAAGAAACCGGCGCACTTCATTGATGGTTTTTTTCGTGGGCGTCGGGGTGGTTTTATAACCCCAGCGGGCGAGCTTTTTGGCGGCAGAGCTAAAGTCGCGTATGAGATCATCGAAGCGCAATACCGCGCGGAATCGTGGATCAGTTCCGATCCGCGGGTCGGCAAGCCAGCGAGCGCGTTCATTGTCGTCGAAAACGTTGTTGGTCATGGTGATTGTGCTGACGTTGGCGAGTTCCATTACTTTGTCGATGTAGCGGCTGGGGTCCTGGGCGGAAAAGAATTTGCGATAGGGGTCCAGCGTTTTTTCGTTCGGATCCAGGCCGAGCTTTTGAAGCGTGGCCAGCACGCCCCGGCACGCCTCGCCCAGCGGAGCGCGCTGTACGAACAAGTTTTTCCAGATGTGGTCGGCCTGCTGGGCTTTGCCCAGACGCCAAAATTTTTCGTACGGCATAACGGACGAGGGGACCACGCGAAAAACTTCCGCCACCAGGTAATGATAGTTCACCAGCTCGTCGATGCCCCAGAGCATCAGGCCGGAGGGGTCGGTTTTGCCGGTGGAATTGGCCGTGGGCGTGCCGAAAGTCGGCGGATATAAATGGGTGTGAATGTCCCAGATTTTCTGGGCCTTCATGATTTCGTGCACGGCGGCGGGAATCTGTTCGGGGGAGAAAAAATCGGTCATTTCAAAGCATTCCACAAAAACGCGCGAATTACGCGGCGGATTGTATCGCAGTGTCGCGCATGGGTTCCAGTTTCGGATTTATCAAATGAAAAACAACAAGGGTAAACAAATAAGCAAAAGACGCGATCGCCAGGGGAAGGTGATAATTGCCCGTCGCCGCGACATATCTTCCAAAGGTAAAACTGGTGACAACGGCAATTGACGAACCGAGCATGCCGCCGAGGCCCGTGACCGATGCGGTAAATTTTCCCGGCACGGTATCCGGCACCGTGGCGAAGACGTTGGCGGAAAAACCCTGGTGCGAAGCCGCCGCAAGGCCATAGAGAAATATTGCCACCCATTCGTTGTTGGTGGTCGAGGCGAAGTAAATAGGGGTGACCGTCAGCGCGCAAAGCAGCATCGCCGACTTTCGAGACGCGTTGACGCTCCAGCCGCGCTTAATGAGCCCGGATGAAAGCCAGCCGCCAAAAATACTTCCGAAGTCGGCCATGATATAAACGATCACCAGCGGAAGACCCACGTGTTTGAGATCAAGATGAAACTTTTGGCTGAAAAAGCTTCCTCCCCAGAAGAGCAGGAACCACCAGATCGGGCTGGTAAAACCCTGTCCGACAAGCAGGGTCCAGGTTTGCCGGTGAAAAAGCAGCGTAATCCAGGAAACTTTTGCCGGGGTCGGCACTGGATCGGTCCGGATAAGCGTTAGTTCCGCCTGAGATATCCTTTTGTTGTCTTCCGGATGCCGATAAGCCAAAACCCACCATAAAAACCAGATAACCCCCAAAATCCCAATGCTGATAAATGAAGCCGGCCACCCGAAGGTCAGTGTCAGCACGGGCACCAGAAGCGGAGAAAGGATCGCGCCGACATTGCTGCCCGCGTTAAGTAGGCCGATGGCCAGCGCCCGTTCTTTTTTCGGGAACCAATCGCCCGCTCCCTTAATGGCCGCGGGAAAATTTGCACCCGCGGTTAAGCCAATGACCAAACGCGCGACCACGAAGCCGCCAACCATGCCGATGCCCGTGGCCAGCATTCCCGTTCCCAACTCGGTGAGGCTCCAGAGGGCCATGATGATGGCAAAGCCAAGCAAAAGTCCGACCTCATCAACAAACCAGCCGCAGAGCGCATAACCAATAGCGTATGAGGCCTGAAACGCTACAGTAAGGTTGGTGTAATCGTTTTGAGTCCAGTAATGAAGCTTTTCAAACGTAGGCGCCAGAATGCTCATCACCTGGCGGTCCATGTAATTAATTGTAGTGGCAAAAAAAAGCAGTCCGCATACCCACCAGCGAATGTAACTGCGCGCTCGCGTTTGGTTGATCGCCTGCGGCGCGGAGCCCGCCGATGCTGAAATGTCACTGGACATAATTTGCTCCTCCACCTGAAAACAATTCGCCCGCCATGGCTAACGCAAGATCGCAAAGTGTACTCATATTTTCGGGATTTTGCACACCGCTCCGTCCGGCTCCAACGACGACGTTTTTATTAGCGCGAAGGTTTGAAGTGTGATATAATGGTTTGTATTATGTTAGGGTGCTCTAGGAGGCCACGACATGCAGGACATGGAGGTCGATCGCGTCATCAACGGCGATTGCATCGCGGGCATGAATGGCCTGCCTGAAGGTTGCGCCGACCTGGCTTTCGCCGACCCGCCATTTAACATCGGATACAAATATGATGTATACGATGACCGCAAAGCCGCCGACGAATATCTGAATTGGAGTCGCGAATGGGGCCAGGCGGTTCATCGGATTCTCAAGACATCGGGAGCGTTCTGGCTGGCCATCGGCGACGATTTTGCCGCCGAACTAAAAACGCTTTTTCAGCGCGAGCTTGGGTTTCGCTGCCGCAACTGGGTGATCTGGTATTACACCTTCGGCGTGCATTGCAAATATAAATTCACACGCAGCCACACGCATCTGCTTTATTTTGTCAAAGACCCGCAAAAATTTACGTTCAACACCGAACAAATCCGCGTTCCCTCGGCGCGCCAGCTTGTTTATGCCGACGGGCGGGCTGACCAGCGCGGCCGGCTTCCCGACGACACCTGGATTCTCCGCCCCCAGGATATCCCCGAAAAATTTACCGAGGAAGAAGACGTTTGGTATTTCCCGCGCGTCTGCGGAACGTTTAAGGAGCGCACGGGGTGGCACGGCTGCCAGATGCCCGAACAGCTTCTTGGCCGGATTATCAAATCCTGTTCCAATCCCGGCGAGCTGGTCGTCGATCCGTTCGGCGGCAGCGGAACAACACTGGCGGTGGCAAAAAAACTTGAACGGCGCTTTCTTGGATTCGAAATTTCCGAAGGCTATGCGCAAAGCATAAAAAAACGCCTGGAAAAAATTCACGCCGGCGACGCGCTTTCGGGCGCACAAAACCCGATGGTCACGGTGCCGGATACGGTTAACGGCCGACAATTGCGACCGGGCAAACCCCGGGAAAACGCGACGGGGCGGTTGCGCTTTAATTCGACGACGGCGCCCCGCCGGAAAAAGAAGCCGCAGGCGTCGCCGGCGGCCCAACAAACAAAAGCGATCTTATGAAGTCCCACACCGAATATCTTACGTTTAACCTTCCGGCACGCATGGATTTTGTAAACATGACGCCGCAGCTTGAAGAAATTCTCGCCCGCAGCAAAATCAGGGAAGGGCTTATGCTCTGCAATGCCATGCACATCACGGCCTCGGTGTTTATCAACGACGATGAATCCGGCCTGCACGGCGATTATAAAAAATGGCTGGAGCGGCTCGCACCGCACTCGCCCACCAGCCAGTATGATCACAACCGCACCGGAGAAGACAACGCCGACGCGCACATGAAGCGCCAGGTCATGGGCCGCGAGGTGGTGATCGCCATCACAAACGGCCGCCTGGACTTTGGACCATGGGAACAGGTTTTTTACGGCGAGTTTGACGGGCGGCGGCCCAAGCGCGTGCTGGTGAAAATCATCGGCGAGTGAAAAGCGCCCCCCGCACCGCCGTCCACCCCCTCCGTTGAAACCTGGCTCAGGTATTGAAATACAGCCCCGTGGTGGAAACCCGGGGCTACCTCTCCCGTCTCCCGACCCCCGTCTCCCGACTCGGCGCAGCCGCCGCACCGCCGCCATCACTTTTTCTTTTCCAGCGCGCGGCGCAAGTATCCGCGAAATGTGGGAATGTTTTCCTGTGCCCAGGCCTTTTCAATTGTGGTGACCAGTTGCGCGTTGGCCTTGCGCAGCTCCATCAGGCCGCGTTCGTCCGGCGAGCCGGCGGGCGCATAAAGATGACTGTCGTGGGCGTCGGCGGAGTATAAGTGGCCGCTCGCATCGGGCGCTTCTTCCAGCGCCAATTTCATATGGGGGTAGGCTTTTTGTCCCAGGCGCAAACGGTAAACATTGCAATCTTCTTTAGGGGCAATTTCAAACCACGCGGGGCTGGCGGGCAGGTCTTCCGGCGCCGCCAAAATGGGCGATATACGCGCCAACACAAAATCGGGCGCCGGTCCGTCGGGATAAGCCAGGCGCAGGTAAATTTGTACCGCTTTTTTTATTTCGCCCGCCTTCGGCAGGGGTAATCGTTGTTTCTCGGCCATCTCGTTTTCTTCCGTTTTGTTCACAAACGCCGCAAATAACAATTTATATGTTACCGGACGCGCACCCTCGCGCAGAGACGAAAAACACCGTTATGCGCAGATTTTGGCAAAAACGCAACATCCGGTAACAAGAATATTCGGGAATTTTAGAGACAAAAGCCCTTTTTTCACCTATAATAGCTAGTTCGGCGCTAAGCCGGGCTATGGTTTATCGGAAAGAAAGCCGATAACTATTATGTGAACAGAGGTGTTTCCTTCCGTATAATTAATAGGAGGGCACCTTAGGGCAAAGCCGGGGGGCGGAAAATCAGCCCAGCCGGGGCTCACGGAAGAGCGGTTGTCTCCATGGATGCGGAACTTATTGCCCAATGGCGAATGAGGGTTGCATGTGTACCGAAGTTCTTGTTATCGACGATGACGCCGAGCTCAACGCGATTTTCGGCGAATATTTACACGCGGCGGGTTTTGGGTACCACCAGGCGCTAACGGCCGAAGACGGCCTGCTTATGGCCCGCAATCTGCACCCGGACGTAATCATTCTCGACGTCATGTTGCCCGACAAAAACGGTTACGATGTCTGCCGGGCCCTCAAATCCAGCCGAATAACCTGCGACATCCCAGTCATATTCCTGACCTGTATGTGCGAGGGCGCTCATATGAAGAAGGCGTTCACCGCCGGGGCCTTCAGCCACATTTCCAAACCGTATTCTCCGGAACAGGCCGTGGAAAAAGTTCGTGAAGCCCAGCGGTGGCATAAGGCGCTTGCCCAGCTACCCGCGACAGGAAAGATCCACATTACGGCGGAAAATACAAAAGAGGCCAGCCGCAATCTCAACGAAATGCTGGCGGAACTGGTGGGCCGCACCGCGATTGATGACGCAGCTCTCCAGCAGGTTCGCAAAGCCTTCCTTCAGCTTTTCCAGTACGCCGAGCCAGTCCCCGTCGCCATTGCCCCCGCCTCCCAGGACCATCAAACGTTTAACGTAACTTACACAATCGAACCCGCCGACGGGCTTTCACAGCCTAACAGCGGCGGCGGTGTTTTCTATACGATCACAGAGGACAGCCCGGGGATCATCGGGGTGGTGATTAACGCACAAAACGGGAAGAAAAAGAACCTTCCCCCGTCTCCACTTCAGCAGCTATGGGATTTGTTTATTCAGATAGGCGCGTTTACTTGCAACGGCCAGGATGACGCGCATGCCGCGTTGCGCGCGCAGCGCCGATTTCGCCCCGGCGGAATGATTTCACCCTCCGACGGAAACGTGATTCCCGTTACAGCCCAAACCAAACAAAACAGCAGCAAACCAGACTAAAAAGCTCAAGACCCCACCCCACGGCGGCGCCGCGCGAGCCCGAAAAGGGGAAAACTGCGTTCAAATTTTCACGAACACCGCCTATAGATAAATTCCCGATTAAGAGCAAAGCACGCGATTTAAGAAAATAGATTGTTAATTTATTCACAATATTGCAATTTTATATATGACCTGGGTATAGTGACAAAGGTAGCAGCCCGCGCGGCCTGGCGGCGACGCGGCAAAAACATTTCGGTTATTGGAGGATTTATCATGAGCACTGTTGCCAGTATTCTTGCGGAAAAATCCGCGCGCATTCACGCGATCAATCCCGAAGCCAGCGTTCTGGAGGCGACGCAAAAAATGAATCGCCATCGCATTGGCTCGCTCATCGTCATGCAGGGCGACAATTTTGTCGGAATTCTTTCCGAGCGCGACATTCTGATGCGCGTGGTCGCGGAAGAGAAAGAACCGCGCAACGTGCGCGTCTACGATGTGATGACCACCGAGGTGATCTGCTGCCCGCCGGAAACCACGCTGGAAGAGGCCAGCGCGATCATGATGAGCCATCGCGTTCGGCACCTGCCGGTGTGCGACGCCGAGGGGCGAATGGTCGGGTTGGTTTCCATCGGCGATTTAAACGCCCGCCACGCCAGCGAACAGGAAATCGTCATTCACCATTTACATGAATATATCTACGGTAGAGTATGAGCTTAGGGGAGAGGGAATAGGCTACAGGGAACAGACAAGTCAAAGAAGAAAAACCTGGAGCCCCCGTGTCCTCCGCGTTAAAGCATGTGAAATATCAAATATCAAATTCGCGCCTCTGTGTCCTCCGTGTTAAAACGTCTGAACACTGAAAATGGCGGAGAACCCGCCCATTCTCCCAACACCCGTCTCCCTACTCGGCACCGCAGCGCCGCCACACCGCCGTGCCGCGTAGACGCCATTTCTGGCCGGAATTAATAATTCATTTCTTCTATACATATGATATAATATTGTGCTAAGGTGATTGAATGACAATGATTAGAGCGCATTTCGACGGCAAGACCATTGTCCCCGATGAGCCTGTCAATCTTCCTAAGGATGCTCCATTATTTATATCCGTGGAAAGCAGGCGGCCTATGACCGGAAGGGATCTTCTTGAATCAAGATTGATTGGTTTATGGAAAGATCACGCTAACATCGGGGATTCTGTCGAATACGCCCGTCAGCTCCGTCAGCAGGCCCAGGCACGGTGGAGGGGCTGATATTGCTCCTGCTCGACACGGATATTCTTATCGATTTATTACGTCAGTACTCACCAGCAACGGCCTGGCTTGCCAGCCGGGCCGGCGAAGAAATTTATATCCCGGGTTTTGTTGTAATGGAGCTGATCCAGGGCTGTACCGACAAACGCGAATTGATGGTCGTACGAGAATTTATCAGTCCTTTTCCCTTGTTGTGGCCGTCGCCGCAGGTCGCCGATCAGGCGCTTGCGATCTATGCGGACGGTCGCCTGAGTCACAACATCGGAATACTCGATGCTTTAATTGGACAACTAGCTGTTTCCCTGAACACGCCTCTTCACACATTCAACCAGAAACATTTTGCTGCGATTCCCGGTTTGAGTACCGTCCAGCCATATAGACGATCTTAGTTGCCCCCGTCTCCCTACACCCGACTCCCTACTCGGCGCCACAGCGCCGCCCCCTTTGCAATCTTCCACGCTTCGCGGTGAAATGCCCAAAACCCAAGCCATGGAGCAGCATGATCGTCGCGGGAATAGATGAAGCGGGATATGGACCGGTGCTCGGGCCGTTGGTGATTTCCGCCAGCGCTTTTTCTCTGGAGGGCCGGCTGGATCCCGCCGACGTTTCCGTCGCCGGCGCGCTGGCAAAAAAACTTCGCAGTGCAATAACCACCAGGCCGCCGGTTCGCGGCGGCAAACTTATCATCGCTGACAGCAAACTTGTATATCGTCTTTCCGGCGGGCTGGCCCATCTGGAGCGGGCGGTCCTGGCCATGGCGCGCTTGTTGCCCAATGCGCACCCGGACGCATTCCGGCGGCGCGAGGACCTGATGCGGCTTTGCGGACAGGAATCTCCCAGCGCCGGCGCTCTGCACTGGTATGCCCACGACCAGCGAGCGCTGCCGCGCTTCTGCCAGGAGGGAGGAGTGGATATCGCCGCCAACCTGCTGCGCGGCGCCATGGCCGGGGCCGGGATTGGCCTGGCCGGCCTGTGGGCGCGCGTGGTGGATGAAGCGGAATTTAATCGTCTTGCCGGCGCTGCCGCAAACAAAGCCGCGGTTCTGGCCGGTTTCACCATGGCCCATCTCTGGAATCTTCATCAGCGGTTCGGCGAAGACGGACTGATGGCGGTAATTGATAAACAGGGGGCGCGTGACCACTACGTGCCGCTTCTATTGAGAACTTTTCCCGGTGCGGCGCTGAAGGTTATCGATGAAACGCACCAGCAAAGCAGCTATTTAGTTCGGGAAGGTTCGCGGCAAAGCTTTTTGATTTTCCGCGAAAAAGCGGAGAACGCCTGCATGGCCACGGCGTTGGCCAGCATGCTTTGTAAATACCTGCGTGAGCTTTTTATGGATAGCTTTAACTCCTGGTGGACGCTGAAAATCCCCGATCTTGTTCCTACCGCCGGTTATTATAGTGATGCGCAGCGTTGGCTCTCGCAGGCCGCGGGGCACTTCCAGCGGCTGGGCGTGAATCCGGAAAACCTTATACGCGTTCGCTAAACCTAGAGCCTCTAACAAAATGAGGTAGAGCGGCCTCTTTAGCCTGAGCAGGTCGAAGGGCTCCAGGCTGCTACAAGCGAAAACGTAGCCAAAACAATGTTTTTCAGATAGCCCCCGGCTTGCCGGGGGCAGCAATTCCCGAACGACAAAATTTGTACGTCGTGTTATAAATTCAGCAGATTCCGGATATCGGCAATCACCGCCCCGGTTTGTTTTGTTAGAGGCCCTTAGATCAAAAAAGAGAATCAAAATGTCACAAAATGACAACCGCTGGATGACCGACCCCACAGCGCCCCTGCCGCCGGAAATCAAAGGGCTGATTTTCGATTGCGACGGCACGCTGCTGGATACCATGCCCGCGCACTATAGCGCCTGGCTGGCGGCGCTGGGGCCTGCCGGCATCGAATTTCCTGAAAAGCGTTTCTACTCCATGGCCGGCATTCCCACCGTCAAAATCGCTCAAATACTGGTCTCGCAGGCCAATTCGCCGGCACAAGCGGAACAAATTGCCCACAACAAGGAACAAGCTTATATCGAAAAGATACCCGAAATCCGCCTGATTGAATCGGTTGTGGCCATCGTGCGCCGGGAACAGGGCCAGCGCCGGCTTGCCGTCGCCAGCGGCGGCCTGCACCGCGTGGTGGATAAGCAGCTTCAGGCCGTGGGTTTTGACAAAATCTTTCCCGTGGTTGTCTGCGCCGATGACGTGCAGCACGGCAAACCGGCGCCGGACACGTTTTTAATGGCGGCGAAACTGCTGGGTGTGCCTCCGGAAAATTGCGTCGTTTATGAAGACGCCGAACCAGGCATCGAGGCCGCCCGCGCCGCGGACATGACCTGCATCGACGTTCGCCAATGGCATTGAACCCGGCATCCGTGGTTTTAATAATTTCTGAAATCTGAACTATGAAATTTCAAATCGCGGCATCGCCGCCTGCCTTGAGTCGCGTCGAAGGGCTCCAGCCTGAGCCATACAGCCCCGTGGTGGAAACCCGGGGCTACTTCTCCCGTCTACCGACTCCCGTCTCTGAACTCGGCGTGGCTTCGCCGCGCCGGATGGTTTGCCTATTCAGTATTAGAGCCTTTCCACTCCAGATATGGCGTCTGCGTTGGTGTAGACGGGGTTGGCCGCAAGGAAGAGCGACAAGGCGGGTTTGCAAAACCCCGTCGCGGAGCGATGACGCAGCGGACGCCCCTGTCTGTGCCAACCCGAAGGGTCGCTTTAAGCGACGCAGACGCTATAGCTGGAGTGGAACTGCTCTAAAGCCTCTTAAGGCTGGTTCTTTGACAAGTAAATACTAAGCGGTGCCGTAGCATTTGTGCTTCGATGCTCACGCTGCGCCCCGCAGCGTAATCCCGACGGCCATCGGGATCGTTTCGTTACGCGTTCGAGAGGTATTGCCGGAGCACGGGGAAAACGCAACCGTGACGGCGTGACAACATCGGTAAATATAGGGTTTATTTACACTTTTTAAGAGTGACAAATGAAAATGATGTCACGGTTGAAAAATACAAAATATGCTGGAAATTAAGGGATTGTCACGTTGTCACGCCTCGGCGGCCCAAAATAACAGGGATGATAAGGCTGTATATCTTTGGACCTGGAGCAACAAAATGTAGCCTTCGTTGTGGTGATATAATCTGTGTTAATCCGCGCAATCTGCGGATCGTGTCAAGTCCTGGTCTAAAGTTGTCACTTTTATTTCCTGTATCCTTCTGAATCTTCCGCCGCGAAGGGAGCCCGAAGGGCGACCGGAGGGCGGAAGATTACGCCGCCGCTTCGCCCAGATGCACCTGCTCAGGCATTCGATAGCCCAGGGCCGTGTGCGGACGGTACTGATTGTACAACAGCACCGCCTCGGCCACCGCCGGCTTGACCAAGGCCTTGCTGGCGAAGGTCTCGCCCAAGCCATATTCCTGCTTGAGAATCCCGTTCAATCGCTCCACCTGACTGTTCTCGTAGCAGTGGTTCTCTTCGGTCATGCTGATGCCCACGCCCGCCGCCTGCAGTTGCTGGATATACGCCTGGCAGCAATATTGAATCCCACGATCCGAATGATGGGTGGCTCGGGCTTCGGCGGGCAACTGTTTCAAGGCCATCGATAAAGCCCGTAAAGCGCCTTGCATCTCCAACCGATCACTGCTGTCAAATCCCACGATCTTTCGGCTGAACGCATCCATCACCAAGCATAAATACATAAAGCCTTCCACCGTGCGGATGTAGGTGATATCGCTGGCCAGCAACTGATGCGGACCGGTCAGGTCATCGCTTTGGCGACGTTGGGATAGACCGCAAATCCATGGCGGCTGTAAGTCGTGCGGGCGCCGCGCCGGGACCGTTGAATCAACAGTTGATGCCGCCGTAATAAGCCGAAAAAGCGATCCCGCCCGATCTGTATCTCTGCCGCTTTTAACTCCGGACTCACCAGATGCAACAACTTGCGTGCACCCAAACGGGGTTGACGTGCTCGTTCCTGCTGGATTAAGGCCAGTGTCAACTGTTCATCTATTGTCCGATGCGCCCGCACCCGCCGTTGATGGTAATAGTTCTGCCGGGTCATCCCCACCAGTCGACAGAGCATCTTCACGCCTCGCGGTCGTTGTGTTCCGGCGGTGTGGACCGCCGCCCATCGGACTTTTTTTTAAACGTCTCCACATCCTGACCTAATTCCTCGCACGCCAGCTTCAGAAAGGCCGCGTTCAACACGTTCTCCGCCTGCGTTTGCCCTAAGGCACGCTCCAATTGCGCAATCTGTCGCTGGTATTCACGAATCCGATCTTTTTCGTCCGGCTTTTCCACACGTACTACCTTGGCCTGCAAATGATTCTTCCCGTACTGGGTCAACCACTTCTGGACCGTCATGGAACCGGTAATCTCATAATGGGCCCGTACCTCGTTGATCGAACCAAACCGTCCCTTCTCTAAGTCCTCGAC
>DATJSN010000024.1:0-11644 GCA_035504095.1 Phycisphaerae bacterium | reverse complement strand
TCGGCGTGGCTTCGCCGCGCCGGATGGTTTGCCTATTCAGTATCAGAGGCTCTTAAAGCCAGTTCTTTGACAAGTGAATAAGAGGAGTGACAAAATGTCTGATTCTACGGAATCCGTCCGTCCACTCTCTGTCCAGATGACCGATTGTCACCCTTTCGGGACTAAAGTTGGAAAAATTTAACCGCTACAGCGCTACAACCCCTGAAAATATAGATGTTTCCTCCACTCTTAAAGGCGCAACAAGCATTAATCATGTTACGGATCAAAAAGTGCGAAATACTCTATAAAATAAGCCTTTGTAACGTTGTTGCGCTTAGAAGGCCAAAAATTGGAGCAATAAATCCTAATATGTGTTTAGTGTCTCTAACAAAATTAAGGCGGGAGCTATTAATACTTTCGTATTTTTCGTGGTTCAAAATCGTTGTGTCGTCGTGTCGTTGTGGTGAAACATTCTCTCTGTGGTCTCTGTGAACTCTGTGGCTAAATTCAAAAGTCTGAAATCTGCTAATCACAGATAGCGGTTAAAGTGGGCGAAGGTCATCTGCCACGCCGCTTCGGCGGATGGGGCGTGGAACATTTCCCGCCGGTCGCTGGCGAAGCCGTGACCCGCGGGAAAAGTCGCCAGCGTAAACTGCTTTTTAGCTTTACCTAAGGCTTCGACGATGCGGGCGTGTTCATCCGGCGGGATGTGCGTATCGAGATTGCCGTAAATAAACAAAAGCGGCGCTGTGATGCCGGCGACATTCGCGTCCGTCAATGGCGGCTGGCGGCCAAAACGGTCCGGGCCGGATGGAGAAATGCCGCCGCCGTAAAAACAAACCGCCGCCTTAAGTTTGTCTGAGAGTTTGCACGCGGCCAGAAAGGCCGCCCGGCCGCCGAGGCAAAAACCCAGAATGCCTGCCCGGCTGGCGTGCGCTTCCGGATGCCCGGCCGCGGCATCCAAGGAGGCGCTGATGTCGGCGAGCAACATATCGTCGGTGATGTTTTTGACTACCTCCATCGCGGATTTGACGTCGGAATAGCTGAAGATCTTACCGGCCATAAAGTCGGGCACGATGGCGGCAAAACCGGCGGCGGCGACTTTGCGGGCCACCTCCTGAAAATGTTCGTTGAGGCCGAAGACTTCATAAATGATGACGACGACGGGATAATTTCCCGGCTTTTCCGGCCGAGAGTAATAAGCCTTTTTGCCGGTGGAGAGATCGATCCACGAAGATTGAACCATGACATTCACCAACATTCACCACAACGACACAACGACACGACGGCACGACGGCACGACGATTTTAACGCAGATTTAACCATAAAAACGCAGAAAAAATACATGCTCAGGCTAGAGAGCCTGAGCTACATTATTTTGCTGCTGCCAGTGCCGCGGCGTAGTTGGGTTCCTGGGCGATTTCCGGAACCAGTTCGACATAGCGGATTTTACCGGTGGGATCGGCGACGATAACCGTGCGGGCCAGCAAACCGGCCAGCGGACCATCGATGATTTTGACGCCGAACGTCTGGCCGAACTCCGGATGCCGAAATGCCGAAAGCGTGGAAACATTTTTAATTCCTTCAGCGCCGCAGAAACGATTCATGGCGAACGGCAAATCCTGCGAAATGCACAATACGCTCGTGTTGCTCAGCGCCGCCGCATCCTGGTTGAACTGCCGAACGGATCGGGAGCAGACGGAAGTATCGATGCTGGGGAAAATGTTCATGATAACCCATTTGCCGGAAAGCTCTTTGGCGTTTAATTCGCTCAGATCAGATTTAGTGAGCGCGAACTCGGGCAGCACTGAACCAACTGCAGGCGGATTGCCCAGCGTGTTGATCGGATTGCCTTTGAAAGTGATTTTGGCCATGGTCGTCTCCTTTTAAGCACATGAATCATGAGAAGTATAGACGGCTGTTTAGCGGGGGACCAGTGAGGCAATAAGGGGATTTTAAAACGGACGAGAAGTCGCGGGTTGAGATGTGCTGGATACAATCTCTGTGCGTGGGGGAATGTGATCATCATCCGGATAAAAATATACGAAGGCTCTCGTATTCGGCGCCTGGATAGCGGCATATAGTGAATATGTTGGATAATCCGTTCTGAGTTTTTTAATGGCATTAATAAATGGCTGTACGTCGGCGTCAGTTTGGACTTGGCCACGAACGGTTTCCGAGCCATTGGTTGCAGTTAAAGCTTCAGAACCTTTAAATCGTGGATTGAGTGCCAGGGTGTTATTAAAGGCAGTTTCAAATTTTTCACCTGCGGCGGCGCGAATTATTACCAAATATCTTTGCCACGCAAAGGGTGATACCACCACAATAATGATTGCCAGATAGACCAGATAACGAATTAAAAATTTGCGCTGAGGCATGCAAATTATTATAACGAAGTTATCCGTGGATCATTTGATTTAGGGCATAGGCTATAGGGGACAGGCCATAGAATTAAGAAAAAAACATTGACAGGCAAGATGCCTGTCCCACAGTTAGCAGGGCACCGGGGCGATGTGATGACGAACAAAACTATGACCCTTACAGGGTCGGTCGTGTGTGCGATTTAGTTTCTATAGGCGCGTAGACCTGCGGCGAGCGAGGCGGATTGTGAAAGCCCCGGGTTTGGACCCGGGGCTGTACGGCGTTTGGCCTATCCCTGATTCAAAATTGCCCGCATACTTCTCCGAGAACCAAATATCGTTTATTCTGACTGCGTTTTAGAGGCCTCAACCGCGGAAGAAGGAATCATCCGGATGAAAAAACTACTGGTCGCCAACCGGGGCGAAATCGCCATTCGCGTACTGCGCGCCGCCAATGAACTGGGCCTGCAGACGGTGGCCATTTACATCTATGAAGACCGCTATTCACTACACCGCTTCAAGGCCGACGAAAGCTACCAGGTGGGCGGGCCGGATGCGCCGGTCAAAAATTATCTGAATATTCCGGCGATTGTCGATTTGGCCAAAGCCCATGGCGTGGATGCGATCCATCCGGGTTACGGCTTTTTATCGGAAAACGCCGACTTCGCCGCAGCGTGCATCGCCGCCGATATTGAGTTCGTCGGCCCGACGCCGGACATGCTCCGGGCGTTTGGCGATAAAACTGCGGCGCGAAAAATCGCCGTGCAGGCGGGCGTTCCCGTGCTGCCGGGCACCGAACATGGCGTAACCGATGCGGCCAAAATAAAAAAAATGGCCAGCCAAATCGGTTTCCCGCTGATCATCAAGGCCAGTTTCGGCGGCGGCGGGCGCGGCATGCGCGTGGTGCAGGAGGCCGATGAACTTGCCGGCAAGCTCGAAGAGGCCCAGCGCGAAGCGGGGGGGGCTTTTGGAAAATCGGAAGTTTTCCTCGAACGCTTTATCACCAACGCCAGGCACATTGAAGTGCAGCTTCTGGGCGATAAACACGGCAACCTGATGCATCTGTTTGAACGCGACTGCTCGGTGCAGCGCCGGCATCAGAAAGTCGTGGAACTTGCCCCGTGCGTATGGCTGGATGAAAAACAGCGCCGCGCGATCTGCAATGCCGCGGTGCAAATCGGCAAACAGATCCAGTACCGCAACGCGGGAACCGTGGAATTTCTTCTCGACGTTGGGACGGGAGAATTTTATTTCATCGAGGTCAATCCCCGCATCCAGGTGGAGCACACGGTCACGGAAATCATCACCGGCGTCGATCTGGTGAAGGCGCAAATTCTTGTGGCCCAGGGCCACCCACTGCATACGCCGCCGATCAACGCGCCGCGGCAGGAACAACTGACCTATCGCGGCGTGGCGCTGCAGTGCCGGATCACGACGGAAGACCCGGGGAATCATTTCATTCCCGATTACGGCCGCATCACGAGTTACCGTTCGCCGGCGGGTTTTGGCGTGCGGCTGGACGGCGGCACCGCTTATACGGGCGCGGTGATAACGCCTTATTTTGATTCGCTGCTGGTCAAGCTGACGTGCTTTGCGCCTACGCTGGAGGAAACCGTGGCGCGAACCGTGCGGGCGCTTTCGGAATTCCGCGTGCGCGGCGTAAAGACCAACATTCCATTTCTGGAAAACCTGGTTTTGCATCCGGCATTTTTATCCGGCCAGGCCACAACAACATTTGTCGATAACACGCCGTCGCTGTTCCGTTTTGCCATGCGGCGCGATCGGGCAACCAAGCTGCTCAGTTACCTCGGCGATGTGATGGTCAACGGGTCCTCGGAAGTGAAGCGCGCGCCGGACCTGTCAGTAATGACGCCTCCGAAGCCGCTGGAATTTCCGCAGAGCAACCCGCGGCCGCCGGGCATGCGCGACCGGTTTAAACAGATGGGCGCCAAACCGTTCTGCGACTGGGTACTGGGCCAGAAACAACTGCTGTTCACCGATACCACGATGCGCGACGCGCACCAGTCGCTATTGGCGACGCGTTTTCGCACCGCGGATTTACTGGAACCCGCCGAAGCCATGGGGCATCTATTGCCGGAATTGTTCAGCATGGAGATGTGGGGCGGGGCCACTTTTGACACGGCCATGCGCTTTCTGCATGAAGATCCGTGGCAGCGGCTGGCGCAGCTTCGCGACCGGGCGCCGAACATTCTTTTCCAAATGCTTTTGCGGGCCAGCAACGCCGTCGGGTACACGAATTATCCGGACAATGTGGTGAAATTTTTCGTCAAGACCGCGGCGGCGCGGGGCATCGACGTGTTTCGCGTGTTTGACTCGCTGAACTGGACAAAAAACATGCAGGTAGCGATGGACGCCGTGCTGGATAGCGGCGCGATACTCGAAGCGGCCATCTGCTACACCGGCGACATACTGGACCCGGAGCGCGACAAATATTCGCTGAAATATTATGTGCGCATGGCGCGCGAGCTGGAAAAAATGGGGGCGCATATTCTGGGCATTAAAGACATGGCCGGGCTTTGCAAACCCTTCGCGGCGCAAAAGCTGATTAAAGCGCTTAAGGAAGAGGTGGGCATACCGATTCATTTCCACACGCACGATACGGCGGGCGTTCAGTCGGCGAGCATACTCATGGCGGCGCAGGCCGGCGTGAATATCGTGGACGCGGCGATCAGCTCGATGAGCGGCATGACCAGCCAGCCGAACCTGAATTCGCTGGTGGCGTCGCTGGCCAACACGCCGCGCGACAGCGGCCTGAACCAGGAGGCGCTGGCGCAGCTTGCTGATTACTGGGAAGCGGTGCGGCGTTATTACCAGCCGTTTGAAGAAGGAATGCTGGCCAGCACGGCGTCGGTCTACGAACATGAAATGCCCGGCGGCCAGTTCACCAATTTGCGCGTGCAGGCGCGAAGCCTGGGCCTGGCGGAACGGTGGAACGAAGTCGCGGCGATGTATGCCCGCGTGAATGAGATGTTCGGCGACATCGTGAAAGTGACGCCTTCAAGCAAGGTCGTCGGCGACATGGCGCTGTTTATGGTGACGAATAATCTTAAGCCGGAAGATGTTTTGGATGCTTCGCGCCATATCGATTTTCCGCGCAGCGTGGTGGAAATGTTCCGCGGCGACCTGGGTCAGCCGCCGGGCGGCTGGCCGAAGGAATTGCAGAAAATCATTCTCAAAGGGGCCAAGCCGATCACCGGGCGACTGGGCGCCAAACTTAAACCGGTGGATTTAGCGGAGGCCCGCAGGCAGCTTGAAGCGAAAATCCACCATGAACCGGACGATGCGGAACTGGCCAGTTACCTGATGTATCCGGAAGTGTTTTTAAGTTTCGACAAAATCCGCCGGGTCTATGACGACGTGAGCGTGATTCCCACGCCGGCGTTTTTCTATCCGCTGCAACCTTATGTGGAAGTGCCGATACAGATTGAACCGGGCAAGACGCTGCTGATGAAATTCCTTACCGTCGGCGAACCTGATCCTGACGGCATGCGAACCGTATTTTTTGAACTCAACGGCCAGCCGCGCGAAATCAAGGTGCAGGACAAATCGCTGGGCGGTAAGACCCGCGCGCAAATACCCAAGGCGGACCGCGAAAACGTTTCGCACGTGGGCGCGCCGATGCCGGGAAAGATTTCCGCGGTTTCCGTGAGCCTGGGGCAAAGCATCGCCCGCGGCGACAAACTGCTTTCCATTGAAGCGATGAAAATGGAGACCGCGGTTTACAGCCACCGCGACGGCAAGATCGCGAAAATCCACGTGCAACCAGGTGTGACGGTTTCCACCGGCGATTTGCTGGTGGAGATTGAATAGTTACGCCAAAACCGTTACTTCCATTCCGAGATACTCGCACGCCCCGGTAATTGCCGCCACGTGATCGCCGAAAATACCGTGAATGTGGTTTGAGCAGTAGTGCTGGCCGATGGCCTCCGGCGGACACTTGAACCGCACATACATGTGCGGCCATGTATAGGTAGTCTGTTTGGCGAGGCTTTCCATGGTTTCAAAGCCCAGGTCGGGAACGCTCGCCCGGACCAGGTGCATCTGGAAGCGGCCTTTATTGCGGGTGATGCGACCCAGCGTGATGAGCTCCGCCGGTTCGGAGTAAAACTGCACGCTGGCCCCGCCGGCGTTGAAGTAAAAATCGACCGCGGGATAAAGCGTGACGGCGGACCAGTTCTTTTTGTAGTTTTTGTCGCGATAGCTGAACCATGGGGCGTGCTCGCCGGAGTTCACCAGGTCGTACACGTCATGATCGGCGAAATAGTGGCGCATGTCGGCGAAGAGAACGGGAGTGCCGCTGATGAGGTGCATGATCTGCATGGTCAGGGCGCCATTGGAATCGCATTCCGTGGCGCAAATAAGGGGTTTTTTGCGGGAATTTTCCCAGTCGGCGGTGTCGTTGAGCAGCGCCTCTTGCACGTCCATGATGCACATATCGGGACTTTCCGTCATGTCGAGCTGGCCGGTGAGGCCGCAAAAATCGATGCCTTCATCGCGGCAGAAATCTTTCATGGCCAGGTACATTCTCACCTGGCGGGCGAGCGTGCCGTTGGGGCCGCGTGTGAGTTTTTTGCCGTCGTATTTGACTTCCTTGCAGACGTTTTCCAGCCATTCAAGGCCGGCCTTGACACGTTTGGCGGCGATCTGTTTGGACAATTCCCACAGCCAGAGCTGGCCGCGGTGATACACGTGAACGCCGAACTGGCTCATCCATTGGCTTTCATCGACGTGACCGGTGTACATGCCCATCGACGGGCCATCGAAGCGCCCGTAGCGCAGGCCGTGAAGCTGTTTGGCGGCGGCGATGCCCTTTTTGCGCTGCTTGAGATCGCCATCGTTAAACCACTGATCGAACGCGGAAGAAACACTCGGATCGTTCAGATCGCCCAGAGCGCGGGCGAACGGGCGGCCGATTTCCGTCATGCTGCCGGCGCTGGCAAAATAGGCCACCCATCCCGGATAAGAGGGATTGAGTACGCCATACATCATGATGCTGATGGAAGGATCGAAGCGAATCGCGGCTTGCGCGGTGAGGTCCGGATAGCTCCAGATGGCGAAATTAAAAACCACGGCTTCCACGCCGGCGTTATTGAGCCGTTCGCACTGTTTGATGACGGTTTCGTGATTCCAAACCACGGCGTTGCCGGCGACGACGCTGTGTCCGCGGCTTTCAAGAAAGTCCTGCAATTGCTTCTGGAAGCGCATGCAATCTTTGGTCGCAAACTCCGTTACGCGTTTGCGGCCGTCGCCAAAGGTAAGGATGCCGATCTTCATTTCGATTCTCCAGCCCATTCAATTGATACGTTAATTCGCAGGGCAAATCATGCACGGAAACCGGCGTTTAAGCAAGATCATTTACGAGGGGTGCGCCGGCCGATTTTTCATGTAAAAAGGCCAAAAGCAATCGGAAATAATGCTTGGCAGGGCAATTTCCACCGTATAGACTCTGCGGGTCTGTAAGAAAGGATGTGCGGATGAGAACGAAAACAGCTTTATCGGTCATAGGTTTGGGGCGGTTCGCCGGCGCCCTTATGGCCATGAGCCTGTTTTTGTGGATCGGAGCGTGCGCCCAACTCACCACAAGCCAGCAGCAGGCAAGCACCACAAATATATATGTTTCGCCCACCGGCAATGACGCCAACCCGGGCACGTCAGATCAGCCCGTTCTTACGCTGCAGCGCGCCCAGCAACTTGTCCGTGGTGAAAATCAGAACATGAGCGGCGATATAGACGTTTATCTCGCCGGCGGCACTTACCGGTTAACCCAGCCGCTGACGCTGGATTACCAGGATTCGGGAAACAACGGTTTTAACGTCGTGTATTCGGCGATGCCCGGCCAGCAGCCGATTATCAGCGGGGCCGTGCAGGTGACGGGCTGGAAGCTTTTTGACGCGAGTAAAAACATCTGGTCGGCGCCCGCACCGGCGGGCCTGACCGACACCCGCCAGCTTTATGTCGACGGCGTGCGGGCCTATCGCACGCGCGGCCGTCCGCCTGAGGGACTTACCATGACGGCGACTGGCTACAGTGTGCCCGGCGACGTGATGACCAACTGGCGCAATCCTACAAATATTGAATTCGTTTACACCGGCGGCAACGCCATCTGGTCGGAAAAAGATAATGGACTGGGCCCATGGTGCGAGCCGCGTTGTCCCGTGGCCGGCATAACCAGCGATGGAACCACGACTACGATCACCATGGCCCAACCCTGCTGGGACAATTCCACGAAACGGCCCGAGATTAGTGCTTCGCATCATAATCTTGTCGGCCCCAATTCGATCACCGGTCCGCCGGAATATATCGAAAACGCCTACGAACTTCTGGGTACGCCGGGGGAATTTTATTTCGATCGCTCGGCGGGCGTTATTTATTATGTTCCGCGTCCCGGCGAAGACCTGAGCAAAGCCGACGTCGAAGCGCCGATGCTTGAGCAGCTTGTTACCGGAAACGGAACCGGGCAACTGGCGGTTCACAACATTGTTTTTTCAGGTTTGCAGTTTGCTTACGCCACGTGGCTATTCCCCAACACCAGCGAAGGTTTTTCTGAGATTCAGGCCAATTACACCATCACCGGGGCGGACGGCTATGCCACAGAGGGCTGGGGAGATTTTGTGCCCGGCGCTACAGGGCCGTACGGGGCGTGGACCAAAGCGCCGGCCAACGTTTCGTTTTCCCACGATTACTCGATCCAGTTTCTCAATGACGATTTCGTTCATCTGGGGGCGGCGGGGCTGAACCTGGGCGACGCTTCACAATTTGACGTTGTACAAGGTTGTGTGTTTACCGACATTTCCGGCAACGGCATCGACATCGGCGGCGTCGATCAGCCGGAAGTCCCGGCCCTGCAGACTACCAGCGACAACAAAGTTATGGATTGTCATATCTATAACGTCGCGACGGAATTTCACGGGGGCATTGGAATTTGTGTCGGTTATTCCAAATACACGATCATCGAGCATAACCAGCTTGATGATCTGCCCTATACCGCCATTTCCATGGGCTGGGGGGGCTGGCCCGACAAAATCGGCAAGGCGGGCGTTTCCAATTACTCCGAAAACGCCCTGGTCTCCGACAACCTGATTTTTAATCACATGCTTCTGCTGGCTGACGGCGGCGGCATTTACACTCAGGGCCTCACGGGACCAAACCTCAATGACGGCGAAAAACTGATCGGCAACGTCATCTACGATCAATTCAGCACAGGCCACGGCATTTACACGGACAACGGCTGCGCCAATGTCACCGGCATTGGCAATGTGATGTTCCACATCAATCACGACAACTGGGGCAGCCGCCACAAGGACTATTACAACGGCAAAGACGGATCCACGTATGATCCGTTTTTGTTTGAAAACAATTACTGGCAGCAGGGCGATCCCGATTCTAACGCATTGAATGTGACGCTTTCCGATAACCATTTGATCAACACGCTCGATCAGGTGCCGGCGTCAATTACACAAAACGCGGGCATTGAACCGGCTTATCAAAACATTCTGAATCAACAGTTTGGTGCGCCCAGTGCGCCCGAGCCGCCGACGCGCGTTGCAGCCTACGCCGGTGATGGATTTGTATATGTAACCTGGAATCCGCCGGTCTTTACAGGCGGCGCTCCGGTGGGCACCTACACGATCAACGCTCCGGGAGTGTCGGTGACCATTCCCGCGGCGGATTATGAAACTTATGGTTATGTTCAGATCGGTAATTTGACCGACGGGCAGCCATATTCTTTCACGGTGACCGCGACTAACGCTAATGGAACCAGTTCGCCTTCTTTGCCATCGCTGCCGGTTACGCCGCAGACTTCCACGATTTCCGTTCCTAATGCACCGGCGCGAGTATTTGCTTATCCGGGCATAGGCATGGCGAGCATCCACATTCAGGCGCCGGCCCCCGCCACCACGGGCGGACCTTCCATAGACGGTGGCAGTCCGATCAGAGGCTATGTCATTATCGTGGAACCGACCGGTGAAAAAGTTCTGTTTCTTGGCCGCAAGGCTTTACTGCTTGGCGGCACACATACAACATTTACCGTGATTGATGGTTTGACCAGTGGGCAGGTTTACACATTCCAGGTGCGGGCCCTGAATGCCGCCGGCGCCGGTGCAGCGGCCCAAACTCAGCCCATCAGGATTAAATAAGGCGGAATTCGCAATAAAATGGCCGTCTTGTTCGTTTAATCACTTCGGCAATAAGCCGGCATGATCTGGCGGATAAATAGTGGAACCCTCCGGAGGTTTGATAATGAATACCATTTTTGATTTTATTTTTTTCTTTTATAGAAGGCCGGCCAAAATCGCGGCGACTATTCTGGCGCTGGTTTTGTTGGTCATCATGATTGCACCATCTGGCTTTTTTGCGCGCACAGCTCAAGCACAATCTAACACCCCCGCCACTACAATTTACGTGGCTCCCTTTGGCAACGACGCCAACCCCGGCACGTTCAACGCATTCGTTCTTACACTGCAGCGCGCCCAGCAGCTCGTTCGGGCCGAAAATCAGAACATGACCGGCGACATCCATGTCTTGATTGATCCCGGTGTGTATCGTCTAACCTCTCCGCTTATTTTTACCGCCCGCGATTCGGGAACCAATGGCCACAATGTCATCTATGAGGCGAATCCTGTGGTGTATTCACAAGCGTCGGCAGCGGCGAGCGCCATGCCTGTACTCCCTATGCAGGACCCCGAACAGGTGGTTATCAGTGGCGGCGTGCAGGTCACCGGCTGGAAACTCGTTGATGCGAGCAAAAACATCTGGGCTGCTCCCGCCCCCGAGTCGCTCACCAATACCCGCCAGCTTTATATCAACGGTGTCCGCGCCACGCGCACGCGCGGCCCGCTGCCCACACGACTCACGCAAACTGCCACAGGCTACACCGCCGTATCCGACGTAATGTCCCATTGGAAAAATCCAAGTGATATTGAATTTGTCTACACCGGCGGCAACGGTTATTGGTCAGTCGGTTCCGTCGGCGCGGGCGCATGGACCGAGCCGCGCTGCCCCGTGGCGAGTATCGATGGAACCACCATCACCATGGCCCAGCCCTGCTGGAACAATTCCACAAAACGTGTTCGCCTGCCCGCGCGTTTTCATTCCGACCGCCTGGCCAATCTCGTCGGTGGCAACATCGGCCGCATGCCGGCTTACGTGGAAAATGCCTACGAACTTCTCGGCACACCGGGGCAGTTTTATTTCGATCGTTCTACGCGAACCATTTATTATGTTCCGCGCGCCGGGGAAGATCTGAATAAAGACGACGTCGAAGCCCCGGTGCTCCAGCAGCT
>DATJSN010000023.1:0-30806 GCA_035504095.1 Phycisphaerae bacterium | reverse complement strand
CCAAGTTTCGCCCGCCACTCTTCGCGCACTTTGCGGTAAAAATCTCTGCGTCCCCTGTGATCTCGACTCGACTGAGCTCGTCGCAGGCAGTGGCTAATAAGACTTTTTCCCTAACTTCATCGCGGCGTGGCAATAAAACCGTGGGTTGTCCCATTGTCGTCATAGAACATTCCGACGATCGTATCGCCGAAAATGCCGCAAGGATCGGTGCCCCCGCCTGATGTATTACTGGCGTCCGGATCGTCTAAACTTTTGAATCGATGGTTGGTTCGATTAAATATGAAGCCATGGTCCGCGTTGCTCATATCGGTGTAAATACCGATGACCAGGTCGCCGGAAAGATCCTCAAGCATGGTTCCCTGGCCTGTTCCGGTTTGGTCGCCAGCGGCGTCAATGAATTCGAAATGTTTATTTTGTGCGTTGTAAATAAAACCATGATTGACGCCGTGACTATCAACATAATATCCAACAATCTCATTGCCCCTTGTGCCATTAAATGCGGTGCCTTCATTGGAGCCCTGGGATGCGCCCGGTGCATCAATCGTTACAAAAAGATGATGTTGTGGATCGTAAATGAAACCATGTAAAGAACCATTTCCGTTGGCGTTATAGTATTGACCTACAATATTGTTTCCCCAATCGCCGATGCACTGCGTCCCTTTTCCGCCCGCCGATGGATCATCGATGTTGGTGAAATGTTGGTTCTCCCGGTCATATACAAAACCGTGCATTTTACCGCCGGCATCTGTGTAGTAACCGTAAATGCATTTTTGAGTTACTTGATTAACAGTGGTACCCTGACTTTGGCCGTTCCCCGCCGCCGGGTTATTCAGAGCCGTAAACGCGCCGCTCTTGAGATCATAAATGAAGCTATGATTGGCGCCGTTGGCGTCGGTAAATGTGCCGATGATGGTTTGTCCCTGAATATCATTTAATTGTGTGCTTTTGGCATTGGGATAATCCAGCGTGGTAAAGAGGTATTGAGCCTGGGATAAATTCTGCATCCCGGACCAGGTTATCAAAATAACCAACATGACAACAAAAGGCTTGAGCATCATCAATTCCCATAATTAATTGTAAAGTTACCGGGCTGCGGCTGGATCTTAAGCGGGTCATGTTTCATATAGCAATCCTAGTTTTTGCAAAATATCCGCTACAGTTTGAGAATCCTCAACTGTAAATCCGATGCGCCGCGAGCTGTTGCACAAAGACGCGATAAATATTCGGTTGCGGCCTGGTCTGCCATAATCCTTGGGAAACCAAATCCCAGGATGACCACCCCATAATCGCCAGCTTCCACTTAAAATCGAAGGCTGCCTGATCTGGACACTTTCAATTTGGTTTAAGGCAACGCGTTTATCGTTCCCAAAGGGAAAGTAGTAATGATGAAAAATAATCTCTTCATCCGTCAACTCAATGAGTTTGTCGTTGTAAAGAGTATTCATAAATAACATCTTATTGTCTTTGACGGTTCGGTGATAGGAACTTTTATCCTGCCGTTTTGACAACAACCATCAAAACGCAAAAGCGTTTTTCTGCCAGCCCGGCAGGAAAGTGGGCCTTTTTATACGAGAGTAATTTGTTCCTAAATCTATTTATAAGGCCAGTATTTACAAATGGTTACGTTGACAACCAGAGGCTTGATTTTTCCTATGGCATTCAGCTTGCTCTTAGCTGCGTGCGGAGATTCCGCGAGCCCTAGTTTGCGGAGTATCGAAGCTAAAAATTTTTCAACACGCGAAGGAGTTTCAGATATGGCGACAAAGCTGATTTCATTTAATGAAGCGGCACGGAAGAGTCTGCTCGAAGGTGTTACCAAGCTGGCTTCGGCAGTAAAAAGCACCCTTGGACCTCGCGGCCGCAACGCCGTTCTGGATAAAGGCTGGGGCGCGCCGACGGTAACCAAAGACGGCGTTACCGTCGCGGAAGAAATTGAACTTTCCAACAAGTTTGAAAACGTCGGCGCCCAACTGGTCAAAGAAGCCGCGACTAAAACCAGCGATGTGGCCGGCGACGGAACCACGACCGCAACGGTTCTGGCTGAATCGATCTTTAAGGAGGGGTATCGCAATCTCGCAGCCGGCGCCGATGCCATGGCCCTGGCCCGCGGCATTCATAAGGCCGTTGCGGCAGTAACGGAGAATCTCAAGAAACTCAGTAAGCCTCTCAACGTCGCTGATCGCAACGAAATTGCTGACGTCGCCGCGGTATCCGCTAACAACGACAAAGAAATTGGCCAGATCATGGCCGATGCGTTTCAGAAAGTGGGCAAGGATGGCGTGATCACCGTTGAAGAAGGCAAATCCCTGGAAACCGCGGTGGACGTTGTCGAAGGCATGCAATTCGATCGCGGATATCTATCTCCTAATTTTATCACCAACCCTGATGATATGACCGTTGTATTGGATCGGCCATTCATATTGATTTACGAAGAAAAAATTTCCAGTGCATCCAAGCTTTTGCCGATCCTGGAAAAAATTCAAACCGCCAAGCGTCCGCTATTGGTCATCGCCGAGGATATTGAAAGCGAAGCCCTGGCCACGCTGGTGGTCAACAAGCTGCGCGGAATCTTAAGTGTCTGTGCGGTTAAAGCGCCGGGTTATGGCGATCGCCGCAAGGCCATGCTCGAAGATATCGCGGTTCTCACCGGCGGCCGGGCGATTATGAAGGACCTGGGCGTTGAACTGGATAAAGTAACTGTTCAGGATTTAGGCCAGGCGCGCAAAGTTGAAATCGACGGGGACTTTACCACGATTATCGAAGGAGCCGGATCGAGCAAGGCCATTCAGGGGCGCATCGAACAGATTCGCCGGGAAATTTCCGTTACCACTTCCGATTATGACCGTGAAAAACTTCAGGAACGGTTGGCCAAACTGGCCGGCGGCGTAGCGCAGATTGAAGTCGGCGCCGCGACCGAATCGGAAATGAAGGAAAAGAAGGCCCGAGTGGAAGATGCACTGCATGCCACCCGCGCCGCGGTGGAAGAAGGCATTCTTCCCGGAGGCGGATCGGCGTTGTTGCGATCACTGAAAGTACTTGACAACATTAAAGCCGAAGGTCACGACGAAGAAACAGGCGTGGCCATTGTTCGTCGGGCTTTACAGGAACCCACGCGCTGCATCGCCGATAACGCCGGTGAAGACGGGGCGGTGGTAGTTAAGAAAGTCCTGGCGGGCAAGGGAAACTTTGGTTTCAACGCCCTGACGCTCGAATATGAAGAAGACATGATCAAGGCGGGCATCATCACGCCAACAAAAGTCGAACGCAGTGCCCTGCAAAACGCGGCCAGCGTAGCCACGCTGCTCTTGACCACCGATGCGATTATCGTTGAAAAGCCCAAGGCCAAGGGCGCCGGTCCCGGCGGTCCCGAAGGCATGGGCGGAATGGGTGGCATGGGAGGCATGGGTGGAATGGGCGGTATGGGTGGAATGGGCGGCATGGACATGATGTAAGCATGCGGCGTTTTTCCCGCATGCCATGTGAGGATTCAAAATAACTGTTTCGGAGCTCGTTTATGAAAATTAATCCCTTGGAAGATCGTCTGGTTGTTAAGCCTGCCGCAGCGGAAAGCAAAACCGCCAGCGGCATTGTTTTGCCGGAAACCGCCAAGGAAAAACCCACGCGCGGCAAGGTTGTCAGCGTTGGACCGGGCAAACTGCTTGATAGCGGCAAACGGGTGCCCATCACAGTCAAAGTCGGCGACGACGTTTATTACGGCAAGTACGCGGGCACGGAAATCAAAGTGGATGAGGAAAAACTCGTCATTCTGCGCGAAAACGATTTGCTCGGCGTGGTGACAAAATAAATTTTTGCATGTGTCGGAAACAGAAAAAACAATCTGCAAATGAGGTGATAATATGGCAGCGAAACAATTAATGTTTGATCAGGCAGCGCGGCAGAAGGTCTTTGACGGCCTTTCCAAGCTCGCTTCGGCGGTGAAGGTAACGCTGGGTCCGTCGGGCCGCAACGTGGTTTTATCCCGCAGTTGGGGTTCGCCTCAGGTGACCCGCGACGGCGTCACGGTAGCCAAGGAAGTCGAACTGCCAGAACCGTTTGAAAACATGGGCGCTAAGCTGGTCAACGAAGTCGCGGGCAAAACCAACGACATCGCCGGCGACGGCACTACTACTGCGACGGTCCTGGCCGAGGCGATTTATTCAGCCGGCTTGCGCTACGTGACCACCGGCATGAACCCTGTAGTGGTTAAACGCGGTATCGATAAAGCAGTGGAAGCGGCGACCGAGTCGATCAAATCTCAGTCGCGCAAAGTTACCGGCAAGGAAGACCTGCGCAAAGTCGCCACGATCTCCGCCAATTCTGATTCGACCATCGGCGACCTGGTTGCGGATGCGCTGGATCGCGTGGGCAAGGATGGCGTGGTGACCATCGAAGAAGGCAAAAGCACCGATACCACAATGGACCTCGTGGAAGGTATGGCCTTTGACAAAGGTTATTTATCTCCCTATTTCATGACCAACCCAGGCACGCTCGAATGCGTGCTCGAAGACGCCTACATTCTGCTTTACGAGAAGAAAATCAGCACCATCAGCGAGATTCTTCCCGTGCTCAACAAGATTGTCTCGGCGGCCAAGCCGTTGCTGATTATTGCCGAAGAAGTTGAAGCCGAGGCCCTGGCGACGCTCGTCGTCAACAGGCTTCGCGGCATACTCAATGTTTGCGCGGTAAAAGCACCCGGCTTCGGCGATCGGCGTAAGGCCATCATGGGCGATCTGGCCGTGGTGACCGGCGGCAAATTCATCAGCGAGGACCTTGGCGCCAAGCTAGACACTATTGAGCTAAGCGATCTGGGACGGGCCAAACGCATTGTCGTCGATAAGGACAACACCACGATCGTGGAAGGCGCCGGTAAGAAAAAGGACATTGAATCGCGCATCGCGCAAATCCGGCTGCAAGTTGAAAAGACCACCAGCGATTACGACCGCGAAAAACTTCAGGAACGGCTGGCCAAGCTTACCGGCGGTGTCGCGGTGCTGCGCGTCGGCGGTGCTACCGAAACAAGCATGAAGGAACGCAAGTTCCGTGTTGAAGACGCTTTGCACGCGACGCGTGCCGCGGCGGAAGAAGGAATTGTGCCTGGTGGCGGCGTCGTATTCCTGCGGGCGATATCCGCCGTGGAGGCGGCCAAGTCCAAGGCACGAGGCGATGAAAAAATCGGATTCGATATCGTGTTATCCGCGCTCCAATCGCCTACACGACAAATCGTCGAGAACGCCGGCGAAGACGGCAGTGTGGTAGTCGATTCGATACTCGAAAAAGAAGGGGCCTACGGATACAACGCGGCGACGCGTGAGTTCGGCGACATGTACAAACTGGGCATCGTAGACCCGGCAAAGGTGGCGCGCACCGCTTTGCAGAATGCTGCTAGTGTGGCTGGTCTATTATTGACCACCGACGTACTGGTTACTGAAGTCAAAGAAGATAAGGAACCAATTGCCGGAGCCGTGCGATAAGCATTATGGAAATCAGGTATAAAGTAAAGTAAGCCCAGGGGTCGCGAGCGACACCTGGGTTTTCTATTATCATGTGTGGCTGGAATAGTCATGGCTTCCAAGCGGGATTATTACGAAGTTCTCCAGGTCGGTCGGACCGCTTCGATCGAAGAGATCAAGCGGGCCTATCGCAAATCGGCGCTTAAATACCACCCCGACAAAAATCCCGACGACAAGGAAGCGGAAATCCATTTCAAAGAATGTTCCGAAGCCTATGAAGTTCTCTCGGATCCGGAGAAACGTTCGCGCTATGATCAGTTGGGCCACGAAGGTCTGCGCGGCGCTGCCATGCACGATTATCAGCACATGCGCTACGACGACATCTTTTCGATGTTCCAGGATATTTTCTCTGGTACGCCTTTTGGATCCAAAACCGGTCGTGTGCGTGCCGCGCGCGGTTACGATCTGGAAACTCAGACGCAAATTACGCTTGCAGAGGCGGCCACCGGTTGCGAGAACGAAATTGAATTTACCCGCCAGGACATATGCCCGGTTTGTTCCGGGACTGGTGCAGCGGAAGGAACCAAGCGCCGCATTTGCAGCACCTGCGGCGGGCGCGGTCAGGTTTTGCAGCGTGGTTTTGGCGGTATGTTTCAAATGCTCACCACTTGCCCGACTTGTATGGGCCAGGGTTCGACTGTGGATAAACCCTGCCCAAAATGTGACGGCAGCGGACGCACTCCTCTTAAACGGACGATCGTCATTAAGATTCCCGCCGGCATTCACGATGGACAGGCCATACGTGTGCGCGGCGAAGGCGAACCCGGTGACGACAATAAACAACGCGGCGACCTGCACGTTTATGTTCGCGTGGCGGAACATCCATTTTTCCGGCGGCAGAACAACGATCTGATACTCGATGTTCCGATCAGCATTGCACAGGCGGCGTTGGGCGCGGACGTGGAAATCCCAACTTTGTTCGGCAAGTCAAATTTGCACGTGCCGCCGGGCACTCAGTATGGACAGGTAATCAAGATCAAAGGTCTTGGCATGCCGGATTTAACGGATGGGCGGCAGGGCAATCTGCTGGCGCACATCCATGTGGAAGTGCCGCGAAAACTTGATCGCAAGCAGGAACAGCTGCTGCGCGAATATGCCGCGATGGAGGAACATAATGTTCTTCCGGTGCAAAAGTCGTTTTTTGAAAGGCTGCGCGAATATTTGATTGGAACCGAAAAAGCCGCGGCCCAGAAGGACGCTCATGCAAAGCATGAGAAAAGCGGTTCGACGGAACACGAGGGACATAATTAAAAAGGTGCAATATGGCTGAACATGAGAAAAAAAACAGGGAAAATCACAAGCAGCATGAACCAGAGGCTCCGGTTAATGATGGGGCGAGAGTGTCGGAATCACCGGTAGACACCAAAGCATTTGAGGCGGCGATCGCGGAAGCTGAAGACCTCAGGCAAAGACTCGTTCGCTGGCAGGCTGACTTTGAGAATCTGCGGCGCCGCAGTGCCAAGGAGGTTTTGGATGCGGGACGCATTGCGGAAGGAGATTTTGCCCGCGATCTGCTCGATGTGCTGGATCATTTTGAGAGCGCCTTAAGCGTGGACCCAGCCAAAACGGATGCGGCTTCACTTCTCCAGGGTGTGAAAATTACTTACGACGAACTCAAAAAGGTTCTTCAGCAGCGCGGCATTCAGTCGTTTGATCCGGTGGGAGAGCAGTTTGATCCGCATAAACATGAAGCGATCGCGCAGCAACCAGCCTCAGACAAAACGCCGGGAAGCATCATACAAACCCTGCAGCGCGGGTATATGTTCGGTCAGAAAATTTTGCGTCCGGCAAAAGTGATTGTTGCTGCGCCTTAAAGTCTATCTTCTGGGATAGGCTCTTAACAGGCGAAATAAAAAAGTAGAAGGTACACGATGCCCACGTATGAATATCGCTGCAGTAAATGCGGACATGAATTTGAGGAATTTCAGTCCATTACCGCCAAGCCGATCCGCAAATGTCCCAAATGCGGGCGGATGGCGGTGGATCGTCTGATCTCCGCGGGCGCGGGCGTAATTTTTCGCGGCAGTGGGTTCTATCAGACGGATTACCGTTCGGAAAAATATAAGGAAGCCGCCAAAAAAGAAACTCCTGCCGCACCTGCGACATCAGCGGCCGGCGAAACGGCTAAAACTGATGCCAAGCCCGGCACCGAAAGTCCCAAGGCCGCCGTGGCGAAAGAAACTTCCACAAGCAAAACTGATAAAAAAAGCGGGTCTGAAAAAAAGTGACGATATATATGTCGGACGAAAATGCTCATTGCTCGTCAACCGGTCTGATGCGTTGTCCTACCTGTAATAAACCTCTGGGAAACGACGGCTCGGAATTTTTCCCCTTCTGTTCTGGGCAATGTCGATTGATTGATTTGAATCAATGGTTGGAAGGTAAATTCAGGGTTTCACGTCCCCTGGATCCGGAAGAAAAAACCGAATAACCTGTAATAATTGAAGCAAAAAAGCCCATATATGCATATATGCGATAATTATGTGCTCTTTTACGTATAACATGGCCAATATTCTTATTAAAATCTACATTCCATGAGAAGTTTATGCTGTATAAAGACCGATAATGCATGTTAAGGCTTTTCATCAATTCAGTCTGATTACGAGCGAAAGCGTGACAGAATTCGAAGAGCCATGTCTCGATGTTCGTGAAGGAGCGCGAAACTTATGCAAGAGTACGATCAACTCAAAGTACTGGTGGAACAGGCGGCTGAGGACATCGCAAAAGCGGAAGGCGGAAACAAAATGGCCGGAACACGCGTTCGAAAAATGATGCAGGAAATCCGCCAGACCGCGCAGAACATTCGGATAAAGATTCTGGAATTGAGAAACGCTCAAACGCCATGACGCCCAATCTCGTTGTATTTGTGTTTCCAACTCCTCATACGTCGCCCAATATTCTTTTAGACAGAAGATAGAGGCGCTTGCTCTTTAGTGGCTCCCGCGTTTATAAATTATCGCGTTCGCGTTGCCCGAAGTCAGCGCAATGCCGTGAGTCGGATTATTTCCCAATAGTCTGTAATCTCAGGATAATAATGTTTGTTCAGTTAAGGATATAAACATTACATGGCCCCGCCATTACTTTACGATTTAAGTAAGCTGGATTTGGATAAAATCACCGTACCTATAGAAGAAATCCGCAAGATCAATCCGCACCGCTTTGAAATGGAACAGCTTTCGGGGATTATCCACACAGACTTGGATACTATGACCGTTGTTGGTCTTAAGAATGTAACCATGGATGAATTCTGGGTACGCGGCCACATACCGGGTCGTCCGCTGATGCCCGGCGTCATCATGCTGGAAGCCGCCGCGCAACTCTGTTCGTATATGTCTCGTGTTTTGATGCCCGAGATGACTTTCCTTGGTTTTGTCAAAGTCGATAGCACACGATTTCGCGGCATCGTTGAACCCCCGAATACACTGATCATTATCGCTAAAATGCTGGAAATGAATCGCCGGCGCGTTATCGCGAATTGTCAGGGAATCTGCAAAGATTCTCTGGTGTTTGAAGCGTGCATTACCGGTATGCCGGTATAGGCAACGTCGCCTGAACGTCTCCGGTTATTCTTAATCGTCGTGTAAATCCGGAGCCGCAAGTGTGAACGAGCAAACTCCGAACATCCAGACGCTTCTTCCAGAACATATTCAGATCTCCTCTGATAACGCCCCGACCGATTTTCCCCAATTACCCGCCAAGCCCGCCGTTTATGTGCTTATTTCAACCCAGAATGTTCCCACCCTGTTGGCGGCAACCGCCGATTTACGCCGTGCGGTGCAAAATCGTTTGTCTGCTCCGGCGGAACTGGCTCATCGTCCGAAAGTGGACTACCGCTCGATTACCGGCTCAATTCGCTACACGATCGTCAGCAGCGCGTTTGCGGCGAGCTGGTGGTATTACCGCGCGGCGCGAAAATTGTTCCCGGGGGATTGGCGAAAAATGGTAGCCTGGAAAAATGCCTGGTATATCGGTGTGAATACTGAAGAAGAGTTCCCCCATTTTAACGCGGGACAAAAAATTGTTGGCTCGCCAGGTCTGGATTTCGGCCCTATTCCCGGCCGGACCCTTGCACGCTCCGTTGTCCACGCGCTGGAGGAAATGTTCGATTTGTGCCGTTACTACGATATTCTTCGTCAGGCGCCGCATGGACAAGCCTGTGCATATAAGCAAATGGGCAAGTGTCCGGCGCCTTGTGACGGTACCATTACCATTGCGTCATATCGTCAACAGCTTAAGACCGCCGTGGAATATTTATGCAATTCAGGATCGGCGCGAATTGATTGGAATAAATTGATCCAGGAACAGATGCGCCAGGCTGCCGCGAAAATGGAGTTTCGTATTGCGGCGGCGCTAAAAAATAAACTTACTGAAGCGCAGTTATTTGATTCACCTGATATGCATTATGCCGATCGACTGGACCAATGGGGGGTCTTAAGTTTTCAATATGGCCGGACGGACAATTGGATCGAACCATTTCTCATTGGCCCCGGATATATTGAATCTTGGCCGCAGGAGCGTACACGTGATTTAAGCAAATCTTGTCGGGACTGGTGGGATAAAATTGTCGGCGTTCAATCCAGTCAAATTCCCGAAGACTTTCCCCGAACCGATATATTGTCTCTGGCCTGTTATCATTTCCACCGTTCGCGTGACGCGGGGTGTTATATTCCGCTGCGTGAACTAAACGGTCCTGACTCGCTGGAACAGAGGATCAACGCCTGGTTGGCCGACAAGCGCCCGGCAGAAGTAATGGAAGTGACTTCTATTTCGGAAACAAATATTTCCGGATCGGCGCTGAACGAAGTTGGTGATCGGCAGGAGAATCATGGCGCGGAAAAGTAAAGCAGCTTCAGAAACGGGAATACACAACCATCGGCGCTCCGAGTGCGGAGATTCCCCGATGATCAAAAATTTTCTGGCCTATCTGGAAATAGAACTGGGTCTGTCGGCCAATACACTTGCCGCTTATCGCTCGGATATAACCGACTTTGCAGGCTTTTGTGCCGCCGACGCCGGCCTCGCTCTCAATCGAGCAACGGTCAAGACCATCGGTTTATATCTGAGATATCTGCAAACGCAGCGAAAAATGCTTACGTCGAGTATTCTTCGCCATGCCGCAGCATTAAAAATGTTTTTCCGATTTCTTAAATCGCGCGGATTGATCAAAGACGATCCAACCGAATTATTAGAAACGCCGCATGCCTGGAAAAAATTGCCAGAAGTGCTTAACCGCGAACAAATCAATGCATTACTCAAGGCGGTCGATCCGCAACATCCCCTGGCTTTGCGCGATCAGGCCATTATCGAACTGTTTTACGCCTGCGGGCTCAGAGCCAGCGAACTTGCCGGGCTTAAATTCACTGATTTGCATCCAGATCTGGGTGTCATTCGTGTGATTGGCAAGGGTCGTAAGGAACGTATTATTCCCATCGGCAAGCCGGCACAGGCGGCCTTGGATCGCTATTTGAAGGAATTGCGGCCGCGTCTGATGGCGGTCAAAGGGCTTATCAGCGATGATGTTTTCGTTTCTCGCGCAGGCAGACCGATTAACCGGATTATTCTATGGCAGCGTTTAGCTCAAATATCCCGTTCTGCGGGTTTGCGACGCATTCATCCACACACCCTGCGGCACACGTTTGCCACCCATTTGCTTTCGGGCGGCGCCGATTTGAGAGTGGTGCAGGAATTATTGGGCCACTCCAATGTTGCAACGACGCAAATTTATACGCATGTAGACGCTGATCGACTTAAAAGTGTGCACCGCAAGCATCATCCAAGGCCGTAGGACTTTCCCCGATGGGGAAATAGAAAAAAGCCCAGGCAATTATACAACGGCGCTTTTCTAAAATTAAACATGTGATGATAATGGGTTGAGAGAATTGATAAATTTTATTTATAAACCGGCTATCATGGCCATAGCGCATGGAGAATCATAAGTGAAAACGGTATCTACAAAAACGGTGTGTGAAAACGGTGCGGAACTGGCTGAACTCATTCCCAACGTGCACGTTCGCAAATGGCTAAAGGAATGTGTGGAACTGTGTAAACCTCAGCAGGTAACGGTTTGCCAGGGTGGCCCTGCGGAACGCAAGGAATTATTCGAGGAAGGCGTTAAGAACGGCGTATTTATTCGCCTGAACCAGGAAAAACTGCCCGGGTGTTTTCTACATCGCTCCAATCCCAACGACGTGGCACGAACCGAGCAATGCACGTTCATCTGCACCCCCAGTCCGCATACGGTTGGTCCGACGAATAATTGGATGGAGGACAAAGCGGCTTATGAAAAACTTCGCGGCCTTTATACCAATTCAATGAACGGTAAAACTATGTATGTTCTGCCGTTTGTCATGGGACCGATCGGCTCACCGCTGGCCAAAGTCGGCGTACAAGTTACAGAAAGCATTTATGTCGCCGTGAGTATGGACATCATGACGCGCATGGGGACAGTGGCATTCAAGCAACTTGGTGAATCAGATGATTTTACACGTTGTCTGCATTGTGTGGCGGATTGTAATCCCGATCGCCGGTACATATGTCACTTTCCATTTGACAATACGATCTGGAGTTTTGGCTCCGGTTACGGCGGCAATGCGTTATTGGGCAAAAAATGTCTGGCATTGAGGATCGCCAGTTTTCTGGGGTATCAACAAGGCTGGATGGCCGAGCACATGCTTATCAGCGGAGTGACGGAACCAAATGGCCGGAAAAGTTACGTGGTCGCGGCTTTCCCCAGTGCCTGCGGCAAGACAAATTTTGCCATGCTCATTCCCCCCGATTCTTATGCCAAAAAAGGCTGGAAAGTCACCACCGTCGGTGATGACATCGCGTGGTTGTGGGTTGATTCCAAAGACGGCCGGTTGCGCGCCATCAATCCCGAAGCCGGCTATTTCGGTGTGTTGCCTGGAACCAATACACAAACCAATCCGAACGCCATGAATACCATGGCCCACGACGCAATCTATACCAATGTCGCATTACTACCCGACGGCGACGTATGGTGGGAGGGTAAAACTGATAAGCCGCCGGCGCAGGCCATTGACTGGACCGGTCAGCCGTGGACTCCCGATTGCGGCCGCAAAGCGGCGCACCCCAACAGCCGTTTTACTGCGCCAATGACCAACAACCCCGCCCTGGATTCCGCCGCGGACGATCCGAAAGGCGTACCTGTAACCGCAATTATTTTTGGAGGCCGTCGAAGCACAACCATTCCGATTGTGTATCAGGCGTTCAACTGGAGTTTTGGCGTTTTTACCGGCGCGACTGTAGGCAGCGAAACAACTGCGGCGGCGACCGGCAAAGTAGGCGTAGTACGCCGCGATCCGATGGCGATGTTACCTTTCATCGGCTACAACATTTCGGATTATTTTATTCATTGGTTCCGGATGCGGGCGAGTATGTCGGACTGTCCGCGCATTTACCATGTGAACTGGTTTCGCAAGAACGATAAGGGAGAATATATCTGGCCAGGTTACGGCGAAAATATCCGCATATTAGAGTGGATACTCAAGCGTTCGCACGGAGAAGGCTATGCGGTGGAAAGTCCGCTTGGATGGATGCCTCGTCCCGAAGACATCAATCTTGACGGCATCAAAATCAATCGGACTGAATTTGCGGATGCTCAACGTATTGATCATGAAGCTTTAAAAGCGGAAGTGCTTGCGGAGGAAGAGTTGTTTCTGAAACTTGCCGGTGAATTGCCAAAAGAAATGATATTTATGCGGGAATTATTGGTGAGCCGTCTGTAAATATCGGGTTTACTCAGAACATTCATGCGAACAGCGTTAAATTTTTGAAGGTCGGGAATGGATTATAAAATTGTCGTCACCGAAGGGCTCGAGAAAATCCCTTTTGAATGGTTAAAAAAAAACGCCCATGTTGTGGAGGCAATGTGGAATAACCCGGCGGCTTTAAATGCCGCACTGACTGATGCTGACGGTTTAATTGTTAGAACCTATACACAGGTGAACTCCGCATTGCTTGATAAGGCCCCAAAACTCAAAGTGGTCGGCAGGGCGGGTGTGGGGCTGGAGAACATCGATCAGGCGGCTTGTAAAGCGCGTGGCATAAGTGTGCTTTCCACGCCTGAAGCCAATACGCATGCCGTATGCGAATACGTTTTTAATTTGATTTTTACACTCGCACGTCCTGTTGTGAATTTGCGCGAGCCAATTAACGCCGAAGAATTCCACGGGTACCGCAAAAAAATCCGCGGTCTTGAGCTGCACGGTAAAACCATGGGCATTCTGGGCATGGGGCGCATCGGTCGCGCGGTGGGCAAGGTCGCCTGGGCGTTCGGTATGAACGTTCTATACAACGATCTGATCGACGTTTCGCGGCATGTTGATTTTCCGGCACACAGTGTGGAAAAACCGGAACTATATCGCAGCGCGGATATTTTTACGGTTCACGTGAACCATCAGCCGGGCAACCATCACATGATTAACCGTGAAGTTTTCGCGCAAATGCAAAAGCACGCTATTGTGGTTAATACGGCGCGTGGTGAAGTCATTGATGCTGGAGCTCTGGCGGAAGCGCTCAAAACCGGCCAGATTGCTGGAGCAGCACTGGATGTTCATGATCCGGAGCCGCCTGGTCCGGATTATCCTCTTTGGGGTTTAAAGAATTTGATTTTTGCTCCGCATCTGGCGGCGCGCACGCAGGGCGCCATGGACGCGATGAGCTGGGTGGCGCGGGACGTGGTGAATTATCTGAAATCCAGGACAAATTAGGCAGGGCTTCAAGAATTCCAACAACTTTAAAAGACCACACGTTTTTAATCTTTTCGCTATACTTAGACTCGCGATCTGAAAAGTTCGCCAAGCATTAAAGACGGAAGGAGGTTTCTGATGGAATTATCAACTGGCCGTATTGTTATCAGTAAAATTTTGGTTCTCGTACTCCTGATTTCAACGGTTATTTATGGTTCGAATCGCACAGTTCTGGCTGAAGATACCAGTATCCCCGGAAATTTTTCTTTCAGTTTTTCGAACGTCCGGCTATTTTTTAATCTATCCAATGGAGATTATGGTTTTAGTACGCTCACACCAGCATGGACTTTCAGCGGGAATATCGGTTCTCCAGCAAGTAATTTTGTTCCTGTAACCGGAAAGGACAACTTAGGCTCATATTTTCAATGTAGTTTTGACTTTATCTCCGACGGGCAGAAAACCCACGGAATTTTGCGGGTATATAAAGAATCTGACATCGCCTTGGTTGGGGTACAGGGAGGGGATGCAAAAACTGTATTTCCTGACTTTACCTCCATACCCAAAGGGCTGCATTTATTGAGTTTTCAAAACGCCGTGATGAGCCCGCCGACTTTTTCCGCCCAACCCGGTTCGATGCCCTGGGTGCTTTTCGATGACAATTACAATACGCTGGTCGTTTCGCCTGCTGCTGAGTTCATGCTCGCTGATTTGATTGGCGACGGAATAAACCGCATTGCAACCGGACTTAATCCACATTCTGATGGGGCTAAGGCTGCCCAGCCGCGCTGGACCATGCTTGTATTCGGGCATGGTATACAAAGCACCCTATCTGGCTGGGGAAAGTCGCTCAATGCTCTTTATAACGTCCAGCGGCCGGACAATGAATCTAATGTGATTCTTCGCGATTTTGGCTATTGGACCGACAACGGCGCTGATTACTATTACAACTACGATCCTAAACTCGGCTACGCAGGCACTTTACTTGCGGTGGCCGATGAGTTTAAAGCTCATGGCGTGCCCCTGGGTTACATGGAACTGGACAGTTGGTGGTATAGTAAAACGTATACTTATGTTAATGGTAAGCAACTAAAGCCCAAAGCCTCCAAACTGCCGTCCCAGGACTGGAACGCCGAAGCCATAGCGGATTGGAACCGTTACGGGGGGACGTGGGAATATCGGGCTACCCCGGAACTTTTTCCCGATGGCTTGGAGGCCTTTGACCAGAAGCTTGGGATGCCTTTGATTGTTCACGCTCGATGGATCGATCCCAAAAGTCCCTATCATGAACAATATCAAATTTCGGGCGTAGCCCCGGTTGATCCTGACTGGTGGAAATCTACGGCGGGGTATCTGGCTGATTCCGGCGTCATCAGCTATGAACAGGATTGGCTCAATTATATTTATCAGTATTCACCAGGTTTACAGACATCGCTTGATACCGCGGATCAATTTACAGGGAACATGTCCGATTCGATGGCATCCCACGATATATCACTTATCTACTGCATGCCTTTACCGCGATTTTTTCTGCAAGGGGCAACAAGCACCGAATTATCGATCAGTCGCTGCAGCGGTGACCGCTTTGAGCAGAGTAAATGGCGAGATTTTATGTACACCTCCAGTCTGGCCGGCGCTTTGGGAATCTGGCCGTGGACAGATACATTTTTCAGCCGCGAAACCGGTAACATTCTTCTTTCCACTCTTTCCGCGGGTCCGGTAGGGGTAGGCGATGGGTTGGGAAGTGAATCATGGGACAACATTCAAAAAGTGATTCGCCCCGATGGGCGGATCGTCAAACCCGATATGCCCTTGTTGCCTTTGGACCAAACCATACTTGCCGATGCTGAAAAAAAACATCAGCCCTTTTTGGCTGCGACTTATTCTGATCAGGGGGTCAAAACAGCGTATCTATTTGCATGGCGGCGAAAAGGAGATGGAGAGTCGGCTCAGGTAAGTCTTTCCGATCTGAATCTGCCGGATGGAAAATATGTTGTCTATGATTACTTTAATCACACTATCCGCATGATCGATCAAACCAGTCCATTGCAGATTTCACTGGATACCAATGATTGGCAATATGACATCATTGCACCGGTGACCGAAGCGGGTATCGGTATGCTTGGTGATTTGCAACGATTTGTTCCGATGGGTCGGCAAAGAATCGCCGATATTTCAGTGGACCAAACGGGCGTTCATCTTGACGTGATTTTGTCTCAGAACAAGCCATCGGTGTCGCTGACGTGTTACTCTGCAGCGCCGGTCAGCGTGGGTGGTGCGGATGCCGCCGCCGTCAGCGATTTGCATCGTGATGCATCAACGGGGCTTTGCACTTTTTCAGTTATTCTCAATGCGCAATTGGTGAGGAAAACCGATTATAACAAGACTGTTTACATGGCATCGTTTACTTTGACTCAAGCAAACTAACAAATATTTGAATGATGGATCAATCAATGCTGCTCTTGGCTTGGAGAAAATATCTATTCCTGGTCGTAGGATTTTCAGCGGCGGTAATGATCGGTGGTTGCACGCATATCGCCGGTACAGTCGAATGGGAAAATACAAATCAGCCGGTAACGGGAGCTCAAGTCAGCGTAGGAGAGCCTGGCGGCGATTTTGTCAGCACGACTCATTCCACAGATGCACACGGGAAATTTAGTTTTGATATCAATCCATTAGACGTCGATGACGTCTGGGTTTGGTCCGGTCAAGGCAATCCGGCACTGAACGCCGTCCATGTGGACCCCGATCAGGTAAACGACCATATGACTGTACAGATTTCACAATAGCGATAATAGGTGATTATCCGGTCCTAAAATAAAATCTTTTCTCCTTCTTATCCGGAAATTAATTGATCCGGCTCAATTTGTAAGCTAATCTCTATTTGGCCAAGGAGCTATTACGCTATCGGGTGATAGAATCGGGAAGGTAAACATCTGCATAAAATGAGGGTAGAGATGCATTCCAGCAAGAGACAACCACAAGTTTTTCACTCTCGTGGACGTCTTGCAGCCAAACCCATAAAGGTTTTATTGCGACAAGCTTCTTTGGCGGCGCTGGGAAGCGCTTTAATAGTTCCCGTGTTTACTTGCCAGAGTGTCTCACGCGCGGGGAGCATTAGCAATTTATATAGCATGGGATTAACCGGCGCCGGCGTGGATGTCGCGCAAATCGAAGCGGAACTTGAACCGGAAAGTACAAGCACTAGTTTTTATTTTGAAGATAATCCAACCTATGTTAATCAACCGGCCTCATTTTTTGAATTCATAGATCCCAATGGTCATACCAGCACATCAACTGGTGCGACCTATACAATTGGTTCCACGACCTACACAGACGTGATTTCTGATCATGCGGAAAATGTGGGGTTAAGATTTTTTGGCGATGGTTCCGCCAATCCGGGAAGCGCGGCTTACGGCATAGCGCATGTCGATAATTATGATGCGGGGTACTTTCAGGATGATGTATTGTCCTCGGGGACCATTTCCGGACAAACATTCATACCCAATCCTCTGGCTCACTCCGATGCGGTAATTAATCAGAGCTTTAATGATAACTCGTCCGGCGGCAATTCCGAGGTTCAGGAAATCGACGAATTTTACGATTATTACTCCAATTATTACACCGATGGTTTTACCAATTCTAACGGCGGTAAATTCGGTTCCATTTTTGTCACCGCGATTGGCAACGGCGGACCAAACGGACAAACGGGTACCACGCCCCCTAGTTATATCAATCCGCCGTCAACCATGTACAACGGCATCGCTGTTGGAATATATGGTTCGGGCGTTGACGGACCGACTTATGACGGCCGCTCCAAACCGGATATTGTCACCACCAATAACGTCGCTGACGCTAGTTATGCGGCGCCGCAGGTCTCCGCCGCGGCAGCGATTCTGGTGCAGGCCGGTGGTTTGGGGCCGCAGATTAGTTCCGGAGATTATTCCGGACCGGTTGGATATACAGTTTCAAATGGCGGTCTTTCGCAGGCTCAATATGAAACCGACGCCATGGATGAACGAACGGTCAAAGCACTTTTGCTTAACGGCGCGGATAAACCCGTCGGCTGGACGCACACTAATACCCAGCCGCTGGATACGCGTTACGGTTCGGGTATTTTGGATGTATATAACTCTTACGCTAATCTGGCGGGCGGCCTCTGGCAGCCCAGTGTGCAAAACAGCAGTACGGCCCCGGTTTCATCATCCATCATCAACACGCTTAAGGGTTGGGATTTTAACACAGTTACGAAGAGCACTGATACTGTAAATCATTATGTTTTTAATCCAGCTTCAGGATCTGGGATAAGTAATTACAATCTGACCGCGACATTGGTTTGGAACACTCAGGTAAAAAGTTCGGTAAGTGAAGACAACGTTTCGCTTGCTGAATCGCTTAGCAATCTTTATCTGCAGCTTTTTGATGTTACAACCAATACCATGACGCCCCTGGCCATTAGCGATAGCAGTATCGACAATGTTCAGCAACTGGATACTTTTGGTTTGAATCCCGGCAATATCTATGATTTAGAAGTATATGATGACAATCCAGTAAACTCGACCAGTACCTCTGATCCATACGCCCTGGCGTTTAATTTCCTCAGCGTCTCTACATCGGCGGTTTTATATTGGAACAACGCATCGTCGAATGGTTTGTGGGATATTGATACCAGTCCGAACTGGGACGATACCACGGACAACATCATTTCAGTGGATTACTCAGATGGTGACAACGTCAATTTCGATGATGCGCATAACCCGAACGGTAGTTACAACGTGACCCTTAATACCACGATCCACCCCGGTTCCGTGACGGTAAATAACAGCGCCGGCAATTACGTCATCAGCGGGACCGGCGGAATCGGCGGCACGACGGCGCTCACCAAGCTCGGTACTGATAGTTTTACGCTCTCTACCGCTAATACTTATACCGGAACAACGACCATCAACAGCGGCACGCTGGCCCTGGGTTCCAGCGGCTCGATTGTTGACAGCGCGACCATCAATGTCGCAAGCAGCGGAACGTTTAATGTCTCCGCGGCAAGTAGTTACACGCTTGGGGGTTCAGCAACCCAGCAGCTTGAAGGCTCTGGGACGGTTCAGGGTAAAGTGACGGTAGGCGCCAACGGCAGTCTTACGCCGGGTGTTCCCTCAACCAATACCATCGGAACACTGATCGTTAATGGGGCCGTGAATTTGGGTGGAACCTTTGCGGCACAGGTCACGCCGACCAGCGGCAACAATGACGAACTGATTGCCTCCGGCAACGTGACGCTGGGCGGCACGGAAGACATCACTTCTACCGGCACGCTGACCAACGGGGAAAGCTTTACGGTGATCCAAGGCAAGGTGTATGGGAGTTTCAGTTCGGCACCCACCCTGCCATCGCTGTCCGGCGGCCTCTCTTGGAATACGCCGCTGAGCATCAACACGTCGATCACGGGTGCATCGAGCACGTACCAGACGAACTACACGTATAGTGTGACCAACAGCACGCCGAGCTATATCTCAACAACGGACAACCAGTACACGGGTCTGACGGCCAGTGAGAACGGTGGTCGGAACACGACAGTGACGTTCCTGGGTGGCATGGTTACGACACCAACATCGTTGTCGGTACAGTTCAGCACAGCGCCGGCGGGTAACACACAGCTTTTAAGCGATGTAGCGGCGATTAGCGGCACGAATTCGGATACGTATGTGCTGCAGATGAGCTACTCTGTGGCTTCGACGGACGGAGCACTGAGTCCCGTGCTGGCGGCGTATAACCCAAGCACGACGACGGTCGATGGTCAGTCTCTGATAACCAACACCTTTGTCTCGGCGGTGCTGCTGAACACCAGCGGCACGCCTGTGGAATACGACGGGGCCTACGCCGGCCAGGATGTGGTGGGCGATTACGGGATTAACACGTCCAATGACACGGTCTGGGCGGTATTGAATTACTCAGACGACGATTTTGTGGTCCTGGAGCGTGCGGACGGTGACTGGGCGGGAGCCGGTTCGGTGAATGCAGCCGACCTGGATGACGTGGTGCGTGGACTAGGCGGCTCGACACTGGATCCGAATGGCAATCCAGTCTGGAGCAAGTACGCTTTTGACGGCGGCACCAGTGTGGATGCGGCGGATCTGGACGATGTAGTTCGCGGCCTGGGTGCAACGGAAATCACAGGCGAAGTAGCAGTGGGCGGAGGCGGATTGACGTTCTCTGGACCATCGGATGTACCCGAACCCGGCTCGCTGGCGCTACTGGGTGTCGGCGGAATAGGGATGATGCTTCGCCGCCGTTCATCACAGAAGAATGTGAGATAATTTTGCTCAGGCTCTCCAGCTTGAGCGTACAAAAATTTTCTGTTCACCTGCTTTACATTCACCGTTTCTCGATGCGGTTTCCCGCATCGCCGCACCACTTGAGCCACGTTTTCCTATACGCTGCTTCGACATTTCGCGCGAAGCGTTTGGCATCCATCAGCGGCGATAGCCGCAACTGCTCGCGCAAATTAGAGCGCATCTCGGCAAGCCGTGCCGGATCAGCGGCCAGATCGGCGGCGATACGCACATAATCTTCCTGGTTTTCAGCGGCCATATTTTTCAAGCCGGCATTGGCCAGAATACTGTATGCACCCCGGGAAACGGCCGTTGGCCCATAAAGACTTACCACGGGCACGCCCATCCAGAGTGCGTCGCAGGTGGTCGTGTGCCCATTGTATGGAAAAGTATCCAGAAGAACGTCCAGTTGATGGAAAAGCTTAAGATATTCCGGACGCCGCCTGCGATCCACGAATTCCACGCGTGAAGAGTCAATGCCGTTTTCTTTGAAGGCTTGTAATATTCCCATGCGAAAAGAACCGGGGTAAGACAAAATAATCAATCGGGAATTTTTTACTTTGCCCAGTACTTTTGCCCAAAGCTTCAGGACGCCGGAATTCACTTTGCAAAAATGATTCATACAGCCAAAGGTCACGAATCCATTTTTCAGCGCCGGCAATTCATTGACCTGGGGTTCGGAATCCATGGGATCATAGCACCAGAAACAATCGGGCAGGCGAATGGACTCTTCGGTGTAAAAAGCATCGTTAAGACCGGGCGGATCCATAAATGAATCGGTCAGCCGGTAATCAACCGTCGACAACCCCGTACTGCCGGGATAACCAATCCAGGTAACTTGTATTGGTGCGGGCTTTCGGGCAAAAACGAGGAGCCGATTTTCGTTTGTATGCAATTTCAAATCCACCAGGATGTCGATTTGGTCCTGTCGGATAAGATCGTTAAGTTTCTCATCAGACATTCCAACGGTATTGACCCAGTGATCGGAATAGCTCTGAAATTTTTCGGTGACCGAATCAGGTTTGGCAATCTCGGCATAACAAAAAACTTCAAATGGTCCGTGATCATGACAACGCAAAAGCGGGGCTATAAAAAACGCACAGGCATGATTGCAAAAGTCCGAGGAAACATAACCGATTTTCAAACGCCGATCAGGGTCGCGGTCATTGGCATGCGGCTGAATGAACTTTTTAAGCTCCTGCGCGTGTTGCTGATTCCACCGCAGGATTTCATGGTGAATCTGTTGTGGGCTTGAAGCTGCATCCACATGCATGGAAAGAATCAGACAACTGTGGCAGTAAGCCGAAGAAGGCCTGAGCTCCAACACTTTTCGATACGAGGCGATCGCGTCGCCAATTCGCCCCTGGTCCTTGCATACATGACCCATGTTAATGTGGGCTTCGACATAATCAGGTTTCAATTGTAAGGCTTTTTGCAGAATGGCCAGGGCGGAATCCACTTGCCCCTGCTGATGCAGTGTAAAACCCAGGTTGTTATACGTTTCAGCCAGATCAGGTTTGAGCCGCAAAGCCGACTGATATGCAGCGATGGCGGCATCAAGGTTGCCCTCATCGCGAAGTACATTTCCGAGGTTACTATAGGCTTGGGCAAAATCGGGTTTGAGTCGCAAAGCCCGTTGGAATGATTCTATCGCTTCAGTGGGGCGTCGAAGTTTCCTCTGCGCGACTCCCAGGTTGTTAAATGCGGACGAATCATCAGGTTTAAGCCGGATCGCTGTTTGGAGGGCATCTATGGCCTGGTCAAATTGTTCCAGGCCCTTTAGCTCGGTTCCCAGATTGTAGTAAGCGCTCGGTAAGGAAGGTTCCAGACTCATAGCGCGTCGATACGATGCACAGGCGGCCTCGGCTTGTCCCAGCGCCGATTGTGCCAAACCCATATTATTGTGATAGATGGCAATGGAGGGATTCATGGCGATGGCGCGCCCGATGAGTTCGACGGCAACCTGATTTTTTCCCACTTGATGAGCGATAACCCCTAACAAATGCAGCGCATCGGCGTGGTTGGGCTCCGCGGAAAGTATTTGACGGTAAATCGCTTCGGCCTCGGACAATTTTCCTGCCTGATGGTGCCGAATTGCCGATTTAAGCGTTTGATCAGCGGTCATTGTCTAGAATTATAAACTATCGGGATAGCCGGAGCATTCAGTATCTGATGCGACAGGCTTTTGAAACTTCTAAGAACCCTGCTTTAGCGATACGGTCAGCATGGCAGCGCTGGTATGTCCAACGTTAAACTCATATCGGCCATTTGTGGGAAGAACTGATTCCTGATTTTCCGAAGCTCCATGAATTCTCATCGGCAATCCATTGGTACTGCCATCGAAAGTGATGTTGCCCAGTGTTACGTCATATTGAGAGTTGACCGATGGCGCGATCAGACGAGTAATTTGTCCGCCGCCCGCTCCGGGAATCGACAGTGAGATAATGGCGTTTGCGGTCAAATCTTTGTTAATCACAACCACGCGCAACACGCCTGAATCATCAAGCGCGGCCCATATTTTTACGTTAGCCTCGGTCTTGAAGGTAACAGGAATAAGCCGCGCGTGGTTTTGCACCGCCATGGCGAATAGGAGCATGCCGTAATAGAGCGGGTGAACAAACAGAGTTCCATGATAGTCAAAAGTAAATGGGGCATACGAGGCGCCCATATGGAAATTGACGCCGTCAGCGCCGGTGTTCGCGATGGTAAACAACGTGTCAAGTCCCCATAAAGCTGAGCCAAAAGAGCTGCTTAACCCCGGCTTGCCGCCGCCCCAGGCGGAATTCATTTCGCCGAACCGCACTAATACGTGCGTTTTTCGGGCTGCAGCCACCACCGGGGCGATGATGTGCGCATAACCAGATGCTGATGAATCCTTGAGCAAATTTTCCATTGAAGCATAATTCGGCGCCTTGGGGTTTTTCACCGGAGCACCCATGGGATACTTATGCACGGTCACGACGCCAAGGTACTTCTGTTCATCCAACGCAAACCGCGCGACGAACGGCACCAGAAAACCCGTAGCCGCGGGGCCGGCAAGCATGTGTTGCCGTGGTAAAAGCGGCGCAATGAGAACAGCAAATTTTTCATAATCAGCCCGGTACGTTGGATAATCCCACGGTTTGGATCGCATGGCCTCTTTTTTGGCATATTCATCCGGTTCGTTGCCGATTTCAAAAGCCAGAATAGAGTCTGGTTCAAAAATATTCAGCGCCTCGGTTACCCAGGACTCGGCAATTGTCGGATCATCAGCGCCCAGGTTGACTCCCAGAATTACTTTTGAATGCGTCCGCTGGATCGTGTCGTGCAAATCATCGGCCATGGTTGGGGTGATGTTAATTCTGGCAAATTTGGGTTTAGGGTTTATTTGCGGCAAATCCCATACGCTATGATCCTCGGAATTTCCGCCGATACGCAACACCGGCGGGCCATTGAACGCGCCCAGAGTGTTCAGCAGTTCAACCGTCGCCGTCTGGCGGCCCTCTTGCGGCGACATATAACTTTCAATTCCGTTGTATTCGCAGGAAATGCCCAGGAACGATTGCGGAACCGGTTGGGTCCTGGCGGACAAATCAGGCGCGGCGCTAATATTGACGGTTTGAATCACCGGTTGCGTCGCCGATTGCTTTTCCGATGTCGCCGCCGTAACGACAGCCGTCTGTGCCATCGGCGTCTGAGCTGCGCCCGTTGTGCAACTCACAAGTGAAAGCAAAAATATCACAGCTAAAACCGTTTTGATATGTGCCAGATCGGTTGCGTTGTTCAGGCGGCTTCGTTTCATTTATTTCCGCATTATTGCCATGAGCAATCAAAATTCGATTTACCAGTCCGTTCTCTGCGGCGTGCCGACTTTAAGCATTACCGCGCCGTGGCTGGCGACTTCGGCCGAAAATTCCGGCGTTTCGTCAACGTCTTTACGTTTCCAGAGGTCCCGGACTTTCAAATCGCCGGCGATGAGGTTGCCTTCAATAGCGACCGGTCGGAGGTCTTCGGCGAAAGTCGTTCTGATGGTAGTGGTCCGCGGGCTTAAATTAAATAGTGCCACCGCGTACGTGCCATCCCACAACGGCTTGGCGTAAATTTGCGTCATCGCTTCATTATCCACCTTCACTGGAACAGCCTGTTTGCCCAGCACGTCCTGGCTCACATCCAGAACCTCGGTGTTGGTTAATACGTCGATGGTAAACGGATCCAAAACCGACATATCGCAGCCAATCAGCAGGGGCGCCGACTGCATGCACCACAGTGTGATATGCGTGACCTGTTCCCATTTCGTCAATCCGCTGGGGCGTAGCCTTCCCCAGCCGAGCCGGCCAACTACAAGCATGTCCGGATCATTCCAATGTCCTGGTCCGGCATAAGGATACAGCGGCGCATTGGTAATAAACCCTTCTTTCAAAATCGAAGCCCACTTGTCGCGAATGTCGCCGGTGATTCGCCATGAATTGCCAAAAACAGGTGAACCTGGAGCCCAGAGCCACGGTTTGGCCAGACCATACTGGCATAAACTAAAAAGGATATCCCGCCCCGATTCATTAAGCCCTTGTTGCATCAGGGCATAGGGCGTTATGAATTTGGGCCAATTGGCCGGAATGGCAGCCTCGGTATCCTTTACAAACTGACGATAGCTGCACCAATCATATTTAAGATAATCCACGCCCCATTCGGCGTAGGTTCTGGCATCCTGAATTTCGTGCTGATAACTGCCGGCATATTTTCCATGGTAGGGCGGCGCTCCGCCGCGCCCGTTGCAGGTAGTCGGTCCGGGCGATGAGTAAATTCCGAATTTCAGCCCTTTGGCATGCACATAATCGCCCAGCGCCTTCATATCGCCGAATTTCTGATTGGCCGTAATGTTTCCATTGGAATCACGAACGCCTTCCCAGGTGTCATCGATATTGACGTAAGCATATCCTTTGGCCGCCAGGCCCGAGGCAACCATCGCGTCGGCGCTTTGCCGGATGTTTTCCGCCTTGACCTGTGCGGCGAAGGAATTCCATGAATTCCATCCCATCTGCGGCGTGAGGGCCAGCTTGTGATCGCCGGCAACAATTTTAAGTTTGCGCGTCGCTGAGCCGAGTGCGCTGGCGACCGTGAGCGCAACCAGATATTCACCCGCATCCGGTGTCGTGCCGCTGATGATCCCGTCCTCGGAAATGCTCAGGCCGGCGGGAAGATTCTCAGCGGAAACGCGCACGGTTCCCTGCCCCGTATAGGGGACTTTGAATAGAAACGGCCTGCCCGGCGTACCACCGGTGATCCGTGGACCGTGCAACGCCGGTTCCGGCCCATCGCCGCTGTTGAGTTCCGGTTCGTCGATGGTCTCTTCAGGTGCCGCGGAAAGTTGCGCGGATGCCGCCGCACTAGCTCCGGCCGCAAGCAGCATGGCGGCAATAAAGTCGCGGCGCGATTGCCGGCGTTCATCGAAGATGGAATTGGACATAACCTCGCTCCATTAAATCTTTTAAGGACCATTAGATATTTTTAGTGCGCCGTGGCCTTTTCTTCCCTCATAAACACCCTGTTTTTAAGATTGGTTACCGGATCATTGGGATCAGGCGGCAGGGTTTGGATATTATACACTGCCAATTTGCGGATCAGCGGTTCGGCAACCGCTTGCGTCACACGCAGCCGCACGGCTAAAACCGTAACCGGATCAAACTGCTGTATCCGTTTATGTCCAACCGATTCGCCGGTGCATAACTGCTTCCATTGGCCGTCGACCAGACCATCCACGGCATAAGCGCGAATTCTTTGACCCTGCGTAATGTCTTCCATGATCGTAACGAAATTGATTTGCTCAGGATGATCCAGTTGCAGTTCCACTTCATTGCCACGGCCGGTGGTTTCAGCGAGGCTGGTTCCAAACCATTTTTTAATTTCAGCGCCGAATTCGGCGAGGCGCTGAGCGTCCGCCTCGGGCACGAGGCCGTCGGGGTCGATATTGGCATTGACGATGAGATTGCAGCCTCGTCCCACCGAAGCAAGATACATGGTCATTAAACTGCTGAGGCTGAGGATTTTATTTTGATCGTCCGCCTGCCACATCCAGACGTGATAACGCAGGGGAACATTGCATTCAATGGGAACATAGTATTGTCCATTGGGATCACCGGAACGGTTTTTTATGGTGGAGGTTTCAGCTACCGTATACCAATTGGGATAAACGACATAGCCGGTTTCGTTTCCCGACCAGCGGAGCAGATTGCCCGTAAAACCCGTCGCCGGCCCATTGAAATAAAGGGCATCCGGCTCATATTGCCTGAGCACAGAATCCATGCGATCACCCATAAACCCCAGGCCGCTGTCAAACCAGATTTCAAAAAGTGGTCCGGTATGCTGGAACAACTGTGTGTACATTTGTACGTCCATATCAATGAATTTTTGTTTTGCCGCCGGGTCGCCGGTGAATACGCCATGTTCATATTCTACGTCGGACACGTGCACCTGCCACCAGCTATTTCCATTGGCGCTGCAGTAGATTCCCGGCTTGATGCCATATTTTTTGCACGAAGTGAGAAAATCCTGGACGACGTCTCCCTGGCCGTTTTCCCACCTGGTATATCGAACGCCGAACGGATATAGATTGCTCTGCCACATCAGAAAACCCGAACTATGTTTGGCCGTGAACACCGTATACCTGGCGCCCATGGATTGCGCCACCTGCATCCATTGGTCGGTGTTAAGTTTTACGGGATTAAAAATGGCAGGACTAAGCGAGCCTAATTCCGGACCCTCAGAAGCCGGCTTGGTCGTTGAGCCGCCGCCGGCGGCCTGAGTCGTGGTAGTGGGTTTGTTTTTAGGATGGTCGTATTGATAGTACTTGTCAAAAACTTCAATATCGAAATGAAAAAACATTCCCAGTTCAGCATCCTGCCAGGCGGCCTGCCGGGGTGTGGGTTTGGGCAGGTTCGCGGCGGCATCCGGCGGATATGTTGCGGCGGATTGTGGGGAATTTGTAGAAGTAATTGAATCAGCGAAAAGATCATGCCCGCCATTCAGGATGGCCGCCAGAACCCCGATGGTGGAAAATAAATCGTTGATTCTAGAATAGATTCCCAAGGCCCGCATGGTCTAGTTAACGGTTGGTCTGCGAGTTTATTTCAGTTACGCCACACAGCCCAGTCATCTACAAGCCCCTGTACTTGGCCGTGGCAGAGATTGGCATTAGTCAATATCCGCAGGATTTTTGGTGAATCCGGCAAATTTTGTTATTCGATAATTTCTGCCCCCGGCAAGCCAGGGGCTATATGAAAGACGGACTAACGCGGCTCCCGGCTTATTTTGTTAGAGCCCCTTAATCGTTAGCTTTTTGTTGCCTGAGATATTACGGCGACTCTATGGTCGCCGCTGTTCCTACAGGAGTCGGGGGCGTGGCCGACCATTGAAGCGTCCATAGCTCGCCCAACGGTACGCTGGACGCATGACCGTCGGCAAACGCGACGTTAATAGACATATTATGCCGATCGAGGCACATGCGGAACATGCCGTTGCCGCTAACCTGCGGCGGGTTCGTATTAGGCAACATTCCTGTATTGAGCATTTGTACTTTGGTTCCGGCGCCGCCGCTGTTGGTATTGTTGTAATCATATTGCGATGGAATCTCATCGACCCACATGCTGTCGGTGAACACAGGGGTATTGGCATTGGGAATTTGGCCACTTCCGGACCAGCATAGCTCCCAGGAGTTAGCAGTGCTGACGCCGGTAACGGTGTATAAATACGAAGCTGTGCCGCTGGTTACGTTAAGCAGGCTGTTATACATTTCTGTATCCTTATTATCGCCATACCCGAAAGGATAATAGATTGTGCTGGTGAGTCCTGCATCGCCGGCGCCATAACTGTTATACATCCATGAGTTGAATCCGTAACTTGAAATCAGAGGAAGCCCGTTGTTAACAGTGCCGGGAGAGCCGTTCAAAGTATGTCCCCATGCATGGGCGATATCCGATGGATAACCGAAGCCAAAATTGGTGGATCCGGCCTCTGTATAGGTCCAGCCGATGGGCAGCAGCGAAGCGGAAGGACAAAGCAATAATTTATCCACGCTGGCCGGGATATATGTTTGTGTGTTGCTGGTAAATGGCCCCGTCGATGACGGCGTATTGGCCGTTCCCAGAAACGGAGTTAATTCCACAGGCCAGTAGCCGGTATCGTAAAGCCAGCCATTCGGCGAGCCAGCAGTGCAATATTCTTTAAACGCGGTGGCCAGTTGACGGACATTCGAGAGACACGCTGTAGCGTTGGCCGCTTCCTTAGCTTTAGCCAGTGCCGGCAACAAAAGCGCGATGAGTATGGCAATGATCGAGATCACCACCAATAATTCAATCAAAGTAAATCCGCGTTTGGCGCCTTGTGTGAATTTCCCGCTCATTTTGTGCTGCTCCTGTCACTTCAGGCTGTTTTTGTGGCGTTAGTCTCTGAGATTTAATGCGGTTTCCGCCGTGCGCCGCCAGAATTTAATAGAGCCATTTATATGTAGCCTAGCACAAAAACTTAAAATGTGTCAATATAATTTTAAAAAATATTACTTTTAACAACAAATTTATCACAGGAAAAAAGCGCGTAATATGCGCAATATTTTCTAAGGACAATTTATTATAAATTATCATATTAGATATTAACATTGCTATCAACACGGCAGTGTATTTCATTAAACAGGAGGTTGCTGTCTCTTAAGATAAGATAATATTCTGTTATTAAGCCATCATTTAATCATGTGTTAATTACATGATGGCCCTAATCGCTCTAATAATTCAATTTGCCGGTAACATTAATTTGGTAAAAATTATTGAGGACATTGAAAAGGCGATATTGATGTGTCATATCATATCAAGCAATGATTTTATATTATGTGCGCAATATTTACAGACGAATAGAAGCCGCTCGCCGGTCTTCAACTCTGATCTGTGTTTGTCTCTTCCAGCTTAGTTCAAGATAAAAGTTCAAATCGGGGATAATGGACTGTAGACTTTTTACTCAACTTTGAGCGTCTAAGTGAAATGTACTGAAATAAAAAAGCCGCCGATTCTTAATCGGCGGCTTTCGAATCTTTATTGTTCAACAATATCGTTGCGATTACGGCACCTGTATACTTATTCCTTTGCTGGTAACCGGTGACGGCGGCGTACTCGACCATTGCAAAGTCCAGAGATTTCCCAGTGCAATAGTAGCCGCATGGCCGTCATAAAAAGTAACGTTCACGCCCGCACTATGCCGGGCTACACACACGCGATACATGGATTGATTCCCGGAATTGAAGGCAATATTCATTAGCCCCGTGCTGGGGCTGATGACATTGGAACCAGAAATATTGCCGCCGCTGATACTGTTGGCTGCGGGCGGATCGATGCTGGTGGGCACCGCATCGACCCAAATACCGTCGGAGAATACCGGCGTGTTCGCATTAGGAGTAATATTGGTTGAGGACCATGCAACTTCCCAAGGTGCGGCGTTTTGAAAAGCCGCGGCGTTTTCAGAAACTTCACTCTCACCTACAAAGGCGCCGTATGTTGTGGTATCCTTTGTATCGACTGGACCGAAGGGAGCGTATGTTTGGCCGTAAATCGAGGAGTTGGGGTTAGCCCCATAGGCGTTATACAGCCAGCCATTGAAGCAGTAGCTGCCGATGATTGAAAAACCATGGTTAAGTTCGGTGCCGGCTTGCCATTGCCGCGCCCAGGCATGAGCATCATCGGACGGCCAGTAACCGCCATCAGTAAGGGTGCCATTTTGTGTATAAGAAAATCCCGGGGGCAACAGGGTATAAGGGCAAAGCAATACTTTATCTACGCTGGTTGGAATATATGTCTGAGTAGCGTTTAGCCATACATCATATCCATTCCCGCACGGCGTTGAAGTGTTCGGTGTTCCCAGATAAGGTGTCAATTCCAGAGGCCACTGACCGACATCATAAAGGAAGCCATGGGGCGAACCATTGGTGCAATATTCTTTGTAGGCAGCGCCAATCTGGCGGATGTCTGACAGGCACGCGGTGCATTGAGCGGCTTCCTTGGCCTTGGCCAGCGCCGGCAGCAGCAAGGCGATCAGAATGGCGATGATCGAAATCACCACCAACAATTCAATGAGGGTAAAACCGCGTTTAACATGTTGTAAAAATTTTGGCTTCATTCCCGATACTCCTCTAAATGCCGCCATGCAGAAAGTTCATCCCGGCGGAGCGCCAAATTTAAACTTCCATGAAAGAATCGCGTCGAAAGCCGCCGAAGAGCCAAAAATCAATCAACCCTGCCTGATGGGTATTT